>NZ_JBEXHC010000004.1:447653-528336 GCF_040607655.1 Streptomyces sp. NPDC005266
GCAGGCCGTCACACCGCCCGGCGGTCAGGCGGTCATCGGCCGGTCCGCCGGTCCGACCGGGGCCGGCAGCCCGGTGGCGCCCGCCAGATAGCGGTCGACGGCCGCCGCGGCGGAGCGGCCCTCGGCGATCGCCCAGACGATCAGCGACTGTCCGCGGCCCGCGTCACCCGCCACGAAGACCCCGTCCGCGGCCGTGGCGAAGGAGGCGTCCCGCGCGATGTTGCCGCGCGCGTCCAGCTCCAGGCCGAGCTGCTCGAACAGTCCGCTGTCCCGCTCCGGACCACGGAAGCCGAGGGCGAGCAGGACCAGATCGGCCGGCAGCACCCGCTCGCCCCCCGCCTCCGCCTGCCCGTCGGCTCCGGTCCCGATCAGCCGTAGCGCGCGTACGCCGCCGTGCGGCCGTACCCCGTCCGGCGCTGCGCCCTCGAAGCGGACGGTGGTGGCGGAGAAGACCCGCGCGTCCACATCCGCCCCCGGCGAGGTGGCCAGCTCCTGCGCCTCCTCATGGGCGGCGGACATCTGGTAGATCTTGGGGTAGGTGGGCCAGGGCTCGCCCTCGGACCGTTCGTCCCCGGGCCGCGGATGGATGTCCAGCTGGGTCACGGAGGCGGCGCCCTGGCGCAGTACGGTGCCCAGGCAGTCCGCACCGGTGTCCCCGCCGCCCACGATGACGACGTGCTTGCCCTCGGCAGTGATCGGCGGCCGGGCGTAGTCGCCCTCCTGCACCCGGTTGGCCAGCGGCAGGTACTCCATCGCCTGATGGATTCCGGCCAGCTCCCGGCCGGGCACCGGCAGTTCGCGCCAGGCCCGAGCGCCCACCGCTATCACCACGGCGTCGTAGCGTGCCCTGAGCTCGGCGGCGTCCACATCGGTGCCCACCCCCACACCCGTGCGGAACCTGGTGCCCTCCGCTCGCATCTGCCGCAGTCGCCGGTCCAGATGGCGCTTCTCCATCTTGAACTCGGGTATGCCGTAGCGCAGCAGCCCGCCCACCCGGTCGTCCCGCTCGTACACCGCCACCGTGTGTCCCGCGCGGGTGAGCTGCTGGGCCGCGGCCAGCCCGGCGGGACCCGACCCGATGACGGCGACGGTCCGGCCGGACAGCCGCTCCGGTGGCTTGGGGGACACATATCCGCTCTCCCACGCCCGGTCGGCGATGGCGACCTCGACGTTCTTGATGGTGACCGCGGGCTGGTTGATGGCCAGCACACAGGCGCTTTCGCAGGGCGCCGGGCACAGCCGGCCGGTGAACTCGGGGAAGTTGTTGGTCGCGTGCAGTCGCTCGCTCGCGCGCAGCCAGTCGTCGCGCGAGACGAGGTCGTTCCAGTCGGGGATGAGATTTCCCAGCGGGCACCCCTCGTGGCAGAACGGGACGCCGCAGTCCATACAGCGGCCCGCCTGGGCGTTGATGATCGGCAGCAGACCGCCCGGTTCGTACACCTCGTTCCAGTCCCGCACCCGCTCGTCCACCGGGCGGCGGGGCGGAAGGCGGCGAGGGGTGGTGAGAAAGCCCTTCGGGTCGGCCATGACGGCCTCCCTTGCCCGTGTCATGGTCTGGCGGGAGGGAGCCCGGTCCGCCGGTCTCCCGCGTGGCGGTGAAACGTCACGCCTTCACCCCACTGTACGACCGGGCAGGGCGATCACCCACGGGCTGACCAGGCGTTTCCGCAGCTGCTACCGGGCCGGGAGCCGGGTGACGACCGCGTCGGCCTCGGTCATGATCCGCTCGTGACGACGGCGACGCCCACTTCGGGCGCGGAGGTGGAGACACCCATGAGCACATCCGCTACCTTCACCAAACGTTTGTTAGGTGAAGGTAGCGGCGCTCGCCCCGCAGCGGGAGGTGTCTCGTGGCCGTCACCATCGATCTCGCCGGGCGCCTCGCCGTGGTGACCGGCGGCACACGAGGCGTCGGCGCGGGCATTGCACGGGCCCAGCTCACCGCCGGGGCCGGGGTCGTGATCCGCGCGCGGCGAACCGAAGCGGCCGGTGGCAGCCGCCGGGCGCACGGCCCGGCACCGGTCGCTCGACGTCCGGGACCCGGACGCGGCCGGGGGCTTCTTCGCCTGGCTGTGCCGGTCGTACGGACGGCTCGACCTGCTGGTCAACAACGCCGGACAGCCCCTACGGGCTGCTCGCCGACTCCGGGCCGGGCCGCGCCGCCCGTGTTGTGCAGCTGAACCTGATCGCGCCCCGGACCGTGGCCCTGGGCGCGTACGAGGTGATGCGCCATCAGGAGGCCGGCAGCTCCATCGTGATGACCGGCAGCGTCAGCGGGTCGTCAACGACCTCGGCGTGGGCCCCACGGCGCCGCTACGGCGTCCAGGCCAATGCCATCGCCCCGCCGCCCGCACCCGGATGACGGAGACCGCCTTCGCCGCCGCCATGGCCGCGCCCGACGAGCCCGGCGCCTTCGACGCGATGGACCCCGCGAATGTGTCGCCGCTCGTCGTCCGGCTCGGCTCCGCCGCCTGGGCCGGGGTCACCGGCCGGGTCTTCCAGGCCGAGGCGGGGAGCATCACGGTCATGGAGGGCTGGCGCCCGGGGCCGACCGCCGGCGAGGGCGCCCGCTGGAGCCCCGAGGAGGCGGGCGAGGCGGCAGCGAAGCTCCTCGCCGCCACCGAGCGGCCACAGCCGGTGTACGGGGCCTGCTGACGGCCCGTGAGCCCGCCAGGGGTGCCCGAGGGACCTCACGGCACGTTGATCCCCGCCCGGCGCGGCACCGCGAGGAAGCGGGAGGCGAAGACGGGGTGGCCGGCCGCCGAAGGATGCAGCCGGTCAAGACCCACGGGCTCCAGCAGCAGCCGCGTACAGCTGGGCCCGAACACCTCCGGGCCATGGATGTGGTGCAGATGGGTGTCACCGTGGTCGCGCAGCAGCGCGACGGCGCGCCGTATGCGCGCCGGCGGACCCCGCCCTCGGGGATATACAGCGTGGCCTCCTCGTACGGCAGCCGCCACGGCGCGGTCCACCCGCGGCCGCGCTCCAGGGACACCGAGCCCCGGTAGCGCAGCCGTGGATCGTCGTGGCGGATGTCGAGCGGGGCGTGGGCGGTCGGGGCCCGCATGGCGCGGAGTCTGGCACCTCCCTGTGACAACGCCCGCCTCGACAGCGCGCGCGTCTCAGATGCTGACGCCGTGGGCCCGCAGATAGGCGAGGGGGTTGATGTCCGAGCCATACCCGGGGCCCGTGCGGATCTCGAAGTGGAGATGCGGACCGGTGGCGTTGCCGGTGGAGCCGGAACGGCCTATCTGCTGCCCGCCGTTGACCTTCTGCCCCGCACGCACGGACAGCTGCGAGAGATGGGCGTACTGGCTGTACTTGCCGTCCGGATGCCGGATGATCACCTGGTAGCCGTAGGCGTCGGCCCACCCCGCCGAGACCACATGGCCCGCGCCGATGGCCTTGACCGAGGTGCCGACCCCCACGGGGAAGTCGACGCCCGTGTGATAGCCGCTCGACCAGCTGGAACCGGCCGCGCGGTAGGGCGTGCTCGGGCTCACCCCGCTGACGGGCGCGCTGAAGCCCGACGTCCCGGCGGACTTGGCGGTCCGGGGCCGGCTCCGGTGCGGCTTTTCGGCCGTCGGCCGCGGCTTGGGCTCCGCCTTGGCCTTGTGGTGCTTCTCGGGCTCGGCCTTGGCCTTGGCCTTGGGCTCCGCCTTGGGCTTGGCCTTGGCCTTGGGCGCGGTCTTGGCGGCAGCCTTGCCGCCGTTCATGGAGAGCTTCTGGCCGGGGTGGATCAGATCGGGATCGCCGCCGATGGTCGCGCGGTTGGCCGCGTAGAGCGCTTTCCAGCCGCCGTTCACGTCATGGGTGTCCGCGATCCCGGACAGCGAGTCGCCGCTTACGACCACATAGCGGCCGGATTTCGTGGACACGTGCCCCGGAAGACGGGTGGGCGTCGGCTCGCTCTGCTTGGCAGGCTTGGCGTGCTTGGCCGGCTTGGCCTCCTTGGCCGGCGTGATCTTCTTGGCGGACGCCTTGAGGGCCTTCGGCGCGCTCTGGGGTGCGGCGGCCTCCCGCGTCAGACCGGCCTTGCCCGAACAGACCGGCCACGCGCCGGGCCCCTGTGCGGCCAGCACCTTCTCCGCGATGGCGATCTGCTGGGCCCTGGTGGCCAGATCGGCGCGGGGCGCATAGGCGGTCCCCCCGTATGCCTCCCAGGTGCTCTGGGTGAACTGCAGCCCGCCGTAGAAGCCGTTCCCGGTGTTGATGTCCCAGTTGTTGGTGGACTCGCACTGGGCGACCTTGTCCCAGGTCTCGCCGGACGCCGCGTTCGCGCCCGCCGCGCCGACCAGCGGGAGGGCTATTCCCGCGCCGCCGGCCGTGACGCTCAGCGAGGCACGGGAGATGCGGTTGGGCTTGAAACGGCGGTGGCGTCCCCGTAAGGGCATGGACGGCTCCTTCTCCTGCTGCCGAATGCGGCGAGCTGCCGGGCGCGCCAAAGATATGGGCCCGATTTCGCCACGAACAAGAGGGAGTTCACAGCGGGGGAGGGCCGCAGCGCGCTGTGCTGCGGCCCTCCCCTCGCTCTGTGATGTGCGTCACATCACTGTTTACGTCCGTACCGCCAGCGAGACCGCGAAGCGGCCCGCGCCGTCGGTCCACCACCGCCGCGACTCCAGCCCCGCGGCGGCCAGTTCGGCCCGCACCTTCTCCTCCCGGAACTTCGCGGACACCTCGGTGCGGACTTCCTCCCCGGCCGTGAAGTGGACCACCAGATCCATGGCCGGGATCTTCACGCTGAGGTCCTTACGGGCCCTCAGCCGCATCTCGATCCACTCCCGCTCGGCGTTCCACACCGCCACATGGTCGAAGTTCTCGGGGTCGAAGTCGGCGCCCAGCTCCCGGTCGAGCACCGCGAGCACGTTCTTGTTGAACGCCGCGGTGACCCCCTGCGCGTCGTCGTACGCGGCGAGGAGTGTGGCCTCGTCCTTGACCAGGTCGGTGCCGAGCAGCAGCGCGTCGCCGGGTGCCATCAGCCCGCCGACCGACGCCAGGAAGTCCGCCCGCTCGGACGGCAGCAGATTGCCGATCGTCCCACCGAGGAACGCCAGCAGCCGTGGCCCCGGTGTGTCGTCGGGCAGCGAGAGCCCGCTCATGAAGTCGCCGACCAGCGCGTGCACCGTCAGCTTCGGATGTTCGGCGAGCAGGGCCTGCCCGGCGAGTTGCAGCGCGCTCTCGCTCACGTCGACGGGGACGTAGGCGTGCAGGGCCGGCAGGGCGCGGATCAGATGGCGGGTCTTCTCCGAGGAGCCGGAGCCCAGTTCGACGAGGGTGCGGGCCCCGGTGGCGTCGGCGATCTCCGCCGCGCGCGCGACGAGGATCTCCCGCTCGGCGCGGGTCGGGTAGTACTCGGGCAGCCGGGTGATCTCTTCGAAGAGTTCACTGCCCCGGGCGTCGTAGAACCACTTCGGCGGCAGCTGCTTGGGGGAGCGGGTCAGCCCGTCGGCCACATCGGCGCGCAGGGCGGCCGAGGTGGTGTCGGCGGCCAGGGTGCGGGTCACGGTGAAGGGGCTCACGCGGACGCCTCCTTGAGTGCGGTGAGGAGTACATCGGTGCGGGTGGCGGTGAGCAGGGTGTGGTCGGGGACCTCCGTCCAGCGCGGATCGTCGTCGTACGGTTCGGAGGCGACCACCACGCAGCGGCCCGGGTCGGCCAGATACCACAGCGTGTCGCCCCAGGCGGTGGCGGCGATGGTCTCCCCGTCCATGAGCAGCAGATTGAGCCGCGAGCCGGGTGCCGCGGCGCCCAGGGTGTCGACCGCCTCGGCCAGCGCCTCGGGCGGTTCGTGATCCTGCCGCAGCCGGTGCAGCACCAGCGCCCACACGAGCGCGGAGTCACAGCGGGCCTCCAGGCCGAGCAGATCGGCGGGTGGCAGTGAGGCGGCGACGTCCGCGAGCGAGTGCGGCCAGTCGCGGATCGCCCCGTTGTGGCTGAACAGCCAGGCCCCGGAGGCGAACGGGGACGCCCCCGCCTCCCCGTCGGCGCTCGCCTCGGTCGCGTCCCGTACGGCGGCCATCAGCGCACCGGTCCGCACCACGCGGGCGAGATCCGCGAACGACAGATCGCCCCAGATGGGCCCGGCGCGGCGGTAGCGCGCGGGCACCGGGTCGCCGGGCGCGTACCAGCCGACGCCGAACCCGTCGGCGTTGACGGTGCCGTGCGCCTGCCGCCGCGGCGCCCAGGACTGGGTGAACAGGCCGTTCGGGGGCGCGATGACGACCTCGCCGATGGGTGCGGCGGGCCCGAGGTACGCCAGATGCCGGCACATCAGCGCCACCTCCCGCCGCCGGCCGCGCCCTTCATATGGCCTCCGGGGACGCGTCGCGGGCGGTGCGGAAGCCCGAGAAGATCTGGCGGCGGATCGGCAGGTCCCAGTTACGGAACGTGCCGCGGCAGACCACCGCGTCCACGGCGAAGGAGCCGCCGCGCAGCACCTTGTACGCCGGCCCGAAGAAGACCTGCGAGTACTCCGGGTACGGGAAGGCCCGGAACCCCGGATAGGGCAGGAAGTCGCTTGACGTCCACTCCCATACGTCGCCGATCAGCTGCCGCACGCCGAGCGCGGAGGCGCCCCGCGGATAGCTGCCGGCCGGCGCGGCCCGCAGATGGCGCTGGCCGAGGTTGGCGTGGTCGGGGGTCGGGTCCTCATCGCCCCAGGGGTAGCGCCGGGACCGGCCGCTGTCCGGATCGTTCCGGGCGGCCTTCTCCCACTCGGCCTCGGTGGGCAGCCGCCGCCCGGCCCAGCGGGCGTAGGCGTCGGCCTCGTACCAGCTCACATGGACCACGGGCTCCTCGGGCGGCACCGGCTCGGTCACCCCGAACCGACGGCGCAGCCACTGCCCGCCCTCGCGGCGCCAGAACAGCGGGGCGGTGAGCCCGTGCTCCTGGACATGGGCCCAGCCCTCCGGCGTCCACCAGCGCCGCTCCGCGTAGCCGCCGTCCTCGATGAACCGCGTGTACGCGCCGTTGGCCACGGGGGTGGTGTCGATGTGGAAGGGCGGGACCAGCCGCCGGTGGGCGGGGCGCTCGTTGTCCAGCGCCCAGGGCTCGGTGGAGGTGCCCATGGTGAACGGGCCGCCCGGAACGAGCACCTCGTCGGGCAGCGCGGCCCGGTCCGCGGTGTCCGGCGGTGCCGGAGCGGTGAGCGCGGCGGGTCCGCGGCGCAGTTGATGGGTGATGAGCATCGTCTCGTCGTGCTGCTGCTCATGCTGCGCGATCATGCCGAAGGCGAAGGCCGCGTCGACCAGCGGGGCGCCGCGCAGCTCGATCCGCTCAAGGATGTCCAGCACCCGGCCGCGCACCTCCTGGACGTAGCCCCGGGCCTCGGCGGGCGCCAGCAGCGGCAGGGAGGGCCGTTTCGCGCGGGGATGCTCGAAGGCGTCGTAGACCGAGTCGATCTCCGGGCGCAGCGCCTCGCGTCCGCCGACGGCGCGCAGCAGCCACTGCTCCTCCTGATTGCCGATATGCGCGAGATCCCAGACCAGCGGGGACATCAGGGGGGAGTGCTGGGCGGTGAGGTCGTGCTCGTCCACGCAGGTGGTGAGGGTGTGGGTGCGGTCCCGCGCCGTGCGCAGCGCGGTCTCGGCGCGGCGGCGCAGCGTCTCGGGATCGATGGCGCTATCGGGCTCGGGAGCGGTCATGGCCGTCCCTCCTTCCCGGTCAGGGGGGCGAGCAGATCGTCGGCCGGACATCGGCCGCGCAGGACGTAGCGATCGGTGAAGTCGGCGACGGCGGAGATGACGGCGGGGGAGGCGCCGATCCGGGGCAGCGCCTCCAGCGCCGTGGTGAAGCAGGCGACGGCGGCGGTGCGCAGCTCGGGGTCGGCCAGCCCGTCGCGGCTCGCGTTCAGCCAGAGCGGATTGCCCGGTGCGGGCCGGGATCCGGCGGTCTCGGCGAGCGGTTTCACCACCCGGTACACCGTTTCCGCGGCCTGAGCGTCGTCGAAGAGCGCCACCGTGACGGCGAGCGGCACGATCCACCCGTCATCGCCGCTCTGCGCGTCGATCATGCGCAGTTCGAGATGGCCGCGCGGGCGGACGGGCGGGAAGAGCGTGGAGATGTGGAAGTCGAGATCGTCGAGGGTGGGCGGCCGGGGCAGGCCGGTGCGGGTCCATTCCCGGAACGTCAGCCCGTCCGGCACGGTCCAGGGCGCCGTCTCCTCCCGTACGGCCATCACGGGCGCGTCCAGCACATAGCCGGCCCATGCGGCGCGGGGGTCCTTGCCGTCGGGTGGGGCGCTGGTGCGGCCGGGCTCCATCGCCGCCCACAGGGCCTGCCGGGTGGAGCGGTAACCGGTCGGGCGGCCCTCGCACAGGGGCGAGTTGGCGAACGCGGCGTTCAGCACCGCGCCCAGCAGATGGGCCAGCCGCCAGCGCCGGCCGAGACCGAGCGGTCCGGGCTCCTCGTGCCCCGCGTCCACACACACCTGTACGGATGCGGTGCTGCACATCATGGACCGCCCGGCCGGCCCCCGGCGGTTGAAGTAGGTCTCCATGCACTCGTACCGGGGCGTGGACAGAAACCGGTGAGGCGGGCGCCAGGGGTCATGACCGTGCCCGGCGATACCGAGGCCGAGTCCGGCGAGAAGGGAGCGTACGAGAACCAGATCGGCGGCGGCGGACTCCACACACGCGGTGAGGGAGTCGGCCGGAAGGGAGCTGAGCTCCACCTGGCCGCCGGGTTCGAAGGTGAGGGCGGACCGCAGCGGCAGTCCGCGCAGCGCGGTGGCCGCGGCGTCGAGCCGGGCCGCCTCGACGGGTCGTGCGGGGTCGTGCGGGTCGTACATGAGCCATTCGAGCTCGACGCCGATGCGGCGCGGCGGACCCGTTTTGAAACAGATGCCGTGGAGTCTCGCCTCCATCTCGGCCTCGCTGATCGCCTTGCTGTCGGGCACAGTCGTCACTCTCCCGTCCCGTTCCGGCCATCGGCCGCTGTGATACGCGCCGATATGTCGCCGCCCACTCTTAACCGCCGGGGCGCCGGGCTCAAGGGTGCCTCCAGGTTTGCACAAGAGTTCCCACGGCGCCGGGCGAGCGAGGCAGGATGGCTGACGCCCCCGACAGGAGCGGTTCCCCTCGGCGTACCGACTGGTTAGTATGTGCGCCCCGGCGCGTTACCGCGTCCCTACCCGAACGCTTTGTGGAGGCCACCGGATGCAGGCATGGCGAGTGCACGACAATGGCGAGCCGGGTGAGGTCATGCGGCTCGACGAGGTGCCGGATCCCGTGGCGGGACCGGGCGAGCTGCTGGTGCGGGTCCGCGCCGTCAATGTCAACTTCCCCGACGCCCTACTGTGCCGCGGCCAGTACCAGGTGCGGCCGCCGCTGCCCTTCACCCCGGGCGTCGAGCTGTGCGGTGAGGTCGTGTCCGTCGGTGAGGGCGCCGAGGGCGAGGTGGGCGCCCGGATCATCGCCACGCCCACCCTTCCCTCGGGCGGCTTCGCAGAGCTGGTGGCCGTGAACGCGGCGACCGCGCTCCCCGCCCCCGACGCGCTGGACGACGCCGAGGCCGCGGCGCTGCACATCGGCTACCAGACCGGCTGGTTCGGCCTGCACCGCAGAGCCCGGCTCCAGTCCGGCGAAACGCTGCTCGTGCACGCCGCCGCGGGCGGGGTCGGCAGCGCCGCCGTCCAGCTCGGCAAGGCGGCCGGGGCGAGGGTGATCGGCGTCGTCGGCGGGGCGGACAAGGCCCAGGTGGCCCGCGAGCTGGGCTGCGACCTCGTCCTCGACCGGCGCACCGACGACATCGTGGCCGCCGTGAAGGAGGCCACCGGCGGCCGGGGCGCGGACGTCATCTACGACCCGGTCGGCGGCGACGCCTTCGCCAAGTCCGTCAAATGCGTCGCCTTCGAGGGCCGCATCGTGGTCGTCGGCTTCGCCAGCGGGGTCGTCCCCCAGGCCGCCCTCAACCACGCCCTGGTCAAGAACTACGCCATCCTCGGCCTCCACTGGGGCCTCTACAACACTCACGACCCGGCCGCGATCCGCGCCTGCCACGACGAGCTGACCAAGCTCGCCGCGCAGGGCACGGTCAAGCCCCTGGTCAGCGAGCGCGTGCCGCTCCAGGGCGCGGCCGGGGCCGTCCAGCGCGTGGCCGACGGCATCACCACCGGCCGCGTCGTGGTCGTGCCGGAGCCGGTGGCGGGAGGAGCCCGATGAGCACCGCCAAGCACCAGCCCGCCGTGGACGCCGACACGCTGCGCCGCCGCGTCCGCGAGCTGCTCGACGCCCATCCGCCCGCCACCACCGACCGCCTGGACTTCCTGCGCGCCCGCTTCGACGCCGGACTCGCCTGGGTGCACTACCCGGTCGGACTCGGCGGCCTGGACGCCCCCCGCTCACTGCAGGCCGTCGTCGACGCCGAACTGGGAGCGGCCGGAGCGCCCGACAACGACCCCCGCCGGATCGGCATCGGCCTCGGCATGGCCGCGCCCACCATCCTCGGCTTCGGCACCGACGAGCAGCGGCAGCGGCTGCTGCGCCCGCTGTGGACCGGCGAGGAGGTCTGGTGCCAGCTGTTCAGCGAGCCCGGGGCCGGATCCGACCTCGCGGCCCTGGCCACCCGGGCGGTGCGCGACGGTGACGACTGGGTGGTCGACGGACAGAAGGTCTGGACATCCAGCGCCCATATCGCCCGCTGGGCCATCCTCATCGCCCGCACCGACCCCGACCTGCCCAAGCACCGCGGCATCACCTACTTCATCTGCGACATGACCGACCCCGGCGTCGAGGTCCGGCCGCTGCGCCAGATCACGGGCGAGGCCGAGTTCAACGAGGTCTTCCTGACCGGAGTGCGGATCCCCGACAGCCGGCGGCTCGGTGAGATCGGCGAGGGCTGGCGCGTCGCCCAGACCACCCTGATGAACGAGCGCGTCGCCATCGGCGGCGGGCGCATCCCCCGCGAGGGCGGCATGATCGGCGTCGTCGCCGGGACCTGGCGGGAGCGGCCCGAGCTGCGCACCCACGATCTCCATCAGCGGCTGCTGCGGCTGTGGGTGGACGCCGAGACCGCCCGGCTGGCGGGCGAACGGCTGCGCCAGCAGCTCGCGCTCGGCCAGCCGGGGCCCGAGGGCTCGGCCATGAAGCTCGCCTTCGCCCGCCTCAACCAGCAGCTCAGCGCCCTGGAGGTGGAACTGCTGGGAGACGAGGGCCTGCTCTACGACGACTGGACGCTGCGCCGCCCCGAACTGGTCGACTTCATCGGGCGCGATGCCGCGTACCGCTATCTGCGTTCCAAGGGCAACTCCATCGAGGGCGGCACCTCCGAAGTGCTGCTCAACATCATCGCCGAACGTGTGCTGGGCCTGCCGCCCGAGCCGCGGACCGACAAGGACGTCGCGTGGAAGGACCTGCCCCGATGAGCACCCCGGACCTGCTCTACTCCGAGGCCGAGGACGATCTGCGCGCGGCCGTGCGGTCGCTGCTGACCGACCGCTGCCAGCCCTCCGCCGTGCTCGCCCAGGCGGAGAGCGACCGGGCCCACGACCCCACGCTGTGGCGGGCGCTGGGCGCCGAGATGGGAACGGCCGGGCTGCTGGTGCCCGACAAGCTCGGCGGACAGGGTGCCACGGCGCGCGAGGCGGCGGTCGTGATGGAGGAACTCGGCCGCGCCGTCGCCCCCGTGCCCTACCTCACCAGCGCCGTCCTCGCCGTCACCGCCCTGCTCGGCTGCGACACCGACGATCAGGCCGTGGGACGGCTGCTCGGCGAGCTCGCCGAGGGCCGCTCGGTCGGCGCGCTGGCGGTGCCCCTGTCCACCGCACCGCACGGCGCTGCCCCGGCGGCCACCGTTCGGGCCGGCGACGACGGGTCGCTCGACGGCAGCATGACGGGTGTCGGGGGCGCGGCGGGCGCCGAGGTGCTGCTCGTTCCCGCCGAAGGGCCGGACGGATACGGGCTGTACGCCGTGAACACCGCGGAGCCCGGGGTCACCGTCGAACCCCTCACCTCGCTGGACCTCACCCGCCCGGTGGCCACCGTGACCCTCGTCGGTGCTCCGGCGCGCCGGCTGGCCGGGCCCGACCGGGCCGGCGCCGCCGTCGAACGGGCGCTGCTGATCGGCGCCGGGCTGCTCGCCTCCGAGCAGCTGGGCGTGGCCGAATGGTGTCTGACCGAGGCCGTGCGTCACACCAAGGATCGCCATCAGTTCGGCCGCCCCATCGGTTCGTTCCAGGCACTCAAACACCGGATGGCCGGACTGTGGCTGGAGTTGGTCTCGGCCCGTGCCGCCGCCCGGCACGCCGCCGACGCGCTGGCCACCGACAGCCCCGACACACCGGTCGCGGTCGCCGTCGCCCAGGCCCACTGCGCCCAGGTGGCCGTCCACGCCGCGGAGGAATGCGTCCAGTTGCACGGTGGCATCGGCATGACCTGGGAGCATCCGGCCCATCTCTATCTCAAGCGGGCGAAGACCGCTGAGATCGCGCTGGGCACCCCGGGCCGTCACCGCCAGGCGCTCGCCGGTCTGATGGACCTGGCGGCGCCCGCCGGCTGACCGGCCGGGATGTCCGCCGGCTGACCGGCCGGGATGTCCGCCGGCTGACCGGCCGGGATGTCCGCCGGCTGACCGGCGGGGATGTCCGCCGGCCCGTCGTACGCCATCGAGGAGTCTTTCCGAACAGCAGATCGGCACCCGTTTGGAGCACGACGGCGCGGCGGTTCATGGGCGATTCTGGGCCACACTGACGGCCGGATCCCGATCCTCCGTAGTGGCCGAGGAGGTCTCCCATGGCCATTTCCATCTCCGTGGTCCTACTGCTCCTGATCCTGGCGGTGGTCTTTCTGCGCAGCGGCGGACTCCGCATCTCGCATGCGCTGGTCTGTGTCACGCTCGGCTTCTATCTGGCGAGCAGCAGCGTGGCCCCGACCATCTCCGAGGGACTCGCCGCCACCGCGGACGTGGTCAGCAGCGTCCGGCCCTGACCACGCCCGCGGTGGCGGCACCGCTCAGCGGCCGATCTCGACGTCCTCCAGCACACCGAGCGCGTCCGGCACCAGAACGGCCGCCGAGTAGTAGGCGCTGACAAGATACGACGTAACGGCCTGCTCGCTGATGCCCATGAACCGGACGTTGAGACTCGGCTCGTACTCATCCGGAAGACCGGTCTGATGGAGGCCGATCACCCCCTGGCTCTCCTCTCCGGTGCGCATCGCCAGGATGGAGCTGGTGCCGGACTCGCTGATCGGGATCTTGTTGCAGGGCAGCAGGGGCACCCCGCGCCAGGCCCGCACCGCCACCCCGGCGACCTCGGCGCCCTGCGGATACAGCCCCCGGCTGCTGCACTCCCGGCCGAAGGCGGCGATGGTGCGCGGATGGGCCAGCAGATACTGGGTCTTGCGGCGCCGTGAGAGCAGCTCGTCGAGGTCGTCGGGGGTGGGCGGGCCGCTGCGGGTGTGGATGCGCTGGGTGAGGTCGGCGTTGTGCAGGAGGCCGATCTCGGGGTTGTTGATGAGCTCGTGTTCCTGGCGCTCGCGCAGGGCTTCGATGGTGAGGCGGAGCTGCTGTTCGACCTGGTTCATCGGGTCGTTGTAGAGGTCGGCGACGCGGGTGTGGACCCGCAGGACGGTCTGGGCCACGCTCAGTTCGTACTCGCGCGGGCTCAGCTCGTACTCCGCGAACGTCCCTGGCAGCACCGGCTCGCCCGAGTGGCCGGACGCGATCGCGATATCGGCCTCGCCACGCCGGTTCTGTGCGGGCACGGGCCGGTCGGAGAGCTCCTGGAGATGGCCGCGCAGCGCCTCGGACCGGTCGGCGGCTTCCTGGACGACGCGGCGGGGGAGGGTGAGCACCGTCGTACGGGTGACCGCCCGGACGGTGAACTCCCACGTGCGCTCCGGACCCGTCAGCACCGCGTCGCCGAAGTACTCCCCGTCGGCCAGCACCGCCAGCGCCGCGCCCTCGTCATACGCGCCCGGGGCGATCTGCCGCACCTTGCCATGGGCGATCAGATACACCTGATCGGCCGGGCGGCCCGCCTCCACCAGCACATCCCCGGGCGCGTACTCACGCTGGACACAGCCATCGGCCAGCGACTCCAGCACGGCGGTGTCCGCGAAGCCGCGCAGCGGCGGCAGCTCGCCCAGCTCCGGAGGGATGACCCGCACCTGCGATCCGGTGGTGATGAACTCCACCCGCCCGTCCCCGACCGTGTAGCTCAGCCGGCGGTTGACCCGGTACGTACCGGCCGACACCTGCACCCAGGGCAGGATGCGCAGCAGCCACCGGGACGAGATGGCCTGCATCTGCGGAACGGACTTGGTGGTGGTCGCCAGATTCCGCGCGGCGGCCGTGCCCAGACTCAGCGGCTGCTCACCGGACTCCACGGAAGTGGTCATATGTGCTCGTCACTCATTTCATTAGGGGTACGGCAACGTATGCGAAGCCCGCAACCTCATGGCGAGTCACGGGAAAGGCGGTCAGAGTCCGATTTCCACGTTCTCCAGAATTCCCAGCGCGTCGGGGACCAGGACGGCCGCGGAATAGTAGGCACTGACGAGATACGAAATGATGGCCTGCTCGCTGATCCCCATGAACCGCACGGAGAGACTCGGCTGGTATTCATCGGGAATGCCGGTCCGATGCAGCCCGATGACTCCTTGGTTTTCCTCCCCGGTGCGCAGCACGAGAAGGGAGCTCACCCCGCTGCGGGTCACCGGAATCTTGTTGCACGGGAAGATGGGCACACCGCGCCAGGCGGGCACCGCATGCCCGTTCACCTCGGCGCTCTGCGGGGAGATTCCACGGCTGTTGAGCTCACGGCCGATGGCCGCGATGGCGCGCGGATGCGCCAGGATCAGCCCCGGGTCCTTCCAGACGGTGGCCAGCAGTGCGTCGAGGTCGTCGGGGGTGGGCGGGCCGCTGCGGGTGTGGATGCGCTGGGAGAGGTCGGCGTTGTGCAGGAGGCCGATCTCGGGGTTGTTGATGAGCTCGTGTTCCTGGCGCTCGCGCAGGGCTTCGATGGTGAGGCGGAGCTGCTGTTCGACCTGGTTCATCGGGTCGTTGTAGAGGTCGGCGACGCGGGTGTGGACCCGCAGGACGGTCTGGGCCACGCTCAGTTCGTACTCGCGCGGGCTCAGCTCGTACTCCGCGAACGTCCCCGGCAGGGCGGGCTCGCCCGAATGCCCCGAGGCCAGCGCGATGGACGCCTCACCGTGCTCGTTCTGCTCGGCTACGGGCGCCGAGCGCACCGCCTCCACATGGGCCCGCAGCTCCCGCGACCGGTCCAGCTGCTCCTCGAACTCCTGCCGGGACAGGACCAGCACCGTGCAGGAGGTCGCCGCCTTCACGGTGACGCCCCACGTGCCGGCCTCGGCCGCGGCGAGCTCCCGCTCGCCGACATGGTCACCGCCGGCCGCCGAGCCGACCACCGCGGGCTCGTCGAACGCACCCTCGGTCAGCTTGTCGACCTTGCCGTGCGCGATGAGAAGGAGCTCATCGGCCGGGCGCCCGGCCTGCACAAGCACCTCGCCGGGGGCGAACTCGCGCTGGGTGAACCGGTCCGCCAGCGCCTCGAGCACCGCGGTGTCCTCGAAGCCGCGCAGCAGTGGCAGCTCGCGCAGCTCGACCGGGATGACCCGCACCGCGGACCCGGTGGTGGTGAATTCCACCCGGCCATCGCCGAGCGTATGCGAGGCCCGCCGGTTCACCCGGTAGGAACCGCCCGGCACCTGGACCCACGGCAGCATACGCAGCAGCCATCGCGAGGTAATGCCCTGCATCTGCGGGACGGATTTGGTCGTTGTCGCCAGATTCCGCGCGGCGGCCGTGCCCAGACTCGACAGCGGCTGCGCGTCATCGGTACCGGAACCCGGCTCAACGGACGTCGTCATCGTGAATGCACCCATCCCTTGTACGGTTCTGAAGAGGAATTCAGCCGAAGCAACGCCCAAGCTAGCAGCGCACTTTGGGGTGGTGCATTCACTCAAAAGAGTCCTGTGTGCAGTGCTATGGCGACGGCTATGGGCGGGTAAATACTCCGATCCCGTTGGGCACCGGACGCTCGGCGCCGCCCGACGGGTGGTTGCGCACCGCTGCCAAGCTCTCGCCCGCCTCCCGCGCGGTGAGCGTGGAGGAGCCGCCGCCGTCAGATTGACCGCGTCCTCGGCGCCGAGCGCCCGCATGACGTCGGCCAGTTCGCCGACCGTCAGCCCGGAGCGGTGGCCCGTACCCCCGTCCGGGCCGCCCCGTGCGCCGGGCCCGCCCCGGCGACGCCCGTACCGACCAGCGCGGTCCAGGCGAGAACCACCGCCGTCGCGCGCGTACGGAGTCTGTGGCCACGCCGTGTCAGCACGCCCCGCCTCCCGGTGCCGGCCGCCAACCGAGCGGCTCCGTCCCGTACTTCGACCGGTACCGCCGGCGCCGTGGGAACGGCGAGGAAATGACCGGGGACCACCCGTGGAACTCTTCGCGCGCCCCTGCCCACGGGGCCCACGGCCCCCCGATACTCACTGGCGTCCGTCGTGCACATCCGGCACCGCGCCGGGACGAGAGCCGGGAGGCCCCATGGTCCGCCGTACACGCCGCGCCTTTGTCGTCACCCTCGGAGCCGCTCTGGCGGGCGGCGCGGCCGCACCCGCGTTCGCCGGGTCGCCGGCCACCGGGAAGGACAGGCCGCCGCTGGCCAGAGCCCATGCGCACAACGACTACGAGCACCCGCACCCGCTCACCGACGCGCTCTCCCACGGCTTCGGCAGCGTCGAGGCCGACATCTGGCTGGTCGGCGGCCAGTTGCTGGTCGCCCACGACGCCACCGAGCTCGACCCCACCCGCACTCTCGAGTCGCTCTACCTCGATCCGCTGGCCCGGCGCGTCAAGGCGAACAGCGGCCGGGTCTTCCGCGGCTACGACCTGTCGCTCCAACTGCTGATCGACATCAAGACCCCGGGCGAGCCCACCTACCTCGAACTGGCCAAGCGGCTGCGGGCCTACGGACCCATGTTCAGCGCCGCCTACGGCGGGGTCGGCGGCCGGGTGCGGCGCGGCCCGGTGACCGCGGTCGTCTCCGGCGACCGTGGCGCGCGGACCCCCATGGAGGCCGAGACGGTGCGCCACGCGTTCTACGACGGGCGGCTGGAGGACCTCGGCAGCGGTGTGCCCGCCTCCTTCACGCCGCTCATCAGCGCCGATTGGACCAAGACCTTCAGCTGGCTGGGCGCGGGCCCGATGCCGCGGGCGGAGCGGGAGAAGCTGCGCCGCATCGTCGGCTCCGCGCACGCCGACCGCCAGAAGGTGCGCTTCTGGGCCACTCCCGATGTGGCCGGGCCGGAACGTCTGGCCCTGTGGCGCGAGCTTTTGGCCGCCGATGTCGATTACCTCAACACCGATGACCTGGCGGGTCTTGAGGACTTCCTGCGCGGCGCTCACTGACGGGCCGCGGGGCGCTCGGCAGTCACCGGCAGATCATACGATCACGGGGCGGACTGCCCCGGGAGGCGCGCGAGCCCGGGCGCGTGGCGGCGGCCGTGAAAACCCTTCGCGGGCCGCCGTTCCCGGCATCATACTGGCGCCCATGCTCGTCAGAACCGCCACCTCCGAGGACTGGCCCGCCATCTGGCCCTTCCTGCACCGGATCGTCGCCGCGGGCGAGACCTACACCTATCCGCGGGACCTGGACGAGGACCGGGCCCATGACATCTGGATGCTCGAGCCCCCGAGCCGTACCGTGGTCGCCACGGACGCGGACGACACCGTGCTCGGCTCGGCCAAGATGAACCAGAACCACATGGGGCCCGCCTCTCATATCGCGAGCGCCAGTTTCATGGTGGCGCCCGAGCACGCCGGGCGCGGCGTGGGACGGGCCCTGGGCGAGCACGTGCTGGAGTGGGCGCGCGCCGAGGGCTACCGGGCGATGCAGTTCAACGCCGTGGTGGAGAGCAACACCCGGGCGGTCGCGCTGTGGCGCTCCCTCGGCTTCGAGGTGGTGGGCACCGTCCCGGAGGCATTCGAGCATCCGACGAAGGGCTGTGTCGGGCTGCACATCATGCATCGCCTTCTCTGAGCCCGGCCTCCTCGTCGAGCCCGGCGTCCTCCTCGGCCCCGGCGTCCTCGTCGAGCCCGGCGTCCTCGTCGGCCCCGGCGGGGTCCCTCAGGCCCGCCGGGTCGTCGAGGACCGCCTGCACAACGGAGTGGGCCGCGCCCAGCAGTGGGCCGTCCGGACCGAGCAGGGAGATGACCACCGCCCCCTGCCCGGTGCGGGCCGAATCCGCGACCCGGCGGGCCAACTCCCGCTCCAGTGAGGGCAGCAGCCAGGGCGCCAGCGGCGTCAGCGCCCCGCCGAGCACCACCTTCTCCGGATCCAGGAGGTTCACCGCGCCAGCGAGGGCGATACCGAGTGCGGCCCCCGCGCTGCGCAGTGCGCTCCGCGCCTGCCGGTCGCCGCTCGCCGCTCGTACGGCCAGCAGGGCGATCCGGCCGCCGGGGCCCGGGTGGGCCGCGGCCTGACCGGGGGACAGGCCGCTGGCCCGCAGCACCGCCTCCTCGCCCGCGTACTGCTCCAGACAGCCGCGCCCGCCGCACGGGCAGGCGGGCCCCTCGGGGTGTACCGGCACATGGCCCAGCTCGCCCGCGAAACCGTGGGTGCCGCGCAGCAGCCGCCCGTCAAGGACGACCGCCGCGCCGATGCCGATCTCGGCCGAGACATGGATGAAGTCGCGCGGCGCCGGGTCGTGGCCGCCCCGCCACAACTCGGCGAGCGCGCCGAGGTTGGCCTCGTTGTCCACGGTGAGTGGCCGGCCGGGGAGCGCGGCGCGCAGCCCGGGGCCGATGTCCACGCCCTCCCAGCCGAGGTTCGGGGCGCGGACGACCAGCGAGGACTCACGCGCGATCAGCCCGGGCACGGCCACCGCGACCCCGACCGGCCGCACCCCCTCGAGCTCCGCCTCCGCCGCCACCTGCCGTACCAGGGCGGCGAGTTGGTCGATGACCGGGGCCGGGCCGCGGTCCCGGTTGGGCGAGGCGACCTCGGTGCGGGCCCGTACCCGCCCGCCGAGGTCCACCGCGCACACCGCGAGGTGATCCACGCCGATCTCCGCGCCCAGACCGGCCGGACCCCGCTCGTTGAGCTGCAGCGCGGTTCCGGGGCGGCCGACCGTGCCGGGTCGCGAGGGGCCCAGTTCGACCAGCAGCCCGTCCTGGGTCAGCTCGTCGACGAGTGTCGAGACGGCGGCCCGGGTGAGCCCGACCCGGGTCGCGACGGCCGCGCGGGACAGCGGGCCGTGGGCGGCCACGGCGTGCAGCACGAGGGACAGATTGCGCCGGCGCATCGCCTGCTGGGTGTTGGGCAGTGGCGCTGCCACCTGATCCGTCTCCTCTCGCGCGGTCCCGCTCATTCTGCCCGGCCGCCAAGCCCGGCCGAGCCCTGGGCCCCTGGCTTCCGCGCCCGGCATCGCTGGCTCCGGCCCAGCAGTCCGTCCGCGTCGGACAGCACCCGGGACAGGCGCTCCAGCGCCGCCTCGTCGCGCGGCACCGCTGCGTACGACGGCCCTTCCGCGGTCGCCCAGCGCCGCGCCACGGCGGCCGGGTCCTCGCCCAGCAGCAGCCCGGCGGCCTGGGCGGCGGCCCCGAGGGCGACCAGCTCCTCGGCCCGGGGCACCTGGACGGGGCGTCCGCTCAGCCGGCGGACCGTCTCCCGCCATGCAGTCCCCTTGGCGCCGCCGCCGATGAGCAGCAGTGGCGCGTCGGGCGCCGCGTCCGCCTCCAGGACCTGGTCCAGCGCGGTGAGCAGGGCGAACACCGCGCCGTCGTAGGCGGCCTGGAGCACCTGGCCGGGTGTGGTGTCATGACGCAGACCGTGCAGCAGCCCGGAGGCGTGCGGCAGGTGGGGAGTGCGCTCGCCATCGAGGAACGGCAGGAGCACGGCTGAGCCGCCCGGCTCCACCTCCTCCCGGTCACGCCCCAGCAGCGCGGCGATCCGGTCGACGGCGAGCGTGCAGTTGAGGGTGCAGGCGAGCGGCAGCCACGCGTCGCGGGCGTCGGCGAACCCGGCGACGACCCCGGTGGGGTCGGCGGGCCGGCGCGAGGAGAGCGCGTACACGGTGCCGGAGGTGCCGAGGCTGAGCACCGGTTGCCCGGGGCGCAGCCCGAGCCCGAGGGCGGCCGCCATGTTGTCGCCCGTGCCGGTGGCCACCAGGGCGCCGGTGGGCAACGGCAGATCGGGGAGGTCCCGTACGGTCCCGGCGGCCTCGCCGTGGCGCAGTACCCGGGGCAGCAGAGCGGGGGAGAGCCCGGCCAGGTCCAGGATCTCCTCGTCGTACGCCTCGGTCGCGGATGCCCACCAGCCGGTGCCCGAGACGTCGCCCCGGTCGGTGGAGCCGTAGCCGGTGAGCCGTTCGGTGAGGTAGTCGTGGGGGAGCCGGACGGCCGCGGTGGCGCGGGCCGCCTCCGGCTCGTTCTCCTTCAGCCAGGCCCACTTGGTGACGGTGAACGCGGGCGCGGGCACACTGCCGACCCGATCCGCCCACGCCTTGGGGCCTCCCAGCTCCTCGACGAGCCGGTCACGCTGCGGTGCGGAGCGCACATCGTTCCACAGCAGCGCGGGCCGTACCGAGCGGCCGGCGGCGTCCAGGGTGACCAGGCCGTGCTGCTGGCCGCCGACGGAGATCGCGGCCGCCTCGCGGGCGTACGTCCCGCACTGGCGCAGCGCCTCGGCCAGGGCCTCCCACCACTGCTCCGGGACGGATTCCTTGCCGGTGCCGTCGCTGCCGCCGCTCACGGTGTGCGGGGCCTGCCCCCGGGCGAGGACCGTTCCCGTCGCCGAGTCCACGACCAGCGCCTTGGCCGACTGCGTGGAGCTGTCCACGCCGACGACGAGCGGCCCTTCCGGTACGGGCATGGCTGCTGCTGCCATCTCGCGGTCTCCCTTGCGTCCCTGGTGTGCGGTGTGCGGATCGGGGCTTCCCCGGAATGCTCGCGCATACTAATTTGTAAAGCGCCATGACGAAATAGTCCGCGCAACAGACGAGGGAGCCGCGATGAGCTACCACCCCACCCCCGAGGACCGGTTCACCTTCGGACTGTGGACGGTCGGCTGGCAGGGCAGGGACCCGTTCGGGGACGCCACCCGGCCGGCGCTCGACCCCGTCGAGTCCGTGACCCGGCTCGCCGAACTCGGCGCGTACGGCGTCACGTTCCACGACGACGACCTGATCCCCTTCGGCGCCTCGGAGACCGAGCGCGAGTCGCACATCAAGCGCTTCCGGCAGGCCCTGGACGCCACCGGGATGACCGTGCCGATGGCCACCACCAACCTCTTCACCCATCCGGTCTTCAAGGACGGCGCCTTCTCCGCCAACGACCGGGACGTGCGCCGCTACGCCCTGCGCAAGACGATGCGCAACATCGACCTCGCCGTCGAGCTGGGCGCCAGGACCTATGTGGCCTGGGGCGGCCGCGAGGGCGCGGAGTCCGGAGGCGCCAAGGACGTACGGGCCGCGCTGGACCGGATGAAGGAGGCGTTCGACCTGCTGGGTGCCTACGTCACCGAACAGGGCTACGATCTGCGCTTCGCCATCGAACCCAAGCCCAACGAGCCCCGCGGCGACATCCTGCTGCCGACCGTCGGCCACGCCCTCGCCTTCATCGAGCGGCTGGAGCGGCCCGAGCTGTACGGGGTGAACCCGGAGGTCGGCCACGAGCAGATGGCCGGGCTCAACTTCCCGCACGGCATCGCCCAGGCGCTGTGGGCCGGCAAGCTCTTCCACATCGACCTCAACGGCCAGTCCGGGATCAAGTACGACCAGGACCTGCGGTTCGGGGCGGGCGACCTCAGGGCCGCCTTCTGGCTCGTCGACCTGCTGGAGACGGCCGGCTACGACGGCCCGCGTCACTTCGACTTCAAGCCGCCGCGCACCGAGGACATCGCGGGCGTCTGGGCGTCGGCCGCCGGGTGCATGCGCAACTACCTCATCCTCAAGGAGCGGGCGGCCGCCTTCCGGGCCGACCCGGAGGTCCAGGAGGCGCTGCGCGCCTCGCGCCTCGACCAGCTGGCCCAGCCCACGCTGAACGAGGGCGAGACCCCGGCCGCGCTGCTCGCGGACCGCACCGCCTTCGAGGACTTCGACGTCGACGCCGTCGCCGAGCGCGGTATGGCCTTCGAGCGCCTCGATCAGCTCGCCATGGACCATCTGCTCGCCGCGCGCGGCTGAGCGGATGCCGGCCGCCGCTCCCGCGCCCCCGACGGGACCGGCGGCCGGGGCCCGGCTCAGGGCTCCCAGGGGCCGCCTGCCTCAGTCGGGATCCGGGGCCGCCAGACTCGACAGGGCCGCCGCCGGGTCCTGGGACGGTGGGCCGGCCGGGCACCAGTGCCCGCGTTCCTTGCGGTAGGGCCACCAGCGTCCATCGGGTCCGTAGCGCACCTGGGCGTCGGTGCCCACCGCCGTCCAGCGGTTGCCCGTCGCGCGCAGCCGGGGTGCCTGCTCGCCCTCCTCCCAGGCGGCGGCGAGCTGGGCACGGGCGCGCGCCAGCGACTCCGCGTCCGGTGTCCACTCCTCCTCCAGCACGGCGAGCGCGGCGGCCCCGCCGTGCTCCCAGGCGCGTACGGCGCGCGCCAGGCCGGGGCGGTCGCGGCCACGGTCCGCCGCGAGGCGGGCGGCGATCGCGGCCGGGGGACCGGCGGCGGTCAGCCGTACCGTGTCCTGCCACACCGTGAGCGAGGCCGGGAGCGGTGACGTGGCGTGGCCCGGTGCCAGCGCCTCGGCCAGCAGCCGCTGGGCGCGAACGGCGGCGTCGGCCGCGAGGAACTCCAGCGCGGCGACGTCCAGCCCCGGCGCCGGCTCCACGCCGCCGACGAGCGCCGGGGGCCGGCCGGGTGCGGCCACGGTGGGCGGGGGCGCGGGCAGCGGCGGCGGACCCGGCACGGCGAACGCCTCCCGCGCCGGTACGCCCTCCGGGACCGTGGCAGCGGCGGCCTCCGTGGCCGGGGCGTGCCGGGCGGCCCGCGCCACGTTGCGCACCTGGAGCTCGTCCAGCAGCTCCCTCTCGCCCCGGCCACGCATCAGCAACAGAACGAACGGGTCCTCGTCCAGCAGCCGGGCGACCTGATAGCACAGCGCGGCGGTGTGCGGGCAGTGGTCCCACGCCTCACAGGCGCACTCCGGCTCCAGATCGCCTATCCCCGGCAGGAGTTCGACGCCCGCGGCGGCCGCGTCCTCGCCGAGCTGCGGGGGCATGTCCCGGTCCAGCAGCGCGGCGATATGGCCCGAGCGGCCTGCGACCACCTCCAGCAGCCGGTCCCATTCGGCCCCGCTCAGCTCCTGGAGCAGGACGTCGGAGCGATAGGGCGTGCGGTCCCGGTCCCGTACGACGGCCGTGATCCGCCCCGGCCGCACGCACACCGCTCCGACCGCCCCCTCTCGCGCGTGCCTGCGCCCCCGTTTGAGCTGTTCGCCGTCCAGAGCCGTGTCCTCCAGGGCCTTCAGCCACGCCTGGCCCCACCAGGTCCGGGCGAAGCCGCGGCCGGGAGCGGGCGGCAGGGCGGCGAAGGTGCGCTCGGGCGCGCCCTCGTCACAGGTGTTCCCGTCCTGGCTCATCGCTCGGTCCCCCTCAGCTCCACGAGCTCCGCCAGCTCGGCGTCGGTCAGTTCGGTCAGCGCGCCCTCGCCGGAGCCGAGCACCGCGTCCGCCAGCTCCCGCTTGCGCTCGAGCATCGCCGCGATCCGGTCCTCCACGGTCCCCTCCGCGATGAGGCGGTGGACCTGCACCGGCTGGGTCTGGCCGATGCGGTACGCGCGGTCGGTGGCCTGGTCCTCGACCGCCGGGTTCCACCAGCGGTCGTAGTGCACGACATGCCCGGCCCGGGTGAGATTCAGCCCGGTGCCGGCGGCCTTCAAGGACAGCAGGAACACCGGGACCTCACCGTCCTGGAACGCCCGCACCATCTCCTCGCGCCGCGCCACCGGTGTGCCGCCGTGCAGCAGCCGGGTCGGCACCCCGCGCGCGGCCAGATGCTGTTCCAGGATGCGCGCCATCCGGACGTACTGCGTGAAGACGAGGACGCTCGCCCCCTCGGCGATAATCGTCTCCAGCAGCTCGTCGAGCAGCTCCAGCTTGCCGGAGCGGCCCGGGATTGTGGGCCGGTCCTCCTTCAGATACTGCGCCGGGTGGTTGCAGATCTGCTTCAGCCCGGTGAGGAGCTTGACGATGAGTCCGCGCCGCACCAGGCCGCCGGTGCCGGAGATCTCGGCGAGGATTTCGCGCACCACCGCCTCGTAGAGCCCGGCCTGTTCCTTGGTGAGCGCGACGGTCCGGTCGGTCTCGGTCTTCGGCGGGAGCTCGGGGGCGATGCCCGGGTCGGACTTGCGCCGCCGCAGCAGAAAGGGGCGGACCAGCTTCGCCAGCCGCGCGGCGGCCGCCGGATCGCTGCCGCTCTCGACCGCCTGGGCATAGCGCGTGCGGAACGCCCCATGGGTGCCCAGCACCCCGGGCGTGGTCCAGTCGAGGATCGCCCACAGCTCGGAGAGGTTGTTCTCGATGGGCGTGCCGGACAGCGCCACGCGCGCCTTCGCCCCGACGGTGCGCAGCTGCTTCGCGGTCGCCGTGAACGGGTTCTTGACGTGCTGCGCCTCGTCGGCGACCACCATGCCCCACGGTCCGGCGCCGGCCAGCGCCCGCGCGTCCAGCCGCATGGTCCCGTAGGTGGTGAGGACGAACTCGCCGTCCGCGAGGCCGTCGAGACTGCGTGCGGCGCCGTGGTAGCGGCGCACCGGGGTGCCCGGCGCGAACCGCTCGATCTCGCGCCGCCAATTGCCCAGCAGGGAGGTGGGACAGACCACGAGGGTGGGCCCGGCGGCCTCGGGGACACCCTGCCGGTGCAGATGCAGCGCGATCAGCGTGATGGTCTTGCCGAGCCCCATATCGTCGGCGAGACAGCCGCCGAGGCCGAGCGAGGTCATCCGCACCAGCCAGTCCAGGCCGCGCAGCTGGTAGTCGCGCAAGGTGGCGGCCAGGGCCGCGGGCTGGGCGATGGGCCGCTGATCGGGGCGGGTGACCCCTTCGGGGTCCGCGAGGCGGTCGCGCAGCGCCGCCAGCCAGCCGGTGGGCTCGACGTCCACCTCGGTGCCGTCGGCCTCCGTAGTACGGCCGGCGAGGACGGCGCCGAGCGCATCGGCGGGAGTGAGCTTGCGGTCCTGCCTGTCCCGGGCGCGGCGCGCCGACTCCGGGTCGAGGACGACCCATTGGTCACGCAGTCGCACCACTGGGCGGCTGGCCTCGGCGAGCCGGTCGAGCTCGGCACGGGTGAGCTCCTGGTCGCCCACCGCGAACCGCCAGCTGAAGCGGAGCAGCGCGTCGGCGGAGAGGTAGGAGGGCATCCGGGGCTCCATACCGCCCTCGCCGCCCTCGCCCCCCTCGCCGTCCGGGCCGACGACGGCGCGGGCGGTGAGCCCACGCACCAGCTCCCTGGGCCAGTGCACCTGGATCCCGGCGGCGTCCAGCGCCCCGGCCGCCGGACCGAGCAGCTCGGTGACCTCCTCGTCGCCGAGGTCGATCGCCTCCGGGACGGCGGCCGACAGCAGCGGAGCCAGCGGCGCCCAGGCGCGGGCGGCCCGCCGCAGCGTCAGCAGCGCGTCCATACGGGCGCGCGGGCCCAGGGCCGTCGCGACGGGCGAGGCGCCCGACCAGATGTCGGCGGCGTCCGCGACCACGGCCGGATCGGTGAGGCTGTGCAGCTGGAGGACGGCGCGGAGGTCCGGACCGGCCGCCGCACCACTGTCGTCGCCAAGCGCATCGCCGCCCTCGCCAAGGTGAAGCAGCTCGATCCGGAGCGAGAGCCGTACGCCGGCGTCGTGTCCGGCGGCCACATCGGCCGCCCAGGCCCGCTGCGCCGGCAGCCGCCGCGGCGTGGCGGCTGCGAAGGCGGGGCCGCCGGCGGCCAGGGACGCGGCGGGGGTGCGCGGCAGCCCGTCCGCCACCGCGTCGAGGAACGACCGCAGATGCCGCTCGGGTTCGGGCAGCAGCACGGGGTCGGTGCCGGGCAGCGGCAGCGCGTGGGCGGCGGGCGGCATGGCGGCGGCCAGCTCGCGTACCCGTCGCAGGTCGTCCGGGGAGAGCGGGCCGACGCGCCAAGCATCGTGGTCGGTGGCGGTGAGGCCGGGCAACAGCCGTCCGCGGGCGGCGATTTGGAGGGCGAGTACGGCGGCGGCGCCCCAGAAGGCCGTGGTGGGGTCGGTCTCCCGGGAGGCGGCCTGCACCGGGCCCGGCTGCGAGGCCCGTGCCCTGGCCCGGGTGAGCACCGGCAGCGCCTCGCTCAGGGGCAGCACCAGGGCCCGTACGGTGCGCGTGTGGACCTTGAGGTCGCCGGCACCGGCATCCGGGACGACGACGGTCACCTCCTCGGTGGAGCCGGTGGCGGGACCGGACGGGGGCGGGCCGTCCGGCCGCCAGAAGGCGATCCGGCCGGTGCGTGCCGGGTCAGCGGGCAGGAAGACGGCCGTACTGCGGCAGAGTTCGGCGATCTCGGAGGGTGTGGCCGCGGGGGGTGGTGTCACAGCGCTGACGCATTCCTCAAATTTGACTAGTGGAGACCGGAGCCGCCGAGGGTACAGGACGCGGCCGGGATCAGGAACCGGGCGCCGCCGGTGTCCGTTGTGAGAAGTGAACGCGGCTATGGGCCGTGAAGGAGGCGGGTGAGATGTCCACGCGCGCGAAGGTTGCCGTCGGAGGTGTGGCGGTAGGAGTGATTCTGCTGTGGCTGCTGCCGTTCTGGGCGGCGTTGCTGGTGATCGTAGGGGTGCCGGCGGCGGCCTATCTGCTGCTGGATTCCTCGCAGCGCCGCAGGCTGCGCAGGGTCTCCCGCAAGGAGCTCGGCCGCTGACCGGGGCCCTTTTGACCGCTGGCCGGGCCCGGAGCCCAGGGCGGCACGCGCCTGGGAGTGACCGTGCAGTACCGATCGCGGGCGCCCAGGGTCCACCGGGCCCGGCCAGCCGGGGGAGGGGGCGAGGCCGCATGGCCCGGTGGCCGGGCGGCCACCACCTTCCGCCCCCCGGCCGCCGAGCGCAGTGCGCGCGGCGCTCACCACCGTCCAGTCCCGCGACTCCCCGCCCGGCACGCTCGCTGCCGCCGAACGCTGGCTTCAGGCGACCGCGGAGAGCGCGGCGGGCCGGGGCGACGCCGAACGCGCGGCGTTCACCGCGCGGGTGCTCTGTCAGGTGGCGGCCGATCCGCGAGGCTCCGGCCGGTCCTCACCTTGAGGATGGACGGCCGCGCGGCAGCGGCCGTCTGGGCGGCGGTCACCGAGGCGGCGAGGACGGCCGGGACGACGGCGGACCCCTCAGGACATCCCCGCGCGGACGGCGGCCCCCCGCCGTCTCCCCTTCGTTACCCTCGCGGAACCGCGGCCCAGGCCGCCGTCGCCCCCCAACGGCCGCCCAGGGTCTGGCGCGCCGCGACGGAAGGGCTCGGGTGCGCGCACGGCGACGAGTCGGCCGCCGCTCCGCGCCGCAGCCGGCGCGGCGGTCTTCGACACGCTGCTCGCGCGGGCCCGCATCGACGGCGGGCCAGCGGACGATGAGGAGCGCCGCGCCGCTGCCTGCGCCGCGCCGCTGCCTGCGCCGCGCCGCTGCCTGCGCCGCATCGCCGACTGCGCCTCCGCCGTCTTCCACCGGCTCGGGCGG
Organism: Streptomyces sp. NPDC005266; assembly: GCF_040607655.1. Lineage (NCBI taxonomy): Bacteria > Bacillati > Actinomycetota > Actinomycetes > Kitasatosporales > Streptomycetaceae > Streptomyces > Streptomyces sp. NPDC005266. The sequence continues at coordinate 475,261 of NZ_JBEXHC010000004.1, forward strand.
GCACGGGGCGGCGGGCTCGCCTCGTCCGACGCCGCGGTGGACGCGCTGGTGGCCGCCGGGCTGCGGTGCGAGGCCAGTGGGGCGGCGCTGAGCGTGGCCTGTGCCGCGCTGCACGCGGGCGACGCCGCCCCGGCCCGCTGGGAGCGCTGTCTGTCGCTGGCCGAAGAGTGGCCCGACCGCCTCCGGTTCGACAGCCATCTCTCCTTCGACCACGACCGGGCCGCGGTGCGCGACGCGGTCCTCACCGTCGTCGGCGCGCTCCGCGGGCGCGGCGGCGCCGCCGCCGGGCTGACCGCCCTCGCGCTGGTCAAGGGCGTGGGCGGAAACAGCGGCTGGGCGGAGGTCTGGCGGACGGAACGCGAGGCGCTGCGCCGGGACGACGACCCGGACACGGCCGAGGCCGCCCTCCTCGCCGGCCCGCCGTCCCCGTGGTGACCGGCGCGCTGCCTGGCCCCGGCGGTCAGTTGGGGCGTACGGCCATCTTGTCCAGAGCCGTCAGCAGCGCCGGCAGCTCCGGACCACGGCCTACCGGCAGGACCTCTCCCGGCTCGTCGTCCAGCAGGACGAACGCGATGTCGTCGGTCCGCGCGACCATGCTCCAGCCCGGCCCGTCGGCCCGGAGCGTCCGCGCGTCACCGGCGGCGAACGCCGAGCGGATCCGGCCCAGCGGCGGGGGCGTGTCGAGATACCCGCGCGCCTCCTCGAGCACTCGCCGTACGCCCCCGTGCGGCTTCTCGCCCGGGGACACGAACGTCACCTCACTGTCGACCTGTTCGCGCCATATCGCCCACTGGAGCGCGATCTCGTCCGCCCCGAGCCGCCGTTGCGCCGCGCCCCACCGCTCGCTGTCCGGCGGCGCGAGCGGCCGGGCGGCGTCGCCGAGCTCCGGGTCGGGCGCGGGGTCGTGCGGCGCCGGAACGCCCGGAGCGGCCACGGCCACCGCGAGCGGCCAGCCGGGCAGGGAGGAGACCACGGTCCGGTCGTCGAGGGACAGGTCGTACTCCATGCCGCAGTCCCATGTCGCGATGGCGCAGGCGACGAGCGACACATCATCGGTGACCACGGTCCAGCGGGCACCGCGGCCGTCCTGGCCCAGCACCAGTCCGTAGCCGACCTCGTACGGTTCCAGGCCGAGCGCTGCGCAGGCCTCGGGGTAGTCGTCGCCAAGCACGCTCGGGAATTGAGCGGGTGTCAGCAGCACCGCGGTCAGTACATACAGCGCGTCATCGCCTGACTCCTCCGTGGCGGGCACGGCAGCCTCCTCATGCGGTTCCGGATCCGATGGGCCGATCCGTCGTCGGCGCACCCTAACCAGCCGGTAGGCGCGGCGTCGAGGGTTCGTGCCGGGGCCGGTCTCCGCGGCCGGCCGGGGCCCGCCGCTCGGCCTCACCGCGCCTGACTGTCCGTACGGACCGAGACCGCCAGAAAGCACGTGTCCTCATCGGTGTACGACTCCAGAAGCCAGCCGGAGCGGGCCAGCAGCGGCCTCAGACGGGGCTCCGCCCGCAGATCGCCGGGGGTGATCGGGCGGCCGTGACGGGCGGCCAGCGCGGCCCGTCCCACCGCGTGGAACAGCGCTAGCCGCCCGCCGGGCCGCACCACTCGGGCCAGCTCGCGCAGCCCGGCGCCGGGCTCCGCGAGATGGGAGATCAGCCCGGCGGCGAACACCGCGTCGAGACAGCTGTCGCGCAGCGGCAGTCGCGCGACGTCGGCGAGGGCGAGCGCCGCGCTGCCGTCGTGGCCGGCGCGCACGGCGGCCTCCAGCATGGCGGGCGTGAGATCCACCCCCACAACGGTCCCCTCGGGGCCGACGGCCTCGCGCAACGCGGGCAGCGCGCGGCCGGTGCCACAGCCCGCGTCGAGCACTGTGTCCCCGGGGCGCAGACCGAGGTCGGCGACGGCGGCGGCATAGGCCGGGCCGTCGTCCGGGTAGCGGCTGTCCCAGCCGGCCGCCCGGGGGGTGAAGAACTCCCTCACCTCGGCGGCACTGGCTCCATGGGCGTGCTCATGACGCATCGAGGCTCCTCGCTCGGTGAACTCGCAGCCTACGACGTGTCCCGATCATCGAGGTTGCTCAGGGTGGACTGGAAGCGCTCCCACGGGTGCATATTCGTGCATCGATCGATCGCTCTGGCATCTGTCACTGTCAAATTCCAGCAGATTCCGAAATGCGCCCCCGGTGTGCGCCCCCGCCGGGTCTAGCGTCCCTGGCCCAAGGGGGGCACACCTGGAGCGTCGCCCGGCGCGGCGCATTCCGACCGAGGGAGACCGCCCATGACCACGCGCCGCCGCACCGCCGCCCGTTCCATGGACGACCTCGACCGGATGCTGGACGATCTGGTGGCCCGGGTCGGGGGCATGCGCCATGCCGTCGTGCTCTCCCCCGACGGTGCGGTCATCAGCGCGTCCGGAGGGCTCTCCCCAAGGGACGCCGAGCACCTGGCGGCCGTCGCGTCCGGATTCCACGGCCTCGCCAGGAGCGCGGATCGTCGTACCCGCGGCGGCCCGGCCCGGCAGACGGTGATCGACACGGGGGCGGGCCGGCTGTTCGTCGCGGCGGTCGCGGGCGGTGCGTGTCTGGCCGTCCTGACCACGGAGGGTGCCGACCCGGCCGCCGTCGCCGCCGAGACGGACCGGGCGGCGGAGCGGGTCGTCTCCCCGCTGCCGGTTCGGCCCGGTGCCCCGGGGTACCCGGAGGAGCCCGCCGGCGGCGGAACGGAAGACCACAGCGAAGGGACACGGCGATGCGAGCGGTGACCTGGCACGGTCGGCGCGATGTACGCGTGGAGACGGTGCCCGACCCCATCATCAAGGAGCCGACGGACGCCGTTGTGCGGATCACCACCACCGGGCTGTGCGGTTCCGACCTTCATCTCTACGAGGTGCTCACGCCCTTCATGACCCCCGGTGACATCCTCGGACATGAGCCGATGGGACAAGTCGAGGAGACCGGTCCGGAGGTGAGGAACCTCAGCCCCGGCGACCGGGTGGTGGTGCCGTTCCAGATCGCCTGCGGCCACTGCTGGATGTGCCGTGAGGGGCTGCCGACGCAGTGCGAGACCACCCAGGTCGTCGAGCACGGCATGGGAGCGGAGCTGTTCGGCTACACCGAGCTCTACGGCGCGGTGCCGGGCGCCCAGGCCGAATATCTGCGGGTGCCCCAGGCCCAGTACGGTCCGCTCAAGGTGCCCGAGGGACCGCCGGACGACCGCTTCCTGTACCTCTCGGACGTCCTGCCCACCGCCTGGCAGGCGGTCGAGTACGCGGCTGTCCCACCGGACGGCACGGTGGCCGTGCTCGGCCTCGGCCCCATCGGGGGCATGGCCTGCCGGATCGCCGCCCTCCGGGGAGCCGGCCGGGTGATCGGCGTGGACCTTGTCCCCGAGCGGCTGCGCCGGGCGCGTGCCGACGGGGTCGAGGTGTTCGACCTGCGGGACGCCGGCAGCCGGGAGGACCTCGTCGAAGCCGTCCGCGCGACCACCGGCGGGCGCGGACCCGACGCGGTCATCGACGCGGTGGGGACGGAGGCCCATGGCAGCCCGGTCGGCCGCGCGGCCCAGCGGGCCACCGAGCTGCTCCCGCGGGACTGGGCCGCCAAGCTGACCTCGAAGGCCGGTGTCGACCGGCTGGCGGCACTGCGGCTGGCCATCGCCCTGGTGCGGCGCGGCGGAACGGTCTCGATCAGCGGGGTGTACGGCGGGATGGCCGACCCGCTGCCGCTGCTGACCATGTTCGACAAGCAGATCCAGGTGCGGATGGGCCAGGCGAATGTGCGGCGGTGGGCCGACGACATCCTGCCGCTGCTGACCGACGAGGACCCGCTGGGTGTCGACGCGTTTGCCACCCACCGGATGCCGCTGGACGAGGCCGCCCGTGCCTATGAGATGTTCCAGCGCAAGGAAGACGGAGCGATCAAGGTCCTCATGCGCCCCTGAGCGTCGGGTGGATGGCAGTGCGTCGTGAAGTGAGGGATTTCCGGACGAAAATCGGCTAGCTAGGCGGCGACGTCGGAGAGGGCGGTGACCTTCTCGATACGGACCCGGACCAGCAGCTCGCCCGGCACGGCGTTACGGGCGCCGAACTCCTCGGCGCGGTCCTCACCCATGTAACGGGCCGCGATCCGGGTGGACCACTCGCGGAGCTGCCCCAGGTCGTCGCTGAGTTCGGCGCGCCCCCGCATCGTGACGAAGGCGAACGGGGGCCGGTCGTCGTCCACACACATGGAGACCCGGCCGTCCCGCGCCAGGTTGCGCCCCTTCACCGAGTCCTTACCTGTCATGAAGAGGAGGTCGTCGCCATCGAGCGCAAACCACACGGGCGCGATGTGCGGGCTTCCGTCGGCCCGGACGGTCGCCAGTTTTCCGGTGCGGGTGCCTTCCAGGATGAATTTTTGCCACTGATCCTTGGTCATGTTCTGTGCCATGTCTCCATCCTGCGTCAAACAGCGCCCAGTAGCGGGGTGACTGGCAGGGCGGGTTGCCCAGACGGCGGCAGTGAGAAAGGCTTGCACGCAGCTGAAGGGGAATCGGGGAGGAACCGAATGGCACTGAGCAAGGGGCTCGACTGGTTACTGGACGACCTGACCGAGCGGATCGCGCAGATACGGCATGCCCTGGTGTTGTCGACCGACGGGCTGGTGACGGGGGCCAGCACCTCGCTCGAGCGTGAGGACGCCGAGCACTTGGCCGCGGTCGCCTCCGGACTGCACAGCCTCGCCAAGGGGTCCGGGCACCACTTCCGGACGGGCCGGGTGCGGCAGACGATGGTCGAATTCGAGGAGGGCGTCCTCTTCGTCACGGCGGCGGGTGACGGCAGCTGCCTGTGTGTGCTCAGTGGCCCGGAGGCCGATGTGGGGCAGGTCGCCTACGAAATGGCGCTGCTGGTCAACCGGGTGGGGGAGCATCTGGGAGTCGAGGCCAGGCAGGAGAGCGGCGCGCCACGCTGAGGCCGAGCCGGAGTTATCCACAGGCCTGATGGACCGTCGTGCCTCGCGGCTATCGTCGTCACTGTCAGTGATTGATACATCGCGGGGGAGGACATCGTCATGGCAGTGCGAGCGCATCGGGAGCTGCAGGCCGGGGAGGGGAAGCCGGGCGGCCCGGGGGAGAGCGTCGCGTTCAGCACGGCGACCCGGGCGCTGGGCCTCAAACCGCTTGAGCTGGAGCTGGCCATGCAGCTGGGCGAGGTGCGCACCGTCTCCACCGGCACCGGAACCGGCACCGGCACCGGAACCGGCCGCCGGGTGGCGCGCGAGGAGCTGGCGCGGGTGACTGCCGCCGAGGGCTTCCCGGAGGCGCTTCACGCAAGGCTCCGCGTGGTCGGCACGGCGGAGGGAGCCGAGTTGCTGGGCATCAGTCAGGGGCGGTTCACCCGTCTTGCGCGGGGCGGCTTTTTCGCCCCGGTCCGGTTCTATGTCAATCGGTACCGGGTCGTCGTATGGCTCTATCTGGCGGCCGACCTGGCCGAGTTGGCCGCCCGGCAGCCGGAGTCGCTGATCGGGCGCACTCCGCCGGGGCTGAGCGCGACGCTGGCCGCGGGGGAGGACGCGCGGGCGGCGAAATGGCGGGCCCGGCGAGTCGATCAGCTACTCGCCCGGGCCCGGGACCCCTGGGAGCGGGCCGGGGCACTGGCCGCGGTGCTGGGCTCCATCGAGCTGGCATCGGCCGTCGACGATCCTCACGAGCGGGCCTATGTGCGCGAGCTCCGCCCCGCGCTCCTCCCCGTGCGTCCTACGGCCGCGGCGGCCCGGGAGGTCGTCGACAAGGTGCTGACGGCCGACGACCCGCGGGAGATCGTGCGCTATCGGGTCGCTCTCGCCTCCGCTGTGCGGGACGCCCGCCGGTCCCGGCCCGCGCCGCGGCCCGACGCCGCGGTGGTGCCGCCGCACAGTGGCCGCACCCGGCCCCCGGCCCGCCCGCGGAGCCTGTGGCACAAGCTGGTCGGCAGGCGCTGAACCAGGCCGACCGTCACCGCGGGCTCAGCCGCTCTCAGCGGATCCCTCGGCGGGTGGCAGCCGACGGAACAACCCCTCTTGCACCACCGAGACCAAAAGCCGGCCCTCGCGGTCGTAGATCCGGCCGCGTGCCAGGCCCCGGCCACCGGTCGCCACGGGCGACTCCTGATCGTAGAGAAACCACTCATCGGTACGGAAGGGCCGGTGGAACCACATCGCGTGATCCAGCGAGGCCATGTCGAAGCCCCGTGGGCCCCACAGCGGTTCGACGGGCATGCGCACCGCGTCCAGCAGCATCATGTCGCTCGCATACGTGAGCGCGCAGGTGTGCACCAGCGGATCGTCGCCGAGCGGTCCGACCGCGCGCATCCATACGGCGCTGCGCGGCTCCGCACCCTTGAGCTCCTCGTCCGTCCAGCGCAGCCGCTCGACATACCGGATGTCGAAGGGCTGCCGGCGCTCCATCCTCGCGAATGCCTCGGGGAGCGCCCCCAGATGGGCGCGGACCTCATCGGCGAGGCGCGGCAGGCTCTCGGGGCCAGGCACCTCGGGCATCGGCAGCTGCTGTTCGATGCCGCCCAATTCCGGATGATGGAAGGAGGCCGTCAGATTGAAGATCGTACGACCCTGCTGGATGGCGACGACCCGGCGGGTGGTGAAGGAGCGCCCGTCCCGGACGCGCTCCACCTGGTACACGATGGGCACGCCGGGCCGCCCCGGCCGCAGAAAATACGCGTGCAACGAGTGCACCGGGCGCTGCCCGTCGGTCGTCCGCCCGGCGGCCACCAGTGCTTGCCCCGCCACCTGCCCGCCGAACACCCGCTGCAGCGACTCGTCGGGGCTGCGGCCGCGGAAGATGTCCAGCTCGATCCGTTCCAGATCGAGCAGATCGACCAGGCGCTCGGCGGGATTTGTCATCGGTGGCGCTCCTTCGGTGCGAGGGCCCGCGACACGGACCACCTTCAGGAGGCTACAACTGACCCACGTCGGTGATCCGGACCACCGCCCGGCCCTCCTCGTCGGAGGCGGCGAGATCGACCTCGGCCGAGATGCCCCAGTCATGGTCGCCGTTCGGATCGTCGAAGGTCTGCCGCACCCGCCACAGCCCGTGCTCCGGCTCCTCCTCGATCCGCAGCAACTTCGGTCCCCGCGCCTGCGGTCCGGTGCCGAGCTCGTCGTACTCCTCCCAGTACGCGTCCATGGCCTCCGCCCAGGCGTCCTCGTCCCAGCCGGCGTCCGCGTCCAACTCGCCCAGTTCCGCGACCTTGTCGAGCGCGGCCAGTTCGACCCGGCGGAACATCGCGTTGCGCACCAGCACCCGGAACGCGCGGGCGTTCGCGGTGACCGGCCTGACCTGGTCGGCGCGCTCCTGCGCCTCCTCCGCCGACTCCTCCTCCGGATTGGCGAGCTGCTCCCACTCGTCGAGGAGGCTGGAGTCGACCTGCCGCACCATCTCGCCGAGCCAGGCGATGATGTCCTCGAAGTCATCGGACTTCAGATCGTCCGGCACGGTGTGGTCCAGCGTCTTGTAGGCACTGGCCAGGTAGCGCAGCACGATGCCCTCGGTGCGCGCGAGGTCGTAGAACGAGGTGAACTCCGTGAAGGTCATCGCGCGCTCGTACATGTCGCGGATCACCGACTTGGGCGACAGCGGATGGTCGCCGACCCAGGGGTGGCTCTTGCGGTAGAGGCCGTAGGCGTGGAAGAGCAGCTCCTCCAGCGGCTTGGGGTAGGAGACGTCCTGGAGCCGCTCCATGCGCTCCTCGTACTCGACGCCGTCCGCCTTCATCGCGGCGACCGCCTCGCCGCGCGCCTTGTTCTGCTGGGCCGCCAGGATCTGCCGCGGATCGTCCAGCGTCGACTCTACGACCGAGACCATGTCCAGGGCGTAGGACGGGGATTCGGGGTCCAGCAGCTCGAACGCGGCGAGCGCGAAGGTGGACAGCGGCTGGTTGAGCGCGAAGTCCTGCTGCAGATCCACGGTCAGCCGGACGTCCCGGCCCTCCGCGTCCGGGGTCTTCAGCCGCTCCACGATTCCGCCGTCCAGCAGCGAACGGAAGATCGCGATGGACCGGCGGATATGGCGCAGCTGGTTCTTGCGCGACTCGTGGTTGTCCTCCAGCAGCCGGCGCATCGCCTGGAAGGCGTTGCCCGGCCGGGCGATGACCGACAGCAGCATCGCGTGGGTGACCCGGAACCGGGAGGTGAGCGGCTCGGGTTCGGACGCGATGAGCTTCTCGAAGGTGTTCTGGCCCCAGTTGACGAAGCCCTCCGGCGCCTTTTTGCGGACCACCTTGCGGCGCTTCTTCGGATCGTCCCCGGCCTTCGCGAGCGCCTTCTCGTTCTCGATGACATGCTCGGGCGCCTGAGCCACCACAAAGCCCGCGGTGTCGAACCCGGCCCGTCCGGCACGGCCGGCGATCTGGTGGAACTCCCGCGCCCGCAGGGTCCGCACCCGCTGGCCGTCGTACTTCGTCAGCGCGGTGAACAGCACGGTCCGGATCGGCACATTGACGCCCACGCCGAGCGTGTCCGTACCGCAGATGACCTTGAGCAGTCCGGCCTGCGCCAGCTTCTCCACCAGCCGCCGGTACTTCGGCAACATGCCCGCGTGATGCACCCCGATCCCGTGCCGGACGTAACGGGACAGGTTCCGGCCGAACTTGGTGGTGAACCGGAAGTTGCCGATCAGCGCGGCGATCTCGTCCTTCTCGGCGCGGGTACACATATTGATGCTCATCAGCGCCTGGGCCCGCTCCACCGCCGCCGCCTGGGTGAAGTGCACGATGTAGACCGGCGCCTGCCGGGTCTCCAGCAGCTCGGTCAGTGTCTCGGTGAGCGGCGTCGTGCGGTACTCGTAGCTCAGCGGCACCGGCCGGGTCGCGGACCGCACGACCGCGGTGGGCCGCCCGGTGCGCCGGGCCAGATCCTCCTCGAACCGGCTCACGTCGCCGAGCGTCGCCGACATCAGGATGAACTGCGCCTGGGGCAGCTCCAGCAGCGGGATCTGCCACGCCCAGCCCCGGTCCGGCTCCGCGTAGAAGTGGAACTCATCCATCACCACCTGGCCGATATCGGCGTCCTTGCCGTCCCGCAGGGCGATGGACGCCAGTACCTCGGCCGTACAGCAGATGACGGGCGCGTCGGAGTTGACCGACGCGTCCCCGGTGAGCATCCCGACGTTCTCCGTGCCGAAGAGCTTGCACAGCTCGAAGAACTTTTCCGAGACCAGGGCCTTGATCGGCGCGGTGTAGAAGGTGACCTCCTCCCGTGCCAGCGCGGCGAAGTGGGCGCCCGCCGCCACCAGGCTCTTGCCCGAGCCGGTGGGGGTGGAAAGGATCACATTCGCCCCGGACACCACCTCGATCAGCGCTTCCTCCTGGGCCGGATAAAGCGAGATGCCCCGCTCTTCGACCCAGGTCGAGAACGACTCGAAAAGGGCGTCGGGGTCGGCGTCGCTCGGCAGCTGATCGATGAGAGTCACGTGCCTATACTGCCTGGTTTCCCCCGCCGGGCGGGAACCGGCCGTACAGACGAAGATCATTCGCAGTTAGGCTGTGCCGCGCTGATGCAACCAACTCCCGCGCGAACGCGGGCAACAACAGGGGCGGGGTACGACCATGATGGGACCGGCGCATTCGCTGTCCGGGGCGGCGGCCTGGCTGGGGGTGGGGGCGGGGGTAGCGGCGGCCGGTCATGCCATGCCCTGGCCGGTGCTGGTCGCCGGCGCGCTGATCTGCGCGGGAGCGGCGCTCGCCCCCGACCTCGACCACAAGGCGGCGACGATATCGCGTGCCTTCGGGCCCTTTTCCAGGGGCCTGTGCGAGGTGATCGACAAGATCTCGTACTCCGTCTACAAGGCCACCAGGAAGCCGGGCGACCCGCGCCGCACCGGCGGTCACCGGACCCTCACCCACACCTGGGTCTGGGCGGTGCTGATCGGCGGTGGCGCCTCGGCGCTCGCCGTGGCAGGCGGCCGCTGGGCGGTGCTCGGCATTCTCTTCGTCCATATGGTGCTGGCTGTCGAGGGGCTGCTGTGGCGCGCGGCGCGGGTCTCCAGCGATGTCCTGGTGTGGTTGCTCGGGGCGGCCGGCGCGTGGATCCTCGCCGATGTGCTGCACAAGCCGGGCAACGGCTCGGACTGGCTGTTCACCGCGCCGGGCCAGGAGTACCTCTGGCTCGGTCTGCCGATCGTGCTCGGCGCCCTGGTGCACGACATCGGCGACGCGCTCACCGTCTCCGGCTGTCCGATCCTGTGGCCCATCCCGATCGGCCGCAAGCGCTGGTACCCGATCGGGCCGCCGGAGGTGATGCGCTTCCGAGCGGGCAGCTGGGTGGAGCTGAAGGTGCTGATGCCGGTCTTCATGGTGCTCGGCGGCGTGGGCGGCCTCAGCGCCCTCGGCTTCATCTGATCCCTGCCACCGGCTCCGGGCCCGGATGGTGCTCGGGCCCGGAGCCGGGACGGCGGGGACGCACGTCACTGATGCCAGGAGCGCCACAGCGCCGCGTACGCACCGTCCGCCGCGACGAGTTCGTCATGGCTGCCCAGCTCGCTGATCCGGCCCGCCTCGACGACGGCGATCACATCGGCGTCATGCGCGGCGTGCAGCCGGTGCGCGATGGCGATCACCGTCCGCCCCTCCAGCACCCGGCCCAGCGACCGCTCCAGATGGCGCGCCGCCCGCGGGTCCAGCAGCGAGGTGGCCTCGTCCAGCACCAGCGTATGCGGGTCGGCCAGCACCAGCCGGGCCAGCGCGATCTGCTGCGCCTGCGCGGGGGTGAGCGCAAGACCGCCCGACCCGACCTCGGTGTCCAGACCGTCGTCCAGCGCCCGCGCCCAGCCGTCGGCGTCCACCGCGGCCAGCGCCGCCCACAGCTCGGCATCTTGCGCCGAGGAGTGGGCCAGCAGCAGATTGTCCCGCAGCGAGCCCACGAAGACATGGTGTTCCTGGTTGACCAGTGCGACATGCTCGCGCACCCGCTCGGCCGGCATTCGCGCCAGCTCCGCGCCGCCCAGGGTCACCCGGCCCGTCCGGGGCGCGTAGATCCCGGCGAGCAGCCGGCCCAGCGTGGACTTGCCCGCCCCCGACGGCCCTACCAGAGCCAGTCGCGTCCCCGGTCGCACCTTCATCGACACCCCGTGCAGCACATCGCTGCCCGCCCGGTAGCCGAACCGCACCTCCTCGGCACGCACCTCCCGGCCGCCGGGCGTCACCCCGCCGTCGGCGGGGCCCTCCTCGATCTCCCGCACCCCCACCAGCCGGGCCAGCGACACCTGCGCCACCTGCAGCTCGTCGTACCAGCGCAGAATCAGCCCGATCGGCTCGACCAGCATCTGCGACAGCAGCGCACCGGTCGTCAGCTCGCCGATCGACATCCAGCCCCGCATCACACAGATCCCGCCGATCATCAGCACGGAGCCGGTGATCAGCGTGTAGGTCACATTGATCACGGGGAAGAGCACGGAGCGCAGCCAGAGCGTATAGCGCTCCCAGGCGGTCCACTGCCGGATACGCAGCTCGGACTGGGCGATCCGCCGGTCGCCCAGCCGGTGGGCCTCGATGGTCCGCCCGGCGTCCACGCTCTCCGTGAGGGACGCGGACACCGCCGCGTACCCGGCCGCCTCCGAGCGATAGGCGCTCGGCGCGCGCCGGAAGTACCAGCGGCAGCCGGTCACCAGCACCGGAAGCGCGACCAGCACCGCGAGACCGAGCGGCGGCGCGTTCACGGTCAGCGCGCCGAGCAGCAGCCCCGTCCACACCACCCCGATGGCGAGCTGCGGCACGGCCTCGCGCATCGCGTTCGCCAGCCGGTCGATATCGGTCGTGATCCGGGAGAGCAGATCCCCGGTCCCGGCGCGTTCCAGCACGCCCGGCGGCAGCCCCACCGAGCGAACGAGAAAGTCCTCGCGCAGATCCGCCAGTATCCGCTCGCCCAGCACCGCGCCGCGCAATCGCACCATCCGGACGAACACGGTCTGCACCGCGAGCGCCACGGCGAACAGCGCGACCGTGCGCCCGATGGGGAGATCTTCCTTGCCCTGGGCGAGATCGTCGACCAGCCAGCCGAGCAACTGCGGGCCGACCATCGAGGCGATCACGGCGGTCGCGTTCACCACCATCAGCACGGTGAAGGCCCTCCGCTGCCGCAGCAGCAACTCGCGCACATAGGCCCGGACGGTCATGGGCGTGCCCACCGGCAGCGTCGTCGCCGACTCCGGTGCTGCCGGGTCATAGGCGGGTGGCGCCACGCCGATCATGCCGACTCCTCGATCTGCTCTTCGATCCGTTCGATGTCCTCAAGATCTGCAAGGCCCGTGCCGTCCGCTGCTCCGGTGCCGTGCCCGGCCGTGCGGCGGCCGGTCTCGGCATCCGTCTTCCGCGTGACGACCGCGCGATACGCCGGGTCGGTGCCCAGCAGCTCGCGATGCGTCCCCACCCCCGCCGCCTCGCCGTCGTGCACGAACACCACACGGTCGGCCCCGTCCAGCAGCAGCGGGCTGGAGGTGAGGACCACGGTCGTCCGCCCGGACCGCAGCCGCCGCACGCCCTCCGCGATCCGTGTCTCGGTGTGCGAGTCGACGGCGGATGTCGGCTCGTCGAGCACCAGCACCTCCGGGTCGGTCACCAGCGAGCGGGCCAGTGCCAGTCGCTGCCGCTGGCCGCCCGACAGCGAGCGGCCCCGCTCGGTGATCCGGGCGCGCAGGGGGTCCGCCTCGCCGGGCTCGTCCTCCGTCGACGCGTCGGCCAGGGCGGCCAGCACATCGCCGCACTGGGCCGCCTCCAGCGCCTCCCGCGCCGAGACCTCGCCCGACCTCGGCACATCGAGCAGCTCGGCGAGCGTCCCCGACAACAGCACCGGATCCTTGTCCTGCACCAGCACCGCGCGGCGCGCGGCGGCCAGCGGCACCTCGTCCAGAGCGACCCCGCCCAGCAGGGCCGACGGCGTCCCGCCACCGTCCCCGGCCGCTGCCCCTGGCTCGGCGGGCTGGCCGCCGAGCCGGTCCGCCAGCCGCCCCGCCGCGTCCGGGTCGCCGCAGACCACCGCGGTCAGCTGCCCGCTCGGCGCGAGCATCCCGCTCGCCGGGTCGTACAGATCGCCGCCGAGCCGCTCCCCGTCCCGGTGCCCTGCCCCGCGTCCGTCGTCGCCCCTCACGTCGGGCACGTCCCCGCTCCCCGGCGAGGAGCGCGGCAGCGCCAGCACATGCGCCGCGCGCCGAGCGGAGGGCCGGGAGAAGGAGTAGGCCATCGCGATCTCCTCGACGTGCCTCAAGGGGTAGAGCAGGAAGGTGACCGCGCTGTACACGGTGACCAGCTCGCCCACCGCGATCCGCCCGTCCCGGGCCAGCTCCGCCCCGTACCAGACGACCCCGATCAGCAGCAGCCCCGGCAGCGCCACCTGTACGGCCGCGATCAGCGACCACATCCGCGCGCTGCGCACCGCCGCGACCCGTACCTCCTGTGACGCCCGCCGATAGCGGCTGAGAAACAGCTCCTCGCCGCCGATGCCGCGCAGCACCCGCAGCCCGGCCACGGTGTCCGAGGCCAGCTCGGTCGCGCGCCCGGCCTTCTCCCGCTGCTCCTCGGCCCGGCGCGCCGCGCGCGGCAGCAGCGGCAGCACGGCCAGGGCCAGCGCCGGCACGCCGACCGCGACCACCGTTCCCAGCGCCGGCTGGTAGATCACCAGCGCGACGCACACCCCGACGGCGGTGATCGCCGCCGCGGTGAAGCGGGACAGCGCCTCCACAAACCAGCCGATCTTCTCCACATCGCCGGTGGAGACGGCGACGACCTCGCCCGCCGCGACCCGCCGGGTGAGCGCCGACCCCAGCTCGACCGTCTTGCGGGCCAGCAGCTGCTGCACCCGCGCCGCCGCCGTGATCCAGTTGGTGACCGCCGCACGGTGGAGCATGGCGTCCCCGAGCGCGGTGAGCACGGTGAGCCCCACCATCAGGGCTCCGGCCAGCGCCAGCCGGGAGCCGGAGCGGTCCACCACTGCCTGCACCCCGAAGCCGATGGCGATGGGGAAGGACACCAGGGCACCCATGTGCACCAGGCCCCACAGAGTGGCCTTCATCTGCCCGCCCAGCTGATTCCTGCCCAGCCAGAACAGAAACCGGGGACCTGACCGTACGTCGGGCCGGCCGGGGTCGGGGTACGGAAGATCGCGAATGTGCATGACGTCCCAGGGCTCGGGCGGGTGGCGGAGAGGAGGGCCGGTCGGAGACGTGAAAGGTTGACGCCCCGTGGACGGAAAGTTCAACTGCTTTTCCGGGAGCGGTACCAAACACGCCAATCCCGCGTGCTGTCTCCCCGCACCGGGGTGGGACGATGGGGGACATGCGAATTTCCGTCACGATGCCCATCCGTGGGGCGGCTGCGGCCGCCGCTGTCCTCACCCTTCTGACAGCCTGCGGCGGCGGAGGGGACAGCGGTGGTGACAAGGGTGGTGCCCAGGGCGGGCAAGCGCTGCGCAGCAAGGCGCCGTCGGACCCCACGCGCATTCCCGAGGTCGGAAATGCCCTCCAGTCCAGGATCCCCGGAAATTCCCGCCAGGTCGTCGCGGTCTACGGCAAAGGGGTGAACTCCGCGGACGCGACGGTCGTGCTCTACACCAAAGACGGCAAGAACTGGAAGCGAACGCGCAGTTGGGCCGCGCACAACGGCAAGCGCGGCTGGACGACGAGTCATCACGAGGGCGACAAGCGCAGCCCGGTCGGCGTCTACACGCTCAGCGACGCGGGTGGCGTGCTGCCCGACCCCGGCGCCCGGCTGCCGTACACCAGGTCCGCCGCCTTCGCGGCACCCCACTACTGGCCCAAGTCGCACTGGACGGACTTCAACTACGTCATCGCCATCGACTACAACCGGGTCAAGGGCGCCTCACCGCTTGATCAGACGCGTCCCCAGGGGCAGAGCAAGGGCGGCAGCATCTGGCTGCACATGGATCACGGCAGCGGCACCTCGGCGTGCGTCAGCCTGTCCAAATCAGGGATGGAGTATCTGCTGAAAAACCTCGATCCCCGCCGGCACCCGGTCGTGGTCATGGGGGACAAGGCGCATCTGGCCGCCTGAGCCGCCCGGGAACTGACCGGCACCGTGACGGTGTGAATCACTCCCGGGAAATCTTGACGTGTTCAGCACCGGCCCGGCAGGCTGCTGCCCCCGGAACCGCCGCGCCTTGAGGCGGCAGTTCCGTTTCCCCCCACGGGTGGCCCGGCGCGTGGCTGCCTTCGCGGGCACCGCTGTGCCCGGATGCCGAAGGAGCCGTTCCATGCAACACTGGTCCCGTTTGCTGGGCGGGGCGCTGGCCGGGCTGCTCACCGCAGCCGCCATCGCCACCGTCGCCCCCTGGTCGTCCCAGGCCACACCACCGGGCGGCAAGACGGTCACGGCAACGCTGTTCGAGTGGAAGTTCGACGCGGTCGCCCAGGCGTGCAAGGAGTCGCTCGGACCTGCGGGCTATGGCTATGTGGAGGTCTCGCCCGCCTCCGAGCACATCCAGGGCGACGCGTGGTGGACCTCGTACCAGCCGGTCAGCTACAAGATCGCGGGACGTCTCGGCGACCGGGCCGCCTTCCGGAACATGGTGAGCGCATGTCACCAGGCGGGCGTGAAGGTCATCGCCGACGCGGTGATCAACCACATGTCGGCCGGATCGGGCACCGGCACCGGCGGCACGGCGTACACCAAGTACGACTACCCGGGCACCTATCAGAACCAGGACTTCCACGGCTGCCGTAAGGACATCGGCAACTACGGAGACCGTGGCGACGTGCAGAACTGCGAACTCGTCGGCCTCGCCGATCTGGACACCGGCAGTGACTATGTCCGCTCCACCATCGCCCACTACCTCACGGATCTGCGCTCGCTCGGTGTCGACGGATTCCGCGTCGACGCCGCCAAGCACATGGCCGCGGACGACGTGGCCGCCCTCAAGGGCAAGATGGCCGATCCGGGGATGTGGGTGTCGGAGGTCATCTCCGGGGCGGGCGAGGCCGTTTCGCCCGATGAGTACACCGGCATCGGCGACGTCGACGAGTTCCGCTACGGCACCCACCTCAAGCGCGCTTTCCAGGGCGGGAACATCGCCCAACTGAAGTCGGTGGCCGACGGCAAGCTGGGCGGCGACAAGGCCCGTACCTTCGTCGACAACTGGGACACCGAACGGAACGGGTCGACGCTCACCTACAAGGACGGCGCGTCCTACACCCTCGCCAACGTCTTCATGCTCGCCTCGTCCTACGGCGCGCCGAATGTGTACTCCGGCTATGAGTGGAGCGAGAAGGACGCGGGCCCGCCCAGCGGTGGCGCGGCCGGCTGCGGCGCGGGGAGCGGCTGGACCTGCACCCACGCCAAGCCGGAGATCACCGGCATGGTCGGCTTCCACAACCAGGTCGCCGGGACGGAGCAGACCGGCTGGTGGGACAACGGCGGCAGCGCCATCGCCTTCAGCCGTGGCGACAAGGGGTTCGTCGCCATCAACAACGGTGACGGCGAGCTGCGCGAGACCCTCACCACGTCCCTGCCCGCCGGCACCTACTGCGATGTCGCCAAGGCGTCCCCGGGCGACTGCGACGGCAACACCGTGACGGTCGGGGACGGGGGAACGGTGCGGATCACCCTGCCGGCCAGGAGCGCGCTCGCGCTGCACATCGGCGCCAGGCGCTGACACCCCACTCCCGGCCGCCGCCGCGCCCGTCGTTCAGCAGTGGTGGCCGGGAGCGCCGGAGAGGGTGTCCAGTAGCTCGCCGAGCACCTCGCGCTGCTGCTCGCTGAGCGGCGCCAGGATGTCCTCCGCGGCGGACCGGCGCGCGTCGCGCAGCGCGCGCAGCGTCGCGCGCCCCGCGTCCGTGAGTTCAACCCTGACCACGCGACGGTTCGTCGGGTCCGGGACGCGACGGACCGACCCGTGCGCCTCGAGCGCGTCCACCAGTGTCGTCACGGCGCGCGGAACCACCTCGAGCCGCTGCGCCAGATCCGCCATCCGCGGCGGCTGCTCGCCGTGCGCGACGGTACGCAGCAGCCGGGACTGGGCGGGGGTGATGCCCAGGGGCTCCATATAGCGCTTCTGGGAGCGGTGCAGTCTGCGGGTCAGGCGCAGCAGTTGCTCCGCGAGAAGGCCGGATGTCTCGGGCGTGGGCATGATCGCATCTTATCAGGACCAAGTTCATTGTGAGTATAGGTAACAATGAGCTAAGCTCTGAAAGTCCTCGCCGACTCGACCGCGCCGTCACCCTCGGCAGCGGCGGCCCCTGCCATCAGAAGGAGCCCATGCACCACGACCCGCCCTCATGGACCCCACCCGCGGACGAACCGGAGCGGCCTGCCCAACTGCGGCGCATCCTCCGCCTCTTCCGCCCCTACCGCGGCCGCCTCGCCCTGGTCGGCCTGCTGGTGGCCGCCTCCGCGCTGGTCTCGGTCGCCTCCCCGTTCCTGCTCCGCGCGGTCCTCGACACCGCCATCCCCGAGCGCCGCACCGGACTGCTGACCCTGCTCGCCCTCGGCATGATCGCCGCGGCCCTCGTCAACAGCGTCTTCGGCGTCCTGCAGACCCTCATCTCCACCACCGTCGGCCAGCGTGTCATGCACGACCTGCGCACCGCCGTCTATGACCGGCTGCAGCGCATGCCGCTCGCCTTCTTCACCCGCACCCGCACCGGCGAGGTGCAGTCGCGGATCGCCAATGACATCGGCGGGATGCAGGCCACCGTCACCTCCACCGCGACCTCACTGGTCTCCAACCTCACCAGCGTCGTCGCCACCGTCGTCGCGATGCTCGCCCTCGACTGGCGGCTGACCGTCGTCTCGCTGGTCCTGCTGCCGCTGTTCGTCTGGATCAGCCGCCGGGTGGGCGCCGAGCGCAAGAAGATCACCTCGCAGCGTCAGAAGCAGATGGCTGCCATGTCCGCGATGGTCACCGAGTCCCTGTCGGTCAGCGGAATCCTGCTGAGCCGCACCATGGGCCGGTCCGCGTCGCTCACCCGGGAGTTCGCCCGGGAGTCCGAGAGCCTGGTCGGCCTGGAGGTTCGCTCCAATATGGCCGGGCGCTGGCGGATGTCCACCATCGGCGTCGTGATGGCCGCCATGCCCGCCGTCATCTACTGGGCCGCCGGAGTCACGCTCCAAGCCGGTGGTCCGACAATCTCCCTCGGCACGCTCGTCGCCTTCGTATCGCTTCAGCAGGGCCTGTTCCGGCCCACGGTGAGCCTGCTGTCCACCGGTGTGCAGATGCAGACGTCCCTCGCCCTCTTCGCCCGCATCTTCGAGTATCTCGACCTGCCGATCGACATCACCGAGCCCGCCGAGCCGGTGCGGCTGGAGAAGGTGCGCGGCGACGTCCGGTTCGACGGCGTCGACTTCGACTACGACCCCAAGGAAGCCACCTCGGCCCAGGGGACCCTGCGCGGTGTCGACCTCACGGTCCCGGCGGGCGGCAGTCTGGCCGTCGTCGGGCCGACCGGCTCCGGCAAGACCACCCTCAGCTATCTGGTGCCGCGGCTCTACGATGTGACCCGCGGCCGGGTGCTGATCGACGGAGTCGACGTCAGGGCCCTCGACTTCGACACCCTCGCCCGCACGGTCGGCGTCGTCTCCCAGGAGACCTATCTCTTCCACGCCTCCGTCGCCGACAATCTGCGCTTCGCCAAGCCCGAAGCGACCCACGAGGAGATCGTGGCGGCAGCCGAGGCCGCCCAGATCCACGACCACATCGCCTCCCTCCCGGACGGCTACGACACCCTGGTGGGCGAGCGGGGCTACCGCTTCTCCGGCGGTGAGAAGCAGCGGCTCGCCATAGCCCGCACGATTCTGCGCGACCCGCCCGTCCTCATCCTGGACGAGGCCACCAGCGCCCTGGACACCCGCACTGAACAGGCCGTACAGCAAGCCATCGACGCCCTCTCGGCCGGCCGCACCACCATCACCATCGCCCATCGGCTCTCCACCGTGCGCGACGCCGACCAGATCGTCGTCCTCGACGGCGGCAAGGTCGCCGAACGGGGGACACACGAGGAGCTGCTGGCACAGGGCGGGCGCTACGCCGCGCTGGTGCGGCGCGACGCCCAGCTTTCGCCCGCCCCGGCCGTATGACGCACCCCGCACGGAGGGACATCAGGCGAACTCGGCGCGCACCGCCTCCGTGTGCTCGCCGAGCCCGGGCACCGGTCGCATGGGCGCGCGCCGCCCAGCCACCTCGACCGGCGGCAGCAGACCGCGCAATTCCCCCACGGGCGAGTCGAACTCACCCCAGCGCCCCCGCGCGTCGAGCTGCGGATGGGCGGCGAACTCCGCGATATCGCGCAGCCGGGCATTGGCGATACCCGCCCCGTCCAGCAAAGTCACCAGCCCCTCGGCGGTGTGCCCCGTGAAACACTGCTCCAGCTCGGCCGTCAGCTCCTCGTCATGGATGCGGCGCAGCGGATTGTCGGCGAACCGCGGATCGCGGATCAGCTCCGGGCGGACCAGCACCCGTTCGCACAGGGCGACCCATTCGCGATCGCTCTGCACGCTCAGGAAGACCTGCGCGCCGTCACCGCAGCGGTAGGCCCCGTACGGGGAGATGGACGGATGGCGGGCGCCGCTGCGCACCAGGGGAGACCCGCCGTACGCCTGGGCGAAGTAGGGGTGGCCCATCCATTCGCCGAGTGCGTCGAGCAGGCTGACGCTCAGGTCCGTTCCCACACCGGTGCGCTCCCGCTCGTACAGCGCGGTGAGAATGCCGGTGTAGGCGTACATCCCGCCCGCGATATCGGCGACCGAGATCCCGGGTCGGGCCGGGGCCTCCGGGCTGCCGGTGATCGACAGCAGTCCCGCCTCGCACTGGATGAGCAGGTCGTACGCCTTCTTGTCGCGGTACGGCCCGCTGTCGCCGTACCCGGAGATGGCGCAGGTGATCAGGCGCGGATGGCAGGCCCGCAGCGTCCGCGCCCCCAGGCCGAGCCGGTCCACGGCCCCGGGCGCGAGATTGTGCACAAAGACATCGGCGCGGGCGAGCAGCTTGTCGAGCAGGGCCCGGTCGGCGCCCTCCTTGATATCGAGGACGACGCTCTCCTTCCCCCGGTTGATCCAGATGAAGTACGCCGACGCCCCCTTCACCTGGCGGTCGTAGTCGCGGGCGAAGTCGCCGCGCCCCGGCCGCTCCACCTTGAGCACACGGGCTCCGAGATCGGCGAGCTGGCGGGTGGCGTACGGGGCGGCGACGGCCTGCTCAAGGGCGACGACAGTGATGCCGTCCAGGGGCTGTGCGGACACGAAGACTCCTTCCAAGCGCGTAGCCCCTGTCTTTCCCCGCGGCACTCGGCCGCCGAACGCCCTCACGTCCCCGGGCTCAGCCGAGAAGCTTGTGCAGGAAGGAGATCTGCTCCGCCTGCTGATGGGTGCCCCCGCCCTCATGGCCGTTGAAGGACCACACTTTGAGGTCCTTCTCGCCCGCGTAGTGGTGGTAGGCGGCGAAACCGCAGGAGGTGGGGGTGATCTCGTCGCGCAGGGCAGTCGAGAAGAGCGCGGGCGCGTTCGCCCGGACCGCGAAGTTGAGGCCGTCGAAGTGGTCGAGGGTGGTGAGCACCTGCTCGGCCAGATGGCGCTGACCGGCACAGAACCGGGCCACTTCACCGTAGGGATCCTCGTCGGTGATCTCGAGCGCGCGGCGGATGTGCGTCATGAACGGCACATCCACCAGCGCCGCCGTCAGATCCGGCACCAGTCCGGCCGCCGCCAGGGCCATTCCGCCGCCCTGGCTGCCCCCGCTGACCACGATCCGCGCGGGGTCGACCAGCGGATGCTCACGGGCGGCCTCGACCGCGCGCACCGCGTCGGTGTAGAGCCGGCGGTAGTAGTAGTCGTCCGGGGACAGAATCCCCTTGGTCATCATGCCGGGCGCCTCGGGCCCGGTGCCGCCCGCCGGGTCGGGGGTGGCGCCGGGGGAGTGCTGGGCCCACCCCTGGCCGCGGGTGTCCATGACGAAGACCGCATAGCCGACCGAGGGCCACAGCAGCCAATTGTGCGGCAGTCCCCGCCCGCCGTTGTAGCTGATGTACTGCACCACACACGGCAGCGGTCCCGCCGCGTCGCGCGGGGCCAGCAGCCAGCCGCGTATCCGGTGCCCGCCGAAGCCGGAGAACTCCACGTCATAGGTGTGCAGACGGGTCAGACCCGCGTCGGTCCCGGTGAACACGGCGTCCAGATCCAGCGTGCGGGCTTCGGTGAGGGTGCGCTGCCAGAAGGCATCGAAGCCGTCGGGCTCGGGCAGCGGCGGCTGATACGTACGCAGCTGGTCCAGGGGCAGGTCGATGAACACGGCGGGAGGACCTCCGTAGCGATCGATGCGTGATGCGGCTCGTTCGGATCCGACCAGTGTTCGACTTCCCGGTCAAGATGCGGCAGGGGCGGGGAAGCGGCACGGGAGCGGACGATGAGGTTGCCGCCTTCAGCGGTCGATACGGGCGTCGTGCGGGCCGGCGTCCGGCACCTCGCCGACCCGAGCCGCGGCCGGGTCCAGCACGCGGGTGAGGAACGCCCGGGTACGGGGGTGGCGCGGATCGGCGACGACCTGCTCCGGGCCGCCCTCCTCCACGATCACCCCGTCGTCCATGAAGACGACCCGATCGGCGACCTCCCGGGCGAAGCTCATCTCATGCGTGACCACGAGCATGGTCATGCCCTCGTCGGCCAGCGCGCGCATGACGGCGAGCACATCCCCCACCAGCTCCGGATCGAGGGCCGAGGTCGGCTCGTCGAAGAGCATCAGCTCCGGGTCCATCGACAGCGCCCGGGCGATGGCCACCCGCTGCTGCTGGCCCCCCGAAAGCCGCGCCGGATAGGCGGATTCCTTGTCGCTCAGGCCGACCCGCCCCAGGTTGTCCCGGGCGACGCGCAGCGCCTCGGCCTTGTCGCGGCCCAGCACCCGTCGCTGCGCGATGGTCAGGTTCTCCAGCGCCGTCAGGTGCGGAAAGAGATTGAACGCCTGGAACACCATGCCGATCCGCCGCCGCACCCGGTCGATGTCCACCTCCGGGTCGGTGACCTCGGCTCCGGCCACGGTGACCGATCCCGACGTGGGCTCTTCCAGGAGATTCACACAGCGCAGCAGTGTCGACTTGCCGGATCCCGACGGCCCGATGACACAGACCACCTCGCCCCGCCGGACCGTCAGATCGATGCCTTTGAGCACCTCGAGCTCGCCGAAGGACTTGCACAGCCCCTCGACCCGGATGGCGATGTTGTCCGGGTCGCCCGCCTCTGCCGTCTTCCGCACGCTGCTCACCTCGCTTTCGCCGTACGGGCCTCGAGCCGCCGGACCACATGGCCCAGCGGAACGGTGATGACCAGATAGCACACCCCGGCGACCAGGATCGGGGTGAGGCTGCGGTGCTGATTGAGCGCGTCCCGGCCGAACTTGGACAGTTCGTACTGGTCAAGGGAGAGTCCGAGCAGATAGACCAGGGACGAGTCCTTGGTGAGCAGGATCAGCTCATTGGTCAGCGGCGGCAGGACGATCCGGAACGCCTGGGGGATGATGATCGAGACCATTGCCCGGCTGTGCGACATGCCCAGCGAACGCGCCGCCTCCATCTGCCCCTTGGGCACCGCCTGGATGCCCGCGCGCATCGTCTCCGCGATATAGGCGGCGCCGACCAGGCCGAGAGCCAGCATGACCGTGACATAGCGGTCCAGCGCGACCTGGAAGGCGAGCGGCACCCCGAATCCCAGCGCGATGAAGACCAGCAGCGCGGGAACGCCGCGGAAGAACTCGATATAGGCGACCGACAGCCAGCGGTACGGCGGCACCCGCGACAGCCGCATCAGGGCCAGCACGAGCCCGAGGACGAGCCCGAACCCGAACCCGAGCAGGGTGTAGACGACGGTGTTGACCAGGGCGGTGGTGATGATGTCGGGGAACAGGGACCGGGCGACCTCGACGTCGAAGAACGCACGCCGCAGCTCACCCCAGTCCGCGGCCAGGACGATGGCGAGCAGCACGGCGACGAGCAGCGCGTACTGCACCGCCCGCACTGCCCGTGTCCGCTGCCGACGGGTCATTGCCATAACTGTGCGGACTCCTCAGCTCCGATGGCGGTCCGCAGCTCCGCGATCGCGGTCTGCGGCTCCCGATGGCGTCTGCGGGCGTCACTTCTTGGGCGCGGTGCCGAACCACTTCCGGTAGATCCGGTCGTAGCGGCCGTCCGCCCGGGCGTCCCCCAGCACCTTGTTGACCTTCTTGCGCAGGGCGTCATTGCCGGTGCGCACGGCGATGCCGTACCGCTCACCGGTGTTGAACTCGGCCGTCACCTCGGTGTCGGGGTTGTCCTTGACGTAGTCGTAGAGCACACCGTTGTCATCGATGCCCGCGTCGACCTGGCCCGTCTTGACGGCGGTCAGCAGCAGGGCGAGATCCTCGAACTGGACCAGCTTGGCGCCCTTGGCGTGCCGCTGGGCGTACTGCTCACCGGTGGTTCCCTGCTGGACCGCGAGCTTCTTGCCCTTGAGATCGCCAAGAGCCTTGTAGGACGCGCCCTTCTTGGTGAGCAGCGCCTGGGTGGCCTCGAAATAGGGGTCGGAGAAGTCCAGGTTCTTCTCACGCACCTCATTGATCGTCATTCCGGCGGCGGCCACATCGCACTGGTTGGCGTTGAGGTCCTCACCGGACTGGATGCCCTCGAAGGGCGTGTCCACGATCTCCTGCTTCACATCCAGGGCCGAGGCGACGAGATCCACGAGATCCACGTCGAAGCCGACGATCTTCTTGCCCTGCCTGGACTGGAAGGGCGGATAGGGGAGATGGGTACAGGTCGTCAGCTTCCCGGACTTCACCAGACTGATGTCCGAGCCGCTGGAGCCCTGCGACGCGGTACTGGTACACCCGGCCAGCAGGGTGACGGTGGCGGCAACGGCTATGACGGGCAACGCGGAGCGAGCGAACACGGCACCTCCGGGGCATGGTCGGCGGTCGGCCTCTCGGATCACATGATCAGTGAGCCGGGCCGCATCCTGCCATCCACTGCCCCGCGCCGACCCCGCCGAGTGCGTTGCGAGCGCATAACGGCGACGCCGTAAGGAGAGCCGCGGACACGCCTCAGCGCCGCCGTCGCCACCTGCGGCGCTTGCTCCAGAACCAGCCGGGCGGTGGTTCGTCCGCCCGCCAGGGCCGGGCTGCGGCTCAGGGGCGCCGCGCCGCCGGCGCGCGATCAGCATCCGGGTGCGCGCGGTGGGCCCGGTGGCCTCGCCGCCGGGCGCCCGCCGGGTTCCGGCCGGATGGCGCGACGGGCGCTACCCCGGGAACCAGACGCGCATCGCGCCGTCCTCGCGGTTCGCCCATGCGTAGTACGGGATCGCGGTCACCGGAACCGGCTCGGGGGCCTCGGCCCGGCGCGCGGTACCGGCGCCGTCCGAGCCGACGCTGCCCTCTCCGGCGTCCGTACGGGGCGCGCCCGAGTCGCTGTCGCGGTAGGGCCACCAGCCGTCGGGGAAGCCCGTACGGCGCAGTGCCCGCGCGGTGAGTACGGTCACCCCGCCGAGCAGCTCCGGCCGGTGCTCGGGGCTCGGCGCGGCACCCGCATCGAGCGCGATGTAGTCCAGCCGCAGCCCGGGCGGCTGGTCCTGCTGCTCCAGGCAGTACACCAGCGGGCCGCGCTCGATCGCCACACACCCGCGCACCGCGTCCACCCGCGGATCGGGCCGGGTGAACCGGGGGTCCAGGGGAAGGCTCAGCACCACCGTCTCACCGGGTCGCCAGCGCCGGCGCAGCCGCAGCCAGCCGTCCTGCGCCCGCGCGGTCACCGGCTCGCCGCCGACCGTCGCCTCGTACCGCTCCGCCCAGTGCGGGATGCGCAGCGACAGCGTCCAGTCCGCCGCCGCGGGGGCCTGGTCGACGACGACCGCGATTCGCCCTTCCCAGGGATAGCGGGTCCCCACACGCACCGCCCCGCCACCCGCCGCGTACGAGCCGGACGCGTACTGGTGCAGCTGCAGCCCTTCGGCGTCGCCGCTGGCCATATAGTGCGGCAGCGAGGCCAGCAGCCGCATCACATTGGGCGGGCAGCAGGCACGGCGGAGCCACGGCGTCCGGCGAGCCGCCCGGCCGTTGCCGCTGTCCTTACGGCCGTCATGGCCGTTATGGTGGTCATGGCCGTCATGGTGGTCGTGGGGCTCACGCACCTGGAGCGGATTCGCAGCGAGCCAGCGGTCGCCGTCCAGCGCGACACCCGACGCGAAGCCGTTGAACAAGGTGCGCTCGATGAGATCGCTGTAGCGGGCTTCCCCCGTCAGCAGCGCCATCCGCCAGCCGAACTGGATGGAGGCGACGGCCGCGCAGGTCTCGGCGTACGCCCGGTCCGGCGACAGCTCGTACGCGTCGCCGAACGCCTCCAGATCGTGCCGGGTCCCCACCCCGCCCGTCAGGTAGGTCTTCGTCGCGGCCATGTCCTCCCATAGCCGCACCAGTGCCTCCCGCAGCCCCGTATCGCCCGTCTCGGCTGCCACGTCGGCGGCCCCGGCCAGGAGGTACAGCTGGCGTACCGCGTGCCCTGCGACCGCCGTCGCGTCCCGCGGCCGCACATGGTCCTGCCAGTAGGGCGCCCCGGGACGGAGGGCTGCCGCGGCGTCCGCCGCGCCGTCGCCGAGGCTGCCCTGTCCCCGCCGGTCCACGAAGTACCCGGCCAGATCGAGATAGCGCCGCTCGCCGGTCTCCCGGTACAGCTCGACCAGCGCCGTCTCGATCCCCGGATGCCCGCATACCGCGTCCACGGCCTTGCCGGGCCCGAAGACGGCGTCGATGAGATCGGCCAGCCGCTCCGCCACATCGAGCAGCCCCTTTTCGCCGGTGGCCCGGCGGTGCGCGACCGCGGCCTGGAGGAGATGGCCCGCGCAGTGCAGTTCGTGCCCCCAGCGCAGCTCCGTCCACCGCCGGGCGTCCGGCCTGAGCTGGTAGTACGTCTGCAGATAGCCGTCCTCGGTCTGCGCCGCCGAGACCAGCGAGACCAGCCTCTCGACCTGCCGGGCCAACGTCTCGTCGCCCGGCCCGTCTCCACCGTCGTCGAGCTGCCAGGACGCCGCCTCCAGCCACTTGTGCACAACGGTGTCCTGGGACGGGAGATCAGCCGTGAAACCTGCCGCCGGGGCTCCCGCGGCGGCCCGCAGCTGGGCCAGATTGCCCGCCTCCTCCAGCCGGTCCGGCCCCTGAGGAACGCTGACCTCGGCGTTGACACGGCGTCTGGCTGCCCAGAATCCACCGGTGATACGAGCCGAGCTGGCCGGGCGCAATGCCGTATGCGCCTCCTGCGAGAGCCGGATCGGTCCTGCGGACATACGCCTACCCCTTACGCCGCGCCACCGGGCATGCCTTTCTGCCGGTCAGAGGTGGGGAAACCGGTTCTCGCGGCGAGCATAGGGAGGCCCCTTTCCGCTCGACAAGAGATCGCACGCACCTTTTATCAACGTTCAACCACCCACCGGCGCAGGTGGGTTGGAGAGGCGGCGGCAGCGAGGGGAGGGGTGGCTCAGGCCGGTACCAGCGTCCGCCGCTCCTCCACATGGGCCACCACGCAGGTGACGTTGTCGGGCCCGCCCGCACGGATGGCGAGGTCGATCAGGGTGCGTACCGCCCGCCCGGGGTCGGTCTCCGAGGCCAGCACACGCCGGATCTCCTCGCTCGCCACGACTCCGGTCAACCCGTCCGAGCACAGCAGACAGCGGTCCTTGGCGCGGGCCTCCCGCAGACCCAGATCGGGTTCGAAGGCGGATCCGCCGCCCACGGCGCGCAGCAGCAGCCCCCGTTCGGGATGCGACGCCACCTCCTCCGGCGTGATGCGCCCCTCGTCGACCAGCGACTGAACAACGGTGTGGTCATGGGTGATCTGGAACAGCTCGCCGCCACGCAGCAGATAGGCCCGTGAGTCGCCGATATGGACCAGCCCCAGCTGGGAGCCCGACCACACCATCGCCGTGAGCGTCGTCCCGACATCCCGCAGCGCCGGGTCGGACGCGGCGAGCGCGTCCACGGACGCGTGGACCCGACGGGCCGCCTCCTCCAGCGCGCTCAGCAGCGCGCCGCCCGGGATCCCGGCTTCCAGGGGCTTGAGCGCCTCGATCGCCGCCTCGCTCGCGTGCCGTCCGCCGCCGAAGCCGTCGGCCACGGCCAGCAGTCGAGGACCCGCGTATCCGGCGTCCTCGTTGCTCTCCCGCACGGAGCCCGTGTCGGAGAGCACGGCATAGCGGATTCCCAGGGTGCTGTGGTCAGCAGACATCATGGTGTCCTTCCCGGACAGATGGTCGATGAGGAAGGAGGCCAGGTCCCGCCTGGCCGTGGTGGCGGCCTCGATCTGCGCCCAGTAGGCCCGTACTTCCCCCGCCGCGACGTCCGGCTCCAGCTCGCACACCGTCCGGATCCGGGCCAGCGGCATGCCCAGCCGCCGGAGCCAGGCCACCAGACGGGCCCGCTCCAGCTGCGCCGGATCGTAGAAGCGGTAGCCGGAGTACGGATCGACGCGGGCGGGCGGCAGCAGCCCGAGCTCGTCGTAGAGCCGGAGCGCCTTGGGGGACAGCCGCGATGCCCTCGCGAACGCCCCGATCGTCAGCAGCCCCATGCTCCCCCTCCTCACACCGGGCACCTCGCCCGGTCACCACGATGCTGAAGCTTCCCCTTTGGAGAAGGTCAACGGCAATCACGGACGTTCTCTGGTCGCAATCAATCCGATTGAGTGCTCTCTCATGTATTTATCCGCCATATCCTTTCATCTGCCCTCTTCGAGGTATTCGGCATGCTTCCAGTGGGAATTGACGGGACATCCGTAGAGACCCGGGAGGTCCCATGTCTGTTTCCACCACACCCGGCACTGTGTGGGGTACCTGGATCAATCTGGAAGGCGGTATCCACTCCGAGCCCGCGCCCGTCTCGTTCGCCGACGACCGGGTGCAAGTCTTCATCCGGGGCGGGTCGAACGTCTTGTGGAGCAGAGTCGAGGCTCGCGACGGCAGTTGGGGTCCCTGGCAGCAATACACGGGCCTGCTCGTCGACGGCATCCCCGCCCCGGTCCGGGGCAAGGACGGCCGGATCCGGGTGTTCTACCGCACCCCGAGCAACAACCTGGAGG
This sequence comes from Streptomyces sp. NPDC005266, assembly GCF_040607655.1. Classification (NCBI taxonomy): domain Bacteria; kingdom Bacillati; phylum Actinomycetota; class Actinomycetes; order Kitasatosporales; family Streptomycetaceae; genus Streptomyces; species Streptomyces sp. NPDC005266. Next base: position 503,301 of record NZ_JBEXHC010000004.1, read on the forward strand.
TCATAACCCAGACCGCCATCAACTCCGGGTACGGGGCTCCTCAGACCCTGGTCACCGGCATCGGCGACGACCCGGCGGCGGTCCTCGGCGCCGACGGCCGCATCTATGTGTTCTACCCCGGCACCGACGAGGCCCTGTGGTACATCCGCCACCAGGACCTGCAGTACAACACGTACACCAGCCCCGTGTCGCTGGGCGGTATCATCCGCGCCACGCCGTCGCCCATCCTGGACGGCGGGGGCCGGATCGTGGTGGCGGTCAAGGGCGCCACCGACACCCTCCACACCATCCAGCAGCAGAGCGAGAACTCCACCACCTGGGAGCCCTACGTCCTGCACACCTCCAACCTGACCAGCCGGCCGTCGGTGTGCCTGGATGCGGCAGGGCGTGTGCAGATCTTCTTCCGGGGCTCCAATGCCGCCGTCTGGCGCGTCGGGCAGAACAGTGACTACGACACGTTCGGCGCCGCCACGCAGCTGGGCGGGCAGATCGTCTGGCGCCCCACCTGCGGCCTGGCCCAGGACGGCCGGATCAACGTCTTCATCAAGGCCACCGACAACGCCCTGTGGGTCGCCGTCCAGTCCACCCAGAACAGCGACCTGTACAACGGCTTCCAGTCCCTCGGCGGCGTCATCGGCTCGGCGGGTGTCGGAGTCCCCATCACCAACGAGGAGAACCTGCTCTACGTCTTCATCCAGGGCAGCGGCACGGCCAGGGACCTCTGGCTGCAGCGCCAGACCTTCGTCTGAGCGGAGCCGGTCCACTGACCGTGCTGACCGTGCACGAGGTCGCGGCCATGGTGCGAAACTGACAAGCTCAAGCGGGCGGGCCACCGTCCGCCCGCCTGGAACCGCTCAGTACGGACACCGCTCAGTACGACAAGGAAAGGCCGCATGGTCCATCTCGCTGCGGAGAACCGCTACGACTCCATGCAGTACCAGCGCTGCGGGCGCAGCGGTGTGCTGCTGCCGAAGGTCTCGCTCGGCCTGTGGCACAACTTCGGCGACACCCACCCCCTCGAAACCCAGCGCGCGGTGCTGCGCCGCGCCTTCGACCTCGGCGTCACCCATATCGACCTGGCCAACAACTACGGCCCGCCGCCCGGCAGCGCCGAGACCAACTTCGGTTCGGTCTTCGCTCAGGACTTCCGCCCCTACCGGGACGAGCTGTTCATCGCGAGCAAGGCCGGATACCTGATGTGGCCGGGCCCGTACGGGGAATGGGGCTCGCGGAAGTACGTCCTGGCCAGCCTCGACCAGTCGCTGTCGCGGATGGGCCTGGACTACGTCGACGTCTTCTACTCCCACCGCTTCGACCCCGACACCCCGCTGGAAGAGACGATGGGGGCGCTCGACAGCGCGGTGCGGCAGGGCAAGGCGCTCTACGCGGGTCTGTCCAACTACCCGCCGGAGGCGATCGCGGAGGCGGTCGAGATCCTGAAGGAGCTGCGCACCCCGTATCTGATCAATCAGCATCCGTACTCGATCCTGCAGCGTGAGGTCGAGGGCGGTGTGCTGGAGGCCTCGGCCGAGGCGGGCGTCGGGGTCATCGCCTTCTCGCCGCTCGCGCAGGGGCAGCTCACCGATCGCTATCTCCACGGCGTTCCCGCCGACTCGCGCATGGCGCTCGGCCACTTCCTCAAGCGCGAGACGCTTACCGAGGAGCGGCTGGCCTTGCTGCACGCCCTCGACAAGCTCGCGGAGGGGCGTGGCCAGACCCTCGCCCAGATGGCGCTGGCATGGGTGCTGCGGGACCCGCGCGTGGTGTCCGTGCTGATCGGCGCGAGCAGCGTGGCCCAGCTGGAGCAGAACGTCGCGGTGCTGGACTCGCCCGGCTTCAGCGACGCCGAGCTGGCCGAGATCGACCGGCTCTCCGCCGAAGCCGGCGTCGCGATCCCCTGACGGTGACCCGACGGCTGACGGTGACCCGACGGCGAACCGAATCGGTGCGCTGCCGCCTGCCCGCGCGCACCGCAGCGCACCGGTCCGGGTTCCTGGTACCGCGGGCTACGGTTCACCCATGAGCGGAGAAACGGGCTTGCGGGAGCGCAAGAAGCAGCGGATGTACCGGACGATCTCCGAGACGGCGATCTCCCTCTTCCTCGAGCGCGGATTCGACCAGGTCTCCGTCGCCGACGTGGCCGCCGCGGCCGAGGTGTCCAAGCCCACCCTCTTCCGCTACTTCCCCTCCAAGGAGGATCTGGCGCTCCACCGGTTCGCCGACCACGAGGACGAGGCGGCCCGGGTGGTGCGCGATCGGGCAAAGGGGGAATCCCCGCTGGACGCGCTGCGACGGCACTTCCTTGCCGGGCTGGAGCGCCACGATCCGGTCACCGGTCTGAACGACGACGCGGATGTCCTCGCCTTCCACCGGTTGCTGTACGGGACTCCCAGCCTGGTGGCCCGGCTGTTCGCGTACATCAGCAGGTCGGAGGAGGCGCTGGCGAAGGCGCTGCGGGAGGCCGCCCCGGAGGGCACCGATGAGATCGCCGCACGGATCGCCGCAGGCCAGATCATCGCCACCCAGCGGATCCTCGCCCAGGAGACCTGGCGCCGGATCGAGGCCGGAGCCACCGCGTGGGGCGTCCATCCGGAGGCGGCCGCCGCCGCGGAGCGCGCCTTCGGCATGCTGCGCTCGGGGCTCGTCCCGTACGCCTGACCGGGGCACTGGTCTGCCTCGGCAAAAAATTTTACTCGGTTACAAATTATACCGAGTATCGATTACGCTGCCCTGGGCAACGGCACGAGGGGCGGCGCATCCATGACGACAACCGATCACGACAACACACTCACCGGGGCACTCGCCGAGGAACGGGCCTACCACGACACCTGCCGCGCGGCGATGGCCCGCATGGTCCGGGGCGCGGGGGAGCAGGTCGTCACCGGCGAGGACGTGGCGAGCAGCGGGGCGGACGCCGAGGTCCTCGGCCGCCATCTGCGCAGCTATGCCAAGGAGCTGGCCGAGGAGCCGGACACCCCGCTCTTCTTCGGCCGCCTGGACTTCGACCACGCCCCCGCCACCGGCGACCACCGCGGCCAGAGCTACCACATCGGCCGCCGCCGTATCGTCGAGCACCCCTCCGCACCTCCGCTGGTGATCGACTGGCGCGCCCCGGTCTCCCGCGCCTTCTACCAGGCCGGCCCCCGCGACCCGCAGGGAGTGGCGGTGCGCCGCCGTTTCGGCTGGGCGCCCTGGAGCCGCGGCGACGCCGAGGACCTGACCGGCATCGAGGACGAGCATCTGGCATCCGGTCAGGCGCGGCCGGGCGCCGGCGCCGGCACCATCATGACCGATGAGATCGAGCGCCCCCGAGTAGGCCCGATGCGTGACATCGCCGCCACCATCCAGCCGGAACAGGACGACCTGGTCCGCGGCGAACTGACCGACTCGGTCTGCGTCCAGGGCGCCCCCGGGACCGGCAAGACCGCCGTCGGTCTGCACCGGGCCGCCTATCTCCTCTACACCCATCCACAGCGCCTCCAGCGCAGCGGCCTGCTCGTCCTCGGCCCCAACCGCGCCTTTCTGCGGTACATCGCCGAGGTGCTGCCCGCGCTCGGCGAGATCGACATCAGACAGTGCACGCTGGAGGACGAGATCGCCCGCCATCCGGTCCGCGCGACCGACACCGACGCCGCCGCGGCCGTCAAACACGACGCGCGGATGGCGGCGGTGCTCTTCCGCGCCCTGTACGGCCGGGTGCGCCCGCCCGCCGAGCCGCTCGCCGTCCCCGACGGCTCGTACCGCTGGCGCGTCCCACTCGAGGAGCTGGAGCGGCTGGTGGAGGAGGTGCGCGCACAGGAGCCGCCGTACGCCGTAGGGCGCGAGCGCGTACGGTCCCGTACGGTCGCGCTTCTCCAGCGCCAGGCCGAGCGGCGCGCCGGGCCGCCGAACAGCGAATGGCTGCGACGCATGGGACGGTCCAAGGCCATCACCGCCTATATGAACGCGGTATGGCCGGCCGTCCGCCCCGAGGAAGTGGTGGCCGAGCTGTTCACCGACGCCGACGCGCTGGCCGTGGCGGCCGGTGGACTGCTGAGCGCCGAGGAGCAGGCGGCAGTGGGCTGGCGGAAGCCGCCGCGCTCCTTCAAGAGCGCCAAGTGGTCCCCGGCGGACCTGGTACTCCTCGACGAGGTGGCCGGGCTCATCGAACGGCCCGCCGGCTACGGCCATATCGTCGTCGACGAGGCCCAGGACCTGTCTGCGATGCAGTGCCGTGCGATCGCCCGCCGCGCCGGCTTCGGCTCGCTCACCGTCCTCGGCGACCTCGCCCAGGGGACGACCCCCTGGGCCGCCCGCAGCTGGCCGGAGCACCTGGGCCACCTGGGCAAACCCCAGGCCGCCGTGGTTCCGCTGACCACGGGGTTCCGCGTGCCGGCCGTCATCGTCGCGCTGGCCAACCGGCTGCTGGATGCGCTGCGGGTCGAGGTGGACCCGGCGCGCTCACTGCGCCGCGACGGGACCTTGCGGATCCGCCAGGTGGCCCGCCTCACCGACGCGGTGATCGAGGCGGTCCGCGAAGCACTCGGTCAAGAGGGCTCGATCGCCGTCATCGCCGCCGCACCGGACGCGGCGCGGGTGAGTCGCGAGCTGGAGACGGTACGGATCGCGACCGCCGGCCCCGACCAGCCCGACGCCGCCGCACGCGTCACCGTGCTGCCCGCGACGCTCGCCAAGGGGCTCGAATACGACCATGTCATCGTGGTCGAGCCCGCGGCCATCGTGGCGGCCGAGCCGCGTGGCCTCCACCGGCTCTACGTCGTCCTCACCCGGGCCGTCTCCCGGCTCGATGTGCTCCACCACCGCCCCCTGCCGGACGCCCTGAGGTGATCGCCCCGCACCCGGATAGCATGAACGGCCTGCCCGCGACGACCTCGAACCGCCCAACGGAGACGCAGCCTTGGCCACACGAAGGATCCCGGTCATTCTTCTCACGGGTTTTCTGGGCTCCGGAAAAACCACGATGCTCAATCACCTGATGCGGGACACTACGGATACCCGCATCGGCGTCATCGTCAATGACTTCGGATCCATCAATATCGACGCCTTGGCCGTCGCCGGACAGGTCGACTCGATGATTCCGATCGAGAACGGCTGTCTGTGCTGCGCCGCGGACGCCTCCGAGATGGACGACATGCTCGAGCGGCTCACCGACCCGGAGCTGCGCATCGATGTCGTCGTGATCGAGGCGAGCGGCCTCGCCGAGCCACAGAGCATGATTCGTACGCTGCTGTCCAGCACCAATGAGCGCATCCTCTACGGCGGTCTCATCGAGGTCGTGGACGCGGCCGAGTTCCCGCGCACCCGCGAGCGCCACCCCGAGCTCGACCGCCATGTCCGCGCCGCCGACCTGGTCGTACTCAACAAGACCGACCGCGTGGGGGAGGAGGAGCGGCAGCGCCTCCTGGAGACGGTCGCGGCAATCGCCCCGGGGCTTCCGGTCCTCACCGCCGAACACGGCCGAGTCGACCCGGGCCTGTTGTTCGACCATCGGCCCCGCCACACCGTCGAGGAGCGCTTCCGGCAGCTCTCCTTCGCGGATGTGTGCGCCGACGGGCACGACCACAGCCGCCATCTCCACGCCGCCTACGACAGCGTGGAATTCACCTCGTCCGAGCCGCTGAACCCGCGTCGCGTCATGGAGTTCCTCGACAGCCGCCCCGCGGGCCTCTATCGCGTCAAGGGCTTTCTCCACTTCGCGGGCACCGGCGAGGACCGGAGATTCACGCTGCACGCGGTCGGCTCCTTTCTCCGGTTCCGGGCGTCGCCCTGGGAGCGCGGCGAATCCCGTACGACACAGCTGGTGATGATCGGCACCGGGATCGATGCCGACACCCTCACCAAGCAGCTGACGCAGTGCGTCGTGACCTCTTCGGAGGAGATCGGCGAACAGCACATGATGGGCGTCCTGCGCTACACGGACTAGGGAATTCCGTGTCCGTCGGCGGGCAACCGTTCGATGGTGTCAAAGGTCCTGGTGGGTGTACGTGAGGTAAACGCTCACCAACGAGCAGGAGGATCTGTGCGTCACCGTTCCCTTGCCACCGTCGCGCGCTGCGCGACGGTGGTCGCACTTGTGACCACCCCCGTCTTACTCGCCGCACCCATGGCAGGCGCCGCCGAGGCCCGCACCACCACGGCCGGCACCGCGCCGCAGGCCGACTTCAACAAGGACGGCTTCGCCGACGTCGCTGTCTCCGCGCCGACCGGCGAGGCCGGCGGCAAGGCCAAGGCCGGCTACGTCGCCGTCGTCTACGGCTCGGCCTCCGGCGCGAACACCGCCCACCGGCAGGTCATCAGCCAGGCGACCGAGGGCGTCCCCGGCGACCCCGCCGCGTCCGCGAGATTCGGATCGCGTACCGTCGCCCGCGACCTGGACGGGGACGGCTACACCGACCTCGCGGTCCAGACGGGCGGGAGCCCGGCCATCACGGTCCTGTGGGGCTCGGCGAACGGACTGAGCGGCGGAACCCGGCTGCCCGCCGGTGACGGTGACGCCTTCGGCACGAGCATCATCGCGGGCGGCGACTTCAACGGCGACGGCCAGGCCGACCTGGTCGATCAGGTCAACGTCAGGGACTCGGAGGACAACGAAACGGCCGGACTGCGCGTTCGCTTCGGCCCGTTCACCCGTGACGGCGCCGCCGCGGGCAGCGCCACCGTCGACACCGGAAAGATCGACAGGCCGACCAGTCTGACCGCGGGCGACATCACTGGCGACGGCAAGGACGACCTCGTCTCCACCCACGCCTTCGAGGAGATGTCCGAGCCCAGCCTGTTCTGGAAGGGCGAGGCCAACGGCCTCGCCAGGACGCCCGTCAGTCTCGTCCACGCCGCCGCCGCGACCATGGGCGACGTCGACAAGGACGGCCGCGCCGACCTGATCGTGCGCACCGTCCCCGGCAACGTTGTCGAGAACCTCCCGTACGACCACGGCACCGTCAAGGTCCTCTACGGCACCGCGTCGGGTCCGAGCGCCACCCGCACCACGGTCATCGACCAGAACACCGCGGGCGTGCCGGGCGTCAACGAGGACGGGGACCAGTTCGGCGCCTCGCTCAGCGCCGGGGACGTCAACGGTGACGGATACGCCGATGTCGCCGTCGGTATCCCGGACGAGGACCTGGACTCCGTGAAGGACGCGGGCAGCGTCGTCCAGCTCTACGGCGGTCCGAGCGGTCTGTCCGGCACAGGCGCCCAGGCGTTCACCCAGGACACCGCCGGGGTCCCGGGTGCCGCCGAGGCGGGCGACCACTTCGGCGCGGCGGTGCGGCTCGGCGACACCGACGCCGACGGAAAGGTCGATCTGTCCGCGGGCGCCCCCGATGAGGACGGCACCTACACCTCCAGCGGCGCGGCCTGGGTGCTGCGTGGCCGGGCTGATGGCCTCACCACCGACGGCATCGTCTCCTTCGGGCCGTCGGGGCTCGGCGCGCCCGAGGCGGACGCGGCGCTGGGCAGCGACTTCCCGCACTAGTCCGGTACGGGGCGACCACACGGAAGCACGTCGCCGCCCACCGCGCGAGCTCGCGCGGTGGGCGGCGACGTGCCGTCACCAGCGGTGGTGCACCTGGGCCCGGATCCGCCGGTCGTACAGATCGCCGATGGCCTCCAGCGTGGCCTGCGGCAGCGGGGGCAGCCCCGCTGCCGCCGCGTTCGCCCGGGCCTGCTCGGGCGAACGCGCGCCCGGGATCACCGAGGTCACGCCCGGCTGCTGGACGATCCAGCGCAGCGCCGTCTGCGCGGGCGTGGCCCCCTGCGGCGCCAGCTCCCCGAACTCCACCGCCGCCTCGACACCCTTCTCGAAGTCCACGCCGGAGAAGGTCTCACCCTGGTCGAACATCTCGCCGTGCCGGTTGAACGTGCGGTGGTCGTCCTCGGCGAAGACGGTGTGCCGGGTGTACTTCCCCGACAGCAGACCGGACGCCAGCGGCACCCGCGCGATGATCCCCACCCCGGCCTCCCGAGCCGCCGGAACCACCCGCTCCAGCGGCTTGAGCCGGAACGGGTTGAGGATGATCTGCACGCTCGCCGTGCCGGGCCGTGCGATCGCCGCCAGCGCCTCCTCGCAGGTCTCCACGCTCACCCCGTACGCCGCGACACGCTCCTCCGCCACCAGCGTGTCCAGCGCGTCGAAGACCGCGTCGGAGGAGTGCACCGAGGACGGCGGGCAGTGCAGCTGGACCAGATCCAGCACATCCACTCCGAGGTTGGCGCGGGAGCGGTCGGTCCACGCCCGGAAGTTGTGCAGGGTGTAGTTCTCCGCGACCTGCGGCATCCGGCGCCCCATCTTGGTCGCCACGAAGATCCCGGCGTCCGGGCGGTCCCGCAGAAACCGTCCGATGAGCTGCTCGCTGCGCCCGTCCCCGTACACATCGGCGGTGTCGAGGAACGTCACGCCCGCCTCGACGGCCGCGTCCAGGACGGCCAGGGCGTCCGCTTCGTCCACGTCGCCCCAGTCCGCGCCCAGCTGCCACGTCCCGAGCCCGACGACGGAGGCCTTCCGGCCCGTCCGGCCGAACACACGCTGCTCCATGGTCCCTCTCTCTCCTCCGGTGCGGCTCACCGTACTCTCACCGGCCGTGCCCCCTTCCGTCGGCCTCCCTGCTCGTCGGACAGCTTGTCAAGTACCTACAAAAACATCATGTGAGCTGCGGCGATTGATGTCGGGGTACCTGACAAGTAGGGTGTCCCGCATGTCAGCACTGAACGTGGAATTCAGCGATCGGGAACTTGAGGACCTCCGCCAAATCGCCAAGGAGCGCGGTACGACGATGAAGGCCCTCGTCCGCGAGGCGACGGTCGCCGACATCGCCCGGCACCGCGCCCTGCAGGAAGGTGCCGAGGTGTTCCGGCGCTTCTTCGCGGACAACGCCGACGCCTTCGCGGACGCGTTCCCCGACGATGAACACCGCCCCGGACAGGCCGCCTGAACATGGCCGCGCCTTTGCATATCGACGTCCCCTGGCTGCTGCAGCGCCATGAGGAGGTCCTGCCCGAACAGCCGGCCATCTCCGACTTCTCCGGGCTCGTCGCCGCCGTGGCCCGCCACCGCGTCGACCCGCCGCGCCTGGGCGTCGATCCCGACCCCGCGTGGCGGGCCGCGGCGCTGCTGCATACGATCGCCCAGCTCAGACCACTCCCGGCGAGCAACGCACGGTTCGCCAGCGCGACCGCCGTCGCCTATATGCACGCCTCCGGCGAGGGCATCGACCCGCCGTACGGGGCGCTGATCGATCTGGTCCGGGACATCCTGTCCAGCAAGGCCGATGTCTTCGACGCGGCCGGCCGCATCCGCTCGTGGCGGATCTGAGGGGGCAAAGGGAAGGCTCAGCCCAGACCGAAGTGTGGGGCAGCCACAGCCGATAGCGCGCGCCGATTCGTCCGCTTCCTCCATCGTCGCGTACGGAAGACGCCCGGCGGCCGGGAATCCATTCGACGGATCGCCCGGCCGCCGGGCACCGAGCCGGCGGGGGAGGCCGCCTCGTGCGTCAGCCGGCCGAGCCGAACTCCTCTGCCAGCGCCTGCTTCTCCAGCGTCTCCCGCCGCTCATCGGCCGGCGTGTGTCCCGCGGCGTCCGCCGCCTGGACTCGTTCGGCCTCTGCGAGCAGCCCACGCCCGGTGGCCAGCACACCGATCCCCAGCGCGACCGCCGCGGCCCCGATGTAGAAGGGCAGATGCACCCCGTAGTGCTCGGCGGTCTTGCCCGCGGCATACGGGGCGAGACCGCCCCCGATGAAGCGGACGAAGCCGTAGGAGGCCGAGGCGACGGGGCGTTCGACGGGCGCGACGGTCATCACCGCCTGGGTGGTGATGGTGTTGTTGATACCGATGAAGGCACCGGCCACGATCACCGCCACGATCAGCGTCGCCTTGGAGGTGGTGAAGACGCCGATGACGAGGATGTCGAGCGCGAACAGCGCCAGATTCAGATACAGCGAGCGGGCTATGCCCAGACGGGCCTGCAGCCAGGGAGCGCCGAAGACGGAGAAGAAGGCGACGAGCAGGCCCCAGCCGGTGAAGACATAGCCCAGTTCATGGGTGCCCAGGTCCATGGGGAAGGGCGCGTAGCCCAGCACGGTGAAGAAGCCCCAGTTGTAGCAGAGCGCCGTCAGCCCCATGGTGAGCAACCCGCGGTGGCGCAGCGCCTTGAGCGGGTCGGCGATCGACGCACGCCGCGGCGGGGTCGGGGTGGGCTCGACGAGCATGATGGTCGCGACCAGGGCGATGGCCATCAGGACCGCCACGCCGAAGAACGGCCCGCGCCAGCTGATCCCGCCGAGCTCACCGCCCAGCAGCGGGCCGACGGCGATGCCGATGCCGAGCGCGGTCTCGTAGAGGATGATCGCTCCCGCGAAGCCGCCGCTGGCCGAGCCGACGATGACGGCGAGGGAGGTGGCGATGAACAGGGCGTTGCCCAGGCCCCATCCGGCACGGAAGCCGACGATCCCGTCGATGCCGCCGGCCGCCCCGGCCGCCGCGCTGAAGCACACGATGAGGACCAGCCCCGCCACCAGGGTGCGCTTGGCGCCGATGCGGCTGGAGACGAAACCCGTGACCAGCATGGAGAGGGCCGTGACCACCAGATAGCTGGTGAACAGCAGCGACACCTGGCTCGGCGTGGCGTGCAGCTTGGCGGACAGGGACGGCAGGATCGGGTCCACGAGCCCGATGCCCATGAAGGAGATGACGCAGGCGAAGGCAACCGCCCAGACGGCCTTCGGTTGTTTGAAGGGGCTTTGGGTGCTGGGATGAGCGGACAAGAACAGCTCCGTCGGTCGGGGCCCGAGCCGCGCCGACATGACAGGCCATGGCGCGGCAGGGTGCCGGTTGATCAGGAAGCGGGGGGCCCCGGGGGCCTCCGCGCCCGTGTCGCGTTCTCGACCAGCCGCTGGAAGGCGGGGGCGGCGGCGCGGACGGCGGTGGCGAGAGCCCGTTCGTCCTCCGGGTCCAAGGTGGCCAGCAGTTCGGCCAGCCGGGTGGTGCGGTGACGGCGCCGCTCGGCGAGCAGCTCCCGCCCGTCGTCGGTGATCGCCACCAGCACCACCCGCCCGTCGTGCGGATCGTCGACCCGGGTCACCAGGCCCTGCCGCTCCAGCCGCTGGATCAGCTGGGTCATCGAGGGCTGGGTGACGCCCTCTTCGGCGGCCAGGGCCGTCAGCCGTGACGGGCCCTCCCGGCTCAGCCGGCCGAGGGTGGAGGCGGCGGTGAAGCTGATATCCCGGTTGGTCAGCTGGCGCACCGCGAGGAACGCCAGTTGCTCCAGCGCTTCCGCGACCTCCTCACGGGCCGCCCCGGCGTCCCCGTCCCGGTGACCGGACTGATGCGTGTATTCCACACGTATATTTGTATCACACGCCTATATAAGTGGGCCATGGAAAGGCCAGGGGCCAGAAGGCGGAGCGGGGCCAGGAGGGGCGGGCGGCTCAGCGGAAGATGCCGGTGTGGCCGAGGGAGTAGCGGCCGGGCTGCGGGTAGACCGCCAGCCCGTGCGGGCCGCCGCCGACGGGGATACGCGCGCGCAGCCGGCCGTTGCGGGTGTCGATCGCGTACACCTCGGCGTTGTAACGCCCCGAGAGCCACAGCACCTTGCCGTCGCTGGAGACGCCGCCCATGTCGGGGCTGCCGCCGCCGGGGAGCCGCCACCGCTTGACGAGCTTGCCGGTCTCGAAGGACAGCACCGAGATCGTGCCCTCGCCACGGTTGGAGATGTACATGGACCGGGAGTCGCGGCTGACGTACAGGCCGTGCGCCCCTTTGCCGGTGGGCAGCAGCTTCGGCCGGGTGAAGGCGTCACCGTTCAGCACCCACACGCCGTTGGCCACCATGTCGGCGATGTACCAGGTCTTGCCGTTCGGCGAGATCTTGACGTCCTGCGGCATCGCGCCCGCCAGCGGCAGCCGTTGCTTGGCGACCACCTTCTTGCGCGCCGTGTCCACCTTCAGCAGTTCGCCGGAGAACTCGCACGACACGATGAAGTAGCGCCCGTCGGGCGAGAAGTCCGCGTGGTTGACGCCATAGCAGTCCACCGGCACCGACTTCACCACGCGCATGCTGTGCGCGTCCCGGAAGACCAGCTGCCGGTCCATGGACGCCATCACCACGGCGTGCTTGCCGTCGGGGGTGAAGTACAGGTTGTACGGGTCGTGGACGTCGACCGGACGGCCCACCTTGCCGGTCGCCGGGTTGATCGGGGTGAGGCTGTTGCCGAGGTCGTTGTTGACCCACAGCGTCTTCAGATCCCAGGACGGCACGACGTGCTGTGGCTGGGAGCCGACCTGGATCGTACGGATCACCTTGAACTTCTTCGGATCGATGACGCTCACCGTGTTCGACAGCGTGTTGGGCACATACACCCGCGACGGGAAGTCCTTGACCACCCGCGACAGCTCGCCCGGCCGGTCCGCCGCGTAGATGTCATGGGGGTTCAGTGGGGGCGGCATGCCCGGCAGCAGCCGGGCCCGCGCGGCCTTCTCGGCCGCGGCGGACGCGTGGAGCGAGCGGCTGGCCCGCGGGGTCGCCGACTTCTCCCGGCCGGGCTTGTGCCCGTCGGAGGACGCACAGGCCGCAATCGCGGCGCAGCACAGCAGCACGGCCGCCGCCGCCCGGACCGGGGCGGTACGCGGCCGGGACGCGGAGGAGGGGCGGCGGGGAGGGGCACTGGCCACGGGGGTCCTCCAGCGGTGAGGCGGGCTGTGGCCGGTGCCCGTACCGCGGCCGGCCGTGGCCCAAGATTGTCACCGCCGCTGCCCCCCGGCACCCGCCCGCGGCCAAGCAGGTGAGCGGCATACCGCCCTCGGCCGAAGGCCCCCGCCCGCGCGGCGTAGGATCGCCGCCGACGCCCGGCAGCGCCCGGGAAGGCCTCGCGGCGAAGGGGAGCGGACGGTTGCGGTTCGGACTGCTGGGCACCGGTCACTGGGCTGCCGAGACCCAAGGCGCGGCGCTCGCCGCGCACCCGCGGGCGGAGCTCGCCGGGATCTGGGGTCGCGATCCGGCCAAGGCAACGGCCCTGGCCGACCGGTACGGCACGCGCGCCTACACCGACGCCGACGCGCTGATCGCAGAGGTGGACGCCGTCGCGATAGCCCTCCCGCCGGACATACAGGGCGGCCTCGCCGAGCGCGCCGCGCTGGCCGGCCGCCATCTGCTGCTGGACAAGCCGCTGGCCTTCACCACCGAGGCCGCCGACCGGATCGCGGCCGCCGTCGAGGAGCGCGCCCTGGCCTCGGTGGTGTTCTTCACCAGCCGCTTCGCCGCACCCATCGAGACCTTCCTCGGGACCGCCGCGGCGGCCGGAGGCTGGGACGGCGGCCGGGCCACCGCCTTCGCCTCGATATTCCAGCCCGGAAGCCCCTACTGCGACTCCCCCTGGCGCCGGGAGCGCGGCGGACTGTGGGACGTCGGCCCGCACGCCCTGTCCGTCCTGCTGCCGGTCCTGGGCCCGGTGGCCGAGGTCACCGCCATCGACGGGCCGCGCGGCGCCACGCACGCGCTGCTGCGCCACCGCTCCGGCGCGGTCGGCACGCTCGCGCTCACCCTGGACGCCCGCCCCGCCGCCATGGAGTTCGCCGTCGACTTCTACGGGGAGCAGGGGATCGCCGCCGTCCCCGACGCCGGGACGACGGCCGTGAAGGCGTTCACCTCCGCCGTCGACCGGCTGCTGCTCAGCGCCCGCGACGGCGGAGCGGACCCCTGCGACGTGCGGTTCGGCCGCGAGGTGGTCGCCGTCCTGGAGGCCGCCGAGCGCTCCCGCCGCGAGAGCCGCGCCGTCGCACCCGCCTGAGCCGCGCCCGGCGGTACCGGGCCGCGCCGGGTGGTACGCGCCGAGCGGCACCCAGCCGCGCGGCGCCCGGCACCGCACCGCCGATTCCCCGCATACTCCGGCGTTCGCGGGGGAATCGGGTGCCATGACCAAGCTCTGCCTTCCGGCGGGCATCCGGGCCTGCCTGTTCGATCTCGACGGAGTGCTGACTCGGACCGCGGTGGTGCACGCGGCGGCGTGGAAGCAGACGTTCGACGAGTTCCTGCGCCGCCGCGACGGCCCCTCCTTCCGCCCCTTCGACGCGACCGACGACTACGACGAGTACGTGGACGGCCGCCCGCGCGCCGACGGCGTCCGCACCTTCCTGGCTTCCCGGGGGATCGAGCTCCCCGAGGGCGATGACGACGACCCGCCCGACAAGGACACCGTCCACGGGCTCGGCAACCGCAAGAACGCCCTGGTCCTGGAGAAAATTCGGGAAGAGGGCGTCGAGGCGTACCCCGGATCGGTGCGCTTCGTCGAGGCCGCCCGCGCGGCCGGCCGGCGGACAGCGGTCGTCTCCTCCAGCGCCAACTGCCGCGATGTGCTGATCTCCGCCGGTATCGAGCACCTCTTCGAGGTGCGGATCGACGGCGTGGTCGCCGCCGAGCGGGGGCTGCCGGGCAAACCTCACCCGGACACCTTCCTGGAGGCCGCCCGCGAGCTGGACGTCCCCCCCGAGGCCGCCGCCGTCTTCGAGGACGCCCTGGCGGGGATGGAGTCCGGCCGCGCCGGCCACTTCGGCTGGGTCGTCGGCGTGGACCGGGTGGGTCAGGCCGACGCGCTGCGCAGACACGGCGCCGACATCGTGGTCAAGGACCTCGCCGAGCTGCTGGAGGACGCTTCGTGATCACCGACTCCTCGTACACAGTCGACCCCTGGCTCCTGCGCGAAACCAAACTCGACCTGGATCTGCTGCCCCAGAGCGAATCCATCTTCGCGCTCTCCAACGGCCATGTCGGCTGGCGCGCCAACCTCGACGAGGGCGAGCCCCACGGCCTGCCCGGCTCCTACCTCAACGGTGTGCACGAGCTGCGCCCGCTGCCGTACGCCGAGGCCGGCTACGGCTACCCCGAGGCCGGCCAGACCATGATCAACGTCACCAACGGCAAGATCATCCGGCTGCTGGTGGACGATGAGCCCTTCGACCTGCGCTACGGCCGGCTGCGCTCCCACGAACGGGTGCTCGATCTGCGCGCCGGGGTGCTCCACCGCACGTGCGAGTGGACCTCCCCGTCCGGCACCAGTGTGCGGGTGCGCTCCACCCGTCTGGTCTCCCTCACCCAGCGGGCCATCGCCGCCGTCGCCTACGAGGTGGAGGCCCTGGACGCCGAGATCCGCGTCGTCGTCCAGTCCGAGCTGGTCGCCAACGAGCAGCTCCCCGAGCGCGGGGGCGACCCCCGGGTCGCCGAGGCCCTGGAGTCCCCGCTGCTGGCCGAGGAGAACGCCGCCAACGACAAGCGGCTGCGGCTGATCCACTGCACCGACGCCAGCAGGCTGCGGGTCGCGGCCGCCGCCGACCATCTGATCACCGGGCCGCCGCCCACCCGGCACGCGAGCGAGAGCGGCGATGACGTCGCCCGCCTCACCGTCACCTCGGTGCTCGAGCCCGGCGAGGTCCTGCGGCTGGAGAAGCTGGTCGCCTACGGTTGGTCGGGTGCCCGTTCCCTGCCCGCCGTACGGGACCAGGTCGAGGCGGCGCTGGCCGGGGCCGCGAGCACCGGCTGGCAGGGCCTGCTCGACCAGCAGCGCGACTGGCTGGAGGACTTCTGGGCCCGCGCCGACGTCGAGGTCGAGGGCGACGCCGAGATCCAGCAGGCCGTACGCTTCGCCCTCTTCCATGTGCTCCAGGCCGGCGCCCGCGCCGAGGAACGGGCCATCCCCGCCAAGGGCCTCACCGGCTCCGGCTACGACGGCCACTCCTTCTGGGACACCGACACCTTCGTCCTGCCCCTGCTCACCTACACCTTCCCCGACTCCGTGGCCGAGGCGCTGCGCTGGCGCCAGTCCATCCTGCCCGCCGCCCGCGAGCGGGCCCGCCAGCTCGGCCACGACGGCGCCGCCTTCCCCTGGCGCACCATCGACGGCTCCGAATGTTCCGCCTACTGGCCGGCCGGCACCGCGGCCTTCCACGTCAACGCCGATGTGGCGGACGCGGTGGTGCGCTACGTCGGCGCGAGCCGCGACGACGAGTTCGAGCGCGAGAGCGCCGTCGAGCTCCTGGTGGAGACCGCCCGGCTCTGGCGCTCCCTGGGCCACCACGACCACCACGGCCGCTTCCACATCGACGGGGTGACCGGCCCCGACGAGTACAGCGCGCTCGGCGACGACAACGTCTACACCAACCTCATGGCCCAGTCGAACCTCCGGGCCGCCGCGGCCATCGTGGAGCGCCACCCGGACAAGGGCGCCGAGCTGGGCGTCGACGACGAGGAGGCCGCGGCGTGGCGGGATGCCGCCGAGTCCATGTCCGTCCCCTACAACAAGGCCCTCGGCGTCCATGAGCAGTCCTCGGGATTCACCGGCCATCAGGAGTGGGACTTCCAGACCACCCGCCCCAACGACTACCCCCTGATGCTCCACTTCCCCTACTTCGACCTGTACCGCAAGCAGGTGATCAAACAGGCTGATCTGACGCTGGCGATGTATCTGCGCGGCGAGTGCTTCACCGAGGAGCAGAAGGCGCGCAACTTCGCCTACTACGAAGCACTGACCGTCCGGGACTCCTCCCTGTCCGCCTGCAGCCAGGCCGTCATGGCCGCCGAGGTCGGCCATCTGCGTCTCGCCTACGACTACTTGGGCGAGGCCGCCCTGATGGACCTGAAGGACCTGGAGCACAACACCCGCGACGGAGTGCACATCGCCTCGCTGGCCGGCACATGGATCGCGCTCGTGGCCGGATTCGGCGGCATGCGGCACTTTCAGGGCAGGCTGGAGTTCTCGCCCAAACTGCCCGAGAAGCTGGCCCGGCTGGCCTTCACCCTCCAGGTGCTGAGCCGCAGGCTGCGGGTCGAGATCACCGACTCCGCCGCCACCTACTCCCTGGTCGAGGGCGCGCCGATGGAGATCCGGCACTACGGGCAGGTGATCACCGTCTCCGACAAGAATCCCCGGACCTGCGACATCCCCGACCAGACGGCCCGCCCCGAGCCCCACCAGCCCCCCGGCCGCCGACCGCACCGCCGAGCCTGAGCGCGGCCCGAGGGAAAGGGGCGTGCGGTGGACCCGCTGGAGGCCTTGGACCGGATCGCGTTCCTCCTGGAGCGTGCCCAGGCTCCGACGTACCGTGTGCGGGCCTTCCGCACGGCCCAGGCGGTCCTGTCCGAGCTGTCCCCGGAGGAGGTGCGGCGGCGGGCCGAAGCGGGCACGCTCACCTCCCTGAAGGGGGTCGGCCCCAAGACCTCGCAGGTGGTGCGGGAAGCACTCCAGGGGGAGGTGCCGTCGTATCTGGCGAAACTGGAAGCCGAGGCCGTACAGGCGAAGGAGGAGACAGACGAGGCGGCGGCAGAGCTGTGCGCCGCGCTGCGCGGGGACTGCCATATGCATTCGGACTGGTCCGACGGCGGTTCACCGATCGAGGAGATGGCCCGTACGGCTGCGCGGCTCGGGCATGACTGGGCCGCGCTGACGGACCACTCGCCACGGCTGACCGTCGCCCGTGGCCTCTCGCCCGAACGGCTGCGAGCTCAGCTGGACGTGGTCGCCGAGCTGGCCGACAAGCTCGCCCCCTTCCGGCTGCTCACCGGCATCGAGGTCGACATCCTCCCCGACGGCTCCCTCGACCAGGAGCCGGAACTGCTCGACCGGCTGGATGTAGTGGTGGCCTCCGTCCACTCCCAGCTGCGGATGGAAGCCCGCCCGATGACCCGCCGGATGGTGACCGCCGTCTCCAACCCCCTGGTCGATGTGCTGGGCCACTGCACCGGACGGCTGCTGGCCGGAAAGCGACGCCCGGAGTCCGCCTTCGACGCCGACGAGGTCTTCGGCGCCTGCGCGGCGGCGGGCACCGCGGTGGAGATCAACTGCCGGCCGGAGCGGCTGGATCCGCCGCGCCGACTGCTGAGGGAGGCCGTACGGGCCGGGACGTTCTTCTCGATCGACACCGACGCCCACGCGCCCGGCCAGCTCGACTGGCGGATCAACGGATGCGCCCGGGCGGCGGAATGCGATGTCCCGAGGGAACGGATCATCACCACCTGGACGGCCCGGCAGCTCCTGGAGTGGACGCGTACCCGCAAGGCCCCGCGCCGCGCGTCCCGCAAGAGCTGACGAGCCGCGATAAAACCGGCTCAGGCCCGGGGGCCCGCGGGGTCGAGTACGGCCTCGACATCGACGGTGACGTCGACCAGGTCGCTCACCACGACCCCGCCCCGGTCGACCTTGTCGTTCCAGGACACACCGAATTCCTGGCGATCGACCCGCCCCGTGGCGAGGAACCCCGCCCGCCGCCTCGGCCCGAGGTTCTTCCCGTCCTCCCACCAGGGCGTGTCCCACTGCCCCAGATAGGTCACATGCAGGGTGACGGGTCGGGCGGTGCCACGCACCGTGAGATCGCCGGTGACATCGAACTCGGTCGCGCTCAGCTGGGTGACGCCCGTACCGACGAAGGTCCAGGTCGGATGGTGCTCGACATCGAAGAAGTCCGCGCTGCGCAGATGGGCGTCCCGCTGCGGCTGGCCCGTGTACACCTGAGTCGCGTCGATCGTCGCCTCGAAGCGTGCGCCCTCCGGCTTGTCGGGGTCCACCTCGATGAAACCCTGGATGTTTTTGAACTGCCCCCGTACATGAGTGACCATCATGTGCCTGGCTTTGAATTCGGCGCCCGTGTGGCCGGGCTCGAAGAACCATCTGGTGACTGCCATGTCCGCTTCCCTCGCCTCTGATGCCGCTGGGTCACCCCGCAACGATCATGCGGCAGCGGCGGCGAGCCGGCCTCTCGGGTCATACAGGAAATGCCCGATGAGTTCACCTATTTGCCGTACATCCTGTCGATGCCACCCCTGATGGGGCTACGGTGACAAGTGCCGCACAGGCCCGGTCCGGGGCATGGCGTACGGGGGAATTCATGACGGACATGACGCAATTGAGCGATGCCGCCATCGAGCGGATTCTCACCATGGTCGAGGCCTCCGCGGCCGCTGTCGCCGCCGACGAGCATGAAGAGCTCTTCGAGGAGTTCGCCGAGGAGATGCGTGCCGGCCGGCGAGTGCCCGGCGCCGGGGACTTCTTCGACGACCACAGTGGCGCGCCCGCCGTCGACACCCATGTGTGTCTCACCATCGGGCTGTCCGTGCTCGGCCAGATCGCCTTCAAGGTGCTGTCGACGGCGACCGACATGGCCATCGAGCGCGGAGTCAGGGACGCCGTCAGCTATCTCCGGCGGTCTCTGCGCGGCGCCGACGCTGGCACCGGCCCGGATGGCGACAACACCACGGACGGCACGGATGGCACCGCGCCGCTCGCCCAGCGGGTGACGGTCGAACTGCGCCTCCCCGCGGAGGTGGACGCGGACACGGTACGGGCCGTCGTACGGATCCAGGCGGAAGCGCTCGTCCGCTCCGAACCGGGTCCCCGGAGCGGCACGGACGGCACCGCCTAACACCGTCCATGACCGCCGCGTCCCCCGTCCGCCGGCTGCGCCGGGCCGAGCGGACCTGCTGGGCGATCCTCCTCGCGCCGATCTGCGCGGCGCCCGCAACCGGCGCGAGCGTGATGACCATCGGTGACGAACCGGTGAGCGCACCGGTCGCGATCGGCGGCACCGCTCTCCTGGCCGTACTGCTCCTCTTCGCCCTCACCTTCGGGCCGCTCCTCAACGAGTGGCGCTCCGCCTCCCTCAGCGGCCGTGAGGCGCAGGAGGGGCTGCGCCGGGTCGACTGGTCGAAGAAGGGCTGGGCACGCATCCGCGACACCTTCCACACCGCGGGGCTGGACACGGAGCAGCTGGACGCGGTCTCCAGCTGGTCACCGGCATCCAACCTGAAGGTGCTGCACGTACCGCAGCGATCCCCGGGCATGCTGGGCCGGATGGAGGACTGGGGCACCCGGCTGCAGCGCCGCAAGTCCCTCTGGGTGGTGAGCGCCGCCGCCGGAGTGACCTTCGGGGTGCTGCGGGACCGGGTATCGCCCCCGTTCGACACCGACGGTCTTTTGACCCCCGCGATCGCCGTGGTCGCCGTCCTGTGGGCCGCCGCGGGCATCTTCATCTACCATGCCTTCGCGCTGAACGTCCGCAGGCCCACGGTCCAGGTCGCGATCCCGCAGGGCTGGCGCACGCTGCTGCGGAGCTCGCCGGAGACCGGAGCGGTGCTGCTCCGGCACGAGATCTCCCATCTGCGCCACGGCGACCCGATGAGACGGCGCTATCTCGCCCATGTGCCGGGGGCGGGAAAGTTCGCCGTCGTCTTCGACTCCGTGACGGCCCTGGGCATCACGCCCCTAAAGACCTCGGGACAGACGATCGCGTCGATATCGGCGTTCGTCATCACCCTCATCGGCGGCCTCTACGCCAACAGCCGAGCCCATAGGCTCCTGGTCACCCTGATGGAGACGCGGGCGGACGCCGAGGCTGCCACGGACGAGGAATCGGCGCGCCATCTCGCCGCCTTCCTGGCCCGTCACCAGGCCACGGCCCCCACCGCGCAAAAAGCCGACCGTCTGCGCGCCCTGTCCTCCCACCGGACCGGCCGGCACCCCGCCCCCTACCCCCGCGCCGTCGCCGCCGCCTGGGTGTTCGCGGCCGGCACCTGCGCACCGGCGATCGGCATCTGGACGGGCCTCCTGGACGGGCCACCGATGTGACATCCGTAACCCTCCGCGAAGGGCGGGCGATGGCCGCGAATCCGCCGTCCGCCACGACCTGGCTCGGCTGGTTCCCGAGGCGCAACCAAGGGTAAGGAGTGTGCCGACAGCCTGCGCGAGACGGGGAGGAGACGGCGGACGATGAGCGGCACGGATCCGGACGGCGGGGGAGGGCGGGAGACGAAGAGCCGCGCGCCCGCCGACCCCGAAGGCGGGGACGCCGCCTGCTGGCTGGACCGCGTCTGCACCGAGTGCGGCGCCATCCAGGACATCGCACCCTTCGACCGCTGCTCACGCTGCGGAGCCGAGGCGGAGGCCGGCTGACCGGGCCGTGCTCCGCGCCTGCTGCCTGGTGCCTGGTCCGGCTACGACCGCCGCGGTTTCACCGAGCCGTTCCGTCGGACCACCGAAGGGAATGACCTTCGTCCGGGTGGCCGGTGGCCCGCACAGTACCCGCGGGATCGTTCGGATCACCTCCCCCGAAAGAGCCACGTCGTCTCGCGATACCGAGACACGCGGAATTCGCTCGCGGCGGCGCTTGTCGCCCGCACTGTCGGCCGGATGTGACCGGCGTCCATGACCGGTGTCACGTCATCACTCCCGCACCGCAGTCCCAACGGCGCGGTAACGTAAGGCAGTCCGAATCGGTAATCGGCCAAGTGCGTTGCGTGCGCATCCCGGAGAGAGCGGCAAGGAAATACCTATGCGGCAAGAGAGCGGTCCCGAGTCCATTCTTCAGGTCGGGCTCGGCTTCATGGCGTCGAAGACCTTGCTTACCGCGGTGGAACTCGACCTGTTCACCCGGCTCGCCGAAGGCCCTCTCAAGGGCGGTGAACTGACCGAAGCGCTGGGCCTGCACCCGCGGGGCGCGGCGGACTTCCTGGACGCTCTGGTCGCCATGGGTTTCCTCGGGCGCTCCGACGGCGTGTACCGCAACAGCCCCTCCGCCGACGCCTATCTCGACCGGAAGAAGGCCACCTACGCCGGCGGAATCCTCGAGATGGCGAACAGCCGGCTGTATCCGTTCTGGGGCTCGCTCACCGAGGCGCTGCGCACCGGAAAGCCACAGAACGAGCTGAAGCACGGCGGAGACGAATTCGGCGCCATCTACCGCGACCAGGAGAGCCTGGAACGATTCCTGCACGGAATGACCGGGCTCAGTATGGGCAAGGCGCTCAAGATAGCCGAGAAGTTCCCCTGGGCCGACTACCGGACGGTGCTGGACGTGGGCGGCGCGGTGGGCTGCGTTCCGGTGGCCGTGGCCCAGCGCCACCCCCATATGACCGGCGGAGTCTACGAGCTGCCTCAGGTGCGGCCGGTCTTCGAGCGGTATGTGGCGTCCTTCGGCCTCGAGGACCGGCTGTCCTTTTACGGCGGCGACTTCTTCACCGACGACCTCCCCGGTGCCGATGTCATCGTGCTGGGGCAGATTCTGCACGGCTGGGGCCTCGAGGAGAAGCGCCTGCTGCTGAAGAAGGCGTACGACGCCCTGCCCGAGGGGGGAGCGGTCCTCGTCTACGACGCCATCATCGACGACGAGCGCCGGGAGAATGTCTCCGGGCTGCTGGGAAGCCTCAACATGCTCATCGAGACCCGTACCGGTTTCGAGTACACGGCCGCCGACGGCCGCACATGGCTCGCGGAGACGGGATTCCGCAGCGGCCGCGTCGAACGTCTGACGAGCGGCCATTCCATGCTGGTGGGCCTCAAATAACCCGCGCCGCCCCCGGGGGAGTGCGTCAGCCCTGGGTCAACCACAGATCGGGGCCGAAGACTTCGTAGTGGATCGAGCTGGGGTGCACCCCGCGCTCCAGCAGCTGGGTGCGCACCGACCGCATGAAGGGCAGCGGCCCGCACAGGTAGGCGAGGACGCCGTCGGGGAGCTCCACGTCCGACAGGTCGACCCGTCCGGTGCGCTCGGCCGGCCAGTCGCCCTCCGGCCGCTCGTACCAGAAGTGGGCATTCCCGTGTGCGAGCTTGGTGACCAGCCGTTCCTGATCGGCGCGCAGCGCGTGGTCGGCGGGGGAGCGGTCGGCGTGGACGGCGGTGACCGGGGCCTGGTGGCCGCGGTCGACCAGGTCCTCCAGCATGGCGACCATCGGTGTGCAGCCGATACCCGCCGAGGCGAGCAGCAGTGACGAGTCCCCGGCGTCGAGCACGATGTCGCCGTAGGGCGCGGAGACGGAGATCAGGTCGCCCTCGTGGACGTGGTCGTGCAGATGGCCGGAGACCTCACCGGCCGGCCCCGTGCCGTCGTTCACGCGCTTGACCGCGAAGGAGCGCACGGTGGAGCCGGGGGCGTTCGTCAGGCTGTACTGGCGGATCTGCCGTGCCCCATCGGTTAGTTCGACCTGGATCGAGACATACTGGCCCGCCTTGAACGCCGGGACGGGGCGGCCGTCGGCGGGGCGTATCCGGAAGGTGACGACGTCCGCCGTCTCCTGGACCCGCCCGACCACCTCCCACTGCCGCCAGGTGCCACCCGCCAGGGCGCCGTGCTCCGCGTACAGCCGCCGCTCGATCTCGATGAGGGAGTTGGCCATCAGCCAGTAGACCTGGTCCCAGGCGGCGGCCACCTCCTCGGTGGCCGCCTCGCCGAGCACCTCCGCGATCGCGGCCGACAGATGGCGGTGCACGATGGGATACTGAGCGGGGCTCACCCCGAGCGAGGCGTGCTTGTGCCCGATCCGGCTCAGCAGGGCGTCAGGGCGCACGCCGGGCCGCTCCACCAGAGCGGTGGCGAACGCGGCGATGGCGCCCGCGAGCGCCTGCCGCTGCGTACCGGCGGCCTGGTTGCCTCGGTTGAACAGGTTCCGCAGCAGCTCCGGGTGCGCCTCGAAGAGTCTCCGGTAGAACAGATCGGTGATGGTTCCGATGGCTTCGCCGACGGCGGGGAGTGTGGCCCGGACGGTCTCGGCGGACTTCTGGCAGAGCATGAGCGGCCCCTCACTGGTATCTAAGATGCGCATTCAAAGGCGTGAAACAGCAACTCACGGCGACATGCCGGGCCTACGTCCGACCAGCCCGAGCAGTACCGGCCCTGTCGGGGATTCGACCAGATCGGCGACGGTCAGCGGATCGAGCGAGGTGAAGAACGCCTCCTGGGCCCGGCGCAGGGCCATCCGCAACCGGCAGCCCTGTCGCAGCGGACAGGGCGCATCACCCTCGCAGTCGACGACATCGCCCACCCCCTCCAGCTCCCGCACCAACTGACCGATCGAGGCGGTGCGCCCGGTCTCGGTGAGCGCCAGCCCGCCGCCGCGCCCGCGCCGCGTCTCGATGAGGCCGAGATGCTGCAGCCGGGCGGCCACCTTGGCCAGATGGCTGTAGCGCACCTGCATCTCCCCGGCGATCTGCCGGGCGGTGCAGGGTTCGGCTCCGGTGACCGCGAGGCGCATGATCGCGCGAAGGGCCAGATCCGTTGACTTGGTCAGCCGCATGGCGGCAGCTTAGATAATACGAATGTTAAATTCAATTTACGCGGGCGCCGACCGCACACTCCAGGCCGGCGCTAGCCCATCGGCGCGGCCCGGAAGTGCGTCGTTGCGCGGTTCTCGTCATCGAGCACATGGAAGGCCACCATCGGCGGCAGGTCGTAGTCGATACGGTCCTCGCCCTCGCACGGAAGCGTCAGCGTCGAGACCACGCCCGGTGCGGCCAGCAGGGGGAGCCGGGCGAAGGTGGTGGTCGCACCGGTGTGGGCATGGCCGCACAGCAGTGAGACGACATGGTCGTACCGGTCCAAAACCTCCTCCAGACGCTCGGCCCCGAACTGCCGGATGGCATCGACGTAGGGGAGGTGAAGCGGCACCGGCGGATGGTGGAAGGCGACGAAGGCGGGCACGTCCTGAGACGAGTCGGCCAGCGCGCGGTCCAGCCACGCGAGCGTGGTGTCATCCAGCAGGCCCTCACCGCGTCCGGGGACCGACGAGTCGCACATCAGAAACGTCGCGCCGGGGAGACGATGCACCCGGTTGACGGGGGATGTCTCGTCCTCACCCGTCCGCTCCGGGTCCTCGCCGAGAAAATGCCGCCGGTACGCCGCCCGCTCGTCATGATTGCCGGGGCAGGTGAACACCGGGAGCGGGGACTTGAGGATCGCTGCCGCCTCCTGGTACTCCTCCGCGGCCCCGTGGTCGGCGATGTCGCCCGTCACCACGATGGCGTCCAGCGGCCCAGGGAGCCCATGGAGATACGACATCACCCGGCGCGCGCGCTCGGCGGCCCTCGCCCCGCCGTCACCCCGGTCCTGGCCGAGATGCACATCGCTGATCTGAGCGAACACCACCATGGTGAGGTCTCCCGGCGACAAAGAAGCAGTACGCGACGCAGACCCGGCCAGCCTAATACTCCAGTGTGACTTCGCGATCTTGCTGCGGACCCGGCTGGGAACGGGTACGGCCACCGCGTGATCATCGGTTGGTGTGTGGACAAACG
>NZ_JBEXHC010000005.1:0-25901 GCF_040607655.1 Streptomyces sp. NPDC005266
GACCCGGGCCGATGCGACGGTCCGGGGCGTGGGCGACGCGGTGGCGGTGGCCGTGGCGGCCGTACCACCGACGATCAGCGCCGAGGCGAGGGACCGCCCGTGCGACCTCACCGCCGCGTTCCCCACCAGGCCGCAGGAGCACTCCTGATGGCGGCCCAGCAGCCCGGGGTCGAGGCCGAGGAGGAGTGGCGCGCGGCCATCGACCACGCCGCGGGCTGCCGCGACTGCCTGACCCCCGGCGCCGGATGCGAGACCGGCGAGCGGCTGTTGCGCGCCTACAACACGGCCACACGACAGGCCCGGCCGTGAGGCACCGTCGACCGCCGACCGTGCGTGCCGCGCTGTTCGCCTTCCGTCCTGCCCGCTCACGCCTGACCGTCGCCGCCGGGGTGGGGCTGCTGCTCCTCGTCGTCGCCCTGTGCATCGCGGGCGACCCGGCCCCGTAGACCGGGCGTGCCGGCTGTTCGGACCCCCGTTCCGGACTGACGGCGCCGGTGCGCCCTCCCGCCCGTCCGTCTCCTCACATGCCCCGGAGAGGCGGGCGGGCACCACCTCTCGAACTCACCCGCTGGAGACATCCGTGAGCGACTACAGCGAATACCAGGACAAGGCCCAGGAGAAGGGCCGCAAGAAGCCGGGGCCGGGCGGAGACATGGGCTCCGGCCAGACCAGCGGCTGTATGGTCGTGGCGCCGACGGCCGTCTTACTCTGGGCCGCCGCGGTCATGATGCGCCGGAGGAAGTTATGAGGATCAGGACGCACCGGGTCGTCGAGGACGGCGACGAGGTGTACCCCGATGGTGAGGGCACCCGCTTCTTCGGCGTGCCGGCGTGGAGGATCTGCCTGGTGTTGTGCGCGGCGGTGCCGGTAGCGCTGCTCGCGTACACGTACGCCAGCCGCTGACGTCGGCCGGGCTCCGGTTCTTCCTCGACTGTTCTACCCCTGGTAACACGGACCACCCCCGCTTGCGCGGGGAACACGGAAAACGCTACGGGGCCCCCTTTGCTGTGTGGGGACCACCCCTGCCTGCGCGGGGAACACGTCGCGGCACTTGATCTCGACGGCGCACTTCTCGGACCACCCCCGCCTGCGCGGGGAACACCCTGGTGGAGCCGCTCGGCAGTCTCCGGGTCGCGGACCACCCCCGCCTGCGCGGGGAACACGCCGTATCGGTGGTGAGCGCGCCATAGACGGCCGGACCACCCCCGCCTGCGTGGGGAACACGCCGTCGCCGCGGGAATCCGCCAGTCCACTGCCGGACCACCCCCGCCTGCGCGGGGAACACGGACATCGGTTTTCCTTTCAAATGGCTGGCGTTGGACCACCCCCGCCTGCGCGGGGAACACCCCGAGCGAATCGAAGGAGAGAACGCGGTCGGCGGACCACCCCCGCCTGCGCGGGGAACACAGCCCGGCCGAGCTCAGTTCCACTCAGTTCCACGGACCACCCCCGCCTGCGCGGGGAACGCGCGATGACGTTCGGCGCGTCCCAGGCGCGGAACGGACCACCCCCGCCTGCGCGGGGAACACGGTGACGCGGAGCTTGACCTGGGGGTCCTTCTCGGACCACCCCCGCCTGCGCGGGGAACACTCCCCCGCACGGACGACCTTGCCGAACTTGTTCGGACCACCCCCGCTGCGCGGGGAACACCTGATCTCGACCGAACGGCTCAAGGCCCGTACCGGACCACCCCCGCCTGCGCGGGGAACACGGCTGCTCGTCGACGGGTACGGCCACCTTCAGCGGACCACCCCCGCCTGCGCGGGGAACACAGGATGCCATCCACCGCCGTGCCGATCCACGACGGACCACCCCCGCCTGCGCGGGGAACACTTCTCCACGTCGTCGACCTCGAACGCGAAGTACGGACCACCCCCGCCTGCGCGGGGAACACACACCCATCGGGTTCGGCTGCGGGTTCGGCTCCGGACCACCCCCGCCTGCGCGGGGAACACCGCTGCATTTCCGTACCGGACAGGCCGATCTTCGGACCACCCCCGCCTGCGCGGGGAACACTGCACGGACGACCGCGACCTGCCCGGCGTGCGCGGACCACCCCCGCCTGCGCGGGGAACACTTCCTCCTATCCGGCGCGGCGCTTACGGCGCGCGGACCACCCCCGCCTGCGCGGGGAACACACCTCGACGAACAGCCGGATTCCCACAGGTGTCGGACCACCCCCGCCTGCGCGGGGAACACTAGAAGAGCTACACCTTGTTGGCGTGTCACGGCGGACCACCCCCGCCTGCGCGGGGAACACATGCTCCCGCGAGGTGCCACGACAGTAATCCCCGGACCACCCCCGCCTGCGCGGGGAACACTCCGCCTTCGCGCGGGCCGCATCGGCCCGCGCCGGACCACCCCCGCCTGCGCGGGGAACACAACCTGACTGACCCCGGAGAGGCCTCCCCCGCGGGACCACCCCCGCCTGCGCGGGGAACACTACGCGCTGCGGGAGCCGGTCGTGCAGGTCGACGGACCACCCCCGCCTGCGCGGGGAACACATCCGGTGGAGGAACACATCCCGCTCGTACGCCGGACCACCCCCGCCTGCGCGGGGAACACCTGAGTCGCAGCTTGGGCTTCGAGGAACAGGACGGACCACCCCCGCCTGCGCGGGGAACACCGGCCGTAGCCGACGACGTGCACGCTGCCATCCGGACCACCCCCGCCTGCGCGGGGAACACCGATGCACCCCCGGGGAGGTGCCTGCGGGGGTCGGACCACCCCCGCCTGCGCGGGGAACACTCTGGAAGCCAGCGCGGCCCAACCAGCCGCGCCGGACCACCCCCGCCTGCGCGGGGAACACGAATGCCGAAAGCCCCGGACACGACTCCGGGGCGGACCACCCCCGCCTGCGCGGGGAACACGCAGATCCTGCGGGATCGGCAGCCCCTTGTCCGGACCACCCCCGCCTGCGCGGGGAACACTTGCCAGAGGGAGTCACCCTGGCCGGAAACGACGGACCACCCCCGCCTGCGCGGGGAACACCGGAACCGAGAACCGAAGGGGCAACAACGTGACGGACCACCCCCGCCTGCGCGGGGAACACGCGCCGGGCCCCCCTCCCTCCCCGCTGGCCTTCGGACCACCCCCGCCTGCGCGGGGAACACACACAAGAGCCCCGCCGAATCCATCGGCGGGGCGGACCACCCCCGCCTGCGCGGGGAACACACGGGCCAGTTCCACTAGTTCCACTAGTTCCACGGACCACCCCCGCCTGCGCGGGGAACACCACTCATGCCCACCGGGGGGACCGGGACCATTCGGACCACCCCCGCCTGCGCGGGGAACACTGTCGATGGCCAATTATGCTAGGACCGCTGGGCGGACCACCCCCGCCTGCGCGGGGAACACACCGGCTTCGGTTTTTTGCCCGAGGTCAGTTCCGGACCACCCCCGCCTGCGCGGGGAACACGGCCAGTGCCCGGTCCACCTCACCGGCCACGGCGGACCACCCCCGCCTGCGCGGGGAACACCTGCTCAGCCGCCGATCGGCCCGTACCGAATGCGGACCACCCCCGCCTGCGCGGGGAACACAGGCGCGGCCGGGTACCCATCGGGCTCGCGTACGGACCACCCCCGCCTGCGCGGGGAACACCGTGGTGGCCGGGTCGGGGGCGGTAAGGGTCACGGACCACCCCCGCCTGCGCGGGGAACACTACGACCAGGTACAGCGTGACTTCCTCGTGGCCGGACCACCCCCGCCTGCGCGGGGAACACTACGGCATGGCCATCGTCGGGGCGTTCGTCAGCGGACCACCCCCGCCTGCGCGGGGAACACTGGGGCCGCGCCCGGAGGTGGAGACGTACCGGCGGACCACCCCCGCCTGCGCGGGGAACACATCTGGGAGGCGTCGGTAGCGCTCTTCTTGTACGGACCACCCCCGCCTGCGCGGGGAACACGGGACACAGCGATATCAGCGCGCGGTGAGGGACGGACCACCCCCGCCTGCGCGGGGAACACCCTTCGTTCGGCGTACCACCACTCACCCCCTTCGGACCACCCCCGCCTGCGCGGGGAACACGCGACCGGTGCCCAGTTCGTCGGACCGAAGGACGGACCACCCCCGCCTGCGCGGGGAACACCGCGAAATCCCGGCGGCCCCCACCGTCTGGAAGGGACCACCCCCGCCTGCGCGGGGAACACCTCCTCGCCTACGCCGCTCGACTCGGCT
The DNA here is from genome assembly GCF_040607655.1 of Streptomyces sp. NPDC005266. NCBI lineage: Bacteria > Bacillati > Actinomycetota > Actinomycetes > Kitasatosporales > Streptomycetaceae > Streptomyces > Streptomyces sp. NPDC005266. Next base: position 4,179 of record NZ_JBEXHC010000005.1, read on the forward strand.
GGGAAGGACCACCCCCGCCTGCGCGGGGAACACACCTCCCGCCGGCTCACCGAGGCGGGAAAGAGCGGACCACCCCCGCCTGCGCGGGGAACACGGCGGCTCCCACTTCGTGCTCGGTGAGCCGGACGGACCACCCCCGCCTGCGCGGGGAACACACTTCCTGACCTGCGACTCTACGACGGTTTTGCCGTTTCTTGGCATTCCTCTGGGCGGAACGCCACAAGCGTGAGCCCCTCGAATTCGACCGGGACACGGCGGCGCTCACCCGCCGTCTGTAGGGCGAAGCCTTGTTCGTTGGCTTCGGGGTGGATGAGGACGGCGGCGCCGGCGCCGACCGAGGCACGCACCACGGACCAGAGCTCCTCTCGGACGCGGGCAGACAAGGTGCCGACGTAGAGGCCCGGGGTCGGTTCGATCATCCAGCGAGTCAGGGCGCCTCGCACATGGTCGGGAACGGCAGTAGTGGCAAGGACGGTCATGGACGGCATGGGGTTCTCGAAGGCCCTTCCGGGGCAAGCAGGAGGTGGATCACAACGGCTCCGCTTCGGCGGCATAGTTGACACCGGCCGGAACAGCGCCTGCCACCGGGTCCCACAGGTTGACCATGTCGACCGAGTGTCCGTCCGGCAACGGCTCAGCCTCGTCAGGTGCAAGCAGTGTCTGGACGTCGGCCACGATCCTCGGTAGCAGCCTGAACAGCCGCAGCCCTTCGCGGAACCGCCGCCGCGCCTCCCCCTCCGGCTGCGGCGACTCATGCAGCGAGAACGCCAACGGCACGGTGAGGTCGGCCTTGTACAGGTCCGCGATGTCGTACACGAAGGCGTGCTGCGCGCCCTGGTGCACGAAGCCGAGCGCTGGTGAACAGCCGAGGGCGACGAGCGCCGCGTGCACGATTCCGTAGAGGCAGGTGTTGGCGGAGGACAGCGCGGTGTTGACCGGATCCTGGTCGTCCCAGGCGGCGGGGTCGTAGGCGCGGCGGAAGCGCCCGATGCGGTGCTGTTGCGCAAGCAGCTTGTACAGAGCCTTCATCCGTTGGCCCTCCATGCCACGAAGCTGCTGCAAACTCGTGGCCGCGGGCACCGACACCTTGAACCGCATGAGGTACATCTGCCTGGCCACGGCCAGCCGCCGCTCCGGGTCGCTCCACTGGTGGACCTGGTGTTCCAACCAGCGCGTCGTGAGCGAGTCAGGCGTGGTCGCGGAGTAGCAGCGGACGCCGCCCGAACCTGTGCACACGACACTCGTGCCGTGGCGGGCGAAGGTGGTGAGGGCGGGCTGGGTGATGGAGGTGCCGGGGCCGAGCAGGAGGCAGGAGAGCGCCGAGGTCGGCAGGTAGACGCGGGTCACCTCGCCGTCGGCGGAGGTGGTCTCGGCGCAGACGCCAGTGTCATCTTGGACGATGCGTACGACGTCCGCGTAGAGGAAGGACAGGGAGTCGCCGATGCGGGGCAGCATGGCGAGGGTCGGGGCGGCGATCCGACGCCGTGCGGAGGTCTTCGTCTGCTGGGTAGTCGTCATGGAGCGCGTTATGCCTCCGGGCCACGGGGGGCGAGGCTGAGCAGCCCGCAGCCGTACGACTTGCCGCGACCGATGCCCTGGAGCAGGGCGTCGCGCAGCGCGTCGGGGTCGCGGACCGTGGCGGCTCCCTCGAAGAGGGTCGCCACGTGGGCGACACGGACGGTCTCCTTCGTCTGACCGCTGGCTTTGCCCTGCTTGTGCCAGGCGGTGAGGGCATCGGCGGGGCCGGACAGGACGGTGTGCGGATCGAGTCCGGCGGCCGCAGCGCGCTCGGCCCACCATCGGTCGGCGTCGTCCCCGTACAACGGAATGGCTTGCTTCCACTTGCCGACAGTGCTCTTGCGTCCGCAGCGCCGTACGGCATTGCCGAGGAAGCGGTACCGGACCGGCAAGCCCGGGCGCAGCGCGGCCAGCAGGGCGCGCATCGGGCGGGTCTGTGCCTGTGCGTATCCGGCAGGCAGCTGGACGGTAGCCGGGGCCACACGGGTCTGGACGAGGAGGACGGGAGCGCCGACGCCGTCGGTGTCGAGCCGGAAGAGGACACCGGCGCGGGCCCGGGGGCTGTCGCCGAGCCCGTTGGGGACGAGCGTCATGACGCGGCGGTGGAGGGCGGCGGCGTTCGGCAGGTCGTGTTGGACCTGCCGGTTTCCCGGGTTGAGCAGCAGCCGGGTCAGCCACGCCTGCTCCCGGAGCGTGTCAGGCAACGTGATCATGAGGCGTTTCCTCCGGGACGCGAGGGGTTCAGGTAAGCGTCGAGGGCATTGAGGTACTCGGTGCCGTAGCCGCCGCACAGGGCGGCCGGGAGCCGTCGGCTGGTGGCGTAGGCAGGGCGCGCGTGGTGTACGCGGTCGCGTGCGGTGAGGCGGATGGGATCGTCGTTCAGCGTGGTCACCGAGGCCCTGCCGGAGGTCGCTGTGTCGGTATCCGACGGGAAGGGCGAGTCCGCGGCGAAGCGGACCGTGACGGTGGCGGCGGGCCACCCGTCATCGGCCCCTGCTTCCGTCCGCGGCTTGGGGCGGGCCAGGGGAACCCGGTCGAGCTCTGGGACGGGATCGGGAACGTCGGCGCGGAGCAGGAGCAGTGCGCTCGGCGGACAGGAGCGGCGGCCCAGATGCAGCGGCCAGTGGGGGGCGGCCAGTGCCTCAGCGCAGGTGGCCAGGAGCGCCTGGTCCTCTTCTGGGTCGGTGACCGCGACGGTGAAGACCGCATCGCTCAGGTAGTGGCGGCGGGAGACGATGGTAGCCGTGTCGCCGCTGCGCCGACCGCCCTTGGCGGTCGGGACGGTCCGGTGCTGAGGGTATCCGCCGCCCACGGTGTGAAAGTCGAGCAGACGGGTGCCGGGGCGGTCGATCCGTACGGTGAAGCGCAGCCGGGTGAGCCGGGCGAAGCTCGACGTGCCGTTCCCGTCCACCGCGGCTTCAGCGCGCGGTATGCCCAGGGCGGACGCGAACATCCCGATCAGCCCGGACCGGGTGGGGTGTGCCACCGTGTCCCGGTCGGTGAAAGCGCTGTGCTCGCCCCAGGACTGGAGCGGAGCGCCGAGTTGGAGCAGAAACCCGGTCACGCCCGGTCAGTCCCTTCCTCGGGCCAGATGGCCGCAACGGCTCCGGCGATGAGCTCCGGATACGAAGCGACCTGCTCACCGAGTCCGTCCAACGCCTTGTCGTCCACGGAGGCGTGCGCGCTGTGGACGACCCCCGCATCCCCCAGTAGGCGCTGGATGCGGGTGGCGTAATCGCTGAGGGCCTCCCGCGAGGAGGACCCCCAGCCCTCCGACCGGGCCTGCACCGGCTTTTCGAAGGCGGCGGCGAGGGAGAGCGGGCGATCCGCGCGGACGCAGACGTGCACGAGGTCGGGGGCGGTATGCGGGGCGGTGGAGGTCTTCTTGGCCGACGGCAGGGTGCTGATGAACGCGGTGGCGAAGGCGGCGGCGAGAGTGCTCGCGGTGGCGGGGTCGGGCATGTTCTTGGTGAGGTCGCGTACGTCCAGGGTGGCGTAGCGGTAGAAGACGCCGCTGCTGTACTCGCTTGTGTTCATGTGGGCGCTGCCCGCGTCCGTGGCCCACTGGTCGGCGTCGTCGACCGCCGTGAAGAAGTCGGCCTGTACGGACGTGCTGTGGGTGGTGAACGCGTGGGCGACCTGGACCGCGCCGTCCACTCCGGCCCCAGGGATCTCGGCGAGCATCCGGCCGAAGAGCACGACGGAGCCGTTGCGCGATCGCAGGACGTCGTGGATGGCGTCCTTGGGCAGCAGAGCTTTGGCCGCGGCGGCCTTGCTGCCGAGCGCCTTCTCCAGTGCCTCACGGTGCTCTTCCGCGATGTCGGCGAACGCGGCCGCGGCGGTGTCGGGAAGGAAGAGCAGGGATGCGGTGGTCCGGTCGCCCTTCTCCAGCGCGAGCTTTGAATCCGTGGAGCGGATGATCTGTGCGCCCGCGAGTTCGGCGAGTTCGGCGGGCCAGCCACGCTTGTTCGTCAGCTCCCCCGCGACCTGCTGTGGCAGTCGGCGGGTCCGTACCGCCTGTTCGCCGATCTGCTCCTCCACAGCGAGCCGGGTGGGCCGCTTCCATGCCTGACTGGAGACGCGGGTACGGGTGGTGCCGCCGAAGGTGACGGTCTTCGGCGAGCCGAGGTCGTCCCGGTTGACGTTGCTGTAGGGGAGTGTCTGGATGATGTGGAGGTCCAGAAAACGGGGCTTCGTCGCCGCGGGGGCGGGTGCGGTCATGGTGCGGTTCCTTTCGCTGGTAAGAGACACGGTGGGTGGGCGGCGTGAAGCCGCGTTACGTGGCCGGGGCGGCGGAGGGAGCGGTGTCGGGGAGGTCTCCGGCGCCGTCGCCAGTCCGGTCCTCGTTGGCGGCGGCTTTCTCGCGGCGCAAGGTGCGGTAGAAGTCCTCCAGCCACCGGGTGGCCACCGAGTCGCGGTAGTGGTGCCACACGATGAGGTCGCGCAGCAGGCAGCCGTAGTCCGCCGCCACACCGGCCGAACCCAACTGGCGCAGCACGGCGGGAAGCATGCGGTGTATGCCGTCGGCCTCTTGCCGGACCATCAGATGGAGCCGGGCCTCCGCTCCGTCCTCCTTGATGCCTTCCGTCCCTCGGCGGGTGACGGCCAGGGCCAGGCTCTCTCCGAGGCTGGTGCCGGAGGGCCGGAACCGCGTGGTGGCTGAGGGGACTACGACAGCTGCCGCCCCTGTGGCGTCCGTGCTGTCGGCGTCGGCCAGGCGCTGGGCGCGGGGCCGCGCCGCGATCAGGGCCGCCACGGCGTAGTAGGCCCGCCGCTTGGGGCCTCTGGCATCGTCCGGAACCAGCCCGCCGCGCAGCAGGGCCGCATGCGTACGGGCGGGAACCTCGTCCACCGGCTTGGCCAGCCCTCGCCGGAGCGCCTGCTGGGTGCCCGGGTCGGCGCATTGCGTCTGGACGGCCGCCACGAATCTGTCGTAGCGCTCAAGGGAAGCGATACGGGACTCAGGAGGGGCCTCACCCTCAGTGTCCGATGTGGCAGTGGTGGTCATGATGATGTCCTCTCCTTCTCCGTTCCCCGGGCCGTCCCGGCGGGGCGGCTTGGCTGCCGGGCGCCTTGGCCAAGGAGGCCGCGCACCAGGCCCCGGGCACCTTCGCGAGCCTTCGCGCCCCGGGGGGTGCCGGCGACCGGCCCGGTCACCTCGTCGTAGATCCGCAGGGCGAGGCGGCCGAACGTCGTCATCGCGTGGGTGAAGTCACGAGCGTCCAGGGCGTCCCAGAAGCGCTCCTCGGCCGCCGGCCAGTACGCCGCCAGCGCCATGCCGGGCCAGGGTCCGCCGTCTTTGTCTCTCTTGCCCGGCTTGTCGTCGGTGAAGGGGGTCGTGTACGAACGCCAGGCGACTCGAAGCGCGAACCCCAGGCGCTGGGCGGCCTTCTCCGCCGCCTCCCTGCACTCCTTCACCCCGAGTGCCAGCGTGTTGTCCGCCGACTCGTCGGAGGCTTCGAGCAGGGCGAAGAGCGGTGGTGTGGAGGCGCTGAAGTAGGTGCGATCCCGGGTCTGGCCGTCCTGATCGAAGCCGTAGGCGCGCACGCGCAGCGCGCGCAGGGCTGATTCCGGGATCTGCCCAGCCAGACCTTCCAGGACGAGCGGTCGCTCCCCTCCGTCGCCCCGGTTGAGCAGGACGAGCGCGTCCAGGTCTCGCCACAGCGACCGGCCAGCCTCGGCGTCACGGGGGCGCAGTGTGCCGTCCCGGGCTTCGTCCCGGATCAGATACGGATCCGTGTGCGGCGGACGATTCTCACGGAACGCCCAGGTGATCGTGGCGTCCACGACGCTCCCGCCGTCTGGCCCGGGGTGGAGCAGGATCGCGTGCCGGTACTGCTCGGTGAGCGCCGACAGCGGGCCAACCGCGCCGGAGGGCGGGACCAGCGGATCAGGGAGTTCCTCGCGCTCCCAAGGGCAGGCGTCGACATCTGCGTCTCCCTCGGCCGTCCCGGCCTTGCCGGGCTGAGGCCAGGTGCTGGGAGCCGGGATGCCGAGCAGCAGCGTCTCGTACAGCGACCGGCCCTCCGGGTGGTACGACATTGCCCGCCGCAGCGGACCGGCGAAGGTGTTCCCGAACCGCTTGTCGGAGACGGTTCGCGGTGTGCACTGGCCGGACGGGCCGTAGTAGAGCTGCGCGATGAGGTGCAGGGCCGCCTCGGCGGCAGGGATGGCCACCTGGTCGGCGTCGGTGAAGTGTCCGAAGAAGACCTGGTTGCTGCCGGCGGGGCGGGCCATGACCAGCTTGTTGACGCCCGAGTGGCTGGGGGACTCGTCCGCCAACCGTGGGTCTTGGAGGAAGGGACGGACCGGATCGAGCAGACGCAGCCGACTGCCGTGCTCGGCCAGGTACTTGTCCACCGAGGCGGAGTCGAAGCCCCGCTCCGCCTCCAGCAAGTCGTAGCGAAGATCCTGCCAGTCGGCAGTGTTCGAGGCGGTATGCAGGCCAGTGACGCGTGCGGCCATCGCGCACAGCACGCGCATCAGGCCCGAGGCGGCCGGCGGGAGGCCCACCGCGAGCCCATCGATCCGGTGGGCGTTGAGCAGCAGCTCGCGCAGGCTGACGGTGGAGGCGCCGCCGCCTTCCCTGGTCCGGACGGGGATCCAGGGGCGTGCGCGGAGGTCGAAGTGGTCGTCAGGGGGTTCGGCGGGCATGGCGAGGAGGCACCTCGATCTGAGGAGGGAAAATGTGCGAGAGGGAACCCCTTGGGGAATGTGGTCCCGTAGGTTTGAGGTCTCCGCGCAGGCGGAGGTGGGCCGATGCTGCGGTGCGCAAGGCCGGAAGATGCGCTTGCTCTCCCCGCGAAGGCGGGGGTGACGGGGTCTCCCTGACTGGATGCCAGGGAGACCCCGATCCGGATGGCTATGACCGTAGGGCCGATGTCGCTCGGTTGGGACCAAGATGCTCCGGTGTGCAGGAAAATCGCAGGAAAATCTACGCCACCTTGTGGACGACCAGCCCCAGTGAATGGTCTAGCGTCAGAACTCGCTCGCCCAGGACCGCCCCGGCCGGCGCACCCTCGTCCGTGACACGGTGCGGCAGCAGGACGAGGCGGGCCAGCCACGGCTCGACGCGCCAGGCGTCCGGCGGCTCATGCGCCTCGGTGCATGCCCGCCGCCACGGGCCGTGCGCGAGGGGCACCACATGGCCCAGTAGCGTGCGTACCTCGGCGCGGCTGAAGCGCCCGTCGGGTCGGCTTCCTGCCTGGGGAAACGGAGTCGTCCACGCCTCGTCCAGCCAGCGGTTTCCGGCCTCGTCGTCGAAGACGGGCAGCAGCTGGACGGTCTCTGCCCCGAGCCGGGTGGCGATGAGGTCCTCGTCGGCGTCGCTGGTGGTCAGCTGGTGCAGGGAATCGACCATCGCGGGTGGCGGCAGCATGACCATCCCGGCGAGTGCGGTGCGCGCCATATCGTCAGTAAGGCGCTGGACATCCCGTTCCATGAGCGCGTCGGGGTCGGCGGAGGCGAACTCCGGGTCGTAGACCTCGTCGACCAACCGCTGTACGTCCTCCGGAACCCGGACCGGGGCGTCGCCCCGTCGCTGGAGGAGTTCCAGCGTGCGCTGGAGCAGGGACGGCGCGTACACGTCACCCCAGGTGGTCGGCACCGCCAGCCGTCCGTCGTCCCCGACGGGGGCGAGGACCGCGAGCCGGGCTCCGGCGCACCAGGCGGGACGGGATGGTCCGGGCGCGGAGTGCCGCCAGACCCGGCCTGCCCGCTGCAACAGCAGGGCCATGGGCGCGAGGTCGGAGACGATCAGGTCGAAGTCCAGGTCGAGCGACTGCTCGATCACCTGGGTGGAGACGAGCACGGCGCCGCGCGGAGGCTGGGGGCGTCGTACGCCCTGCTTGTCGAGCCGGCCGAACCAGCTCTCGGCCTCCTCCGTGAGCGCGGCGCGGCGGCCGGCGGGGAAGCGGGCGTGCAGCAGCCGCAGCCGAGGGCCGGGCAACGCCGCCCCATCGGCCGCACGGTCGTCCCAGCCCGCGTAGTCGGGCCCGTACAGGGCCCGGTAGTGCTCACGGAGTGCCTCGTAGGTCTTCTGGGCCTCGGCAACGGTGGTGCAGATCACCGCCGCACACCCGCCCTCCGCCGTCACCCCCCGAAGCTCGTCGATGATCGCGGTGAGGCGCCCGTCCGCCACCGTGGGGTCGTAGGTGTGAGTGACCGGCAGAACGCCCATGGACAGGGCCCGACCGCGCTCGCTGCTGACCGGCTTCCTGGGCACGGTCACCGAGCCGGTCCGTGCGTCGACGTACATCCAGCTCGGATAGGCGGGCGGAGGGAGCCGGTGCGCCCCTGGGGCGCGGCTGGTCCCCGATAGGTATGCCTCCACCAGGCTCGCGGCCGTCTCGCCCGTGACGGTGGCCGAGAGCAGCACCACCGGCACCCCCATAGCGCCGAGCCACCCCAGCAGACGCAGGAGCAGCGCGTGCGTATACGCGTCGTAGGCATGGGCCTCGTCGATCACCACCGTCTTGCCGGACAGCCCCAGATGGCGCAGGGCGTTCCGCTTCAGGGGCAGGATCCCCATGAGAGCCTGGTCAACGGTTCCGACGGCGATCGGGGCGAGTATTCCGCGTCCGCGCGCTCGCAGCCATCGGCCGGCCACGACGGATATCCCGGCCGTTCCTCGGCCCTCGTGATGATCGGACAGCACGCGGGGCTCGGCCTCGCCGTCGTCCGCTGAGGGCCGCACGGCATAGCGCTCATAGAGGTCTGCGGCACCGTGCAGCAAGGTCACCTGGGCTGAGTCCAGCAGATTGCGCTCGGCGAAGTCGACGACGCGGTGGTACATCTGGTTGGTCGTGGCCTGGGTTGGCAGGGCGAAGAACAATCCGCCACTGCCGGACGCCGCGCCCATCACGGTCGCGGCGTACAGCGCCGCCTCGGTCTTGCCTTCCCCGGGAGGCGCGGTCACCAGCAGTACGCCTGGCCCCTGTACGGCTCCCGGCAGCGCCTCTTCGATGCTCGTCTGCAACGGGTAAGGCCGAGCGATCTTCGGAAACAATCCGGTGAACCCTTGGAGTCGGAAGTCGGCGTGTCCTAGTCCCGCTTCCGCGACAAGCGCCGGAGCCGCGTCTGAGGCGCGGCGTGCGTGGGCGAGCAACGAGGGTCGGGACGTGAGAGCTCTTCCCGCATCCGCGTGCGCCTTCGCGTCCGCATCCGCTGCGGCTTGTTGGGCGAGGACGACGTGTTCCTGGCTCGCCAGCCAGTCGGAGACGATGACCACCCCCGCGATGGTCACCGCCAACTCCACGGGCATCGCCCGTACGGCGGGCGCTTCAGGCCGCCCCAACACGTCACGGAGAGCGGCCACATGCTCGCGACGCTGCTCGGCCCAGCCGCTGGCCCCGAGTTCGGGAAGGCCGCGGACAGGATCGCGCACATCCCGGGCCTCCGCCCCTTCGGGGTAGCGGCCGTGGTGTCCTCCGAGTAACTGAGCCACCTGCGTCAGGAGAAGCCCTGCGGGGCGGCCGGACACCGGGTATCCGAGCTCGGCCAATAAGTGCGGGAGCGACCGGTTCGTGGCGACCTCATGGCGGATCTTCCTGACGCGGCTGTCGTGCTCGCGATGGTGGGCGTAGGCAGTCTCGCTCAGGAAGCCGCAATGTCCGGGGCGGTCTTGGGCGGCCATGTCCTGGAACTGCGGGATGATCTTGCCGATGTCATGCAGACCGGCCCAGAACATCACCAGCCGTTTGGCCTCGGCCACCGGGACATTCAGGGCCTCGGATATCACTTCATGCCGAGCCACGGTCAGAACCGTGTCCCACACGGCTCCCGTCACCATCGCCGTGTCGATCAGATGGCCTATGAGCCGATACGGCCTCTCAAGCCCCTTGGACTTCCCCCACAGCCGCGTATCGATCACCGGCCAGCCCCTTCCTGTCGGCGTGCATACTCTGGCGTCCGCGTACTTTGTCGGCGCCGGTCTGCTCATCTTTGGGCGCTGGAAGAACAGGACGTGCAGAAAGCGATGAACAGGCCCTGCGTCGGCAGGTCACGCATTAAGATCCGCGCGACACCGGGACCCCGGATCCGTGCGCGCCACTCGGGCCATGCCTCCGGAAGCCGCCGCCCATGTCACAGTGGCACCGACGTGTCTCTGGCAACCACCCTTCACATGCCAGCGGGCTCTGACTCCGCCCGCTCCGCGATGTGCGTCTGACATCATGGTCGAGCGATGAGAATGCTTGGCCAAGAAACGGCAAAGCGCCTCGGAAGCCGCAGGTAGGAAAGTGTGCTCCCCGCGCAGGCGGGGGTGGTCCTCAGAGATCCCCCCGGGTGCCAGCCCGGTCGGTGTGCTCCCCGCGCAGGCGGGGGTGGTCCGGGGCGGCAACCAGAGGTGTGGACACGACGGCTGTGCTCCCCGCGCAGGCGGGGGTGGTCCGATTGCGTGCCTGCTGAGCGGGCCAATGTCAGTGTGCTCCCCGCGCAGGCGGGGGTGGTCCGCCGCCCCACGTCGACGCCTTCTCCAGACCGATGTGCTCCCCGCGCAGGCGGGGGTGGTCCGTTCCGCGGGGCTAATTTCTGAGCTGGTCGGGAGTGCTCCCCGCGCAGGCGGGGGTGGTCCGGCGAGGATCTGATTCTGGCTGGGGTCGATCGCGTGCTCCCCGCGCAGGCGGGGGTGGTCCGTGCCGGGCTACCTCCTGAACGGTCAGCCACTCGTGCTCCCCGCGCAGGCGGGGGTGGTCCATTGGTCACCCGCGGGGGTATGACGTTGTAGGCGTGCTCCCCGCGCAGGCGGGGGTGGTCCAGGTCGATCCGGCACTGGCCCCACTGCCGGTGCGTGCTCCCCGCGCAGGCGGGGGTGGTCCGTTTCTCGTGCCCGGTCAGCGCCGCTTTCTGCGGTGCTCCCCGCGCAGGCGGGGGTGGTCCGCCGATCCCGGCCCGGTCGTATTTCCCGCTGTGGTGCTCCCCGCGCAGGCGGGGGTGGTCCGTCGAGGCGGGAGGCGTCCGAGCCCGCATGGATGTGCTCCCCGCGCAGGCGGGGGTGGTCCGTACAGGCGGCTCAAGGCCCGCATCGTGGTCGTGTGCTCCCCGCGCAGGCGGGGGTGGTCCGAAACTCATTGCTTTCTCTTTCTCCTGGTCCGGGTGCTCCCCGCGCAGGCGGGGGTGGTCCGGGAGTCCGCGGTGCCGGCGTCCACGTAGTGGAGTGCTCCCCGCGCAGGCGGGGGTGGTCCGGCGTGTCCGGCGGTGATGTGCCGGTATACGGCGTGCTCCCCGCGCAGGCGGGGGTGGTCCGTTCTGCGCGCCGGCGGAAACGTCGTCGCTGAAGTGCTCCCCGCGCAGGCGGGGGTGGTCCGTTCTGCGCGCCGGCGGAAACGTCGTCGCTGAAGTGCTCCCCGCGCAGGCGGGGGTGGTCCGCAGTCGGAGTCGCGGTGTACGACCGCGTGTACGTGCTCCCCGCGCAGGCGGGGGTGGTCCGCGGTACATTCCCGGTGGCGGCGGCGCGGGTGGGTGCTCCCCGCGCAGGCGGGGGTGGTCCGGTGGATCCGCGGGGCCCGGGGGTCTCCACGCGGTGCTCCCCGCGCAGGCGGGGGTGGTCCGTCGGGATTCGTCGGGCGCCAAACCATCGGAATGTGCTCCCCGCGCAGGCGGGGGTGGTCCGGTCGCAACGATCATCGCATTTACCGGGCTTGCGTGCTCCCCGCGCAGGCGGGGGTGGTCCGCCTGTCGGTCGTTCACAGAAGCGGCCTCCGGTGTGCTCCCCGCGCAGGCGGGGGTGGTCCGGCCACCGAGCTGGAGAGGCAGCGCGCCCAGCTGTGCTCCCCGCGCAGGCGGGGGTGGTCCGCACTGCGAGACGGTCGTCCGCCGCGAGCACGCGTGCTCCCCGCGCAGGCGGGGGTGGTCCGATGGAGCCGGGCGTGGTCGCCTTGGCGGGGGCGTGCTCCCCGCGCAGGCGGGGGTGGTCCGAAAACGGGCCGGGATCTGGACTACGGGTGGCAGTGCTCCCCGCGCAGGCGGGGGTGGTCCGCCGGAACCGGAGTCCGAGGCCGAGATCATCGAGTGCTCCCCGCGCAGGCGGGGGTGGTCCGATCGATGAGTTTGTCTATCGGAAGACGAGCGAGTGCTCCCCGCGCAGGCGGGGGTGGTCCGCTGGCCGCCCGGCTGCCCCGCATGGCCGTGGAGTGCTCCCCGCGCAGGCGGGGGTGGTCCGCTGCTGAAGATGGTCCGCCGCTAATGGCGAGCGTGCTCCCCGCGCAGGCGGGGGTGGTCCGCCGAGGCCGACGCCGGCTGTCGCACGCGAGCAGTGCTCCCCGCGCAGGCGGGGGTGGTCCGCCCTAATCGCCTTTGAGTACCCGCATCATGGTGTGCTCCCCGCGCAGGCGGGGGTGGTCCGCTCACCGAGGAACTCCAGGAGCTGGTGAGCGGGTGCTCCCCGCGCAGGCGGGGGTGGTCCACGATCCGCTATCTCAGCCAGGCCGTAAATGAGTGCTCCCCGCGCAGGCGGGGGTGGTCCGGGGGCCCAAGGGGGGAAGGCGGCGCCGCCGGTGTGCTCCCCGCGCAGGCGGGGGTGGTCCCGGCAGCGGCCCCCCGTCAGGTCGGTACCGGGCGTGCTCCCCGCGCAGGCGGGGGTGGTCCGTGCTCTGCCTGCCAGAGGGTCGATCGGCAGTGGTGCTCCCCGCGCAGGCGGGGGTGGTCCGATCAGCAGGGCATCGGCCATGCTCACCTTCCGGTGCTCCCCGCGCAGGCGGGGGTGGTCCGGAGGACTCGTGACCTCCAGCGCCTCCCCGGCAGTGCTCCCCGCGCAGGCGGGGGTGGTCCGCCTGAGCGCCCCGTCATGTCAGCCCCTCGTGCGTGCTCCCCGCGCAGGCGGGGGTGGTCCGGTTGACCTCCGTCGTGGACCCGGCAGGATGAGGTGCTCCCCGCGCAGGCGGGGGTGGTCCGACGTACTCGTAGCTGCCGTTGCCGTACCGGTGGTGCTCCCCGCGCAGGCGGGGGTGGTCCGACGTACTCGTAGCTGCCGTTGCCGTACCGGTGGTGCTCCCCGCGCAGGCGGGGGTGGTCCGGTGTCCCAGATGTAGTCCTCGACGACCTCGTAGTGCTCCCCGCGCAGGCGGGGGTGGTCCGCGGCGTCGTCCTCCATGGCCTCGAACTCCTTGGTGCTCCCCGCGCAGGCGGGGGTGGTCCGCACTCATCGCCGCCATGCGACCCGAAGCCATCGTGCTCCCCGCGCAGGCGGGGGTGGTCCGTACGAGCTCACCGTCATTTCCCGCACCGGCAAGTGCTCCCCGCGCAGGCGGGGGTGGTCCGGCGCCGTGTCGCTCGTGCTTGGACTCCATGAGGTGCTCCCCGCGCAGGCGGGGGTGGTCCGGACCCCGGCCCTTTCATTTTGGGTGGCGGAATGTGCTCCCCGCGCAGGCGGGGGTGGTCCACCATCCCCAGTTGTCCCAGGCGTATTTGATGGGTGCTCCCCGCGCAGGCGGGGGTGGTCCGACGCGTAAACGCGTCAACGACCTTGGGGGTTTGTGCTCCCCGCGCAGGCGGGGGTGGTCCGACCGTTCTCACCATCGCCGCGCTGGAAGACCTGTGCTCCCCGCGCAGGCGGGGGTGGTCCGTCCACCCCAAAGCTCGACGCCCCGGGCGCCCCGTGCTCCCCGCGCAGGCGGGGGTGGTCCGGGGTACCGATGGGCAAGCACGCCAAACCGAAGGTGCTCCCCGCGCAGGCGGGGGTGGTCCGCTGTTCTCCGCGCCGGGCATGAGGCCGAAATCGTGCTCCCCGCGCAGGCGGGGGTGGTCCGTTTCTGTGCAAATACACACCCTCCGGGCACCCGTGCTCCCCGCGCAGGCGGGGGTGGTCCGGAAGTCGTCGGCTGGCCGGAGTCCAAGGTCCAGTGCTCCCCGCGCAGGCGGGGGTGGTCCGCGGAACTACGACAACACGGTGACCGTGGAAGGGTGCTCCCCGCGCAGGCGGGGGTGGTCCGATCCTGCTGCCCGCCAGCTTCACCGGGGTTGAGTGCTCCCCGCACAGGCGGGGGTGGTCCGCAGACCTACGATCAGACCCGCACGCTCACGACGTGCTCCCCGCGCAGGCGGGGGTGGTCCGGCGGTGAAGATGGCCGCGGCCGGGATGGCTGCGTGCTCCCCGCGCAGGCGGGGGTGGTCCGTCGGAGCGTGAGGCGGCCGGCGAGTTCGCCGGGTGCTCCCCGCGCAGGCGGGGGTGGTCCATCGCGGCAGTAGGTCTCGGGGTAGGTGCCGTAGTGCTCCCCGCGCAGGCGGGGGTGGTCCGCGTCCATGCAATGCCGGTGTAGTGAAAGGGCCGTGCTCCCCGCGCAGGCGGGGGTGGTCCACGACACGAGCGGCGCTGTATCGAGTGTGGAACGTGCTCCCCGCGCAGGCGGGGGTGGTCCGACGCCCAGGAACTGCGGGTCCGGGGTCAAGAAGTGCTCCCCGCGCAGGCGGGGGTGGTCCGGATCCACGTGACCAGGCCAGTCGTCGCGGTCAGTGCTCCCCGCGCAGGCGGGGGTGGTCCGTCAGCTACGAGACGATCGCCCCATGTCGGTGGTGCTCCCCGCGCAGGCGGGGGTGGTCCGCTTGTACCAAACATCTCGGTCCGCTTGTTAACGTGCTCCCCGCGCAGGCGGGGGTGGTCCGAACCGACCCACGCTGCGCGTCACCGACCCCAGGTGCTCCCCGCGCAGGCGGGGGTGGTCCGATTTTTCACGAGTTGCTGCGCGACTCCTACGTGTGCTCCCCGCGCAGGCGGGGGTGGTCCGGTTCGTCGTCGTACCGATCTTGACGCGGTTGCGTGCTCCCCGCGCAGGCGGGGGTGGTCCGGCACTCCAGTTGGCTGGTGCCCAGCAGGCGCTGTGCTCCCCGCGCAGGCGGGGGTGGTCCGGCTCAGCGTGCAGCTGCCCGGCAACAGATCCAGTGCTCCCCGCGCAGGCGGGGGTGGTCCGACCGAGCGGTTGGCCATCGTGATGGCGCCGATGTGCTCCCCGCGCAGGCGGGGGTGGTCCGGTCCTCCACTGGCTGGACGATTTCGGACTCCAGTGCTCCCCGCGCAGGCGGGGGTGGTCCGGTCACGGTGCCCTACGCGCTCCCGGCCGGGGAGTGCTCCCCGCGCAGGCGGGGTGGTCCGAACGGTGTGCCCCGCCGCCAGGTTCTCCTTGAGTGCTCCCCGCGCAGGCGGGGGTGGTCCGTAGAAGGCGTGGCCGATACCACGCCACCTCAGGTGCTCCCCGCGCAGGCGGGGGTGGTCCGTCCCAGGGCTACCGCGAGGAACTGCTCCAGGCGTGCTCCCCGCGCAGGCGGGGGTGGTCCGGCCAAGCCTGAGGACGTCGACCTGGCGGTGCGGTGCTCCCCGCGCAGGCGGGGGTGGTCCGACCAGACGCCGTGACACCTCTTGCAACTCCCGGTGCCTCCCCGCGCAGGCGGGGGTGGTCCGCCCGGTTGCTTGGGCTGGTGGTCGAGGTAGGCGTGCTCCCCGCGCAGGCGGGGGTGGTCCGTCGGCGATGCTCTCGGCCGCAGGGGGTGTGGAGTGCTCCCCGCGCAGGCGGGGGTGGTCCGTAGTTGCCCGAGCCGAGGGTCGTACTTGATCCGTGCTCCCCGCGCAGGCGGGGGTGGTCCGGACGGGGACACGGCGGATGGGCATCTGGCTGAGTGCTCCCCGCACAGGCGGGGGTGGTCCGCCGGCCGATCTCGCCTCGGCCGCGAGAGATCCGTGCTCCCCGCGCAGGCGGGGGTGGTCCGATTTCCAGGGCGCGGCGGATGCGATCCGGGCGGTGCTCCCCGCGCAGGCGGGGGTGGTCCTGTGCGCCCTCGTCCGCGCCACCGACCTCAAGAGTGCTCCCCGCGCAGGCGGGGGTGGTCCGGCGACCGATGCGCTGGGCAAGGTCGGGGGTGCGTGCTCCCCGCGCAGGCGGGGGTGGTCCGCGGCCTCCGGCGATGGGGACGACCTTGAACGGGTGCTCCCCGCGCAGGCGGGGGTGGTCCCCAACGAAAGGCCCCGCACCCCGCCATGCCCGCGTGCTCCCCGCGCAGGCGGGGGTGGTCCGTCCGGACGGTTCAGCAGAGCTCGCATCCGTCCGTGCTCCCCGCGCAGGCGGGGGTGGTCCGCCGGGGCCGCCGGGTGACCGCCGAGCCGGAGCGTGCTCCCCGCGCAGGCGGGGGTGGTCCGTCCGAGTGCAGTACGCCGAACTGCTCCGCCTCGTGCTCCCCGCGCAGGCGGGGGTGGTCCGGCCGACGCCTACGACGTGTACCGCGGGCGCCTGTGCTCCTCGCGCAGGCGGTCCGGGCCGATGTCGTCGGTGACGGTCAGTGCGAGGTTGTACTCCGGCGCTATCTCACAGATGGCCGTGACAGCGGCCTCGGTGGTCGGCAGATGCGGATGCGTCATGGTCCGGATCGTTTCCCCCGCCTTCCCGGCCGTCCCCCGCCGGGTAAAAGCGATGGACGCCCCTTGTGTCGTAGCGGCATGGTTCACTGCCGATGGACACATCCACGACGAAGGGGAGTCGCCGGTGTCACACGAGATCGATCCGTCCTTCCTCGCGCTGCCCCTGCGGGCACTGGCCGACGCGGCTCTCGCTCGGGCCCGGGCGCTGGGGGCTGAGCATGCGGACTTCCGGTTCGAGCGGGTGCGCAGTGCCGCGTGGCGGTTGCGGGACGCCAAGCCGGCCGGGTCCTCCGATACCACCGATCTGGGGTATGCGGTGCGGGTGGTGCACGGCGGGACGTGGGGGTTCGCGTCCGGGGTCGATATGAGCATGGACGCGGCGGCGCGGGTGGCCTCGCAGGCGGTGGCGATGGCGAAGCTGTCGGCCAAGGTGATCCGGGCGGCGGGGTCCGATGAGCGGGTGGAGCTGGCGGACGAGCCGGTGCATTCCGACAAGACGTGGATCTCGGCGTATGAGGTCAACCCGTTCGAGGTGCCGGACGCCGAGAAGACCGGGCTGCTCGCCGAGTGGAGCGAGCGGCTGCTGGCGGCCGAGGGGGTGGCGCATGCGGACGCGTCGCTGCTGACCATCCAGGAGAACAAGTTCTATGCGGACACCGCGGGCACGACCACCACCCAGCAGCGGGTGCGGCTGCATCCGCAGCTCACGGCGGTGGCGGTGGACCCGGTCAGCGGGGAGTTCGACTCGATGCGCACCCTGGCCCCGCCGGTCGGGCGCGGCTGGGAGTATCTGACCGGGGGGCCCGGGGCGGGCGGCTGGGACTGGGACACGGAGCTGGCCGGGCTGCCCTCGCTGCTGGCCGAGAAGATGCGGGCGCCGTCGGTCGAGGCGGGGTCGTACGACCTGGTGGTGGATCCGTCCAATCTGTGGCTGACCATCCATGAGTCGATCGGCCACGCGACCGAGCTGGACCGCGCGCTCGGCTACGAGGCGGCGTACGCGGGGACCTCCTTCGCCACCTTCGATCAGCTCGGGAAGCTGAAGTACGGCTCCCAGATCATGAACGTGACCGGGGACCGGACGGCCGAGCACGGGCTTGCCACGATCGGGTACGACGACGAGGGGGTGGCCGCCCAGTCCTGGGATCTGGTGAAGGACGGCACGCTCGTCGGCTATCAACTGGACCGCCGGATCGCCCGGCTGACCGGTTTCGAGCGGTCCAACGGCTGTGCCTTCGCCGACTCGC
The DNA here is from genome assembly GCF_040607655.1 of Streptomyces sp. NPDC005266. Taxonomy (NCBI): domain Bacteria; kingdom Bacillati; phylum Actinomycetota; class Actinomycetes; order Kitasatosporales; family Streptomycetaceae; genus Streptomyces; species Streptomyces sp. NPDC005266. The sequence goes on from NZ_JBEXHC010000005.1 coordinate 21,786, forward strand.
CGGGCCATGTGCCGGTGCAGCGGATGGCGAATGTGTCGCTGCAGCCCGCCCCGGAGGGCGGGCCGTCGACCGAGGATCTGATCGGCGATGTCGAGAACGGCCTGTATCTGGTCGGCGACCGCTCCTGGTCGATCGATATGCAGCGCTACAACTTCCAGTTCACGGCGCAGCGTGCCTACCGGATCAGAAACGGCGCCCTCGCCGGGCAGGTGCGCGACTTCGCCTACCAGGCGACCACCACCGACTTCTGGGGTTCGATGACGGCCGTCGGCGGCCCGCAGACGTATGTCCTGCATGGCGCCTTCAACTGCGGCAAGGCCCAGCCCGGACAGATCGCGGCGGTCTCGCACGGCTGCCCGTCCGCGCTGTTCCGCGGGGTCAACATCCTCAACACCACCCAGGAGGCGGGACGCTCGTGAGCGACGTACGCGCGGCAGCCCGGCCGCAGCCGACCACGATTCCCGCGCCTGTGCGCCGCGCGGACGACAGCGACATCAGCCGCTTCCGCGGCGGGGCGAACAGGGGAGAAGGATGAGCACCAAGCCGCATGAGATCGTCGAGCGCGCCCTGGAGCTGTCCCGCGCGGACGGCTGTGTGGTGATCGCGAACGAGAGCTCCACGGCCAATCTGCGCTGGGCGGGGAACGCTCTGACGACCAACGGGGTCACCCGGGGCCGCACCCTGACCGTCGTGGCCACCGTGGACGGCGCCCAGGGCACCGCCTCGGGCGTGGTGTCCCGGTCCGCCGTCACCGCCGAGGAGCTGGAGCCGCTGGTGCGGGCCGCCGAGGCGGCCGCCCGGGACGCCGGGCCGGCCGAGGACGCCCAGCCCCTGGTCGAGCGGGAGCTGGGTTCGGCGGTCTCCGCCGACTTCACCGACTCCCCCGCCGAGACCTCCTCCGAGGTGTTCGCGGCCTTCGCCCCGGCCCTGGGCGAGTCGTTCGCACGGGCCCGCGCGGGCGGCCGGGAGTTGTACGGCTTCGCCCACCACGAGATGGTCTCCAGCTATCTCGGCACCTCCACCGGGCTGCGGCTCCGCCATGACCAGCCGACCGGCACGCTGGAGATCAACGCCAAGTCTCCGGACCGGGCGCGGTCGGCCTGGGCCGGGCGGGCCACCCGCGACTTCACCGATGTGGACCCGGCCGCGCTCGACGCCGAGCTCGCCCAGCGGCTCGGCTGGGCGAAGCGGAAGGTCGAGCTTCCCGCGGGCCGCTACGAGACGCTGCTGCCCCCGAGCGCGGTCGCCGATCTGCTGATCTACCAGATGTGGTCGTCGTCGGGCCGGGACGCGGCGGAGGGCCGTACGGTCTTCAGCAAGCCGGGCGGCGGCACCCGGATCGGCGAGAAGCTGTCCGAGCTGCCCCTGACGCTGCGCAGCGACCCTCGGGAGCCGGGTCTGGAGGCGGCGCCGTTCGTGATCGCGCACTCCTCCGGGGACGATGCGTCCGTCTTCGACAACGGGCTGCCGCTGTCCGCCACCGACTGGGTGCGCGAGGGGGTGCTCAACCGGCTGATCACCACCCGGCACACCGCGGCCCTCACCGGGCTGCCTCCGGCGCCCGCGGTCGACAACCTCATCCTGGACGGGGGCGGCTCGCGTTCGCTGGAGGAGATGGCCGCGGCCACCGAGCGGGGTCTGCTGCTGACCTGTCTGTGGTACATCCGCGAGGTCGATCCGGCGACGCTGTTGCTGACCGGGCTGACCCGGGACGGGGTGTATCTGGTCGAGGGCGGCGAGGTCGTCGGCGAGGTCAACAACTTCCGGTTCAACGAGTCGCCGGTGGATCTGCTCTCCCGCGCCACCGAGGCGGGCCGCACCGAGCGCACACTGCCGCGGGAGTGGAGCGACTACTTCAACCGGGCGGCGATGCCGGCGCTGCGCGTCCCGGACTTCAATATGAGCTCGGTCAGCAAGGGGGTCTGATCGCGCCACTGGACCCGGTCGGTCCGGCCGGTCCGGTCGGTCCGGTCGGTCCGGTCGGTCCGGCCGGTCCGGTCAGCCGGTCGGTTCGGCCGGTCCGGTCAGCCGGTCGGTTCGGCCGGTTCGGTCAGGCGGTCAGCCGGTCGGACCGGCCAGGCGGTCAGCCGGTCGGACCGGCCAGGCGGTCAGCCGGTCGGACCGGCCAGGCGGTCAGCCGGTCGGTCAGGCGGGCAGGCGGTCAGCCGGTCGGTCAGGCGGGCAGGCGGGCAGGCGGGCAGCCGGTCGGTCCGGTCAGCCAGCCGGTCCGGTCGGTCCGGCCGGCCGGTTCGGTCAGGCGGTCAGGCGGTCGGTCCGGTCAGCCGGACGGTCCAGCCGGTTCGGTCAGGCGGTCGGTCCGGTCAGCCAGCCGGTTCGGTCAGCCAGCCGGTTCGGTCGGTCCGGCCGGTCCGGTTAGCCGGTCGGTCCGGTCAGCGGTTCGGTCAGCCGACCGGTCCGGCCAGGCGGTCAGCCGGACGGTTCGGCCGGTTCGACCGGCCGAATAGACTGGTCTCCGCCCATCCGAATCTCCGCATCCATCCGTCTCTTCTATCTCCAGGAACGACATGACACGCCTCGGCGAATCCGTCGCCCGCGCCAGCGAGCTCCTTGACCAGGACCTCTCCTCCGACAAGACCGTCGAGCTGCTGCTCGCGGAGACGGGCTCGCGGCGCTATCTGGACCTGACGGACCTGTCGCCGAGGGAGCAGGCCGAGCTGATCGCCTCCCGTACGGTCGAGGTCCTGCCCGGCGTGGACGAGCTGGCCGGGCGGATCGAGAAGCGCCGGGCCGCGGGCAAGGGCCTGGGCATCAAGCTGGGCATCGACCCGACGGCCGCCGATGTGCACCTCGGCCATGTCGTGCCGATGATCGTCCTCAGCCGCTTCCAGCGGATGGGGCATGACGTCACCCTCCTGATCGGCGACTTCACGGCCAAGATCGGCGACCCGTCGGGGCGTACGGCCGAGCGCCCGCCGCTCACCGACGAGGACATCGCGGAGAACCTCGCGGGCTACCAGGAGCAGGTGCGGCCCTTCTTCGACTTCGAGAAGGTCAGCTTCCGGCAGAACAGCGAGTGGCTCGCCCCGTACACCTTCCCGGAGCTGCTGGCGCTGCTGTCCCAGGTGCCGGCCTCGCAGCTGCTGCAGCGCGAGGACTTCCGCACCCGGCTGGCCGCCGGCTCCGGGCTGACCATGTCCGAGCTGCTCTACCCGATCGCCCAGGCCCTCGACTCCGTCGCCCTGGGGTGCGATGTCGAGCTGGGCGGCGCGGACCAGCTGCTCAATCTGCAGATGGGCCGCAAGCTGATGGAGCTGCGCGGCCAGCAGCCTCAGCTGGTCGTCACCATGCCGCTGATCGAGGGCACGGACGGCACCGGCGCCAAGATGTCGAAGTCCAAGGGCAACTACGTCGCGCTGACCGCGCCCGCCGACGATGTCTTCGGCAAGATCATGTCCATTCCGGACCGGCTGATGAAGCCGTACCTGGAGGCCTGGACGGAGTGGACGGACGCGGAGATCGCGCTCGTCACCCGCCGCATCGAGGACCGGTCGCTGCACCCGATGGATCTGAAGAAGGTCCTGGCGGGCGAGGTCGTGGCCGCGTTGTACGGGATCGAGGCGGCGATGACGGCACGGGCCGGCTTTGTCGCCCAGTTCTCCAAGAAGAGCTTCACCGACGTCGGCACGCTGCCGGTGGTCGACGCCGCGGAGCACGGCGCCGACTCCATCGCGACCGTTCTGAGCAAGGTGCTGGAGTTCCAGCCCAGCGCCTCGGCCGCGCGCCGGGTCGCCAAGCAGAACGGTCTGCGGCTGGTGCTGGAGACCGAGGGCGGCCAGGAGTCGGTCGTGCTCGCCGAGGTGCAGGCGGTACGGCCGCTGGCCGAGGTGGTCGCGGAGGTGCTGGCCGAGGCCGGGCTCACCGCGGGCTCGGGTGGGGTCTACCTCAAGGCCGGGCGGAAGATCGCTCAGGTGCGGGGGCTCTAGAGCTCCCTCACCCGGCAACAGGCCGTAGCGGCGGTCGGTGCGCATCCACCACGCGCGCCGGCCGCCGCCGCTCGTGTGCGACGCTCCTCGGCCCGGCCGTCAGGTCGCCCGTCTCCTGCCGCCGTGGCGAATGGTCTGCCACAGCGGGGTGCCGAGGGCGACGATGACCACC
>NZ_JBEXHC010000005.1:26001-43142 GCF_040607655.1 Streptomyces sp. NPDC005266
GCTCCGGCCAGCTGCAGCGGCCCGGCCGTCAGGTCGCCCGTCTCCTGCCGCCGTGGCGAATGGTCTGCCACAGCGGGGTGCCGAGGGCGACGATGACCACCGCTCCGGCCAGCTGCAGCGGCCCGGCCGTCAGGTCGCCCGTCTCCTGCCGCCGTGGCGAATGGTCTGCCACAGCGGGGTGCCGAGGGCGACGATGGCCACCGCTCCGGCCAGCTGCAGCAGATGCCGGATCCAGTCGAAGCCCGAGGTGTGTTTGACCCCGATCCATCCGGCCACCGCATTGCCGAGGATGCCGCCGAGGATGCCGTAGATACAGGTCAGCCACAGCGGGATCTCCTGCTTGCCCGGCAGAATGGCCCTGGCAAGAACACCGAGAATGATTCCCACGACGATGGCCCATAGCCAGTTCATGTCGCCTCCTGACACATGGCAGGGGATACACGCCTCCTCTCAGTGTTCGACCACTTTCGGTACGGCGCACGCCGGAGTGGCCGTACGCGGTATGGCGTATGGCAGGGCACCCATCAGGGTGCCCCGGCCTCGAACCGTCCGCGGGCGCGGCGTAACGTTGAGTACGTACCGAAGCGGGGTACCTGCTTGGCGATCAGGTGGTGGAACGTGATGCGGAAGCAGGGCAGTACGGAGGTCTTCCGGATCACCGGAGCCCGCCAGGGGCTGGACGCCGATGTGCGCGGGCGGCAGCGCCGCTATGTGATCTCGATGTCGGTGCGGACCGTGGCGGTCGTGCTGGCGGCGGTGTTGTGGAACGTGGAGCGCCATGTGGCCATCGTGGCGCTGGTCCTCGGTGTCGTGCTGCCGTACATCGCCGTGGTGATCGCCAACGCGGGCCGGGAGAACGCCCCTTCGCTCCCCGCCACCTTCATCGCGATGCCGCCCCGCCCCATGCTGATCTCCGCGCGGGAGTCGGAGCCGGAGGATTCCCCGCGGGCGGAATCCGTCCCGGAAGACGTCGGACATACCAGCGAGGATGGACGCGCCGATCGGGGCTGACCTGCCACGTTTCGGTAAGCTCAAGAAAACCTCAGATCAATCCTGCTGTTCCGGTGCACCGCGCCCTATCCCTCGTGACATACTGCGTACGCGCTCCGCATCCCCCGTCGGAGCGACGGACCGACGCCGGGCGGCTCCCCCCGTGGCTGCCCGGCGTCGCCATGTCCGGGGCGCTTTCCGTAGAGTCTGCGGTGTGAACACCCGCGAGACCGCCGCCGAGACCGAGACCGTGATCTGCTCCGCCAAGGGCTGTCGCGCCCCCGCCGTATGGGTGCTGGCCTGGAACAACCCGAAGATACACACTCCGGATCGGCGCAAGACCTGGCTGGCGTGCGATGAACACCGTGAGTATCTGTCGGAGTTCCTCGGGATGCGGGGCTTCCTCAAGGACGTGGTGACGCTCGAGGAGTGGTCAGCCGCCGATCGCTGACATCGGGCGGTCGGGCTGGAGGAACGACGGGTCGTCGAGCCCGGAGCCCGCCTTCTTGCCCCACATCGCCAGCCGCCACAGCCGGGCGATCTCCTCGTCCGGCGCACCGGAGCGCAGCGCTCCCCGCAGATCGGACTCCTCGCGCGCGAACAGACAGGTGCGCACCTGCCCGTCGGCGGTCAGCCGGGTGCGGTCACAGGCGCGGCAGAAGGGCCGGGTGACCGAGGCGATGACGCCGACACGGGCCGGGCCGCCGTCGACCAGCCAGCGCTCGGCGGGGGCGGAGCCGCGCTCCTCGTCGGCTTCGGGGGTGAGGGTGAAGCGGGTGCGCAGACTGGCCAGGATGTCCCCCGCGGTGATCATTCCCTCGCGCTTCCAGCCGTGCTGGGCATCCAGCGGCATTTGTTCAATGAAGCGCAGCTCATAGCCGCTTTCCAGGGCCCAGGCGAGCAGTTCTGGGGCCTCGTCGTCATTGAGGCCGGGCATCAGCACGGCGTTGACCTTGACGGGGGTGAGCCCGGCGGTGCGAGCCGCGTCGAGGCCGCGCAGCACATCGTCATGGCGCTTGCGCCGGGTCAGGGCCCGGAAGACCTCGGGGCGCAGGGTGTCGAGCGAGACATTGACCCGGTCCAGGCCCGCGTCGCGCAGCGCCTGGGCGGTGCGCTGGAGCCCGATGCCGTTGGTGGTCAGCGACATCTGGGGGCGCGGGGTGAGGGCCGCGCAGCGCTCGACGATGGAGACGAGGCCGGGGCGCAGCAGCGGCTCACCGCCGGTGAAGCGGACTTCGGTGATGCCGAGCTCGGTCACGGCGATCCGGATCAGCCGGACGATCTCGTCGTCGGTGAGCAGATCCGGTTTGGCGAGCCACTGCAGGCCTTCTTCCGGCATGCAGTAGGTGCAGCGCAGATTGCACCGGTCGGTCAGTGAGACACGCAGGTCCGTGGCGACGCGCTCGTAGGTGTCGATCAGCATGGCGACGGCCCCTCCACTGTTCGCGTGCAACTACGGCACAACTACGGCAGTACTCCGCAGCGTACGTGACGGCTGTGACAGGGAGGGGCCGTGCCCGTGGTCCGGGGCTGTGTGTCAGTGGGCTCCGTGCCCGGTGAGCGAGCGCACCTCCAGTTCGGCGTACTTCTCCCGGTCCGGCTCCTCCTTGGAGAGGAGGGTGCCCAGCCAGCCGAGCAGGAAGCCCAGCGGGATGGAGATGAGCCCCGGGTTCTCCAGGGGGAACCAGTGGAAGTCGACGTCCGGGAACATCGACGTCTCCTTGCCCGAGACGACCGGCGAGAAGAGCACCAGGAAGACCGAGGAGACCAGTCCGCCGTAGATGGACCACAGCGCGCCCTGGGTGGTGAACCGCTTCCAGAACAGGCTGTAGAGGATGGTCGGGAGGTTGGCGGAGGCGGCGACCGCGAAGGCGAGCGCCACGAGTCCGGCGACATTGAGGTCGCGTGCGAAGACCCCGAGGACGACGGCGACGGTGCCGATGCCGACGGTGGCCCAGCGGGCGGCGGCCATCTCCTCCTTCTGTGTCGCCTGCCCCTTGCGGATGACATTGGCGTACAGATCATGGGCGAAGGAGGACGAGGAGGCGAGGGTGAGCCCGGCGACGACGGCCAGGATGGTCGCGAACGCCACCGCGGAGATCACCGCGAGCAGGACTGGACCGCCGAGCTTCTCCGCGAGCAGCGGGGCGGCGGTGTTGCCCGACTTGTTCGAGGCGATGATGTCGTCGTGCTTGAGCAGCGCGGCGGCGCCGAAGCCCAGCGCGATGGTCATCAGATAGAAGCCGCCGATGATCCCGATCGCCCAGTTCACCGACTTACGGGCGGCCTGTGCCGTGGGCACCGTGTAGAAGCGGATGAGGATGTGCGGCAGGCCCGCGGTGCCGAGGACCAGCGCGATGCCCAGCGAGATGAAGTCGAGCTTGGTGGTCGCGGTGATCCCGTACTTCTGGCCGGGCTCCAGGAACGCGTGACCGATGCCGCTGTTCTTTGCCGCCTCGCCCAGTAGTTCGGAGACGTTGAAGTGGAACTTCAGCAGCACCAGGAAGGTGAGCAGCAGGGTGCCCGCGATCAGCAGGACGGCCTTCACCATCTGCACCCAGGTGGTGCCCTTCATCCCGCCGATGGAGACGTAGAGCATCATCACGACGCCGACGAGGACGACGATGAGGATCTTCCCGGCCTCGCTGGTGATGCCGAGCAGCAGCGAGACCAGCACGCCGGCGCCCGCCATCTGGGCCAGCAGGTAGAAGATCGAGACCACGATGGTGGACGCGCCCGCGGCGGTGCGGACCGGACGCTGGCGCATCCGGTAGGCGAGCACGTCGCCCATCGTGTACCGGCCGGAGTTACGGAGCGGCTCGGCGACCAGCAGCAGGGCGACCAGCCAGGCGACGAGGAAGCCGATCGAGTAGAGGAAGCCGTCGTAGCCGGAGAGCGCGATGGCTCCGGCGATGCCGAGGAAGGACGCGGCGGACATGTAGTCGCCGGAGATGGCGAGGCCGTTCTGGAAGCCGGAGAACTGGCGCCCGCCGGCGTAGAAGTCCGTGGCGTCCTTGGTCTGCCGGCCCGCCCATACGGTGATGGCCAGCGTCGCCACGACGAAGACCGAGAAGAGTGTGATGATCAGCGGCCGGTGGTCCGAGGCGCTCTCGGCGGCGAGCTGGTAGGGGCTCATGCGTCACCTTCCAGGCGGGACTTGATCGCGGCGGCCCGCGGGTCGAGCTCGGCGGCGGCGTGCCGGGAGTACCACCAGGCGATGAGGAAGGTGGTCAGGAACTGGGCGAGGCCGAAGACCAGGGCCACGTTGATGTTGCCGGCGACCTTGGTGTCCATGAAGCCGCCCGCGTAGTTGGACAGCAGGACGTAGAGCAGGTACCAGCTGACGAACGCGATGGTGAGCGGAAAGGCGAACGAGCGGTGCGCGGTGCGCAGTTCGCCGAACTCCGCACTCGTCTGCACCTCGGCGTACGGAGGTCGGGTGTGCTGCAGCTGATCGTCGGGGCGATCGCCGGCCGGTGCGGTTTCCACGGTCTCTCCTGGTGAGTGGGTTTACGACGGGACGCGTACGGCGTCATAGTGATCCGGATCACGCATGGTAGGGCGCCGTCAGGGCTTACGACAGGGGCCGGTTGGTTGAAAGACGGAGAAGAGGCCGAAGGAGCGCTTCAGTCCGGGCACGGTGGCGGGTTTTCTTCCGCTGCGCATTGATGCCCCGCCTTGATCAGCGATAGCTTCCTTCGTCATGTACCCGCCCACGCGCAAGCGCTGGCGGTCCGTACGGATGAAGTGGAGACCCCATGCCTCATCTGAGACCGGTGCATGCACGACAGGGACGGCGGGCCGCTGACGGTCCGTCGCTCGGACGTCAAGCGGGCGTCCCCCGGGTGACGCGCTGAGCGCGCGCCCCGATCCCGGCTCCGGGACGCTGTCGATCCAGCCCCGGTCCGCCCGCCCCGACCGTCCCCACCCCTCAACAGAACCGGAGTACCCATGACGCCGCGCCGCACCTCCCTGCCGCTGCGCACCGCCGCGATACCCGCCGCCATGGCGCTCACCACCGCGCTGGCCTTCCTGCCCACCACCGCCACCGCCCTCGCGCAGGACGGCCACGCCACCGCCGCCGCCGGCGCGGCCGACGGCCCGTCGCTGAGCTACGTCGTCAACACGCGTCCGGGGCACCACGACTCGCCCCGTATCCAGAAGGCCATCGCCAAAGCGGGCGGCACGGTGGTGGTCGCGTACGACCGGATCGGCGTCATCGTCGTCCACTCCGCCAACCCCGACTTCGCGAAGACCATCCGTACGGTCCGCGGCGTCGCCTCGGCCGGCGCCACCCGCACCGCACCGCTGCCCGCCCAGTCCACCGACGACCTCGGCACGCCGAAGGTGCTGTCCGAGCGGGAGCAGAAGGCCGTGGCGGCCAGGGCCGGGGCCGGTCAGGACCCGCTGGAGCCGCTCCAGTGGGATCTGCCCGCCATCAAGGCGGACAAGGCGCACCAGAAGAGCCAGGGCAGCTCCAAGGTCACCGTCGGGGTCATCGACACCGGTGTGGACGACACCCACCCCGACCTCGCGCCGAACTTCGACCGCAAGGCGTCCGTCAACTGCGTGTCGGGGAAGCCGGACACGGCCGACGGCGCTTGGCGGCCGAGCGCCCTGGAGAGCCCCCACGGCACGCATGTCGCGGGCGAGATCGCCGCCGCGAAGAACGGCATCGGCGTCACCGGTGTGGCCCCGGGCGTCAAGGTCTCCGGCATCAAGGTGGGCACGACCGCCGGGTTCTTCTACACCGAGGCCGTGGTCTGTGGCTTCGTCTGGGCCGCCGAGCACGGTGTGGACGTCACCAACAACAGCTATTACACCGACCCTTGGTACTTCAACTGCACCACCGACCCGGACCAGAAAGCCCTGGTCGACGCGGTGCGCCGGGCCTCCTCGTACGCGGAGCACAAGGGCGTGGTGAACGTGGCCGCGGCGGGCAACGAGAACTACGACCTCACCTCGGACAAGATCACCGACCCTTCCAGCCCCAACGACACCACCCCCGGTGACCGGGAGGTGGACCCGAGCGTCTGCCTGGACATCCCGACCCAGCTGCCGGGCGTCGTCACGGTTGCCGCGACCGGCGCCAAGGGGCTCAAGTCGTCGTTCTCCAACTACGGTCTCGGGGTCATCGACATCGCGGCCCCCGGTGGCGACTCCACCGCCTACCAGAAGCCGGCCCCCCCGGCCGTCGACGGCCGCATCTACAACACGCTGCCCGGTGGCAAGTACGGCTACATGGCGGGCACCTCGATGGCCTCCCCGCATGTCGCGGGTGTCGCGGCGCTCATCAGGAGCACCCATCCGCACGCCTCCCCCGGGCAGGTGAAGGCGCTGCTCAAGGCCGAGGCCGACGACGTCGCCTGCCCGACCGACTACGACATCGACGGGGACGGCACGGTCGACGCGGTGTGCGAGGGCGGCAAGCGGTACAACGGCTTCTACGGCGCCGGGCTCACGGACGCCCTGGACGCCGTCGAGAAGTGATCGGCTGACCCGGTGCGCGGGCCGTCGGGCGGGGGTGACCCGCCCGGCGGCGCGTCGCGGAGCACCCCGGCCGTCAGCAGATACTGGGCCGCCACATAGGTGGCCATGATCCAGAACTGCGGTACCGGCGGTCGTGGCCAGTGCGCGAGACCGGCGGCGATCAGGGTGTCGGAGAGCAGGAACAGCACCCCGCCGAGCCCGGCCCACGGGCCCGCCCGCAGTGCGCCGAGCGCCATGGCCGCCAGCAGCAGGCTGTAGCCGGCGACGGGGAACCGCAGGCCGGCGTCGAGGCCGGGCCACAGGAGGACCACGGTGCCGAGCCACGCGGCCCCGTACCCCGCGGCCACCCAGGGCACCGTAGGGCGCCGGGCGCGGATGAACAGCGCTATGTAGCAGGCATGTCCGGCGGCGAAGCACCCCATTCCGGCGAGGAACGCGGTGTCGCCGCCGATCTGCAGCAGCACATCGCCGCCGCAGCCGCACAGCAGCGCCGCCGCCAGTCGGCGGGGCCCGCCGCGCACAAGGGCGTACGCGGCGAGAACGGGCATCAAAGCGGGTTTGGTGGCGTGGACGACCGGGGTGGCGTCCGCGAGCAGCGCGCCCAGGTGGACGGCGGTCAGCAGCGCGAAGAGCCCCAGCAGGGCGCGCGCTCCGCGCCCCGCGCCGGTCATGCCGCGCTCTCGGTGATTTCGGTGACGGGCTTTCCGCCGGGCACCGGCTGCCCGTCCCCGGGCGCGGGAGCGGGCTGCCAGCCCGGCCCCCGGAAGACCCGGCCCGCCCGCTCGCGCCAGCCGCGCGCCGCCGCGAGGTCGCGGGCGATGGCCGCGTACTCATGGGTGGCCACGCGCAGCGGGTTGTAGGTGTCGATGTTCTTGGTGAGCCCGTAGACGGGCCGCTCGGTCTCCGGGACGAAGGACCGGAAGAGCCGGTCCCACACGATGAGGATGCCGCCGAAGTTACGGTCCAGATAGCCCCCTTGGGAAGCGTGGTGGACGCGGTGGTGCGACGGGGTGTTGAAGACGAACTCGATGGGGCGCGGCAGGGTGCCGATCCGTTCGGTGTGGATCCAGAACTGGTAGACGAGGTTCACCGATGAGCAGAACGCGACCGCGGCGGGATGCACCCCGAGGGCGATCATCGGTACGTAGAACGGCCAGACGGTCCAGCTGGTCCACGGCTGCCGCAGGGCGGTGGTGAGGTTGAACCTGCGGCTGGAGTGATGCACCACATGGCACGCCCACAGGATGCGGATGACGTGGTGCCCGCGGTGCGACCAGTAGTAGAAGAAGTCCTGGGCGAACAGCATCAGCGGCAGCGTCCACCACTCCACGGGGACGCGTATCGGGGTGAGTTCATAGACGGCGGCATAGATCGCCACAATCGGGATCTTCCACACCAGATCGAAGACAAGGCTCCCGAGCCCCATCGTGACGCTGGTCGCGGCGTCCTTGGCCGCGTAGCCCTCGGCGTCCTCGTCGGGGTGGAGCCGGTAGCTCACCATCTCCACGACGGCGAGCAGGACAAAGGCCGGTATCGACCACAGCACGGCATTGGGCAGGTGCGGCATGTCCGCACCATAGATACGGCTATAAGGCCTCCGCTAGAGGCAGTTACCAACAAGTATGGTAGATGGCCTGTCAGCAAGGGGAAGCCCTTCACATCTCCGGAGAAAAGGGATGGCGATGACTTCCCGTCACAGAGCGGGCCGACGGTACGGGTTGTCAGCGGCGGCCCGTATCCTCGTGAACCATGCTCGAAGACCCCACGGCGGCCGCACCCCGGCTCGCAACGCCGTCCTCGTGGCCGACCGCCTACCCCCAGGGGTACGCGGTCGTCGACGTGGAGACCACCGGCCTCGCCCGCGACGACCGGATCGTCTCCGCGGCGGTCTATCAGCTCGACGCCCGGGGCACGGTGCAGGACCACTGGTACACCCTGGTCAACCCGCAGCGCGATCCGGGCCCGGTGTGGATCCACGGGCTCACCCGCGAGACGCTCGCCGACGCCCCGCTCTTCCCGGACATCGCCGCTGAGCTCGCCGAGCGCCTGGCCGACCGCGTCCTGGTCGCGCACAACGCCGTCTTCGACTGGTCGATGCTCGCCCGCGAGTACGCCCGCGCCAAGAGCGCCGCGCCCGTACGGCAGCGGCTGTGCACCATCGCCCTCTCCAAGGAGCTGGGCCTGCCGCTGCCCAACCACAAGCTGGAGTCGCTCGCCGCCCACTACGGAGTGGTCCAGCGCCGCGCCCACCACGCGCTGGACGACGCGCGGGTGCTCGCCGAGGCGTTCCGCCCGAGCCTCCACCTGGCCGCCGAGTCCGGGCTGCGCCTCCCCCTGCTGGCCTGCCAGCCGCTCACCGAGTGGTCCGACGGCCCGGCGCGCGTCGGTCAGCAGCGGTCGTACCGGCAATCGAGCTGGCGCCCCAGCCGTAAGCGCCCCGCCTGCCCCTACCCCAACCCGGGGCGGTACGAGGTGGGCGGGCAGCTGGTCCAGGGCATGCGGGTGGCGTTCTCCGGGGACACCTCGGTCGACCGCGAGCTGCTGGAGGACCGGGCGATCGAGGCCGGGCTGCACGTGGCCACCAGCGTCTCCCGGCTGACCAGCGTGCTGGTCACCAACGACCCCGAGTCGCCCACGTCCAAGACCACCAAGGCCCGGTCCTTCGGCACGCCGATCATCGACGAGGCGGCCTTCATGCAACTCCTGCAGGACGTCACCCCCGCGCCGCCGACAAACAGGTGAAGTCGGCGCGACGCGCCCGCCCGCCGCTCGCCCGCCACCGCCCGGGCCCGCACGCTGTGGCCCATGGCACGTTGTGAGGTCTGTGGAAATGACTACGGGATGACGTTCGAGGTGCATGCGCAGGGTGGTGGTGTGCACGTCTTCGACTGTTTCCAGTGCGCCATCCATCGCATGGCGCCCATCTGCGAGCACTGCCGGTGCCAGATCATCGGCCAGGGCGTGGAGGCGGACGGCCAGTTCTACTGCGGGGCGCACTGCGCTCGCGCCGAAGGGAAGGTGGGCATCGTCGATCATGTCTGACCACCTGCGTGGATTGTCCCCCGTCGGCCCCACCGGCCGGGGGACAATCCATGCCGAGTAGGGTCAAGGGCGTGTACCGCTTCCTGTTGACCCGGCAGTGGGTGATCCTCACGCTCGTAGGGCTCGCCCTGATCCCCACCATGATCAGACTGGGTTTCTGGCAGCTCCACCGCCATGAGCACCGGGTAGCGCAGAACCAGCTGATCGGGGACAACCTCGACGCCCCGCCCGTGGCCGTCGACAAGCTCACCGCCCCCGGCCGTACCGTCCCCCGCGACGACACCTGGCGCACCGTGACCGCCACCGGCACCTACGACACCGCCCATGAGGTCGTCGTCCGCCAGCGCACCGGCTCCGACGAGCAGTCCATCGGCTACTTCGTCCTCACCCCGCTGCTGCTCCAGGACGGCCGGGCCGTCCTCGTCAACCGCGGCTGGATCCCGGCCGGCGCCGATCTCACCAGGTTCCCGAAGGTCCCCGCCGCCCCCGCCGGCAAGGTCACCGTCACCGGCCGGCTCAAGGCCGACGAGACCACCGGCAACAGCGGCCTCAAGGACAAGAAGGGGCTGCCGCCGCGCCAGGTCACCCTCATCAACAGCGAGCAGCAGGCGAAGAAGCTGTCCCGGCCCGTCCTCGGCGGCTACATCGAGCTCACCGCCTCCTCCCCCAAGGGCACCAAGCAGCCCCAGCCGGTCCCGGTACCCAACCACAGCGACATCGGCCCCCATATGGCGTACGCGATCCAGTGGTGGCTGTTCTCCGCCGGTGTGCCCGTGGGCTGGGTCGTCCTGGTCCGCCGCGAACGCCGGGACCGTGCCGCGCAGGCCGCTGCCCCCGCCACCCCCGAGAAGGTCCCGGCCACCGCGACTGCCGACTAGCTTTTCCGGGAAGACGCCCCGGTGTGGCTCAGCGCATCGACGACTACGCACTCATCGGGGATCACCAGACGGCTGCTCTGATCAGCCGCGAAGGCTCCATCGACTGGTTGTGCCTGCCCAGCTTCGACTCGGCGGCCTGCTTCGCCGCGCTCCTCGGCGACGTGGACAACGGCCACTGGCGGCTCGCCCCCAAGGGCGCGGGCGCCTGCACCCGCCGTGGCTACATCGACGACTCGCTCGTCCTGGAGACCATCTGGGAGACCGATGCGGGCACCGTCAAGGTCATCGACTTCATGCCGCAGCGCGACCGCGCCCCCGACCTCATCCGCATCGTGGAAGGCGTCTCCGGCAGCGTCGAGATGCAGGGCGTCCTGCGGCTGCGCTTCGACTACGGCCACGTCATCCCCTGGGTGCGCCGCGAGGACGGCCACCGGATCGCGGTCGCCGGACCCGACTCCGTATGGCTGCGCTCCGAGCCCGAGGTACACACCTACGGCAAGGACTTCTCCACCCGCTCCGAATTCACCGTCTCGGCCGGCGAGCGCGTGGCCTTCGTCCTCACCTGGCACCCCTCCCACGAGCCCCGGCCGCGCCTCGTCGACCCGTACACCTCCCTGCGCTCCAGCCTCGACGACTGGCACGCCTGGGCCGCCCGCTGCACCTACCAGGGCCCCTACCGGGACGCCGTCATGCGCTCCCTGATCACCCTCAAAGCGCTCACCTACGTCCCCACCGGCGGCATCGTCGCCGCCCCCACCACCTCGCTGCCCGAGCTGATCGGCGGCATCCGCAACTGGGACTACCGCTACTGCTGGCTGCGCGACTCCACCCTCACCCTGAACGCGCTCCTGTCCGCCGGCTACCGCGAGGAGGCGAGCGCCTGGCGCGACTGGCTGCTGCGCGCCATCGCCGGCGACCCCGCCGAGCTGCAGATCATGTACGGCCTCGGCGGCGAGCGCCGGCTCCATGAATACGAGCTCCCCTGGCTCGACGGCTACGAGCAGTCCGCGCCCGTCCGCATCGGCAACGGCGCCGTCGGCCAGCGCCAGCTCGACGTCTACGGCGAGATCCTCGACTCCCTCCACCTCGCCCGCGTCTCCGGCCTCCCCGGCAAACCGCACGACTGGAAGATCCAATGCGCCCTCATGGACTTCCTGGAATCCGCCTGGCGCGACCCCGACGAGGGCCTGTGGGAGGTCCGCGGACCCCGCCGCCACTTCGTCCACTCCAAAGTCATGGCCTGGGTCGCCGCCGACCGGGCCGTCCGCACCATCGAGGCCCACCCCGAGCTGAGCGGCGACGCGAACCGCTGGCGCGCCATGCGCGACGCCGTCCACCGCGAGGTCTGCGAAAAGGGCTACGACCCCGAGCGCTCCACCTTCACCCAGTCCTACGGCTCCACCGAACTCGACGCCGCCACCCTCCTCATCCCCCGCGTCGGCTTCCTCCCCGCCACCGACCCCCGCGTCCTCGGCACCATCGACGCCGTCCGCCGCGAACTCAGCGACGACGGCCTCATCCGCCGCTACACCACCGACGGCACCAACGTCGACGGCCTCCCCGGCTCCGAAGGCGCCTTCCTCGCCTGCTCCTTCTGGCTCGCCGACGCCCTCCAGCTCGCCGGCCGCCACAAGGACGCCCGGGCCCTCTTCGAACGCCTCCTCGCCCTCCGCAACGACGTCGGCCTCCTCGCCGAGGAGTACGACCCGGCGGCCGGCCGGCAGCTCGGCAACTTCCCCCAGGCGTTCAGCCACATCGGACTCGTCGGGACCGCCCTTACCCTCGCCGAAGAGGCCCCGGCAGACTGACCCCATGGATCTTGGACTCAAAGACCGGGTGTACATCGTCACCGGAGCCACCCGCGGGCTGGGCCTCGCCGCCGCCCGCGAGCTCGTCGCCGACGGCGCCAAGGTGATCATCACCGGCCGCGACGCCGACGCCGCGGCCGCCACCGCCGACTCCCTCGGCCCCGGTGCCCTCGGCGTCGCCGCCGACAACGCCGACCCCGCCGCCGCCGACCGTCTCATCGCCACCGCCCGCGACCACTTCGGCGGCTTCGACGGCATCCTCATCAGCGTCGGCGGCCCCCCGGCCGGGCCCACCGCCGACATCACCGACGCCCAGTGGCAGGCCGCATTCGAATCCGTCTTCCTCGGCGCCGTCCGCCTCGCCCGCACCGCCGCCGCCGAACTCTCTCCCGGCGGCGTCATCGGCTTCGTCCTCTCCGCCTCCGTCCACGAACCCATCCCCGGCCTCACCATCTCCAACGGCCTCCGGCCCGGCCTCGCCGGCTTCGCCAAGTCCCTCTCCGTCGAGCTCGGCCCCCTCGGCATCCGCGTCGTCGGCCTCCTGCCGTCCCGCATCGACACCGATCGCGTGCGCGAGCTGGACGGGCTCTCCGGAGACGCCGACGCGGCCCGCGAGCGGAACTGTGCGACGCTCCCGCTCCGCCGGTACGGCACCCCCGAGGAATTCGGCAAGGCCGCCACCTTCCTGCTCTCCCCAGCGGCCTCCTATCTCACCGGCCTGATGCTGCCGGTGGACGGGGGCGCGCTGCACGGCTTCTAGGGGGCCGGTGGGATCTCCCCCACCCCGCCCCTTCCCGCAGCATCCGATATGCGGCTCCGCCGCGTGGACGGGGCTCCGCCGCGTGGACGGGGCTCCGCCGCGGACTCCGATTCGGGGACTCCGCCCCCGCACCCCCGCCGGGGCTCCGCCCCGGACTCCACTCCTCAACAAGCGCCGGAGGGGCTGGTTTGTGGGCCTCCACCGGAGGAGCGTGCCCAGTCAAGGCTGAGTGCCGGGCTCGGCCCATCCCCCCGGCACGGCCTTCTGCCGTGTCCTCAATCGCCCGACGGGCTGGAATTCCGCACCCGCCCGGTCAGTGAAGCGACTGGCCGGGCCACCGGGCGGGAGTCGCCGACACTCGGAAGGGGGCGGGGGTGCAGGGGCGGGGGCCTGGACGCTTACGTGTATGTGGCCTCGGGCAGCGCGGTGGACCCGCCGCGCTGCGGGCGTCCCTCGCCCGGAGCCTGCCGGACCATATGATCCCCGCGGCGATCGTCACGCTGGACCGGCTGCCGCTGGGCACCAGCGGCAAACTCGACCGGCAGGCGCTGCCCGCACCGGGTCTGGCGCCAATCTCCGGGCAACACGCCGCTTCCGGCTGACGGCGCCCAAAGATATCGGTCCAGGCCCCCGCCCCGGAGGCCCCGCCCCCGCACCTGACCACGGACAGACCGCGCACCCGGTGGAACCCGGCACCCGTCAACTACCGTGCCCGCTCCGCCCGATGCCGCTCCGTCCTCAGCCGCACCTCCGCCGGCAGCTGCTCCAGACCCGCCGAGCCCCGCGCATGCTCCAGCGCCTCCGCCCGCAGCCCCTCCAGCGTCCGCGCCGGCTCCGCCCGCGCCTCCAACATCAGCCCCATCCGCGCCTCCGGAGCGGTCCGCCGGCCCCGTAGCCGTACGTGCGCCCGCTCCACTCCCCCCAGCGACTCCGCCTCCGCCGTCAGCGCCGCCTCCAGCGCACGGCCCCGCAGCAGCGCCCCCTCCCCGTCTCCCGTCTCCACCAGCACCTCCGCCAGCCGGCCCCGCCGGAACTGCGCGAGCGCCCACCACACCGCGAGCACCAGCACCAGCGCCAGAGCCGCGATGACCACGGGCCACCACCATCCGGCATCACGCCACCGCATCCGGTCCGCACGGCTCAGCAGAACGTCATCGCGCCCGCCGAACGGCGGCCAGCCGGCCAGGGCCACCGCGCCGACGCCCAACAGCAGCAGGCCCAAGACACCCAGCAGCACCCGGTTGACGATCCGCAGCCTGCTCCGCATCCCCGCTCACCCCTTCGCCGGTCGCCGTACGTGCACGGAGAGGGCGGGCCGCCGGGCCAGGCCCAGCTGCCGGATGCCCTCGTCGAGGGCGGCGTCGAGATCCGCCCGTACCTCGTCCAGGTCGCGGAAGTGGGCCAGCGCCCGCGCCCTGACCCGCCGACGGCCGACGTCGACCCGTACCGACCGCACCCCGGGCACCTCCATCGCGCGGTCGCGCAGCACCAGTCTCGCGGCGGCCCGGTCGATACCGGCCCGCATGTCCCGGACGTCGCTCGGCGCGCGCATCGGCAGCAGACCGCGCAGCCCCGGCGTGAGGGCCAGGACGATCATCCAGAGGCCCAGGAGCGCCAGCAGGGCGGCCCCGCCCATGACCCAGGCGTCGTCGAGCGGCCGCGAGGCGAGCTGTTCGGCGAGCCAGTCCCGCCACCGCATGGCGGACCGGCCGGCGCGCACGGCGGCCACCTCGTACAGCAGCAGTCCGGCGATGGCGACGAGGGCCAGCGCGACGAGCCCGGCGGGGATGCGGCGCTCGGACCAGAAGCGGCCGACGTGCCCGTGCCGGGACGAATCGTCAGGTCCGGATCCGGGACCGGTCCCGGATCCGGACCCGGGCCTCGGCCCCGCCTCGTACACCGCCGAAGACGCCGACTGCCGCATCTTCTCGGCCCCACCCATCGCATCGGCCCCGCTCACCGCACCCTCCCCCGCTCCGCCCGCTCCAGCAGCGGCGAGTGCAGCCGCTCGACCGTCACCGCCACCTCGGGCACCTCCATACCCGCCATCTCACCCACCCGTTCGACCACATGACGACGCACCGCACCGCACTGCGCCCCGATGTCGGACGGATAGCCGAGCTCGACGCCGACCCGCACCCGCGCGACGCGCTCCCGCACCACCGCAGCCGCGTGCGGCTGCGGCAGCCCAAGGGGGCCATCGGGTCGCAGCGCCTCCCGCGCCGCCTGCGAGGCGATCTTCGCGATGACGCGGTCCGCGATCCGCGTCGCCCCCCGCTCTCCCGGCTCGACCACGGCGCGTCACCGGCGCCGTTCGTCACGGCCACGGGAGCGGAAGAAGTCACCCGGTTCCAGATCGCCGTCGAGGAACCGGCCCGCGATGAAGCCCACGGCTCCCAACGCGGCCACCAGCAGAAAGGCCCCGAAACCACCGAAGTAACCGGCGAAAGCGAGCGCCATCCCCGCGATCATGCCGACCACGGCCATGCTCATCATGTGCTCCCCTACTGGAGCCAACCAAGCCGCAGCCGGGCCAGGTGGCCCGGACTACTGAAGCCGCGGCTCCGGCGATTCCTCTTCTTCGTCCGGCAACTTCACATCGCTGACCGCGATATTGACCTCGACCACCTCAAGGCCGGTCATCCGCTCGACCGCCGCGATCACGTTCTCCCGCACGGCCCGGGCGACGTCGGCGATGGAGACGCCGTA
Organism: Streptomyces sp. NPDC005266; assembly: GCF_040607655.1. Lineage (NCBI taxonomy): Bacteria > Bacillati > Actinomycetota > Actinomycetes > Kitasatosporales > Streptomycetaceae > Streptomyces > Streptomyces sp. NPDC005266. The sequence continues at coordinate 41,679 of NZ_JBEXHC010000005.1, forward strand.
GTCCACCACGATCTCCAGGTCGAGGGCCGTCTGCACCTCGCCCACCTCGGCCTTCACCCCGCGGGTGACGGACCTGCCCCCGGGCACCCGGTCCCGTACGACCCCGAAGGTGCGCGCGAAACCGCTGCCCATCGCATGCACGCCGACGACATCGCGGGCCGCCATACCGGCGATCTTCTCGACGACGCCATCGGCAATGGTGGTACGCCCTCGGGAGGCGGGGTCGCCCCCGCCGCGCCGGGGCGGAGCCGCCGTAGCGGTGCCGCCGCCGAGGGTCTTTGGCGTGTCGGCCGCGGGCTCCGTGGCGGGGCTGTCGGGCCGGTTCCGTGGTGCGGTCTCGGACATCACCGATCGTCCCTTCCCGAGGCGAACAGCTTTCCAGAGCGTTCCGCTCGCTCTACTTGCCACACTAAAGCCGATTTCCCCGAACCGCCTCGGCAATGCGGCAGTCGCGCGATGCGATGCGGCAGGCTGAACCCAGCGACCCGGCGACTACAGCGCGAAGGGGTGACGGCGGTGGTCACGGACCGGCTGGCGCAGGCGGTACGGCAACAGCTGCGGCTCGGGCGGCTGCTGCCCCTCGGCGGACCGGCTGACGGCGCGTGGCTGACCGAGCTCGCGGCGAACACCGTGCTCCGCGAGGCGGCCGCCAAGGTGCCCGGCGTACGTCTCGGCCCGCTCCGTATCGGCCTGGCCGACCCCGACACGGCGGGGGCGCCCGCGGTTCCGCCCCCACCGAGCGCACTGCCGCCTGGTCCGCTGCGGATCGAGGCGGAGTGCGCGGCGACGGTGGAGCAGCCGCTGCCGGTGGCGGCGGACCGGCTGCGCAACGCCCTGTCCTCGGCGGCGGTGGACCGGCTGGGCCTGGACGTCGAGGCGGTGGACCTTCGGGTGACGGAGGTTCTGGAGGCGCTGGAGCCACCGGCCGAGCCCCCGTCCCCGCGACCGCAGCAGCCACCGCAGGAGGCCCAGCAGCCCCCACAGGAGGCGCAACACCCACCGCAGGAGGCCCAGCAGCCACCGCAGGAGGCCCAGCAGCCACCGCAGGAGGCCCAGCAGCCACGGCAGGAGGCGCAGCACCCACCGGCGACCGAGCACTCCGACGACCCGGCCGTCACGGCCGCGGCCACCGCCGCCCTCTCCGTTCCGGGTGTGACCCGGCTCGCGCCCGTGCTGGCCTTCTCCCGCGCCGTGCATATCGAGGATGCGCACATCCGGATCGAGCTGGCCGTCGCGTCGGACCACCGCGCCGTGGACGTGGCACGGGCGGTACGGAGGGCGGTGGCGGCCGCCGCCCCGGGTCCCGTGACGGTGGCGGTCCTGATCACCGCCGTGGATTCGACGCCGTAAAACGCCGCCGTGGAAACCGGGCCACCGGAAACGCCGCCGTGGAAACGCCATGGCCCCGCACCCCCGCTCAGCCGGCGTCCTTCCGCATCCCCTCAACGGTGCGCTCCAGCTCGG
>NZ_JBEXHC010000005.1:43241-217266 GCF_040607655.1 Streptomyces sp. NPDC005266
GCAACGCGGTCGGCCAGCTCCCCGGCCTCCTCGTCCTCGGCGTCGCGCAGCAGTACCTCGGTCCGGGCCAGTTGCTCGGCGACCGTCACCAGCCGGCCCGCCGCGGAAACGCCATGGCCCCGCACCCCCGCTCAGCCGGCGTCCTTCCGCATCCCCTCAACGGTGCGCTCCAGCTCGGCAACGCGGTCGGCCAGCTCCCCGGCCTCCTCGTCCTCGGCGTCGCGCAGCAGTACCTCGGTCCGGGCCAGTTGCTCGGCGACCGTCACCAGCCGGTCCGCCGCGGGGGCGCGGTCGCCGGCGAGCCGCTGCCGTAGCTGCTCGGCCTGGGCCTCCAGCTGGCGGTTCTTGCGGTGCAGCTCCAGGAAGACATTGACCTTCGTCCGCAGCAGCCAGGGGTCGAAGGGTTTGGTGAGGAAGTCGGCGGCGCCGATCGCATAGCCCCGGTAGGCGTAGTCGGAGTCGGCGTCGGTGCCGGTGAGCAGGATGATCGGGACGTCCTTGGTCTGGTCGAGCCGCTTGATGTTGGCGGCGGTCTCGAAGCCGTCCATGCCCGGCATCAGCACATCGAGCAGCACGACGGCGAAGTCCTGGCGCAGCATCGCCTTCAGCGCCTCCTCGCCGGAGCGGGCGCGGACGAGCTGCTGATCGAGCGGGCCGAGGACGGCTTCCAGCGCGATCAGGTTCTCCTCCATGTCGTCGACGATCAGGATTCCGGCCTTGTCGGTCGTGCTGACGCTCATGTCTCCCCCTGTCCGGTCTTCGGCGGCCCCGTCTCCGCGCCCTCCGGATCGAGCAGATCGACGATGGCGGACATCAGCCGGTCCACCTCCACCGGTTTGGGGACATAGCCGTCGGCACCGCTGTCGATCGCCTTTTCGCGGTCGCCGGGCATGGCCTTGGCAGTGAGGGCGATGATCGGCAGATCGGCGAGCCGGGGGGTGCCGCGGATGGCCCGGATCGTCTCGTAGCCGTCCATCTCGGGCATCATCACGTCCATCAGGACCAGGGACACATCCGGATTGCGGTGCAGCACCTCCAGGCCCTCGCGGCCGTTCTCGGCGTATTTCACGGACACGCCGACCCGGCCCAGCACATGGGTGAGCGCGAAGACGTTCCGGATGTCGTCGTCCACGATGAGGATGCGACGGCCCCCCATCACCCGGGCGGGGCGTCCGTGCTGCCACTCCTGGAGCCGGGCGCTCTCCGACCAGGCCTCGTCACCGCCGCCGTGGCCGCCGTCGGCGTCACCGCGACCACCCCCGGGGCCTTCCGGCGCCTTCTCCTTGGTGCCGAGGCCGATCACGCCGCCCGTATCGCCGAACACCCCACTGGGCGCGTGGTCGGCGGTGTCCGGCAGCGGCTCCTCCGGCGCGTGGAGCACCGCCGGGACGGTGGAGCCGGAGGCCCGGGGGTCGGCGGGGTCGGGCACCTGGACGACGCCTCGGAAGTGCGAGGGGATGTAGAGGGTGAAGCGGGAGCCGACGCCCAGTTCGCTCTCGGCGACGATCCGGCCGCCCAGCATTCCGGCGATCTCCCGGCTGATGGACAGCCCGAGACCGGTGCCGCCGTACTTGCGGCTGGTGGTGCCGTCGGACTGCTGGAACGCCTCGAAGATCACCGGCAGCTTCTCCGGGGGGATGCCGATGCCGGTGTCCGAGACGGAGAAGGCGACGACGGCCTCCGCGCCCCGCAGCGTCTCTTCCTCGAACCGCACTCCGGACGGCCGCTCGACGCGCAGGGTGACGCCGCCGGACGAGGTGAATTTCACCGCGTTGGAGAGCAGATTGCGCAGGATCTGCTGGAGCCGCTGCTCATCGGAGAACAGCTCGCGGGGGACGTCCTCGCCGACGGTGATCTCGAAGGACAGCCCCTGGTCGATGGCGAGCGGCCGGAAGGTGGCGTTCACATAGTCGAGCACCTTGACCAGCGGCAGCTTCTTCGGACGGACGTCCATCCGGCCGGCCTCGATCTTCGACAGATCCAGGATGTCGTTGATCAGCTGGAGCAGATCGGCGCCGGAGCGGTGGATGGTGTCGGCGAACTGCACCTCCTGGGAGGAGAGCCGGCCTTCGGCGTTGTCGGCGAGCAGCCGGGCCAGGATGAGCAGGGAGTTGAGCGGGGTGCGCAGCTCATGCGACATATTGGCCAGGAACTCGGACTTGTACTGCGAGGCGGTGGCCAGCAGCGCGGCCTTCTCCTCCAGCTCCGCGTTGGAGCGCTGCAGCTCGTTGGAGCGCTGGCGCAGCTCGGCGGTCAGCCGCTGGGACTCGGAGAGCAGCGACTCGGTGCGGGCGTTGGCGATGATCGTGTTGATCGAGACGCCGATGGTGTTGACGAACTGGTCGAGGAAGGCCAGGTGGACCTCGCTGAACCGGCTGAAGGAGGCCAGTTCGATCACTCCGAGCACCTGGTCCTCGAAGAGGATCGGCAGGATGACGACGCTGGCCGGGAGCGCGGAGCCGAGTCCGGAGTTGATGGTGATGTAGTCGGGCGGGACATCGGTGATCAGGATGCGCTTCTTCTCCAGGGCCGCCTGGGCGACCAGCCCGCGGCCGGCGGTGCCGGTCCGCGGCAGCGGTGCGTTGTCCTGGTCGGTGCCGTAGCCGGCGATCAGCTGGAGGCCCTCACCGGGCTGGGCGCCGGCCGCGCTGAGGAAGAACGCCCCGAACTGCGCGTTCACCAGCGGGGTCAGCTCGCGCAGGATCAGGTCGGCGACCTCGACGAGATCCCGGTGGCCCTGCATCAGGGAGGCGATGCGGGCCAGGTTGGACTCCAGCCAGTCCTTGGCCCGGGTGGTCTCGCGGAGGTTGGTGACCATCAGATTGACGTTGTTCTTCAGCTCGGCGACCTCGCCCTGGGCCTCGACCGAGATGGACCCCGACATATCGCCCTGGGCGACGGCGGAGGCGACCTCGGCGATGGCCCGCACCTGGGTGGTCAGATTGAGGGCGAGCTCATTGACGCCGGTGGTCAGCCGCTTCCAGGTGCCGTAGACCGCCTCGACCCGGGCCTGGCCGCCCAGCCGGCCCTCGCTGCCGACCTCCCGGGCGACGCGGGTCACCTCGGAGGAGAACGCGGAGAGCGTGTCGACCATCGTGTTGATGGTGGTCTTCAGCTCCAGGATCTCGCCGCGCGCGTCCACGTCGATCTTCTTGGACAGATCGCCCCGGGCGACGGCGGTGGCGACCTGCGCGATGTTGCGGACCTGGGAGGTCAGGTTGGACGCCATGAAGTTGACGTTGTCCGTCAGGTCCCTCCAGACCCCCGAGGCTCCCGGGACCTGGGCCCGGCCGCCGAGCATGCCCTCGGTGCCGACCTCGCGGGCCACCCGGGTCACCTCGTCCGCGAAGGCCCGCAGCTGCTCGACCATGGTATTGACGGTGTCCTTCAGCTCCAGGATCTCCCCGCGGGCGTCCACCGTGATCTTCTTGGACAGATCGCCGTCGGCGACCGCCGTGGTCACCTGGGCGATATTGCGCACCTGGGAGGTCAGGTTCAGGGCCATGGAGTTGACGTTCTGGGTAAGGTCCTTCCAGACCCCGGAGACCCCGCGCACCTGAGCCTGGCCGCCCAGGTTGCCCTCGGTGCCGACCTCGCGGGCCACCCGGGTCACCTCGTCGGCGAACGACGACAGCCGGTCGACCATGGTGTTGATCGTCGACTTCAGCTCCAGGATCTCGCCCTTCGCCTCCACCGTGATCGTCTTGCCCAGATCACCCTCCGCCACGGCCGTGGCGACCTGCGCGATGTTGCGGACCTGGGAGGTCAGGTTGTCCGCCATCAAGTTGACGTTCTCGGTGAGGTCCTTCCAGACCCCGGAGACCCCGCGCACCTGCGCCCGGCCGCCGAGCCGGCCCTCGGTGCCGACCTCGCGGGCCACCCGGGTCACCTCGTCCGCGAAGGCGGAGAGCTGGTCGACCATCGTGTTGATCGTCGACTTCAGCTGCAGGATCTCGCCGCGGGCGTCCACGGTGATCTTCTGCGAGAGATCGCCGTTGGCGACCGCCGTGGTGACCTGCGCGAGGTTGCGGACCTGGGACGTCAGGTTGGACGCCATGAAGTTGACGCTGTCCGTCAGGTCCTCCCAGACCCCGGAGACGCCGCGCACCTGCGCCCGGCCGCCCAGCTCGCCCTCGGTGCCCACCTCGCGGGCCACCCGGGTCACCTCGTCGGCGAAGGCGCAGAGCTGATCGACCATCGTGTTCACGGTCAGCTTCAGCTCCAGCAGTTCGCCGGTGGCCTCGACCGTGACCTGCTGGGTGAGGTCGCCGCGCGCGACCGCGGTGGTCACCCCGGCGATGTCCCGGACCTGCGCGGTCAGCCGCGCGGCCATGGTGTTGACGGCCTCGGTCACCACGCGCCAGTCGCCGGTCAGCCCCCGCACGGAGGCCCGGCCGCCCAGCCGGCCCTCGATGCCGACCTCACGGGCCACCCGGGTCAGCTCGCCGGTGAACAGGGACAGCTGGTCCACCGTACGGTTCACGCCCAGGCCCAGCCGGCGCAGATCGCCGCGGACCTGACGGTTGCCGTCGTGCAGATCCACCCGCCGGGTCAGATCGCCCGCCGCGACCGCGTCCAGCACCCGGGTGGCGTTGGAGACCGGCCCGACCAGGGCGTCCACCAGCTGATTGGCCGCGTCCACGCTGGTCGTCCACTCCCCCTGGCCCGGACTGGCCGTGAGCCGCTCGTCCAGTCTGCCGTGACGCGCGACCTCGCGGCGCACGCGCTGCAGCTCTCCGGCCAGATGCGCGTTGCGCGCGGCCAACTGGTTGAACACCCCGGCCATCTCGCCGGCCAGGCCCTCGCCCCCGCCGTCCATGCGGACCGTGAAGTCCCCGTCGCACAAGGCGTGCATCGCCGCCAGCAGGGAGCGCGACTCGGCCGGGTGACCGGCCTCCTCACCGCGCGCCGGGCCCGACGCCGGGGCGGGCTCCGGGGATTCCCCGGGCCGTGGGGCGCGGGCGGTGTCGGTGGGGATCGGGTCGAGTGCCATGGCGTCGCCCCTTGAAGATCACTTCATATGCCCCCGTCTGTCATAATATGGCACCTATATGGACTAATCCGCCCTTCATGCCCAGGAGCTGCACGTGGGAGTCCTGCTTCCCCTCTCGCGTGAGTCCGTCTCGCGGACGACGCTGCCCGGAAGCGTGCGCGCTCCCGGCGCCGCGCGTGCCTTCGTCCGTACGGCGCTGACGGCGCAGGGCGCGAGCGAGACGCTGGGGCTCGGCACGGTCAGCGACCGGCTGATCGATGACGCGACGCTGCTGGTGAGCGAGCTGGCCACCAACGCGGTGCTGCATGCGGGCACCCGGGTCGAGATCATCTGCCGGCTTCAGGGCGGGGAGGCCGATGACGCCACCGCCACGGAACGGCCGGCCGCCCTGGAAGGGCCGGCCGTCGTCAAGGAGCCGCCGCGCCGCCCGGGGATCGTCGTCGAGGTGACGGACCTCCATCCCGCCAGCGCGGTCCACGGCGGCCCCGAGGGCAAGGGCCAGGGCCGCGGCCGCGGCCTCCAGCTGATCGGCGCGCTCGCCGAGTCCTGGGGCGTGACGTACCACCGCACCCGTAAGACCGTCTGGTTCCGGCTGGCCGCCGAGGAGGAACCGGAGCTGCGTACCATCCCCGCCGGGGCGCTCGGCCATGAGCTGCGCTTCGCCGAGACCCTCGCCCCCGCCCCGCCGCGCGGCTCCCGCGACCCGACCGCCGAATGGGTCGACCGCGGCGGGCCGTCATTCCTCGCCGAGGCCAGCGAACTGCTCACCGGGCAGCTCGACGAGAACATGGTCGCCGCCCTCGCGGGACAGCTGCTGGTCCCCCGGCTGGCCGACTGGTGCGCGGTGTGGCTGAGCACCGACAGCGGCGGGCTGGAGCTCGCCCGCGTCTGGCACAACGACGAGCGCCGCATCGACGCGCTGCGCATGGTGCTGGAGGAGGGGCCGCCGCCGACCGGGCTCGAGATCGGGGGCACCCCGTGGCCCTGGCCCGAGATCGCGGACCCCCGGGGCACGGGCGGGTCCGCGGTCTGCTTCCCGCTCGTCGCCCACAGCCGCAGCCACGGTGTGCTCCTGCTCGGGCGGGCCGGTGCGACCCGGATGTCCGGGGGTGTGATGCGGCTCTCGGAGGATGTGGCGCGGCGGATGGCCCAGGCGGTGGCCACGGCCCGGCAGTACACCCGGCAGGCGACCATCAGCCGGGCGCTCCAGCGCCGCCAGCTGCCCATGTCGCTCGCCCGGATCCCGGGGGTCGACTCGGCGATCGTCTACGAGCCGCACGGCGAGGGCCAGACCGTCGGCGGCGACTTCTACGACCTGTTCCCGATGACCGCCCGGCGCTGGTGCTTCCTGCTCGGGGACGTCTGCGGCAGCGATCCGGAGGCCATGTCGGTCACCGGGCTCGCCCGGCATCTGGTGCGGCTGCTGGCCCGGGAGGGCCACGGCGTCGAGTCGGTCCTCAACCGGCTGAACCAGGCGCTGGTGGAGGAGGACGCGGAGGCGGCGGCGCTCGGCGGCGAGCAGGCCCGGCCCCGGTTTCTGAGCCTGCTCTACGGAGAGCTGGAGCCGGACCTGGCCAGGGGCGGGGCCGGGTGCACGCTGGCCAGCGCCGGCCATCCGCTGCCGCTCCTGCTGGCCGTCGACGGCTCGGTCTCGGCCGCGGCCACCCCCCAGCTCCTGCTCGGCATCGTGGACAGCCCCGGCTTCCACGCCGACACCTGTCACCTCGCGCCCGGCGAGACGCTGCTGTGCGTCACCGACGGGGTCACCGAGCGGCGGAACGGCAAGCGGGAGCTGGACGACGACGACGGCCTCGCCGACATCCTGCGCGGCTGCGTCGGGCTCGGCGCCCAGGCCGTCGCGGAGCGGGTGCGGCGCACCGCGCACGACTTCGGCACCGAGCCGATCGACGACGATCTCGCGGTGCTGGTGCTGGAGGCGGAGATGCGAGAGCCAACCCGTCCGGCGATGTGAGAAGACGTCCGAAGGGCGTCCGGGGACCCGGGGCACATCCCCCGGGACACCATTCAGTCGGCCAGGCCCGCGAGGTCGCGCAGGCGCCGGGCCTGGGCGGCGCGCTCGGCGGTCCGCTGCTCCTCGTACGTACGGTCCACGGCGCCTCGCAGCAGCGCCTTCGTCTCGATCACCGCGTCCCGGGGCGCGGCGAGAAGGGCCGCGGCCAGGTCCCGGGCCGCGGCGTCCAGCTCGGCGGCGGGGACGACGAGGTTGGCCAGGCCCGTCCGCTCGGCCTCATCGGCGTGGACGAGGCGCCCGGTCGCGCAGATCTCCAGCGCCCGGGCGTACCCCACCAGCCCGACCAGCGGATGCGTACCCGTGAGGTCGGGCACCAGACCGAGGCTGGTCTCGCGCATCGCGAACTGCACGTCGTCCGCGCACACCCGCAGATCGCAGGCGAGGGCGAGCTGGAAGCCGGCGCCGATGGCATGGCCCTGGACGGCGGCGATGGACACGATGTCGTTCCGCCGCCACCAGGTGAACGCCTCCTGGTACTCGGCTATGGCGGCGTCCAGCTCGCTGTCGGAGCCGCGCGCCAGATCGATGAAGGACGGCTCGCCGTCGAACCCCTCGGGCGCGAACGCCTGCCGGTCAAGGCCTGCCGAGAAGGACTTGCCCTCGGCGCGCAGCACGACGACGCGCACGCCGCCGGTCACCAGCCGTCCGGCCTCGGCCAGCGCCCGCCACAGCGCGGGCGACTGGGCGTTGCGCTTGGCCGGGTTGGTCAGGGTCACCGTGGCGACCGCGTCATCGATGGTGAGCTGAACGCCGTCCTTGTCGAGCAGGGTCACAGGAGCCTCCGCTGGGCTGCAGTCAGTACAAGTGACTGCACAGTAACCACCCGGCCGAACCGACGATCAGCCGGGTGGCACCGTCCCTGCCCGCCGATGACGACGGAGCGAGCGGGCGATCAGGCCGATGCGGCCTTCTTGCCTCGCGTCGCGCCACCGCGACCACGCAGGGAAACTCCCGATTCGCTGAGCATCCGGTGAACGAATCCATAGGAGCGGCCGGTCTCCTCGGCCAGCGCCCTGATGCTCGCACCGGAGTCGTACTTCTTCTTCAGGTCTGCCGCGAGCTTTTCGCGCGCGGCGCCGGTCACCCGGCTGCCCTTCTTCAGAGTCTCGGCCACCCGTGCCTCCTCATGGGAAGTGCGCTCTGGACTCTCATGATCACCCCTACACGCCGTCCTGGCCACCCATTCGGCAAGGTCTGTGGATGAAGGATTCCCTGAAATCGCGGCGCGACGGCCTTCGGAACCCAGGATTCCGGTGCGGTTCGCCCTGACAGTCTTTCGTATTCAGCGACGAAGAGGCAGGTCAGGGCATACGCGACAAGGACCGGCTCATCCTGGACCGGCGCACGGTACGCTCCGCGCGCCGGTCGCCCGCGACGCGCCGCGATACCAGCCGTTCTCACTCAGATGATGGATCACGCCTAGGCCGAATGATCTACAGGAAGTGGATCAGACGGGAAGAATCGGACGTCAGGCGCCTCGACGGGCGCTCCCAGGGGCGCTCCGACGGGGCGAGCCGGGGCCCGCCCGGGCGTCAGGCGAGCGCGACCAGATCCGCGTAGTCCTCGCCCCACAGGTCCTCGACCCCGTCCGGCAGCAAAATAATGCGCTCCGGCTGCAGGGCGTCGACCGCGCCCTCGTCGTGGGTCACCAGCACCACCGCACCGGTGAAGGTGCGCAGCGCGCCGAGGATCTCCTCACGGCTGGCCGGGTCGAGGTTGTTGGTCGGCTCGTCGAGGAGCAGCACATTGGCCGAGGAGACGACCAGGGTGGCCAGCGCGAGCCGGGTCTTCTCACCGCCGGAGAGCACTCCGGCGGGCTTGTCCACGTCGTCGCCGGAGAACAGGAAGGACCCGAGCGTCTTACGGATGTCGACGAGGTCGAGGTCCGGGGCGGCGGAGCGCATGTTCTCCAGGACGGTGCGGTCCGGGTCCAGCGTCTCGTGCTCCTGCGCGTAGTAGCCGAGCTTCAGCCCGTGGCCGGGGATCACCTGGCCGGTGTCCGGCTTCTCGACCCCCGCCAGCAGCCGCAGCAGGGTCGTCTTGCCGGCGCCGTTCAGGCCGAGGATGACGACGCGGGAGCCCTTGTCGACGGCCAGATTCACATCGGTGAAGATCTCCAGCGAACCGTAGGACTTCGACAGGCCCTCGGCAGTCAGCGGGGTCTTGCCGCACGGGGCCGGGTCCGGGAAGCGCAGCTTGGCCACCTTGTCGGACTGCCGTACGTCCTCAAGGCCCGCGAGCAGCTTCTCGGCGCGGCGGGCCATGTTCTGCGCGGCCACGGTCTTGGTGGCCTTGGCGCGCATCTTGTCGGCCTGGGAGTTGAGGGCCGCGGCCTTCTTCTCGGCGTTGGCGCGCTCGCGCTTGCGGCGCTTCTCATCGGCCTCGCGCTGGGCCTGGTAGAGCTTCCAGCCCATGTTGTAGACGTCGATCACCGAGCGGTTGGCGTCCAGGTAGAAGACCTTGTTGACAACCGTCTCGACGAGATCGACATCATGTGAGATCACGATGAAGCCGCCGCTGTAGGTCTTCAGGTAGTCGCGCAGCCAGATGATCGAGTCGGCGTCGAGGTGGTTCGTCGGCTCGTCCAGCAGCAGGACGTCGGAGTCCGAGAAGAGGATCCGGGCCAGCTCGACCCGGCGCCGCTGACCGCCGGAGAGCGTATGGAGCGGCTGGCCCAGCACCCGGTCGGGCAGGCCGAGGCTGGCGGCGATGGTCGCGGCCTCCGCCTCGGCGGCGTAACCGCCCTTGGTGAGGAACTCGGTCTCCAGGCGCTCGTACTTCTTCATCGCGCGCTCGCGGGTGGCGCCCTTGCCGTTGGCCATACGCTCCTCGTTCTCCCGCATCTTGCGGAGCACGGAATCGAGGTCGCGGGCGGACAGGACGCGGTCGCGGGCGAGGACATCGAGATCGCCGGTGCGCGGGTCCTGCGGAAGGTAGCCGACCTGGCCCGAGCGGGTGATCGTGCCGCCGGCCGGGATGCCCTCACCGGCCAGGCACTTGGTGAGGGTGGTCTTGCCCGCGCCATTGCGGCCGACCAGGCCGACGCGGTCGCCCTTGGCGATACGGAAGGAAGCGGACTCGATGAGGACACGGGCGCCGGCACGCAACTCGACGCCAGAGGCGGTGATCAAGGGGAATACTCCAGGGCAGGAAGGACGGCGGACGGGACGGGCGAGGTCGGGCCGACGCCGTCTAATGCACGAGGAGAATTGCCATGCGGCTAGTTTACCGGGGGCGGGCAAGTCGTTTTTCCCCGGTGCCTGGCCCGGTCCTCCCCGCTGTCAGACCCCGCCGGTGTGCACCTGGAAGGCCGCGCGGCGGACCGCCTTGGCGAGGGCCGGATCGGGGTGGGCGGCGGCCAGCGCCACCAGGACCTGCACGGTGCGGGGGTGGCCCACGCCCCGTACCTCCACCAGCAGCGCGGGCACGGTGCCCTGGACGGCGGACTCCAGGTGGCGGACGAGCAGCGCGCTCTCCCCGTGGTCGGAGATGGCGGCGGCGGTGTCCACCCACAGCCAGGTGGCCTCCTCGCGGGTGAGCGCGTCCAGCGCCTCCTCCGGGTCGGCGCCCTCGTGCTCGGCCAGCCAGATGAGGGCGTACGGGCGCAGGCACGATTCGTCCACGGCGGCCCGTACGGAGGGCTCGGCGGGCGCCCCGACCACGCGCAGCGCCTCGAAGGCCAGACCCCGCAGCAGCGCGTCGTCGCCGCGCGCCGCGTCGATGAGCTCGGTGACGGCGCTTCCCACGGGGCGGGCGGCCAGCCAGGCCCGGTACTCGGCACGGGCGGGGCCCGGGGTCAGGCCAGCGCAGCCGCGCAGCATGTCGGCGGCGGGCTGCTCGATGTTCCCGGCGGGGCTCTGGGCGGCGACGCAGATCTGCTCCAGCTTGACCCACACCGCCCAGTTGCCGAGCGCGGTGAGCACGGCCTCACGCCGGCCGCCCGCCGCGCCCCCGGGGCCGTCCTCGGTGCTGTCCCGCACGGTGAGCGCCCCCACGGAGGCGAGCGCGTCCAGGGCCCAGTCCAGGAGCCTCTCCAGGACCTCCTCGTCGTCCTCGGCGGTCCCGGGGGTGGCCGGGGCGCCGCCGACCGGCTCCAGGGCCTCCCCGGCGCCCTGGGGGACCTCACAGCGCTCGGTGCGCAGCTCCGCCACGCGCTGCCGCAACATGTCCAGCAGCACGGGGATCTGGACCGGGCCCGCCGACAGCTGGAGCAGCGAGAGCAGCTGCGGTACGGCCTCCACGACCTCGGCGACCGCCGAGGGCTCCGCCGTCTCCGGGGCGGGGCAGGCCAGGGACCACGCGTCGAGCAGCGCGACCCAGCCGCGCAGCACCGCGCTGTCGTCGCGGTCCCACGCGTGGAGCCGCCAGCCGGGGCGGGAGGTGCCGGCGTGGTACTCGACGAGGCCGACGAGGCGGGCCCGGTCCCAGTCGGCCCGTACCTCGCGCCGGCTCCGGCCCAGCGCGGCGGCGGCCCGCGCGGCGGCCTCGTCGGAGAGCGCGCCGGGCGCGCCGTGCTCGGTCGCCGCCCAGTGGGCGATCTCCACGGCACCGGCGAGTCCCGATCTGGCCTGCCGTGCCAGCTCCGCGGGGGGCGGGGTGCCCTCGGGCGGGCGGGGCGCCGGTCTGGAGCCGCGATTCGGCGCGGGCCGGCGGGCGGTGGCCAGCGGCCGGTTGCTGACGAGTCGGAGCCGGGAGTCGCGCGGAGTACGGGACGTCACGGGAGCAGTCTCGCCGTTGACGGCCCGAAAGCCCAATCGGCACCCGTCCGGCGGTCGCCGCCGGCGGATGCCGGTCGCTAGGCGGGCATCCGCGCGGAGCTGCCCGAGTCGCCGCGGCAGGCGCTGAGCGGATGCGGTGAAGTTCGCCGCTGATCCCTCGCCGTTCGGCCTGGCCGAGGGCTTGGACGCCGAGAAGGATCAGCACGTGACTTCGCCGTAACCGCTTAGAGGAGCGGCGTCAGAAAGCGCCGCAGAACCTCTTCGTACCCGTGCGGATCCGCGTTCCACATGGCGGCGTGCGGGGCCTGCCGGACGGTGTGAAGGGTGACCAGTTCGGACCTGCGTGCGGCGAGTTCGCGCGAGACGCTCCAGGGGGCGAGGGTGTCGTCGGGGCCGTGGAAGAGGAGCGTCGGCACGGCCAGCCGCTCGGGGTCGCAGGCCTCCGCGAGCGCGCTCTCGCCGAGCCCGCGCCCCTCGGCGGCCCGCATCACCAGCGGCAGCAGCGCGGCGGGGGTGCCGTGGGCCAGGGCGAGGGCGCGCAGGGTGGCCCGCCAGTCGAGCACCGGGGAGTCCAGCACGATGCCGCGGACGCGGTGCCGCAGCGCGGAGTTGGCGGCGGCGTGCAGGGCCATCGTGGCGCCGGTGGACCAGCCGTGCAGCACGATGTCCTGGGCTCCGTACCGCACCGCGTAGCGGATGGCCGCGTCCAGGTCGCGCCACTCGATGTCGCCGAGGTGGCCTATGCGGTCCTCGGGGCGGGGGGCGCCGGGGTCACCGCGGTAGGCGAGGTCGAGCACCGGGACCCGCAGCCGCCTCAGGAAGGGCATGACGACCATAGGGTGTTCACGGGTGGTGCCCAGGCCATGGGTGGTGATCACCCAGGTGGTGCGTTCCCCGGGGATGAACCACGCGGGCAGCGGGCCGAGTTCGCCGGGCACGTCGACGTCGGCGTGGTCGATGCCGAGGGTGTCCCGCGGATTGCCGTTGTGCACCTGCGGGGTGAGCCGGACCCGCGCGCCGGGTTCGAGGGCGCCGTGGGTGATCGCCTCCAGGCGGCGTACGACGCAGTCGGCGGGGTGCGGGACGTCCTCGATGACGGGGCCGACGACGGCGTGGCAGTCGCGGCCCGCGAGGCCGTAGGTGCCGGGGCGCAGCGAGGCGAGCGAGCGGGTCAGGGTGATCCGGCCGTCATCGGTCCCGTGCACGGTGAGCGGGGGTTCGTTCGGCAGCGGACGGTCGGGGGCCGGTTTGAGCGCAGCACCAATGGCGTACCGTCCGGCCGCCACTGCGGCCGCGCCGACACTCAGGAGGCTGGCGGCGGCCGCAGCCGCCGTTGTCCGCAGACGCATCCCTCCCAGTGTGAGCGGGAAGCCGCCCATCGGCCAGACGGGCGCATCCGGTCGGGCGGTCCGGCCCCGGCGGGGCGGCTCAGCGGGGTTGGCCGTAGCCGTGCAGCTTCTCGGCGGCGCGGGCCAGCTCGTCCGGCGGGATCAGGGCGGGGGCGCGGCCGGGGACGGCGGCGGCGGCGGTGAGCCAGACCCGGCACATCCATTCGAGCTGGGCGGTGCGGTCGTACGCCTGGTCCAGGGTCGCTCCGTGAACGACGGTGCCGTGGTTGCGCAGCAGACAGCCGCTGCGGTCGCGCAGCGCCTCGAGCATGGCGTCGGCCAGCTCGTCGGTGCCGTAGAGCGCGTATCCCGCGACCCGGACCGGCCCGCCGAGCGCGCCGGTCATGTAGTGGATCGCGGGGACCTCGTCGACCAGGGTGGAGACGGCCGTGGCGTGGACGGCGTGGGTGTGGACGACGGCCGCGGCGTCCGTGGTGCGGTAGACGGCCAGATGCATGGGAAGCTCACTGGTGGGCGCGAGCGTTCCGAGAACCTGCCGGCCGTCGAGGTCGACACCCACCGCGTCGCGCGGGCCGAGCCGGTCGTAGGGGACGCCGCTCGGGGTCACCAGGACGGTGTCGCCGACCCGGGCCGAGACATTGCCCGAGGTGCCCACGACGAGGCCGTCGGCGGTGGTTCTGCGGGCCGTGCGGACCACCTGGGCCCAGGCCTGCCGCAGGGGCCGGGTCAGCCGCGGCCGTCGCGGGGATGGCGACTGGGTCACACGCCCTCACCTCCGGGGCCGATCCTGCCAGGTGCCCGGGGCGAGGGGCAGGGCGGGGCCGGACCCTTTCACCCCTTGCGGAGCGCCTCTTGGGCCCGCCTTTCACCCTTGCGGAGCGCCTCTTGGGCCCGGGGGAAACGCCGTCGGGGAACGCCGCTCAAACCCCGTATGACGTACGAAAGTACGGCGGGAGTCGGGCCGACGCCGCACTCTCTCCGCCGCGTCACCGTCACGCCGGACTCAGTTCACCTTCCGTTCATCCAGTTTCCTTACGTTCACCGTGCTGATACCGACCTTCGAACTGATTGACCGGGTGTATGGAACACATCACGCTTCTCATCGGGATCGTGATCATCACGGCCTTGGTGTTCGACTTCACGAACGGCTTCCACGACACCGCCAACGCCATGGCCACCACCATCTCCACAGGAGCACTCGGTCCCCGGGTGGCAGTGGCGATGTCGGCGGTCCTCAACCTCATCGGCGCGTTCCTGTCCGTGGAGGTCGCCAAGACCATCTCCGGAGGGATCCTCGACGAGGATTCCGGCATCCGACCCGAAGTGATCTTCGCGGGTCTGGTCGGCGCCATCCTCTGGAACCTGGTGACCTGGCTCGCCGGGCTCCCCTCCAGCTCCTCGCACGCTCTCTTCGGCGGCCTCATCGGCGCCACCGTGGTATCCGTCGGCCTGGACGGGGTCAACGGCGACGCGATCGTCATGAAGGTGCTCATCCCGGCCGTCGCGGCGCCGATCGTGGCCGGACTCGCCACGATGGCCGCCACCCGGCTCACCTACCGGCTGGGCCGCGGCCGCTCCTCCGAGGACACCGCGAAGGGCTACCGGGCCGGCCAGATCGCCTCGGCCGCCCTGGTCTCCCTCGCCCACGGCACCAACGACGCCCAGAAGACGATGGGTGTGATCACCCTGGCGCTGGTCACCGGCGGCGTCGTCGCGCCGGACTCCGACCCGCCGCTGTGGGTCATCGTCTCCGCGGGCCTGGCCATCGCGCTCGGCACCTACCTGGGTGGCTGGCGCATCATCCGCACCATGGGCAAGGGCATCACCGACATCCAGCCGCCGCAGGGCTTCGCCGCCCAGACCGGTGCCGCGACGGTCATCCTCGCCTCCTCCCACATCGGCTTCGCGCTGTCCACCACCCAGGTCTGCTCCGGTGCCGTGATGGGCGCGGGGGTCGGCCGCAAGGGCTCGGTGGTGCGCTGGTCGACCGCGGGCCGCATGGTCATGGCGTGGGTGCTGACCCTGCCGGCCGCGGGTCTGATCGCCGGCGCCGCGGCGCTGCTGGCCGACCAGGGCAACGGGGGCGTCACGGCGGTCGCCGTGCTTGCCGTCCTGGCCTGCGGGGCGATCTGGGCGCTGTCGCGCCGCAAGCCCGTGGACCACACCAACGTCAACGAGGCCGGGCCCGCCGAGCCGGTGGGCGCCGTCACCGCCGCCCTCCAGTCCGTCGCCCCGCCGCCCGTAGGCGGCGCGCCCGCCGCCGACACCACCGGGGCCACCACCGCGAGCAGCGCCCCGGAGCCCACCGAAGCGCCCGCCACGGAAACCACCCCCACCCCCGCCGCCGCGGCGACCAGCACCACCAGCTAAAGGGAGCTACGCAATGAGCATCGACTGGGCGGCACTCGGCCAGGTCTTCGGCATCAGCCTCACGGTGACGGTCGGCATCGTCGGCGTCTTCACCCTGGGGATCGTCGGCACGTCCCGGAAGAGCCGGCCGCAGCCGCAGGACGGCACGGCCGTCGTGGTGGCGGTGCCGGGCGACGGCTCCACGGTCGCCCGCACCGGCGCGTACGCCTGCTTCGCGCTGTGCGCCTCGGTCGTGGCGTACGGCATCTATCTGATCGTCGCCTGAGGACCGCGCGTCCCCGACCGACCCCACCGACCGCCGGGCTGCGGCGCTGGTCAGCGCCGCAGCCCGGCGGTCGGTCCATGTGGGCCTCGGCACACTCTCGCATCGCGGGTCATAGGCGAGTTGACGGCCCTTCGCGGCCCATGGTGGACTTCCCGAGCCAAACGGCGGCAGGAGAGGAAGCCGGTGAGAATCCGGCGCGGTCCCGCCACTGTCACCGGGGAGCGCTCTCTCATCGCCTGTACGGGTCACGGCTCGTCCATATGGTTCGTCCGTATGCGGAGCTGGAAGGCCGGGAGAACCGCGGATCCGGGAGCCAGGAGACTCTCACCGCCGGTCACGTCGAGCCAGGGCGCGGACCCTGAGTGAGGACATACCGCCATGCCCGGCCCTGTCACGCCGCCAGCCCCACCTGTCCGTACGCCGCTGCGCCGAGGCGCGACGGCGGGCTGACGGATGCGTGCCGACCACGCCTCGTACGCGTGCGGCGCCGCCCTCGGCTTCCTCGGTGACCTCGCCCTGGGCGATCCGCGCCGCGGTCATCCGGTGGCCGCGTTCGGGCGCGCCGCCGCGGCCGCCGAGCGGCGGCTGTGGCGCGACCACCGCGGCCACGGAGCCCTGCACACCGCGGTGTGCGCGGGCGGCGCGGCCCTCGGTGCCGCGCTGCTGACGCGCACCGTACGGGCCCTCGCCGGGCCCCGTGCGCCGCAGATCGCGCTGACCGCCGCCGCCACCTGGGCCGTGCTGGGCGGTACGACGCTCCGGCGTGAGGCGCGGGCTGTCGGCGACGCGCTGGCCGCCGGAGACCTCCACACGGCCCGGGAGCGGCTGCCGCATCTGTGCGGACGCGACCCGCAGGCGCTGGACGGGCAGCAGATGGCCCGCGCGGTCGTCGAGTCGGTCGCCGAGAACACCTCCGACGCCGTCGTGGGCGCGCTGGTGTGGGGAGCCGTGGGCGGGGTACCGGGCCTCATCGGCTTCCGCGCAATCAACACCCTGGACGCCATGGTGGGTCACAAGTCGCCGCGCTACCGGCGGTTCGGATGGGCGGCGGCCCGCCTGGACGACGCCGCCGGCTGGCCCGGTGCGCGCCTCACCGCCGCCCTGGCCACCCTCGCCGGCCCCGACCCGCGCGGCGCGTGGCGCGCCTGGCGGCGGGACGGCCGGCGCCACCCGAGCCCCAACGCGGGCCCGGTGGAGGCGTCCTTCGCGGGCGCGCTCGGCGTACGGCTGGGCGGCACCCTCGCCTACGGCGGCCGGGTCGAGCACCGGCCGGTGCTCAACGCCGGTGGGCGGGCCGTCCAGACCGCCGACATCGACCGCGCGGTACGGCTGTCGCGCCGCGTCGGCGCGCTGGCGCTGCTGACGTCGATCGCGGCAAGGACCGTTGTGGGCAATCGTTCGGCGGGGCGGAACGGGTGGGCACAACCCATCCACCGGCCCGTACCCGGCAACGAAAGGGCAAGCCGATGACGGGGCCGGGCCACGGCCTACTGGTCGCGGGGACGACCTCCGACGCGGGCAAGAGCGTGGTGACGGCCGGGATCTGCCGGTGGCTCGCCCGCAAGGGCATCCGGGTGGCGCCCTTCAAGGCGCAGAACATGTCGCTCAACTCCTTCGTCACCCGGGACGGCGCGGAGATCGGGCGCGCGCAGGCGATGCAGGCCGCCGCCGCGCGCGTCGAGCCGAGCGCCCTGATGAACCCCGTCCTGCTGAAGCCGGGAAGCGACCGCAGCAGCCAAGTGGTGCTGCTGGGCAAGCCGGTGGGCGAGCTGAGCGCCCGCGGCTACCACAGCGAGCGGCGCGAGGCGCTGCTCGGGACCGTCACCGAGTGCCTGGCGGAGCTTCGGCGCACCCATGACGCGGTGATCTGCGAGGGCGCGGGCAGCCCGGCCGAGATCAATCTGCGCCGCACCGACATCGTCAACATGGGGCTCGCGCGGGCCGCCGGGCTGCCGGTCGTGGTGGTCGGCGACATCGACCGCGGCGGCGTCTTCGCGTCCTTCTTCGGCACGACCGCGCTGCTGTCGGCACAGGACCAGCGGCATATCGCCGGCTATATGGTCAACAAGTTCCGCGGCGATGTGACCCTGCTGAAGCCCGGTCTGGAGATGCTGCGCGGCCTGACCGGGCGGCCGACCGTCGGCGTGCTCCCGTTCGCCCATGGGCTGGGCATCGACGAGGAGGACGGGCTGCGCGTCTCGCTGCGCGGCGCGGTGCGCGAGAGCGTCGTCGCGCCCCCGTACGGCGCGGATGTGCTGCGGGTCGCGGTCGCCGCCGTACCCCTGATGTCCAACTTTACGGATGTGGACGCGCTGGCCGCCGAACCGGGCGTGATCGTACGCTTCGTGGACCGGCCGGAGGAGCTGGCCGACGCCGATCTGGTGGTGCTGCCGGGCACGCGCGGGACGGTACGGGCGCTGGAGTGGCTGCGCGAGCGCGGGCTCGCGGACGCGATCGCGCGCCGGGCCGCCGAGGGGCGGCCGGTGCTGGGCATCTGCGGCGGCTTCCAGGTGCTCGGCGAGCGCATCGAGGACGAGGTGGAGTCGAAGGCCGGGACGGTCGCGGGGCTGGGCCTGCTGCCGGTGCGGGTGCGGTTCGCGGCGGAGAAGACCCTGGCCCGGCCGGTGGGCGAGGCGCTCGGTGAGCGGGTGGAGGGCTACGAGATCCACCACGGGGTCGCCGAGCTGCGGGGCGGCGCCGAAGAACCCTTCCTGGACGGCTGCCGGGTGGGCTCGGTGTGGGGCACGCACTGGCACGGCTCGCTGGAGAGCGACGGCTTCCGGCGCGCCTTTCTGCGGCGGGTGGCCGCCGCGGCGGGCCGGGCGTTCGTACCGGCGCCGGACACCCGGTTCGGGGAGCTGCGCGAGGAGCAACTCGACCGGCTCGGCGATCTGATCGAGGAGCACGCGGACACGGACGCGCTGCTGCGGCTCATCGAGGACGGTCTGCCGGACGGACTGCCCTTTGTGCCACCGGGGGCGCCCCCGGCACCCGGGGAGACCTCCGCCGCCGCGGAGACGACAGGGCGCGAACCGCCGTCCTGTTCGCAGTCCCCGGGACACCCCCGCGACAGCGGGGACGACACCGACACCGTCGCGCGAAACGCCGACGAGGGCATCCCACGCCGAAGCGACTCACTCGAAAGGGGCACAAGCTGATGGCTTCAGCCACTTACCCGTTCACCGCGGTGGTCGGGATGGACGACATGCGGCTCGGCTTGCTGCTCAACGCGGTCTCACCCTCGATCGGCGGGGTACTGGTACGTGGCGAGAAAGGGACAGCCAAGAGCACAGCTGTCAGAGGGATCGCCTCACTCCTGCCGGAGATCGAGGTCGTCGCCGGGTGCCGGTTCTCCTGCGATCCGGCGGCGCCCGACCCGTCCTGCCCGGACGGGCCGCATGAGCCGCGGACCGGGGCCGTGCGCCCCGCGCGGATGGTCGAACTGCCCGTCGGTGCCTCCGAGGACCGGCTGGTCGGGGCGCTCGACATCGAGCGGGCGCTGTCGGACGGGGTCAAGGCATTCGAGCCGGGACTGCTGGCGGACGCGCACCGCGGGGTGCTCTACGTCGACGAGGTCAATCTGCTGCACGACCATCTCATCGACCTGCTGCTCGACGCGGCCGCCATGGGCGCCTCCTATGTGGAGCGCGAGGGCGTATCGGTCCGGCACGCGGCGCGCTTTCTGCTGGTGGGCACCATGAACCCCGAAGAGGGCGAGCTGCGGCCGCAGTTGCTGGACCGCTTCGGGCTGACGGTCGAGGTCTCGGCCTCCCGGGACACCGACGAGCGGGTCGAGGTGGTGCGGCGGCGGCTGGCGTACGACGAGGACCCGGATGGATTCGCGGGGCGCTGGGCGGCGGACGAGGGCGCCCTGCGGGAGCGCATCGCCGCGGCGCGCGCCCTGCTGCCCGAGGTGCGGCTGGGCGACCGTGCGCTGCGGCAGATCGCGGCGGTGTGCGCCGGGTTCGAGGTGGACGGGATGCGCGCGGACATCGTGACGGCCCGTACGGCGACGGCGCTGGCCGCGTGGGCCGGGCGCACCCGGGTGCGGACCGAGGACGTACGGGAGGCGGCGCTGCTCTCGCTCCCCCACCGGCGGCGGCGGGCCCCGTTCGACGCGCCGGGGCTGGACGAGGACAAGCTCGACGAGATCCTCAGGCAGTTCGAGGAGGACGAGCCCGACCCCGAGCCGGACCAGGACACCGGTTCCCGGAGTCCTGGCGATCCTGACGGGCCCGACGACGATCCGGGCGGGCCGGGCGGCCCCGAGGGGCCCGACGGCCCTGACGGACCGGGCGGGGGCCGGCCGCAGGACGGCGGGCAGGACCAGGCGCCGCCCCCGGCGCCCGAGCCGTCCGTCCCCGGGCAGCGGCCGGGCGAGGAGACACCCGCCGAGCCCGGACCCACCGACGCCACCCAGGAGTCCGAGGTGACCCAGGAGGCGGGCGCGGGGACGGGCGGAGGCGGCGGCGAGCGGGCGGCCGTGGGCGCCGCCGAGCCGTTCCGCACGCTCCGGCTCGACGTTCCGGGGCTGGGCGAGGGGGCGGCCGGGCGCCGCTCGCGCGCCCGCACCGCGCACGGCCGCACCACCGGTGCGCGCCGCCCTCGGGGGACGCTCTCCTCGCTGCATCTGACGGCGACCGTACGGGCCGCCGCCCCGCATCAGCACGCGCGCGGGCGGCGCGGCCCCGGTCTGCTGGTGCGCCGCGACGACCTGCGCGAGGCGGTGCGCGAGGGCCGGGAGGGCAATCTCGTGCTGTTCGTCGTGGACGCCTCGGGGTCGATGGCCGCCCGGCAGCGGATGAGCGCCATCAAGGGCGCGGTGCTCTCGCTGCTGCTCGACGCCTATCAGCGGCGGGACAAGGTCGGTCTGATCACCTTCCGGGGCTCGGCCGCGGAACTGGCCCTGCCGCCCACGTCGTCCGTGGACGCGGCCGCCGCACGGCTGGAGAAGCTGCCGACCGGCGGGCGTACGCCGCTGGCGGCCGGACTGCTGAAGGCCCGCGAGGTGCTGCGGGTGGAGCGGCTGCGCGACCCCTCGCGCCGCCCGCTGCTGGTCGTGGTGACCGACGGGCGGGCCACGGAGGCGAAGAAGACCGGCGGGTCCACAGCCGTCGCGCGGGCCGGGCTCGCGGCGCGGATGCTCGCGGGCGACGGGGTCGCCTCGGTGGTCGTCGACTGCGAGTCGGGGCCGGTGCGGCTGGGGCTGGCGGGCGCGCTCGCCCGCGAGTTGCGGGCCACGCCGGTGACGCTCGACGAGCTCCGGGCGGACAGCGTGACCGCGCTCGTCCGCGACGTACGGACCGTATCCCACACACGGAGGGCTGCCTGATGCCGCAAGGACAACCGACCGTCGTCCCCGACGACGGGCTGACCACCCGCCAGCGCCGCAACCGTCCGCTGGTGCTCGTCCACACCGGGGTGGGCAAGGGCAAGTCGACCGCCGCGTTCGGGCTGGCGCTGCGGGCGTGGAACCAGAACTGGCCGGTCGGTGTATTTCAGTTTGTGAAGTCCGCGAAATGGCGGGTCGGCGAGGAGCGTGCGCTGCGCGTCCTCGGCGACTCGGGCGAGGGGGGGACCGTCGCATGGCACAAGATGGGCGAGGGCTGGTCCTGGGTCCAGCGCGACATCGCTTCCAGCGAGGAGGCGGCGCGCGAGGGATGGGAGCAGGTCAAGCGCGATCTCGCGGCGGAGACATACCGGCTGTATGTGCTGGACGAGTTCGCGTATCCGATGCACTGGGGATGGGTGGACCCGGACGAGGTGGTGTCGGTGCTGCGGGACCGGCCGGGGACACAGCACGTCGTCATCACGGGGCGTAACGCGCCGGCGCAGCTGCTGGACTTCGCCGATCTGGTCACCGACATGTCCAAGGTCAAGCACCCGATGGACGCCGGTCAGAAGGGCCAGCGAGGCATCGAGTGGTGACGGTCCCGCGCCTGGTCGTCGCCGCTCCGGCCTCCGGCAGCGGCAAGACGACCGTGGCCGCGGGGCTGATGGCCGCCTTCGCGGAGCGCGGTCTGGATGTGTCCCCGCACAAGGTGGGGCCGGACTACATCGATCCTGGCTATCACGCGCTCGCCGTCGCGTCCTCGCGTGGTGGCCGGGGTGGGCGCACCCGTCCCGGCCGCAATCTGGACGCCTATCTCTGCGGTCCGGGCCGGATCGCTCCGCTGTTCCTCCATGGGGCGGCCGGCTGCGATCTGGCCCTGGTCGAGGGCGTGATGGGGTTGTTCGACGGGGCGGCCGGGCAGGGCGAGCTGGCGTCCACGGCGCATGTGGCCAAGCTGCTGCGCGCCCCTGTGGTGCTGGTCGTGGACGCGTCGTCTCAGTCCCGGTCGGTGGCGGCGCTGGTGCACGGCTTCGCGTCCTGGGACCCCCAGGTGCGGGTCGCGGGGGTGATCCTCAACAAGGTCGGCTCGGACCGCCACGAGACGATGCTGCGCGAGGCCCTGGAGGGGGCGGGGGTGCCGGTGTTCGGGGTGCTGCGCCGCACCGGGGACGTACGGGCCCCGAGCCGTCATCTGGGTCTGGTGCCGGTGGCCGAGCGCCATGCGGAGGCGGTCGATTCGGTGGCCGCGCTGGCGGCACGGGTGCGCGAGGGATGCGATCTGGACGGTCTGCTGGCGCTGGCCCGCAGCGCGCCGCCGCTGCCGGACGCGGCCTGGGATCCGGTGGCGGAGGTGCGCCGGGCGGCAGGCCCGGCGCCGGCCGGCGCCCCGGACCCGGCCACCGGCCCGGACCCGGCCACCGGCCCGGACCTGGACACGGAAGGGGCCCGGCCGGTGGTCGCCGTGGCGGGCGGGGCCGCGTTCACCTTCTCGTACGCGGAGCACAGCGAGCTGCTCACCGCCGCCGGCGCGCGGGTCGTCCCCTTCGATCCGCTGCGGGACGAGCGCCTCCCGGAGGGCACCGGCGGTCTGGTGATCGGCGGCGGCTTCCCGGAGGTGTACGCGCCCGAGCTGTCCGCGAACGAGCCGCTGCGCGCGGCGGTCGCCCGGCTCGCGGCGGCGGGCGCACCCATCGCCGCCGAGTGTGCCGGCCTGCTGTATCTGGCGCGCTCGCTCGACGGGCAGCCGATGTGCGGGGTGCTGGACGCCACGGCACATATGTCGGAACGTCTGACGCTCGGCTACCGTGAGGCGGTGGCCGTCTCCGACACCTCCCTCGCCGCCGCCGGGACGCGGGTGCGCGGCCATGAGTTCCACCGCACCACCATCGAGCCGGGCGCGGGGCCGGAGCCCGCCTGGGGGCTCGTCCACCCGGAGCGTCGCGTCGAAGGGTTCGCACAGGGAGAAGTGCATGCCTCGTATCTGCATGTGCACTGGGCCGCGGTTCCCGGGGCGGCGGTGCGGTTCGTCGCCGGATGCGCGCTCCCTGTCGGGTGAACCGGGGCGGTGAGCTGACGTGGATGTCATCGACCAGGCCGCGGCGGGCCCGCCACGGGTTCCTTCCGAGCTGCCGTTGCCGCCCGAGGCGCCCGGGCCGCTGTCCCTCGTCGTCGGGGTCGGCGCCGGGCGGGGTGTGGCCGCCGGCGAGGTGACCGGTCTCATCGAGGCGGTCCTGTCCTCGGCGGGCCTCCTCCCGGACCGGATCGCCGAGTTGGCGACGGTCGAGGCCAAGGCGGCCGAGCCCGGGCTGCTCGCCGCGGCCGAGCGGCTCGGGGTGCCGCTGCGCGGATACCCGGCGGGGGCGCTCGCCGCCGTCGAGGTGCCGAGCCCGTCCGCGGCGGCGCTGGCCGCCGCGGGGACGGCCGGTGTCGCCGAGGCCGCCGCGCTGCTGGCCGCCGGTCCCGGCGGCGAACTGCTCGTCCCCAAGCGGAAGTCCGCGCCGCCCGGGAGCCCGGCGAGGGCTACCTGCGCCGTCGCGCGCCGTCCGGAGGGGGGCAAAGCCGGGCATGGCGGGCAGCGAAGACCTGCCGTCGCCCGCCCCGACGCAGGTCAGTAACGTCTCGGGGCGAAAGCGCCCCCACCCCCCCCACGTGACATCCCGCACCACCTGCACCAAGGAGACCTCGTGACGACCCCGCCCGCGCTGCTCATCGCAGGCATCGGCACTCGAGACGAAAGGCGCGCCGCCGCCTTTCACGGCTTCGTACGGGAGTTGGGAGCACGCCATCCGGACCTGCCCGTGGCGGGCGGCCTCACCGGGCCCGGCCCTCATGCGCTGTCCGATGCGGTGTCCCGGCTCGTCGCGGAGGGGGTGACCCGCTTCGGCGTCGTACCGCTGACCCTGATCCCGGTCGAGCATCCCCGAGACGGCATCGCGGCCGCGCTGGCCCAGGAGGCGGAGCGGCATGCCAACGCCTCGTTCACCTGCGGCCGCCCGCTGGGCCCGCACCCCGCGCTGCTGAGGGTGCTGGAGCGGCGTCTGGACGAGGCGCTGGGCGACGGTCCGCGGCTGCCCTCGGACCGGGCTGAGACCACCGTGCTCCTGGTGGGCGGCGGTTCGCCGCTTCCCGAGGCCAACGCCGAGGTGCACCGGGCCGCCCGGCTGCTGTGGGAGGGCCGTGGCTTCGCGGGCGTGGAAGTGGCCTTCGCCTCGCTCGCCGCCCCGGATGTGGCGTCCGGTCTGGACCGCTGTGTGCGGCTGGGGGCACGGCGGGTAGTGGTGCTGCCGTATTTCCTGTTCGCGGGCGACCTGCTGGAGCGGGTGCGGCAGCAGGCGGAGGGCTGGGCGCTCGCGTACCCGAGGGTCGACGTGGTCTCCGCGGATGTCATAGGCCCGGCCCGGGAGTTGGCGGACCTCGTCATGGAGCACTACGGGGCGGTGGTCGACGCCGGCGCGCGGGCGGGGCTCCCCGCAGAGGCCCGTGCGCTCGCCCATCCCGAGGCCCACGCCGATGTCCGGTGACGTGCCGGGCGACGTGCCCGGTGATGTGCCCGGTGATGTGCCCGGTGACGAGGCCGGTGACGAGGCCGTCATGGGGTTCGATCTGCGGCACCACGGGGACGCGGAGGTGCGCGGCGCCGACGCCGGGCTGACGGACCTCGCCGTCAATGTCCGGGCCGGTACGCCGCCGGGCTGGCTCAAGGCCCGTATCGCCGCGTCCCTGGACGGGCTCGCCGCCTATCCGGACGGGCGGGTGGCGCGCGAAGCGGTGGCCGCGCGCCATGGGCTGCCGGTCGGCCGGGTGCTGCTGACGGCGGGGGCCGCGGAGGCGTTCGTGCTGATCGCACGCGCCCTTCCGGCCCGCCGCCCGGTGGTGGTGCACCCCCAGTTCACCGAGCCGGAGGCCGCTTTGCGGGACGCCGGGCACGCGGTGGAGCGGGTGGTGCTGGAGGATCGGGACGGCTTCCGGCTGGCCCTGGAGGCGGTGCCGGACGATGCCGACCTGGTGGTGATCGGCAACCCCACCAACCCCACTTCCGTGCTGCACCCCGCCGCCACACTGACCGCTCTCGCCAGGCCGGGGCGGACGCTGGTGGTGGACGAGGCGTTCATGGACGCCGTCCCGGGTGAGCACGAGTCGCTGGCGGCCCGTACCGATGTGCCGGGGCTCGTGGTCCTGCGCAGCCTCACCAAGACATGGGGCCTGGCGGGGCTGCGCATCGGCTATGTGCTGGCCGAGCCGGACACGATCGTGGAGCTGGAGCGGGTTCAGCCCCTGTGGCCGGTCTCCGCCCCGGCCCTGGCGGCGGCGGAGGCGTGCTGCGCGCCCCCGGCCCTGGCCGAGGCCGCCCGCGCCGCCGACCGCACGGCCGCCGACCGGGCCTATCTGGCCGACCGGCTGGCCGAGTTCGGGCAACTGCGGGTCTGCGGCCCGGCGGCCGGACCCTTTGTGCTGATCCGCCTCCCGCACGCGGCGGCGGTGCGCAGCCGGCTGCGCGAGCTGGGCTTCGCCGTCCGCCGCGGCGACACCTTCCCGGGCCTGGGCCCGGACTGGCTGCGCCTCGCCGTCCGCGACCGTCTCACGACGGACCGGTTCGTCGTCGCCCTGGCCAAGGCCCTCGCCTAGACCGAGGACTGACCGGCCCGGGCCCGGCCCTGCGCCGTAGGCGGCGCGGGGCCGGGTCCCCGTCGTAGGGGGCGCCGGTCCGGGCCCCCGCCGTAGGGGGCGCCGGTCCGGGCCCCCGCCGTAGGGGGCGCCGGTCCGGGCCCCCGCCGTAGGCGGCCCGGGGCCGGGCCGCCGGGGGACAGCGGACGGATCAGGCGTCGCCGCCGGTGGCGCGCCGACGGCGGGCCAGGACGACGGCGCCGCCGCCCAGGGCGAGCAGCAGGGCGCCGCCGCCGATCAGGTACGGCGTGGCCGAGCTGCCACCGGTTTCGGCGAGGTGCTCCGGCTTGGGCTCCGGCGTCGTCTGCGGGCCCACGCTGGGCTCGGGGGTGGGCTTGGCCACGGCGGCGACCGGGGACTCGCAGGTTGCCTGGGCGAGGGTGACCTGGCCCTCGACCTCGGAGACGTTCAGCTTGAGCGGGTTGACGGAGACCTTGAGGTTCAGGGCCGTGGCCGCTGCGGTGCGGGAGGTGGTCGACGTCCGGGACAGATCGAGCCGTACCTGGCCGAGGGAGGGCACGTCGACCGTGGTGGTGCCGCTCGTCTTCAGGGTGACCCGCTTGCCGAGCACGGTCACGGGGCCGAGCAGGTTGGAGTCGGCGGTCGGCCGCTTTCCGGCGGCGCACACGGCCTTGGAGGTCACCTGCTGGACCTTGATGAGCGGCACGGAGACCAGCCCCGGGACGTTGACCTGGGCGTTGACGAGGTTGGAGTAGCCCTCGGCCCGCTTCTTGTCGACGGTGGCGCGGGCGGTGGCCACATCGGCGCGCAGCACATTGAACGGCCGGCCACCGTCGACACCGTCCAGGGTCGCGGTGAGCGCGGTCTTGCTGGCGGTCGCGGGCGCCTTCACATCGTTGAGCGCGACCGCGAGCGGCGCGTTGACCGTCTTGTTGAGCAGGGAGACATCGAGATCGGTGCGGAGCACGACCGCGCCCGCCTTACCGGTGGTCTTGCCGGTGTCGGCCTGCGCGGTCCCCGCGGGCAGCACGCCCAGGACGGAGACGGCGGCAGCGGCGGTGGCGGCCGCCAGGCGGCGGGCGGGCATGGCGAAGAAGGTGTTACGGGAATGGGACACGTGAGTTGACCCCCACTGGAGACATGGAGCCGCCGGCGCCTGCCGCGGGGGACTCCACGGGCACCGACGGCCTCGACCCCGCCATATTTGCGCACCGAGGGTAAACAGGCAGACACACGATGCCCGTTCATCCCAAAGGGTGCTGTTCGCCGCTGAGTTCGAACCCCCGGCACCCCCGGCACCCCCGGCACCCCCGGCACCCCCGGCCCTTCCAGCACCCCTCGCCACACCCGCCCCGCCCGCGTCGGCAGGCCACCCACGCGGGCGGACGCGTCAGGCGACCACCCGTCCCCGCAGCACCACCCGCCGCGGCGCCGTCAGCACCCGTACGTCGGCTCGCGGATCCGCCTCATACGCCACGAGGTCGGCGGACGCCCCCTCGGTGAGCCCCGGCCGCCCGAGCCAGGCGCGCGCTCCCCAGGTCGCCGCCGACACCGCGTCCCGTACCGGGATGCCCGCCTTGACCAGTTCGGCGACCTCCTGGCCGACCAGCCCATGGGCGAGTGAGCCGCCCGCGTCGGTGCCGGTGAAGACGGGGATGCCCGCCTCGTAGGCGGCGCGCACCGTGTCGTACCGGCGGGCGTGCAGCCGCCGCATGTGGTCCGCCCAGCGCGGGAACTTCGTCTCGCCGCCCTTGGCCAGCCGGGGGAAGGTGGCGATGTTGACCAGGGTGGGGACGATGGCGACGCCTCGCTCCGCGAACAGCGGGATGGTCTCCTCGGTCAGCCCGGTCGCGTGCTCGATGCAGTCGATTCCCGCCTCCACCAGCGGCGCGAGCGTCTCCTCGGCGAAGCAGTGCGCCGTGACGCGCGCGCCGAGCCGGTGTGCCTCGGCGATGGCCGCCTCGACCGCGCCGCGCGGCCAGCAGGCCGCCAGATCGCCGGTCTCCCGGTCGATCCAGTCGCCGACGAGCTTGACCCAGCCGTCGCCGCGCCGCGCCTCGGCCGCGACGTAGGCGACCAGGTCCTCCGGCTCGATCTCATGCGCGTAGTTGCGGATGTAGCGCTTGGTGCGGGCGATGTGGCGGCCCGCCCGGATGATGCGGGGCAGATCCTCGCGGTCGTCGATCCATCGGGTGTCGGCGGGCGATCCGGCGTCCCGCAGCAGCAGCGCCCCGGCGTCGCGATCGGTCAGCGCCTGCTTCTCGCTCGTCGACTCGTCGACGGCGCCGTGGTGGTCGAGGCCGACGTGGCAGTGGGCGTCGACGAGTCCGGGCAGCACCCACCCCTCGATGAGCCGGATGTCCCGGGCCCCGGCCGGCCGCTTGAAGGTGATCTTTCCGTCGACCACCCACAGCTCGTCCCGGACACCCTCGGCAGCGTCCTCGGCGTCCGGCCCGACCAGGATCCGGCCCTTGATGTGCAGCACCGCGTCATCCCTCATGAAACGCACTGTACGAGACCGGCTACCAGGACGTTGCTCGCTGAGGGGTACGGAGAGAGGGGGTCGCGGGACGGGGCTGAGCGGCACACTCCGACCGCTTTCCCACCACCGTCGGCCCAAACCATCTCGCACCGGCACCGGACGCAGAGTAACCTCGCCATCACCGCCGGCAACCACCTGACCTCGCTGACGGTGGAGTTGCGGCCGGCGGATTCCCCGAGTTCCCGGTGCGCGATTGAATTCGGAACAGCTCCGAGCGACCCGAAGAGAAATTCTGGGCGCTTTCCCTTACACTACTTCTTGACTCTTCTGCCCGCTTCTATGATTCCTAAACATAAAATTTTTTCGAGCTTTGCGGGGCTCAATTCGACCCCGTCACGAGCGGGTTACGCACATGTGACCGACCCCACACGCAGATCGATTCGTCCCCTTAACTCCCCCGCAAACCAGTGCTTTTGGGCGATCGACCGGGTTCGCGCGCGCTCCCGCGTGATACCACATGCACCCCCTACCGCGTAACCCCTCCCCGCGATGCATTTTCTGATCCTGCTGGGTAAATTGAATTTGCATGACCGCCGCACAAGCAGACCTAGCCCGTAGAGAATTGGATTTGCCGGAGGGGCTCAGCCTCGACACACCGCGCGTCGAGGACGGAGCCGCGATCTGGCGAATCGCCCGCGACTCCAAGGCCCTGGACCTCAACTCCTCCTACAGCTACCTCCTGTGGTGCCGTGACTTCGCTGCCACCTCCGTGGTGGCGCGCGACGCCGCAGGGGAGCCGGTCGGCTTCGTCACCGGCTACATCCGCCCCGAGCGCCCCGAGACCCTCGTCGTCTGGCAGGTCGCCGTCGACGACGCATGGCGCGGCCGCGGACTGGCCGCCGGCCTGCTGGACGGGCTGACCGCGCGTGTCGCCGCCGAGAAGGGTGTCAGCGGCATCGAGACCACCATCACCCCGGACAACACCGCCTCGAACCGGCTCTTCACCTCGTTCGCCGAACGGCACGGAGCAGCCGTCGAGCGTGAGGTGCTCTTCCACGGCGGTCTGTTCCCCGACGGCGGGCACGAGCCCGAGGTGCTCTACCGCATCGGGCCCCTCGCGGACCTCCCCTGACGAACACCCTCCGTCATCACCCCCTTCACCCTCACCCCCTCGCCCTCACCCCCCTCGCACTCATCTCCCAGGAGAATGCTGTGACCATCACCCCGCCCGCCCTGAGCGTCTTCGAGGCCCTGGAGTCGGAGGTGCGCAGCTACTGCCGTGGCTGGCCCGCTGTCTTCGACCGTGCGCAGGGCAGCCACATGTACGACGAGGACGGCCACACCTACCTCGACTTCTTCGCCGGCGCCGGGTCGCTGAACTACGGCCACAACAACCCGGTCCTGAAACGGGCGCTGATCGACTACATCGAGCGCGACGGCGTCACGCACGGCCTGGACATGTCGACCACTGCCAAGCGCGCGTTCCTGGAGTCCTTCCAGAACAACATCCTGCGCCCGCGTGACCTGCCCTACAAGGTCATGTTCCCGGGCCCGACGGGCACCAACGCCGTCGAGTCCGCGCTGAAACTGGCCCGTAAGGTCAAGGGCCGCGAGGCCATCGTCTCCTTCACCAACGCTTTCCACGGCATGTCGCTGGGGTCGCTGGCCGTCACCGGCAACGCCTTCAAGCGCGCCGGCGCCGGCATCCCGCTGGTCCACGGCACCCCGATGCCGTTCGACAACTACTTCGACGGCACGGTCCCGGACTTCCTGTGGTTCGAGCGGCTGCTGGAGGACCAGGGCTCGGGCCTCAACAAACCCGCCGCCGTGATCGTCGAGACGGTCCAGGGCGAGGGCGGCATCAACGTCGCACGCCCCGAGTGGCTGCGCGCCCTGGCCGACCTGTGCGAGCGCCAGGACATGCTGCTGATCGTCGACGACATCCAGATGGGCTGCGGCCGCACCGGCGCCTTCTTCTCCTTCGAGGAGGCGGGCATCACCCCGGACATCGTGACCGTCTCCAAGTCCATCAGCGGCTACGGGCTGCCGATGTCCCTGTGCCTGTTCAAGGCCGAGCTGGACATCTGGGAGCCGGGTGAGCACAACGGCACCTTCCGCGGCAACAACCCCGCCTTCGTCACCGCCGCCGCGACCCTGGACACCTACTGGGCCGACGGCCAGATGGAGAAGCAGACCCTGGCCCGCGGCGAGCAGGTCGAGCAGGCGCTGAAGGCCATCTGCGAGGAGCACGGCCCCGGCGCCGAGTTCCGGGGCCGCGGCCTGGTCTGGGGTCTGCAGTTCGAGGACACCGACCGCGCCACGGCCGTGTGCCGCCGCGCCTTCGAGCTCGGTCTGCTCGTGGAGACCTCCGGCCCGGAGAGCGAGGTCGTCAAGCTGCTGCCCGCGCTGACCATCTCCCCCGAAGACCTGGACGAGGGTCTGCGGACCCTCGCCCGCGCGGTCCGCGAGACCGCTTGACGCTCAGTTACAGCACAGAAGAGAAAGGCAGCAACTCACCGTGATCGTCCGATCCTTCAAGGACATCGAGGGCACCGAACGGCATATCAAGGCCAAGACCGGGACGTGGGAGAGCAAGCGCATCGTCCTCGCCCGGGAGAAGGTGGGCTTCTCGCTGCACGAGACCATCCTCTACGCGGGCACCGAGACGTCGATGTGGTACGCCAACCACATCGAGGCGGTGCTGTGCGTGGAGGGTGAGGCCGAGCTCACCAACGACGAAACCGGTGAGAAGCACTGGATCACGCCCGGCACCATGTATCTGCTGGACGGGCACGAGAAGCACACGATGCGCCCCAAGACGGATTTCCGGTGCGTCTGTGTCTTCAACCCGCCGATCACCGGACGGGAGGACCATGATGAGAACGGGGTATACCCGCTGATCACCGAGGACGAGGAGGTCTGATCCGATGACCACGGTCACTGACCTGTACCCGACCCGTGGCGCCGTGGAGGTGGCCACCCCGCGCGTGGACCCCGTGGTGTGGTCCGAGCCGGGCGCCCCGGGGCCCATGCAGCCGTCCGAGCTGAGCGACTTCGATCGCGACGGCTTCCTGGCGATCGACCAGCTGATCACCCCGGACGAGGTCGCGGTCTACCGCGCCGAGCTGGACCGGCTGGTCAACGACCCGGACGTGCGTGCCGACGAGCGCTCGATCATCGAGCCGAAGTCGAGGGACGTACGGTCGGTGTTCGAGGTGCACCGGATCAGCGAGGTCTTCGCGAACCTGGTCCGCGACCCGCGCGTGGTGGGCCGTGCGCGCCAGATCCTGGGCTCGGACGTCTATGTCCACCAGAGCCGGATCAACGTCAAGCCGGGTTTCGGTGCCTCGGGCTTCTACTGGCACTCGGACTTCGAGACCTGGCACGCCGAGGACGGTCTGCCCAACATGCGGACCGTGTCGGTCTCGATCGCCCTGACCGAGAACCTCGACACCAACGGCGGGCTGATGATCATGCCGGGCTCGCACCGCACCTTCCTCGGCTGTGCGGGCGAGACGCCGAAGGACAACTACAAGAAGTCGCTGCAGATGCAGGACGCGGGCATCCCGTCCGACGAGGCGCTCACCGGGTTCGCGGACAAGCACGGCATCAAGCTGTTCACCGGCAAGGCCGGGTCGGCCACCTGGTTCGACTGCAACGCCATGCACGGGTCCGGCGACAACATCACGCCGTACTCGCGCAGCAACGTCTTCATCGTGTTCAACAGCGTGGAGAACACGGCGGTGGAGCCCTTCGCGGCACCAATCCGCCGGCCGGAGTTCATCGGAGCGCGGGACTTCACCCCCGTGCGGTGACAGCCGCACGGATGTGGCGTCCATGACCTGAGGGAAGCCGGGTGTCCCGGCTTCCCTCAGGTTTTTGCGTACGTCTACCCCTCAGGGCCTCGCGTACGTCCACCCCTCAGGGCCTCGCGTACGTCCGTCTAGTCCGCCAGCGCCGCCAGCAGCCGGTCCACCTCGGCCGCGGTGTTGTAAAGGTGGAAGGAGGCGCGCAGGTTTCCGGCGCGCGCCGATACGAAGACGTCCACCTCCGCCAGCCGGGACGCGGCCTCGCCCAGGCCCGGTACGGAGACGATCGCCGAGCCCGGGGCGTCGATGGCCCGGTGGCCGAGCCGCGCGACCCCGGCCCGGAAGCGGTCGGCGAGCGCGCGGTCGTGGGCGGCGAT
This sequence comes from Streptomyces sp. NPDC005266, assembly GCF_040607655.1. Lineage (NCBI taxonomy): Bacteria > Bacillati > Actinomycetota > Actinomycetes > Kitasatosporales > Streptomycetaceae > Streptomyces > Streptomyces sp. NPDC005266. Next base: position 75,595 of record NZ_JBEXHC010000005.1, read on the forward strand.
GGCCTCGAGGCCCAGCTCCTCGATCAGCGCGAGGGAGTGCCTGGCCGCGACGTACGAGTACAGGCTGGGGCTCTCGTCGAAGCGGCGGGCGGAGTGGGCGAGTTCGGCCACCGGTCCGTAGCAGCTGTCCCAGGGCTTCTCGCCCGCGACCCAGCCCGCGAAGACGGGCGTGAGCCCCCCGAGGTCCTCGGGCACGGTCAGGAAGGCGACACCGCGCGTGCACAGCAGCCACTTGAAGCCCACGCAGACGGTGTAGTCGGCCTCGGCCGCGCTCACCGGAAGCCAGCCGGCAGCCTGGCTGTAGTCCACGAGAGTCCGGGCGCCGTGGGCCCGGGCGGCCGCCCGGAGGGCGTCGAGATCGGCGATCCGGCCGTCGGCCGACTGGACCGCGCTCACGGCGACCAGCGCCGTACCGGGCCGTACCGCCTCGGCGATCTCCTCCAGCGGCACGGTGCGCAGCTTGAGGTCGCGGCGGACGGCGAAGGGGTTGACCAGGGAGCTGAAGTCGCCCTCGGCCGCGAGCACTTCGGCGCCGGGAGGCAGTGCGGCAGCGATCATTCCGGCGTACACGGCGACGGAGGCGCCCGCCGCGACCTGCCGCGCCGGTACGCCGACGAGCCGGGCGTAGGCGGCCCGGGCCTCCTCGACCGCCTCGAAGGCCTGGTCGATGAAGCGCCCTCCGGCAGCGGCGTCATCAAGGGCCGCTTTCACGGCGGCCACGGAGCGTGCGGGGATCAGACCGCTGGACGCGGTGTTGAGATAGGTCGTCTGTGGCGCGAACTCCGCGCCCGCGAGGCTCTCCATGCCCATCCACTATGGGACGCGGTCGCCACCGCGTCCATTGCGTATATCTGACGCGCACCCACAAGGGAACCTTATGCGTCCCCGCTGACCTGCGATGATTCCCACCCCGGGCGCGTAGTGCCGGTAAAGACCTCAGCCGATTGGCCCGCCGTTCGGCAAGCTGGCGTGGCTGCTGCTCGTCCCGCACATCGACCGGCGTTCGATATGCTGAACATTGTCCCGGATGGTGAATTCCGCTCGGGACTCCATGGCGGGTCGAACAGAGGGGTCAAGGCATGTCAGCTGCCGAGACAGGTGGGGCCCAGGTCAAATCGGCGGTCCGCACGGTCGAATTGCTGGAGTTCTTCGCCGGACGGCCCGGGATGCACAGCCTTGCCGCCGTACAGGAGGCCGTGGGTTACCCCAAGTCGAGCCTCTACATGCTGCTGCGCACCCTGGTGGAGCTCGGCTGGGTGGAGACGGACGCGACCGGCACCCGCTACGGCATCGGCGTACGCGCGCTGCTCGTCGGCACCTCGTACATCGACGGCGACGAGGTCGTGGCCGTCGCCCGGCCGACCCTGGACCGGCTCTCGGACGACACCACGGAGACCATCCACCTCGCCCGCCTCGACGGGACCAACGTGGTCTATCTCGCCACCCGTCAGTCCCAGCACTATCTGCGCCCCTTCACCCGCGTCGGCCGCCGGCTGCCCGCCCACTCCACCTCGCTGGGCAAGGCCCTGCTGGCCACCTACTCCGACGAGCAGGTGCGCAAGCTGCTGCCGGAGACGCTCAGCCGGTTGACCGAGCACACCATCACCGACCGCGAGAAGCTGATCGAGGAGCTGCACGTCATCCGCGAGCAGGGGTACGCGGTGGACCGCGAGGAGAACACGCTGGGGCTGCGCTGCTTCGGCATCGCCATCCCCTACCGCACCCCGGCCCGGGACGCCATCAGCTGCTCGGTGCCGGTGGCCCGGCTCACGCCCACCCATGAGCAGATGATCAAGGACGCCCTGTTCGACGCCCGCGACCGGCTCACCCTGGCGACACGGCGCCTGTGACCTTCGGGCCGCATCCGCCGCACGGCGGAGGCGGATCGTCGGGCGGGGCGAGTCGAGGCGCGCACCGCGCCGCGAGGCTGGGGTGCATGACACAGGCGCTCCTAGAGCAGATGGTGGATGAACCACAGCACCGAAGGCTGGTGTGCATGACACAGGCGCTCCCCTCCACCACGCCGCCGCCCGCTCCGCCCTCCCCGGTAAGCCCGCACGCCGCGACCGCGACCGCCCCGACCGCGTCCGCCGAGGCGCTGGCCGCCAGGCACTCCGAAAACACCTGCGGGGCGCACCGCGACGGGGCGGCCCGTACGCTGCGCGACCGGCTCTCCGAGCGGGAGGCGGACGTGCTGCGGCTGATGACCGCCGGGCTGTCCAACGCCGAGATCGCGGACCGGCTGACGGTGGCTCCGGCCACGGTCAAGACGCATGTGGCGGCGGTGCTCGCCAAGCTCGGCGTCCGGGACCGCACCCGGGCGGTGATCGCGGCCTACGAATACGGCTTTGTCTCCCCGGGCTGACATCCGCCCGCCGGGGTATCCACTGTGACGGGCCGAACGGGTCGGACGGTTCGAGCGAGAGGGACGGACACATGGAGTACACGCGGCTGGGCGGATCGGGCCTCAAGGTGTCGCGGATCTGCCTGGGAATGATGAGCTACGGCAGCCCTGAGCACCGCCCATGGCAGCTGGACATCGACGCGGCACGGCCGATCGTGCGGCGGGCGGCCGAGAGCGGGGTGACTTTCTTCGACACGGCCGACATGTACTCGGTGGGCCGGAGCGAGGAGGTCACCGGAGAGCTGCTGCGGGAGCTCTTTCCGAGCCGCGACGACTATGTCCTGGCCACGAAGGTCTACCACCCCATGGGCCAGGGCCCCAACGACCGCGGTCTGTCCCGTAAGCACATCATGGCGGGCATCGACGCCTCGCTGCGGCGGCTGGGCACCGACCATGTGGATCTGTACCAGATCCACCGCTGGGACCCGGAGACGCCGATCGAGGAGACCATGGAGGCGCTGCACGATGTGGTGCGGGCGGGCAAGGCCCGGTACATCGGCGCGTCCTCCATGTTCGCCTGGCAGTTCGCCAAGGCCCAGCACACGGCCGAAGCGCGGGGCTGGACCCGGTTCGTGTCGATGCAGAACCACTACAACCTGCTCTACCGGGAGGAGGAGCGGGAGATGAACCCGCTCTGCCTCGACCAGGGCGTGGGGGTCATCCCCTGGAGCCCGCTGGCGCGCGGGCTGCTCGCGGGCACCCGCGACCGGGACCGCACCGGGCCGACGATCCGCGCGAGCAACGACCCGCTGGTCGAGAAGTGGTACGCCGACGCCGAGTTCGCCATCGTGGACGAGACCCGGGCGGTCGCCGCGGAGCGCGGGGTGTCCCCGGCGCGGATCGCCCTCGCCTGGCTGCTGTCCCAGCCCGCGGTGACCGCGCCGATCGTGGGAGCCACGAAGATCGGCCACCTGGAGGACGCGGTCGCCGCGGTCGGGACGACCCTCGACGAGTCGGAGGTGGCCCGGCTGGAGGCCCCGTACCGCCCGCGCCCCATCATGGGTCACCGCTGACGGAATCCGCGTCAAGCCGGCTGACCCGCTGACGGAATCCGCGTCAAGCCGGCTGACCCGCTGACGGAATCCGGGTCAGTCCATGGTCGAGCCGAGGGCGGTGCCGTCCATGACCACGAGGAAGCTGGTGACCGGCAGCGAGCCGTCCTGCCGCCGGGAGCCGAGGGCCGTCGTGGGGTCCTTGGTGACCAGGGGCGGGGTGGCCGGGCCGCCGCGGGTCCAGTTGTCGCCGTGGGAGACGGCGAAGCGCCCCAGAGCGGCGCCGCGACGGCCGTTGGAGACGGCGAGGCTGTCCTGGAGCAGGGCGTGGGAACCCGAGAAGGAATAGCCCTCGTGGCGGTTGGCGAAGGCGGTGGTGCGCTGGAGCCGGATGGATCCGGTATTGCCGCCGGAGTCGAAGCCGTGCTTGCTGTTGTGCCAGGCGGCGGAGGACCGTACGAGATGGGCGGGCGAGGGGGCCGAGGGGCGGTCGGCGCCGAGCTGGAAGCCGCTGCCGTCGCCCTTGAAGTCGCGGATGCCCCAGCGGTTGACGCCATTTCCGTAGGCCCAGGAGTGCTCGATGGTGACGGGGCTCGCCCACATCCACACATCGAGGCCGTCGTCGCTGTTGTTGAAGAACCGGGAGCCGGTGATCACATTGCCGCTGCCGGAGCCATGGGTGATGGCTATGCCGTCGGCTCTCCGGCCGCCGGTGACATCGTCGTGATTGCCGTGGGAGTCCAGATTCTTGATGAGGTTGTCGCTGGTGTTGGCGCCGCGCAGGGTGAGGCCGGTGTCCCCGTTGCCGTGGGTGTTGAGGTTCTGGAAGACGTCTCTCGCGCACGAGGTGCAGACCAGGCCGCCGCCCGGGGCGTTGCGCAGCTCGATGCCGGAGACCGTCCAGTAGTCCGCGCTGAGCGAGACCAGGGAGGAGCCGGTGCGGAGCCGGGAGCCGTCGACTCTGACCTTCTCCGCCTCGTACGGCCGCAGTTCGACCCGCTCGCGCGGGGTGCCGTCGACGGAGCTGCGCAGCGTTCTGGACGGGTAGTACGTACCGCCGCGCACCTCGATGGTGGTGCCCGCCTTGGCGACCGAGAAGGCCTTTTCGAGGGTCCGGTACGGAGAGTCCAGAGTGCCCGAATCGCTGTCGTCGCCACGGGTGGCCACATACACGGTGGTGGGCACCGCGCTCGCACCCTGCGGGGACGCCGTCAGATACACCCCGGCCACGGCCGACGCCACAATGACCGCACTGCCGAGCGGCAGCGTGCGGTCCTTGCGCCGGCGGTGGCGGCCCCGCTTACGCCTCACCCTCATGGCAACTCCTGTTCTGCGTCGGGAGAACGGGCCGGGGGATCCAGGACCGGCCCGCTCCTTGCCGTAGTTGCCGCCAGTCCAGAGTAGGGTGCCGCGCTCCCGAGGATTCTTAGATTACGAAATTGGGATCGCCTCGCCATAGCTTCTGCCAACTCTTGATCATTTTGTGGCCGTTGAGGTTTGGGTGCGGCCGGTACGGGCACCTCGCTACGAGGCCCGCGCATAGGTCATGATCGAGACGCTCTCACCGATGAGGGTGTCGGTGAGCCTGAAGCGACGGGCCCCGAACTCGCCGCCGAACAACGGTATTCCGGAGCCGATAGCCACCGGGTTGACCTTCAGCACCAGTTCGTCGATCTCCGCTTCGAGGGTCCGCGCGAGCCGCGCCCCGCCGCAGAGGTAGATGTCCTTCCCCTCCTCCCGCTTGAGCTCGCGGACCCGGCCGACCGGATCCTCGCTGATGAGCGTGACCGCCGGATCGGGGCTGCCGCTCATGGTCCGCGAGACCACGTACTGCCGCAGCCGGGGGTACTGGTCGGTCAGCCCGACCCGGGCGCCGATCTCATAGGTGGACCGGCCCGAGATGACGGTGTCGAACCGTACGTTCGCCACCTCGGGGCCGACGCCGAACGCCTGCAGGCCGGGCGCCGGAAGGGTTTCCGGGAAGTGCTTGACGATGAGGTCCCGGTAGTCGTCGCCCAGCTGGAAGAAGTCGAACGAGCCGTCGGGTCCGGCGATGAAGCCGTCCAGGGTGACCGCCACGAAGTACACGAGCTTGCGCAAGCGATGCTCCTTCGTTCTCGTGTGTTCTCGAGTAATCACTCCGATTGGAGTACTTGGAACGTAGTACTCTGACCGTAGTGGTTGCAAGTGGCTTTTCTTCTGGAGGACGGATGACCCGCAATCCGGACCGGCGCGCGGCCCTGATCGACGCCGCCATCGAGGTACTGGCCCGGGAGGGCGCACGAGGGCTGACCTACCGCGCGGTGGACACCGAGGCAGGGGTGCCCGCCGGCACGACATCGAACTACTTCGCCAACCGGGACGACCTGCTCACCCAGGTCGCCCCTCGAGTCATGGAGCGGCTGACTCCCGACCCCGGCGCACTCGCCGGCACCATGAAGGCGCCCCGGACGCGGGCGCTGGAGGCCGAGCTGCTCCGGGGCACGATGGACCGCGTCTCACAGGACCGCAGCGGCTATCTGGCCCTGCTGGAGCTGCGCTTGGAGGCGACACGGCGGCCGGGCGTACGGACAGAGCTCACCAAGACCATGAGCGCGACGCTGGCGGACAACATCCGTTTCCATCTGGACGCGGGGCTTCCGGGCGACGAGACGACGGTCGTACTGCTCTATCTCGCGATGACCGGGCTGGTCATCGAACAGCTCACGCTGCCGGAGGCGTTGGCGCCGTTCACGGCGGACGGGTTGATCGAGGCGTTGGTGGCCCGAGCGCTTCCCGATGGCTGAACGGGGCCCGGCCGGGGGCGCGCACGACCCCGACCCAGCCCCCTCAGGGCCGGTAGACCTTGCCCGGCTCCGCCGTGGCCGGGGCCAGCAGCCGCGACACCGTCACCACCGTGTAGCCCCGCTTCTTCAGCTCGGCCAGAATCCCCGGCACCGCCGGCACCGTCCCGCGATAGATGTCGTGCAGCAGGATGATCCCGTCACGGTCCGTCTGCTCCAGCACTCGCTTCTTGATCAGCGCCGAGTCCGTCGTCCGGTAGTCCTTCGCCGTCACACTCCACAGCACCTGGGCGAGCCCCAGCTCTTTGCTGATCTTCGAGACCCGCTCATCCGTACGCCCCTGCGGCGGCCGCATCAGCAGCGGTTTGCGGCCGGTGAGCTTCTCGACGGCGTCCTGGACGCGGGAGAGCTGGGAGCGGACCTCGTCGGAGTCGGTCTTGGTGAGAATCTTGTGCGACCAGGTGTGATTGGCGAGCTCATGACCCTCGTCCGCGATGCGGCGCACCAGATCCGGGTGTTTCTCGATGTGGTTCTTGCCGAGCATGAAGAAGGTCGCGTGGACGTGCTCGCGTTTCAGGATGTCCAGCAGCCGGGGCGTGTTCTCGCTGGGGCCCGCGTCGAAGGTGAGGGCGACGCACTTGGCCTTGGCACAGTCAACCGTCCCGGCGCCCGCCCCGCCCTCCGATGTGTCCAGCGACACGTGCTTCGCGTCCGCCGTCGCGTGCTCTCTGGCGCTGCGGGGCGAGGTGGTGTCGTACTGGGCGCCGCAGCCGCTGAGGCCGAGCGTCAGAGATATGGCCGCCAGCAGCCCGGATATTCGTCCTATTCGCCCCATGAAAACCCCCGTTGACACGTTGTTCCCCATGTCCACCCCCGTGCCATGAACAAGTAAAACAGCGTGCAAATAGCAGCACATGCACGCTGTACTGGTCTCTATGCCGTCAACAGAAGCACAAATCCGTAAAGTTGACGGCATCGCGAGCACTATACATGGCACGTATACATCCGATGCATAGTCAGGTGACGGCGGACGGACGCGGCCCGGGGGCCATGGAGCCGTGAGCTGGGTGCCTGGGTGCGGGTGCCGGGGGCGGGGCCGGTGGGACGGGGTCCGGGGCGGCAACTCGGTGGGGTCTGCACCGAGTCCCGCATAGCCGACGCTGCGGCTCTCGCAGAAGCTGAGCGGCGGATCCCTCGACGGAGAGGCACCCTTGACGGTCCGTTTCGTCAGTCCTTTACCGTGATCAGGAATGTGATTCGCGTACATGAATAAAACCCGTACGGAGGAGATCCGCCCATGCCCGCTCCCCGCACCGTCCTCCTCACCGGCGCCGCCGGCGGCATGGGCACGATGATGCGTGAGCTTCTTCCCGGGTACGGCTACGCGTTGCGTCTGCTCGACATGGATCCCATCGAGGGCGAGCCGGACGCGATCACGGCGGACCTGGCCGACAAGGACGCGCTGCGCGAGGCCGTACGGGGCGTCGACGCGATCATCCATCTCGCGGGCATCTCACTGGAGGCCCCGTTCGAGGAGATCCTGCGGGCCAATGTCGAGGGCACGTACAACCTGTACGAGGCGGCGCGCGAGGCGGGGGTCGGGCGTATCGTCCTCGCCTCCAGCAACCACGCCGTGGGCTTCACGCCGCGCCCCGTCGGCGACGATCCGCTGATCCCCATTGACGTTCCGCGTCGCCCCGATACGTTCTATGGGCTGTCGAAGTCGTTCGGCGAGGACCTGGGCTCGTACTACTGGGACAAGCACGGCATCGAGACGGTGGCCATCCGTATCGGCTCCTGCTTCCCCGAGCCGAGGTCGGTGCGGATGCTGTCCATCTGGTTGAGTCCTGCCGATGGCGCCCGACTGCTGCACGCCGCCCTTACGGCAGAGGGTGTGGGGTACCGCGTCGTGTACGGCAGCTCGGCCAACACCCGCCTGTGGTGGGACCTTTCATCCGCTCGCGCGCTCGGGTACGAGCCGCAGGACGACTCCGAGCCGTACGCGGCGAGGCTGATCGCCGAACAGGGCGAGTTGGAGCCGGGGAGCGCCGACTACGAGTACCTGGGTGGCGGGTTCTGTACCGATCCGCCGATGTGGCGGCGCTGACGCCTCAGGGGCCGGCTGATGACCGTATGGGCACCGTTGACGGGGGCGAGGTGGCTTTGAGCATTGGGGCCGGGGGGTGGGGGCGCGGCGCCGCCACCAGCGGCCGGGTCGGCGGAATTTTGATTTTGCGGTGGGTTTGGGCCACTGAACGCCATGGCGTGGGCGTTAGGGCGACCAAACCCGCCGCTCCCGAGGAAGGTCACCTGCTGGAGGCGGCTCGCGTCACTGCTCGCGTCACTGCTCGCGTCACTGCTCGCGTCACTGCGTCAGGAGTTCCAGGACGGCGCGCGGCCGGGGAAGATCCTCCTGCCCGACGTACCGCCGTACGCGGCGGGCGCCGCTTCGCGGGAAGGCTGTCCGTCCACAGCGGAGGACCAAAAGGCAAAGGCAAGGAGATCCCACTCCTTGCCACTCTTAACTTATAGCGCACCGGGGGGCTTGCGGCAAGGCCCGGGTTGTACCGCAGAATCGGCGGCCGAAAGCCAGAACCTGCGGAACAGGGAGCCCGAAGTGCGCGTGTTGTTGACGACGTGGGGATCGCGCGGAGATGTCGAACCGCTGGCGGGACTGGCGGTGGGGTTGCGGGAACTCGGCGCGCAGGTGCGGGTGTGCGCGCCGCCGGACGAGGAGTTCGCGGCGCTGCTGGCGCGTGTCGGCGTGCCGCTGGTGCCGCTCGGCCCGACGGTGCGCTCGGTGGTCGCCGGAACGAAGCCGCCGACGGCGGAAGACGCGTTCCGGCTCGCTCCCGAGCTGGTCGCCGCGCGGTTCGACACGCTCACCGCGGCGGCCGAGGGATGTGACGCGCTGCTGGCAACCGGCCTGATGCCGGCCGGCGCACGGGACGTGGCCGAGAAACTGGGCATTCGCTACGTGTTCGCGTGCTTCCACATCTTCGGACTGCCGTCGCGGCACTTCTCTCCTGGGGTGCGGCCGGGCAAGCAATCCCCGCAGGACGAGACCGACAACCGGGTGCTGTGGGAGCAGGACGCCCAGAGGGTGAACGCGCTGTACGGCGAGGCGCTCAACAGCCATCGGGCGCCGATCGGCCTGCCACCGGTGGACAACGTCCGCGACTACGTCTTCACCGACCAGCCGTGGCTGGCGGCAGACGCGACGCTGTGTCCGTCGCAGGGCATGACGGACCTCGACATCGTGCAGACCGGGGCGTGGGTCCTGCCCGACGACCGTCCGCTCCCGGAAGGGCTGGAGGCGTTCCTGGACGCGAGCGCACCACCGGTGTACGTGGGCTTCGGAAGCATGGCCGCGCACGCCCCGAAGGACATCGCCCGGGTGGCCATTGAAGCGAGCCGCGCGCATGGCCGCCGTGTACTCCTTGCCCGCGGCTGGGCCGACCTGGCCCCGATCGACGACGTCGATGACTGCTTCGTCGTCGGCGAGGTCAACCAGCAGGCACTGTTCCGCCGCGTCGCCGCCGTCGTGCACCACGGCGGCGCGGGCACCACGACGACAGCGGCCCGGGCAGGCGCGCCTCAGGTGGTGGTCCCCCAGATCGCGGACCAGCCGTACTGGGCCGCCCGAGTGGCCGAGCTGGGCATCGGCTCGGCTCACGACGGCCGGACGCCGACCTTCGACTCCCTGTCCGCCGCGCTGACAACGGCCCTGACGCCCGAGACCCGCGCACGAGCGAGGGCCGTGGCCGGCACAATCCGCACCGACGGGGCGAGCGTGGCCGCGAAACTGCTACTGGACGCAGTCAGCCAGGAAAGGCCGCCCGTGTCCGCGTGAACCACGCGGAATCGTCGAGTCAGGCACCGACGGGACAGCACCGGCTTCCGGGATGGCAGCCGGCGTCCTGAACGTGGCCCACGGTGAACCGCTGCACGTCCATCACGAGCAGGGCGGTGTTGTTCACGTGCCGAGCCTTTCGCGTCGCAGTCCAGCCTGGCGGGGTTGGGCGGGCCAGGCTGGACTATTGGGTGAGGCGTGCGCTCAGTCGTTCGCGGCGAACCCTACGAACGCGGCCCACTCGTCCGACGTGAAGGTGAGGATCGGGCCGGTGGTGTCCTTGCTGTCCCGTACGTGGACGGTGTCGGGGCAGGCGGCGATTTCGACGCAATCGCCGCCCTGGGCGCCGCTGTAGCTGCTCTTACACCAGTCCATGGCCACCTCGACACACTGGCCGCCTTCAGCGCCGCTGTAGCTGCTCTTACGCCAGTCCAAGGCGACCTCGACGCAATCGCCGCCCTCGCCGCCGCTGTAGCTGCTCGTGAACCACACCAACTGGCCTATGCCCTTGCTCATAGCTCCCACAGCAACTTCTCAATGACGGGTCCAGCCAAGGTGAGCCCAAAAGCCGCCACGGGATGATCTTGGACGCTGAAGGCTCGGCATAGCCTGAGGTAGAGCCGTCATACGCGCTGGTAGAGCGCATTTTGTGACGGGTGTCCGTCACGCTCGCTGCCTGGCGCGATGGGCTGTGCGTCGGCGCCACGCTCGTGATCGACAGCCTGGGAGCAGTAAATCAGGTCGCTGCGCCGCGTGGCTCCCGCGAAGGTGATGTGGCCGCACTCAGGGCAGGTCAGCAACCGGACCATGCCCTCGTCGCCAATCCACTCTGCCTCGCCGAGCATCAGCCCGAGCTCGAAGGCATGGTCGGCGCGATTGCGGTCCCGGTACGCCTGGGCCCGGCATACGTCGTCGCAGTACCAGCGCCGCGCCGAGGCGCCCCTAGGCAGCCGGGCCCGCACGAGTCGCAGAAGCGGATGCGGGCCACGCCTCGTCGACCGCCGCGGCGTCGTGGTCATTTATGAGAGTCCGTCATCAAGGCTGCGACGAGCTACCGCGATTTCGCCCCTGGGGGCACACTCACACGTCGCGGCGCCTCACGACGAGAACGGCGAGTGCGACCGTGATCAGCGGCCAGAGCGTGTACACGAGCCAGGAGCCAGAGACTGTGGCGGTGTAGCCCAGGGATCCGGGCTCCGGCCCCCAGGTTTGGATCAGGCGGTTCCAGGCGGCCGACACCAGCGCGTGTTTGATGTCCGCCGACCAGCGGCTGCTCTCCGAGAACATGGGGGGCAGCATCATCAGGGTGAAGATGCTGGTGACCATGGTCCCGGCGGTATGCCGGAGCAAAACACCGAGACCCAGACCGACCAGGGCGCAGACCGGCGCCAGCAGCGCGGAGGCCACCAGCGCCCGGAGCACCCCGGGGTGGGTGATCGGAAGGTCGGCATGGTGCCCGTTCAGGATGGCCTGGGAGATCAGGAAGGAACCGGTGGAGGCGGTCGTGCCGACCGCGGTCCACAGTGCGGCGGTGACGGCTGCCTTGGCCAGCACGATCGAGCCGCGGGCCGGGACGGCCACGGTGGTGGTGCGGATCAGCCCGCTGCTGTATTCGCTCACGACGGTGAGGGCGCCCATGCTGCTGGCGACGAGGATCAGCGTCCAGTAGCCGGCCGGCGGATAGGCGTCGTAGGGCCGGAAGTCAGCGGGGCCGGAGGGCGCGGCTTTGTCCGCCAGCGTGGCCACGGCGGTGGACCCGATGACGAACAGGAGGGTGAGTGCGATCGTCCACGGTGTGGACCGCAGGGACCGTGTCTTGATCCACTCGGCGGCGAGCAGGTCGCGGAAGCGGGCGGGCGGCGCGGTGACGGGGGTGGTCCGGGGGGCGGAGGTGAGCGTGGTCATCGGGGCTGTCCTGCCAGGTATTCGGTGCTGTCGGCGGTGAGTTCCATGAAGGCCGCCTCCAGTGAGGCGGTGCGGGTGGTCAGCTCGTTCAGCTGGATACCGTTGTCGAAGGCGAGCGCCCCGATCCGGTCGGCCGGGAGCCCGGTCACGGCGAGTTTCTCTACGCCGGTCGAGCCCTCCGGCTCGACCGAGGCGCCCGCCGCGGTCAGCACGGCTGCCAGCTCGGCGGCCTGCGGTGTCCCCACCACAACGCTGCTACGGGTGCTGCGGGCCGCGAAGTCCCGTACCGACTCGGCGGCTATGAGGCGGCCCCGGCCGATGACGACCAGATGGTCGGCGGTGTTCTCCATCTCCGACATCAGGTGGCTGGAGAGGAAGACCGTGCGCCCCTCGGCGGCCAGGCGCCGGAAGAGCCGGCGTACCCAGAGCACACCCTCCGGATCCATGCCGTTGATCGGCTCGTCGAACATGAGCACGGGCGGGTCGCCGAGCAAGGCGGTGGCGATGCCGAGGCGCTGCTTCATGCCGAGGGAGAATCCGCCGATGCGGCGGTTTGCCACCTCAGCCAGCCCCACCTCATGAAGCACCTCGCCCACCCGGCGCCGCGGGATGCTGTTGCTGCGGGCCAGAGCGGACAGGTGGGCCGCAGCGCTGCGTCCGCCGTGAACCTGTCCGGCGTCGAGGAGGGCACCGACGTGCCGCAGTCCGCGCGGGTGGCGGTGGAAGGGGACGCCGCTGACGGTGGCGGCGCCGGTGGTGGGCGCGTCCAGGCCGAGGATCATCCGCAGGGTGGTGGACTTGCCGGCTCCGTTGGGGCCGAGGAATCCGGTGTTTCATCACGGTGGCCACCGCCAAGTCGCACGTGTCACGGCTGCTCACCAAACTGGGCGCCCGGGACCGGGTCCAGCTCGTCATCACCGCCTATGAGATGGGGCTCGTCACCTTGTCTCGCTGAAGTATGGGGGTCATGCCGCTGGGACCTGCGGTCCCCCAACACGCTGAAGTCGACGTCGAGGTGGGTGCCGTAGTCCTCCGGGGTGACCCCTATCTCAGGGGGCACCGGCTCCTGTCCGTCCTTCACTCTGGAGTGGGACGACCCGGGGTTGGACCGGAAACCCGACTTCGACTTCATGGGCCCGGATTTCCACCCCTGACCTCGGCGGCCCGCTCCAGAGCACTGTGAGCCAGCCTGCGGGAGACGGCGATCGGGTCGGGGGCGGCCGACAGGCCGTAGAGCACGGTGGCGCCCTCGTGCAGCAGGAGCAGCTCGTCGGCCAGCTCATCCGGCTCCGCGACGCCCGCCTCCTCGCACAGTTCCCGCAGGTAGCCGCGCAGCCAGCGCTTCTGGTCGGCGATCACCTGCCGGGCCGGATGCCCGGCATCCGGCAGCTCGGCGGCGGCGTTGACGAAGCCGCAGCCGCGCGGGTTCTCGCGGCGCATCCACCCGGCGAGCGCGTCGAAGGTGGCCAGGACGCGGTCCGCCGGGGGCGACTTGTCGACTTCGGCGGTCAGCCACGCCCGCCACCGCTGGTCGCGCTCGCGCAGATACGCGGCGATCAGGGCTTCCTTCGAGCCGAAGCGCTCGTAGAGCGTCTTCTTGGTGACCCCGGCGCGCTTGGCGATCAGGTCCACGCCGACCGCGTTGATCCCCTGCCCGTAGAACAGCTCGGCGGCGGCGTCGAGGACGCGGCGTGCCGCGGGCGTGAGGGTTTCCATGGCCCGATCGCCTCCCGGGCTTGACGGGTAAACCGATCTGTTTAGTCTAGTACCCAGGAGAGTAAACAGACCGGTATACCCATCGCCCACCGGAACGAGGACATCCCATGCCTGTCAGTGCGGTCACCTCCATCGGGCTCGTCGTGATGTGGAGCTCCGGCTTCATCGGGGCCGAGCTCGGCACCCGGCAGGCCCCCGCGGACACCCTGCTGATGTGGCGCTTCCTCGTGGCCGCCGTCCTCCTGTACGGCGCCTGGCTGCTGCTGCGACGGCGCAGGCTGTCCCCGCGCGCCATGGCCGAGCAGGCGGCGATCGGCGCGCTCTCGCAGGGCGGCTACCTGGGCGGGATCGTGTGGGCCGTCGGGCTCGGCGTACCGTCCGGCACCGCCGCGCTGATCGCCGCGTTGCAGCCGCTCGCGGCGGGCGCGCTGGCCGGGCGGCTGCTCGGGGAGACGGTCAGCCCGCGCCAGTGGGCCGGGCTCGCGATCGGGCTGGGCGGGGTCGCGCTCGTCGTACGGGACGATCTGTCGGCAGGGCCGGACGCGGCACCGGGGTGGGCATACGGGCTGCCGTTCGCGGCCATGGCGGCGCTGCTGGGCGCGAGCTTCCTCGAACGGCGGGCGCGGGCGCCGCTCGCGCCCGTGGACGCCGTCCCCCTCCACTGCGTCACCAGCGCCCTGCTGTTCACCGCGATCGCCGTGGTGGGCGGCCATGCCGCGCCTCCGACGGGCGGTGCCTTCTGGGCGGCGGTGGCCTGGACCGTTCTGTTGTCCACGGTGGGGGGCTACGGCTTCTACTGGCTCAGCCTGCGGCGCAGCGGCGTCACCCGCACCAGCGCGCTGATCTATCTGACCCCGCCGACCACCGTGGTGTGGGCGTACGCGATGTTCGGCGACGCGCCGGGGGCGGTGGCCCTGGTCGGCATGGCGGTCTGTGTGCTCGGGGTGACGGCCGCCGCCCACCGATCCGACCGGCCTGTTCAGCCGGCCGATGGCTCCGCGAAGGATCTGCCCCCGGACGGGCAGATCGACTGGCCTATCCCAGGAACGCCGCGGTCGTCGCCACGAACCGGTCGGCATCGTCAAGCCACGGGACGTGCCCGGCCCCGGGCTGAATGACCAGCTCGGCGTGGGGAAACAGCCCGGAGAACTCGGCCATCGCGGGAGGAGGAGAATTCAGATCGGCCTCCCCGGCGAGCAGGAGCACCGGCGAGGCGAACCGCGCGAGTGCCGCGCGGGTGGCGTCCGGGTCGAAGGCGCCGTCGGCGCCGAAGACAGCAGCGGCCTCGTCGTTCCTCTGCTCATCGCCGGCAGCCTGATGGGCCTGAGCCGCCTCGTCCCAGCGACCGTAGGAGAACGGGGCGATGGCCTGCCAGCTGTCGTCGGTCGCCTTGCCCTGCACAATCGCTTCCAGGGCCGCGAACGCCGCCGGGAACCACGGCTCGTCCCGGCGGAGCCGGGCCGTCTCGAGCCGGACGTCTGCGGTGACCGTGATACCGACGGCCCTGACGCTCGGCGTGATCAGCGCGAGCTTGCCGACGCGCTCCGGATGGCGGCCCGCGTACAGCACCGCCGGATTCGCGCCGGCGGAATGCGCGAGCAGGTCCATGCGGTCGAGGCCCAGATGCTCGCGCAGGGCGTCCACGTCATCGACGAGCCGGTCGCAGCGGTAGGAGCCGGCCTCCTCCGGTATCGCCGACTGACCGGTGCCCCGAAGATCCAGCATGATCAACTGCCGGTGCGCGGACAGCCCGCCGAGGTCCCCGAGGTATGCCGAGTCCTGCATCGGCCCACCGGGCAGGCAGACCACCGGCGGGCCGTCTCCGAACACGTGGTAGGCAAGCTTGGTTCCGTCGTGCGCGGAGAAGGTAGGCATGGCCGAGACCCTGTCAGCGGCGTGCGGGCAGGGCAACTGGGTTTCTGACCTGCGTGAGGGACGTCAGCCGCACTGCCAGGTGAACATGGCCGCCTCGAAGCGGCCCGCGGCAAGGTCGTCCGGGCGGATCAGCCAGTACAAGGCTCCCGCGTCGCCCCACATCATGTCCGCGTCCTCGTCCGAGTCGAACTGCGCGAGCAGCACCCAGCGCTGCGCCTCCTCCTCGATACGCGGATCCCGCCACGGCACATCACCGCCCAGCGCGCCGTGGGCCACCTCGATCTCCACGGCGTCCTGAACGCACTGCGCATGGCCGCCGATCTGATGCGCGGCGCCGCTCTGGTGGTCCCAAAGTGCCCCCTCGAACGCGTCCGGGAGGTCGGACGGACCGAACGCGGCCTGCTTCAGCGCGAGCGACGCGAAGTCGGGGGCGCTCGGCTCCATCCGGACGGTCAGCGGCACCGCCGGGTACGGGGTGAGACCGGCCGGCGCGGGCCGCTCGGGCGCCTCGGCGGACTCGGGCGGCAGGTGGATGACGCGGGCACCCGCCCAGGTGTCCGGGTCGGCGGTGTCGACCAGGGCGTCGTCGTCCTCGTCGCCGTAGTAGAAGAAGGCCAGCCAGCCGTCCGTGGGGAGCGGTATGTCGAGTTCGCCGGTGGGCAGCGCGGCGCAGTCGACCGCCGCCACGAAGCCCAGCGGTCCGTGGCCCTCCCATACCGGCCACTCCGTGCCCCCGGGCAGCCGGGGCAGCCCGCCGAGCCGGCCGACGACCGGATCGCCGGCGTGGGCCCTCCGCAGGTGGGCCGCCGGGCGCAGCAGACCGGCCCAGCGGTCGGCGAGGTCGGCGGGCAGATGGGCGTGGGCCAGGGTGCGCAGCGCGTCAGGGGCGGGCGTGGCGATCGTCATGCGCGCCATGATGGCGGGCGCCACTGACAACGGCGGCAGGGACCACCGTGGTGGTGACGACCGCGGCAGGCAAGGAGTGGGTCAAGGAACCGTAAAGCGGGGCCGTTCGTTACCCCGGGCATGACCGCAATGACTCCCGGCTCGAACATCCCCCTCTCCGTCACGCGCGTGGCGGTCGACGTCACCGCGCCCGTGCGGCTCGACGTATCGGGCCTGCTGCTCACCGCCGACGGCAAAGTCCGCTCGGATGACGACTTCGTCTTCTACAACCAGCCCACCGCGCCCGGGGTGACCCACCGCGCCGGGGCCGGAGGCGCGGGTGACACGATCACCGTCGACACCGCCGCCGTCCCCGCCGAGATCGACAAGATCGTGGTGACAGCGAGTCTGGACACGCCCGGTGCGACCTTCGCGGGCACGGAGCCGACCGCCACCGTGCGCGGCGCGGATGACGGTGCCGTGATCGCGACCTTCACCCCGCCCCGGCTCGGCCCGGAGACCGCGCTGGTGGTCGTGGAGGTCTACCGGCGCAATGGGGTATGGAAGGTCCGCGCGGTCGGGCAGGGGTATGCGAACGGGCTGGCGGGCATCGCCACCGACTTCGGCGTCTCGGTCGAGGAGCCCGCCGCGCCGGCCGCGCACGCCACCCAGACGCCGCCCCCGCCGAGCGGCCCGCCCGCCGGTTTCCAGCCCCCGCCGCCGATGCCGGCCGCCCCGCCGCCCGCTCCTCCGGCCGCCGCGCCGGCCCCCTCCACCGGCAAGATCAACCTCGACAAGGGCCGGGTCAGCCTCCAGAAGAACCAGACGGTCTCCCTGGTCAAGGGCGGCCGCCCGCTGCTCACCTCCGTCAAGATGGGCCTCGGCTGGGAGCCCGCCTTCCGGGGCGCCGACATCGACCTCGACGCGTCCGTGATCGCCTACAGCGTCGACCGCAAGAAGATCGACGCCTGCTTCTTCGGCAAGCTCGCCATCCTCAACGGCACCATCCAGCACTCCGGCGACAACCTCACCGGCGAGGGCGGTGGCGACGACGAGACCATCACCGTCCACCTCGGCGGCCTCCCGCCCGAGGTCACCGGCCTGGTCTTCACCGTCAACTCCTTCTCCGGCCAGAAGTTCACCGACGTGGCCAAGGCCTACTGCCGCCTGGTCGACGCCGGGACGGGCGAGGAGCTGGTCCGCTTCGACATCACCCACGCCGAGCCGCGCACGGGCGTCATGATGGCGAAACTGATCAAGCAGTTCTCGGGTGAGTGGGAGATGACGGCCCTGGGCGAGTACGTGGACTCGCGCACGGTGCGAGGCATGGTCAAGCCGGGCGGAAAGGCCCTCTGAGCCCTCAGCCGTCCCGCTGAGCGGATGCGGTGAAGTTCGCCGCTGATCCCTCGCCGTTCGGCCTGGCCGAGGGCTTGGACGCCGAGAAGGATCAGCACTTGACTTCACCGTGACCGCTGAGGTCGAGCCCCAGGCGACAGGAAGCCACACCGACGGTCCGTTGACCGCAATGGAGCGGCAGGCGGCTGCCGATGTCTCGTCGGCAGCCGCGCAGCGGCAGAGCGAGCGGGACCATCTCGCGGAGCTGACCGCCGAGCACGAGGTCCGGCACGGGGCGCTGAGCCGTGCGGAAGTCAGCGCGGCACAAGGCTCTTCCGCGTCCGGAACCGCCCCCGGGCCCGGTGGGCCGCACAGTCGGATGATGAACCGCGAAGCACGGACTTCGGCATCGAGACTGCCGTCATCCGGGTCAGCCAGGCCGGGACGGACGCGCCGATCACATGACCGCGGGCACCCCCGACAGCCCGGCCACCCGGGCCAGCCGCCGGTAGGAGTCCAGCAGGGCATCGCGGTCGTACGTACTCGTGGTGACCAGCACTTCATCGGCGCCGCTGCGCTCGATCAGGGAGTCGAGCGCGGCGGCGACCTCGTCCTCCGTGCCGTGCAACTGGCCCCGCAGGCCGCGCTCGTAGAAGCCGCGCTCCTTCTCGGTCATCGCGCGGGCCTCGATCTCCTCCGCCGGGCCGAGCGGCGGGAAGGCGCCGTGGGTGCGGGAGTGGGCCATCGCCCAGGCTTCGGGGATGAGGAGTCGCCGGGCTTCCTCCGTCGTCCCGGCGACTGCCACGTTTCCGGAGACGGCGACGTACGGGGCCGACGACCAGGCCGAAGGGCGGAAGCCCGCCCGGTAGCGCTCGATCGCGCGCAGCATCTGGTCCCGGCCGCGGAGATCGCCGATCACGAGGGACAGCCCGGCGGCTGCCGCGACGTCGGCGCCCGCGCCCGTGGCGAGGACGAAGGCGGGGGGCCGCAGGCCCTCCGCCGGGTGGGCGTGGACCTGAGGGTGGGCGCGTTGCTCGCCGGTGAACCAGCCGAGCAGCTCGGCCAGTTGGGCGCCGAAGTCCTGGGCGGCGTCCTTGTCGGCGCCGAGCGCGCGCCGGATGCCGTCGGTGAAGCCGACCGAGCGGCCGAGGCCCATGTCGATCCGGCCCGGGAAGAGGGATTCGAGCACCCCGAACTGCTCGGCCACCACCAGCGGACGGTGGTTCGGCAGCATCACGCCGCCCGTGCCCACCCGGATGCGTACGGTGGCGGCGGCCACGGCGGCGGCGAGCACCGTGGGCGCCGAACCGGCCACTCCGGGCACGCTGTGGTGCTCGGAGACCCAGAACCGGTGGTAGCCGAGGGCCTCGGCCTGCTGGGCGAACCATACGGTGTCACGCAGCGCCTGTGACCCCTCCCGGCCCTGGCGGGTGCGGGAGCGGTCCAGGACCGAGAAGCGGGTGGTGCGCGGGCGTGAGGTCACCCTCACCTCAACAAAGCCGGGCCGGGAGGATTCCCGGCCCGGCTTCGTCAGCGCTGGCGGCGCCAGGGGCCGGTGATCGCGAGCATGATGCCCGGCTCCTGGATGTTGGCGAAGAGGGTCTTCCCGTCGGGCGAGAAGACGACGCCGGTGAACTCGCTGAACTCCGGCTGGTCCGCGGTGCCCATGTTCAGCTCGTTGCGCGCGATCGGGTACGTCCGGCCGTCGTCGGTCGCCCCGAAGAGGTGCTGGATGCCCTCGCCGTCCTCGGCGATGACCAGACCGCCGTACGGCGAGACGGTGATGTTGTCCGGGCCGTCGAAGGCGCCGTCCTTCGACGGGTCGGGGTTCACGCCGAACAGCACCTTCAGGGTGAGGGTGCGCCGCTTGGGGTCGTAGAACCAGACCTGGCCGTCGTGCTGGACCGGGCTCTCCTCACGGGCGAACGAGGAGACGATGTACGCGCCGCCGTCCGCCCACCACATGCCCTCGAGCTTACGGGCCCGGGTGATCTGGCCGGCGGCGAACTGCTTGCGCACCGGCACCGATGTGGCGTCGCGGTCCGGCACCGTCTCCCAGTCCACGCCGTAGACCGTGCCGGTCCTGGTGGCGCGGGAGAGGTCGTCGACGAAGTTGCCGCCGGAGTCGTAGCACTTGGGCGCCTGGAGCACACCCGCGTCGTCGGCCAGCGTGCCCAGCTTGCCGCGCCCGTGCTCGAAGCCGTGCGGCGGAACCCAGCGGTAGAAGAGGCCGTTCGGGCCGGAGGCGTCCTCGGTGAGGTAGAGGTGGCCGCGTTTGGGGTCGACCACGACGGCCTCGTGGGCGTACCGGCCCAGGGCCTTGATGGGCTTCGGATTCCGGTTGGCCTTGCGGTCGTGCGGGTCGACCTCGAAGACGTAGCCGTGGTCCTTGGTCATGCCGTGCTGGCCGGCCTTGTCCTCGGTCTCCTCGCAGGTCAGCCAGGTGCCCCAGGGGGTGCGGCCGCCCGCGCAGTTGGTGGAGGTGCCCGCGATGCCGACCCACTCGCTGACGTGGTCGCCGTGCTTGGAGACCTCGACCACGGTGCAACCGCCGGAGGCCGCCGGGTCGTAGACCAGGCCCTCGGTCAGCGGCACCGGATGCGGCCAGTCGGAGCGGGGGCCCTTCAGCTCGTGGTTGTTGACCAGGAGCGTCGTGCCGCGCGTGCCCTCGAAGGTGGCGGTGCCGTCGTGGTTGGACGGGGTGGACTCGCCCGACTCCAGCGTCGTCTCACCGGTACGGGTGATGATCTTGTAGCTGAACCCCTCGGGCAGGGCCAGGACGCCCTTCGGGTCGGCGACGAGCGGGCCGTAGCCGAGCCGCGCACCGCCCTGGCCGGCGACGTCGGTCTGGCCGGTCTCACCGGCGGCGAGCGCGCCGGGCGCGGTGGCGAGCACACCGGCGCTGCCGACCAGGGCGACCCCGGCCACCCCGGCCCCGGTGTACGCGGAACGCTTGGCGAAGTCTCTTCGGGTGAGCGGCATGTCATCTCCTGAGCGGCGGGGACGGTCCTCCGGACTGCGGGCACAGATTCGCGTCCCCGGCCGAACAGCAGTTGAACGAGACGCGACATCGACGGGCCAATGGGCCGTCCGCCCACGACCGTCGGGCGCGCCTGACGTCATCGGGCTTGCCGTGCCGGGGCTCCGCCCCCTGCCCCCGCTCCTCAGTCGGGGCTCCGCCCCGGGCCCCGGACGCCCCTCGGCCGTGTCCTCGAACGCCGGACGGGCTGGATCCTGCCCGGCCGGGCTCGATCGGTCTCCCGGCGCCCCAGGAGCGGGGCAGGGGCGGAACCCCGGCGAGGTTCCGGGCTCACGGCGTCAGGCCCGTGAGCGGGCCTTGAAGGCCGCCTTGCGGGCCTCCTTCGCCGCCTTCTTGTCCGGGTGCAGCCGGCCCATCGCCTCCAGGACCTCCGCGGTCGCCGGGTGGTCCACCCGCCAGGCCGAGTCGAAGAAGCTCCCGGTCTGGTCGACCAGCCCCCGCACCAGATCCCGCAGTTCCTCGGAGTCGCCCTCGCTGGCGAGCTGTGCCGCGAGCGTGTCCACGGTGAGCCAGAAGACCATCTCCTCCGAGGGCTCCGGGATGCCCGCCACCCCGTGTTCGGCCAGCCAGACCCGGGCGAGCCCGCCCAGGTACCGGTCGTCCAGCACCTCGCGCAGGGCGGGCTCGGCCGCCCCGCCGACCAGGGAGAGCGTCTGCTGACAGGTGAGGCGGCGCAGCGGCGCGTCCTCGTCGTCCCCGCGCGCCGCGGCCAGCAGTTCGCGGGCGGCCTCCTCGGGCGTACGGCGCGCGAGCCACTGTTCGGCCTCGGCGTGCGCGGCGGGCTCGGGGTGGCCGGGCAAGGCGTCCAGCAGGACGTCGGCGCCCCGGTCGGCCAGATCGCCGACGGCCGGGGCGTCGATACCCGCCTCGACCATGCGGGACCGTACGGCGTAGACGCCGAGCGGGGTGAGCCGGACCATGCCGTAGCGGGTGACGTCCTCCTCGTCGTCGATCGGCCGGGCGGCCTCGGGGCCGTTGATCCGGCCCTCGCCGTCGACCTCCTCGATGAGCGCCTCGTCCACCGGCTGGTAGTCGATGAGACCGGTCGGCGCGAGCAGCCGGAACTGGTCGTCCAGCCGCACCATCGCCTCGGAGACCTCCTCCAGGATGTCGTCGGTGGGCTCCTCCATGTCATCCGGGATGATCATGGAGGCGACGAGCGCGGGCAGCGGCACGGAGCCGACGGCCGCCTCCTCGTCCAGGGCGGTCAGCAGATACAGATTGCCCAGCACCCCGTCGAGGAACTCGGCCTCTTCCTCCGGGTTCCAGTCGATCGCGTCGAGGTCGAGCTCACCGCCCTCGCTGATCCGGTCCACGATGTCGCCGAGGTCGGGCGCGGCGGCGTCGGCGAGCACCGTCGCGAATCCGTCGAGCCAGATGTCCAGGATGTCCTGGGGGCTTCCCTTGGTGATCAGGGCGAGCTCCTCCCCGCTGACCGCGCGGGCGGACGGCTCGTTGTCGTGCTCGTCCTCCCCGCCCGACCCGGATGCGTCGGAGACCTCGGTTCCCTCGGGCTCCTCGATCTCGACCAGCCCCGTGTCGACGGCCAGCTGCCACGCCTGTGCCGTGTACTCCGGCCCGTCCTCGTCCTCCGCGAGCCCCAGCAGCTCGACCGCCGCCCGCAGATCGTCCGCCGGCAGCACCCCGCCCGACCCCACCGGCTTTCCCGGCTCGACCCAGCGGGCGAGCCGCACCGCGCGGGCGAGGAGCGGCGCGGCGAGCGCGTCCCGCGCGAGTTCCGCGTCGGTGCGCAGCCGCACGGGCGGCATGGTGGGGCGGTCTTCGGGCATGGGCGGGGTCATCTCCTCGGAGGTGCGGACAGCGCGGGCACGGCTGCGTACGCAGGGCCCGGCCAAGGGTGCGTCTCGCGGACCATGCGGGCCGGGCTCGCGGGGGCTGATCCGTAAGACGCCCCCCAGCGTAGACGGAACACGGCGGCACTTTCGTCCCGATGTGGCCCCACGGAGCGCCAACCGGTGAATTCGGCCATGGACGGCCAGGTCGGCCCGGGAGGCCAGATCGTTCAGGGGTTCCCCGTTCATCCGTCCGACCCGTGGCATACATGGTTCCGCCCTTGACAACTGCCGTGGCAAAGCAAGAGATTGACGCGCGTAGAGGCCCACTTTCCCTCTGTTCACTCCTTTCCGGAGGCCACCACCATGTCCCCTCGCGCCCTGCGCGGACCCGTCGCCGTCACCGCCGTCGCCGCCTCGGCCCTCGCGGCCGGGCTGCTCGTCGCGCCGTCGTCCTCGGCTGCCGCCGCCGAGATCCGCATCCACGACATCCAGGGCAGCACCCGAATATCCCCGTTGGCCGGAAAGCAGGTGACAGACGTCCCCGGCACGGTCACGGCGATACGTGCCTTCGGCTCGTCGCGCGGCTTCTGGATCCAGGACGCCAAGCCCGACCGGGACCCGGCCACCAGCGAGGCGGTCTTCGTCTTCACCGGTTCCACCACGCCCTCGGTGACCGTCGGGGACTCGGTCCTGGTCTCCGGGACGGTGTCCGAGTACTACCCGGGCGGCGCCGGCGCCGGTCTGCAGTCGCTGACCGAGATCTCCAAGGCGACCTGGACGGTCCAGTCCTCCGGCAACGGGCTGCCCGCCACCTTCAGGCTCAACCCCTCCACCGTCCCCGATCGCTACGCGCCGGACGCCGGAGGCGGCTCCATCGAGGGGCTGACGCTGCACCCCCGCTCGTACGCGCTCGACCGGTACGAGTCCCTGGAGGGCATGCGGGTCTCGGTCACGGACGCGCCCGTGGTCGGCGCGACCACCCCGTACAAGGAGCTGTGGGTCACCGCCGAGCCCCGCCACAAGCGCACCGCGCGCGGCGGCGCCCTCTACGACACCTACCGCGACCCGAACGCGGGGCGGGTGAAGGTCGTCTCCCTCCTCCCGTACGCCCAGCGCCCCTTCCCCGTCGCGGACGTCGGCGACGAGCTGACCGGCACCACCGAAGGCCCGCTGGACTACGACAACTTCGGCGGCTACACGCTCGCGGCCACCGCGCTCGGCGATCTCGCCGACCACGGCCTGGAGCGGGAGCGGACGCGCAAGCAGCGGTCCGACGAACTCTCCATCGCCACCTACAACGTGGAGAACCTCTCCCCCAAGACCGCCCAGTCGAAGTTCGACCGGCTCGCCTCGGGCCTGGTGAACAACCTCGCCTCGCCCGACATCGTCGCGCTGGAGGAGGTCCAGGACGACAACGGCGCGACCAATGACGCGGTCGTGAGCGCCGGCGCCACGCTCAAGAAGCTCACCGACGCCATCGCGGCGGCCGGAGGTCCCTCGTACGAGTGGCGCCAGATCGATCCGGTGGACGACCAGGACGGCGGACAGCCGGGCGGCAACATCCGGGTCGCCTTCCTCTACAACCCCGAGCGGGTCTCCTTCACCGACATCCCGGGCGGCGACTCCACCACGCCGGTGACGGTCGAGGCGAAGGGCGGCAAGGCCGGCCTGTCGGCCTCCCCCGGTCGTATCGACCCTGCGAACGGCGTCTGGAAGGACAGCCGCAAGCCGCTGGTCGGGCAGTTCTCCTTCCGTGGCCGTCCGGTCTTCGTGGTCGCCAACCACTTCAACTCCAAGGGCGGCGACCAGAGCCTCGACAGCCGCTTCCAGCCCCCGGCCCGCTCCTCGGAGACCCAGCGCACCGGCCAGGCCACGGCGGTGAACACCTTCGTCAAGCAGCTCCTGGCCACCGACCCGAAGGCCGCGGTCGTCGTCGCGGGCGATCTCAACGACTACCAGTTCTCGCCCGCGCTGGCCGACCTCACCAAGGGCGGGGTGCTGACCGACCTGGTCACCCGGGAGCCGCGCGCCGAACGCTACGGGTATGTCTACAACGGCAACTCGCAGGTGCTGGACCACATCCTCACCAGCCGCGCCCTGCGCCGACCCGACTACGACATCGTCCACATCAACGCCGAGTTCTCCGACCAGTCAAGCGACCACGACCCGCAGGTGGTGCGGGTGCGCCCATGATCCGGGTGCGCCCCTGATGAAGGTGCGCCCGTGATCCGGGTGCGCCCCTGATGAAGGTGCGCCCCTGATGAGGGTGCGGCCCCTGATGAGGGTGCGGCCCCTGATGAGGGTGTCCGGAGCCCGGTCGCGTACGGCGTCCGGCGCTCCGGAGCATCGGCATCAGGGGGGCACATGGCGGCACGCGGACGACGGTGGACCGGCCCGTTGGCGGCCCTCGGCGGGGCGCTCGCCCTGGCCCTGGGCCTTGCGGCGCTCATGCTCTTCCATTCGCCGCACAGCGACGCCCGCCCCTCGGCGGTCGACCGCGCCGAGCAGCGAGCCCACCTCTCCCCCGGTCAGAACCCCCCAGGCCGGGCGCTACTACATCCCGGAGGGCTGCCCGCGGGACCGGTCCGTCCGCCGCTGCTCGCGGCGGACGCGGAAGTGACGGACGGCCTGGTCGCCGCCTGGAAGGGGGCGACGACCGGGCCGTCCGTTGTGAGCTGAGCCCGAGACGATCAGTCGTTGCTGTGCAGCGCCGCGTTCAGCCCGCCCCACGAGCCCGTGCGCGGCAGCGCCTCGACCGCGCCGGTGACGCACTCACGCCACCCGCTCCGCCACGACGACCCGCTGGGCCGACACCACGAACAGATGACGGCCCAGCCGACCGGAACACCCTGAAACGATCAGTCGTTGCTGTGCAGCGCCGCGTTCAGCCCGCCCCAGGAGCCCGTGCGCGGCAGTGCCTCGACCGCGCCGGTGATGGAGTTGCGGCGGAAGAGGAGGTTGTTGGCGCCGGACAGCTCCAACGCCTTGATGATCTTGCCGTCGGGCAGCGTGATCCGGGTGCCCGCGGTCACGTACAGGCCCGCCTCCACGATGCAGTCGTCGCCGAGCGAGATGCCGAGACCGGCCTCGGCGCCGAGCAGGCAGCGCTCGCCGATGGAGACGATCTGCTTGCCGCCGCCCGACAGGGTGCCCATGATCGACGCGCCGCCGCCGATGTCGGAGCCGTCGCCGACCACGACGCCCGCGCTGATCCGGCCCTCGACCATGGAGGTGCCCAGCGTTCCGGCGTTGAAGTTGACGAAGCCCTCATGCATGACGGTGGTGCCGGCGGCGAGGTGCGCGCCGAGCCGTACCCGGTCGGCGTCACCGATGCGGACCCCGGCCGGGACCACGTAGTCGGTCATCCGCGGGAACTTGTCGACACTGGTCACCGACAGCTGGAGCCCCTCGGCGCGGGCAGCCAGCCGGGCGCGCTCCACCTGGTCGGGGGCGACCGGACCGAGCGAGGTCCAGGCGACATTGGCGAGCAGGCCGAACTGGCCGTCCAGGCTCAAGCCGTGCGGCTTGACCAGCCGGTGGCTGAGCAGGTGCAGCCGGAGGTAGACGTCATGCGCGTCGAGGGGCTTGTCGTCGAGCGAGCCGATGACGGTGCGCACGGCCACGATCTCGACCCCACGGCGCGGGTCGGGGCCGAGGGCCTTGAGGGCGGCGTCGCCCAGCAGGCTTGCGGTGCGCTCGGCGTCGAGCCGCTCGGTCCCGGCCGGACCCGGCTCATCGGTCAGCTCGGGGGCCGGGAACCAGGTGTCGAGAACGGTGCCGTCCTCGGTGAGCGTGGCCAGACCGGCGGCGACGGCGCCGGTGGCGGTGGTGCGGGTAGTGGCTGCTGCATCGGTCATGGTCAGAACGCTAACCGGAGGCGGGCCCGGGAGGCGAACCGGTCTCAGCGACCGGGCTCAGCGGGTCCGGCGCGTACCGGTCGTAGAGGCGCGCGAAGACCTCGGGCTGCTCCAGCGACTGGGCGATGATCGCCGCGTCATCGTGCGGCGCATGGTCCGGGACGCGGCGCGGCGGTGGATCGGGGTCGGTCACAGGGGCTCCGTATCCGGTGCGTCAGGTGGTGCGGGGATCGATGTGTCACCCCCTGTTCCCCGCACGCCGCGAACGGGTTCACGACGCCCCGTCAGCCGGTCACCCTCGCCAACGCGACCCGCGCCTCCTCACGGTCGAACGGCCGCCCGGTGAGCAGAATCTGCAGCATCAGCCCGTCGATCAACGCCCCCAGCGCCCGCGCGACCCCGAGATCCCCGGTGCGCCTGGCCAACACCGCGGCCACGTCATCGAGATACGCGGCGGCGATGGGCCGCACCGCCTCCCGGCGCAGGGCGGCGAGATACAGCTCGTACTCCAGCTCCAGCCGCGTCCGGTCCCCCACCAGCCACTCCTCTATCACCCGCGCCAGCTCCTCCGCGAGCGGCACCTCGGGATCGGCCTCCCGCTCCCAGCGCTCCATGTCGGCCAGGCACTCGGCGCTGACCTGCCCGAGCGCGGCCACCAACAGGTCGTCGAGCGTGGCGAAGTGATACGTCGTCGAGCCCAGCGGCACATCCGCCACAGCGGCCACGGACCGATGGCTCAGCCCCTCGATACCTCGCTCCCCCACCACCGTGATCGCCGCATCGATGATCCGCTGCCGCCGCCCGGGATCGTAGCGCCGCCCCATCAGTGCGCCCCGCCGAGATTCAGCACGACCACCCCGGCGATCACCAGCAGCACCCCGATCACCTTCGCGGCGGTCACCGCCTCCCCGAAGAAGACCATGCCGATCGCGGCGATGACGGCGGTCCCGGCCCCGGCCCATATGGCGTACGCGGTGCCCATCGACACCGTCTTGAGCGTCAGCGCGAGCAGCATAAAGGCGATGAGATAGCCGACTGTCGTGCCCACCGAGGGCCAGAGCCTGGTGAAGCCGTCGCTGTACTTCATCGAGGTGGTCGCGAGGATCTCGGCCAGGATGGCCCCGGAGAGCATCACATATCCCATGCGTACGAGCGTACACAACGATGCGTACGGTCGTACACATAGAGGCCGTACGCATGAAGACAGCCCCAGACGCGAAAGGACCCCCGCGCGGGTGCGCGGGGGCCGTTCACTGCCTGGAGAGGCGGAGACATCGGGAGATCTCAGACGTTGAACCCGAGCGCGCGGAGCTGCTCGCGACCCTCGTCGGTGATCTTGTCCGGGCCCCACGGCGGCATCCAGACCCAGTTGATCCGGAGCTCGTTGACGATGCCGTCGGTCGCGGACTTCGCCTGGTCCTCGATGACGTCGGTCAGCGGGCAGGCCGCCGAGGTGAGCGTCATGTCGATGGTGGCGATGTTGCCGTCATCGACGTGGATGCCGTAGATCAGACCGAGGTTGACGACGTCGATGCCCAGCTCGGGGTCGACGACGTCATACAGGGCCTCGCGGACCTCTTCCTCGCTGGCGGGCTTGGTGGTCGTCTGCACGTTGTCACTCATGCGGTCTTTCCTCCGGCGGTCTCGCCCAGTGCCTGAGCCGTGGCATCCTTCCACGCCATCCAGCTCAGCAGAGCACATTTCACACGGGCGGGGTACTTGGAGACGCCGGCGAACGCGATCGCGTCCTCCAGCACCTCCTCCATGGCGTCGTCCGGCTCTGCCTGGCCCTTGGACTGCATCAGTTCCAGAAACGTCGCCTGGATCCTGCGAGCCTCGCTCAGCTCCTTGCCCACCAGCAATTCGTTGAGCACGGACGCGCTGGCCTGGCTGATGGAACAGCCCTGGCCCTCGTAGCTCACGTCCTCGATCGTCTCGCCGTCAAGCCGCACACGGAGCGTGATCTCGTCACCGCACGTCGGGTTGACGTGGTGTACCTCGGCGTCGCCGTCCCTCAGTCCCCGTCCGTGGGGGTTTTTGTAGTGGTCCAGGATGACGTCCTGGTACATCGAATCCAGCTTCACGCGCAGCCCCTACCCGAAGAAGTTCCGTACGTGCTCCAGGCCCTCCACCAAGGCGTCGACCTCGGCCGGAGTGGAGTACAGATAGAACGACGCTCGCGTGGTCGCAGGAATTCCGTAGCGCAGGCAGACGGGGCGGGCGCAGTGGTGGCCGACCCGGACCGCGATGCCCTGCTCGTCCAGGACCTGGCCCACATCGTGGGGGTGGATGTCGCCGAGCGTGAAGGAGATCGTGGCGCCGCGCTCCTCAGCCGTGGTGGGGCCGATGATGCGCAGGCCGGGGACCTCCAGAAGCCTGCCGACCGCGTAGTGGGTCAGGGCGTGCTCATGGCGGGCGATGTTGTCCATGCCGATCGAGGTGAGGTAGTCCACGGCCGCGCCGAGGCCGACGGCCTGGGCGATCGGGGGCGTACCCGCCTCGAACTTGTGCGGCGCCGGGGCGTAGGTCGAGGAGTGCATCGAGACGGTCTCGATCATCTCGCCACCGCCGAGGAACGGAGGCAGGTCCTCCAGCAGCTCCTGGCGGCCCCACAGCACGCCGATGCCGGTCGGGCCGCACATCTTGTGGCCGGTGAAGGCCACGAAGTCGGCCTGGAGCGCCTGGACGTCCAGCTCCATGTGCGGGGCGGCCTGGGAGGCGTCGATGACGACGAGGGCGCCGACCTCCTGGGCGCGCCGGACGATCGCCTCGACCGGGTTGACCGTGCCCAGGATGTTGGAGATCAGGACGAACGAGACGACCTTGGTCTTCTCGGTGATGACCTGCTCTATCTCGGACAGGTCGAGACGGCCGTCCTCGGTGAGGCCGAACCACTTCAGCTTCGCGCCGGTGCGCTGCGCGAGCAGCTGCCACGGAACGATGTTGGAGTGGTGCTCCATCTCGGTGATGACGATCTCGGTGTCGCTGTCCACCCGGTAGGGCTCATCGGCCCAGCCGAGCATGTTGGCGACGAGGTTCAGCGACTCCGAGGCGTTCTTGGTGAAGATCACCTCGTCGCGGCTGGGAGCGTTGATGAAGGCGGCGACCTTGTCGCGGGCGCCCTCGTACAGCGCCGTGGCCTCCTCGGCGAGCACATGGACGCCACGGTGCACATTGGCGTTGTAACGCTCGTAGTACGTGTTCAGCGCGTCCAGGACCTGGCGCGGCTTCTGGGACGTCGCCGCGTTGTCCAGGTAGACGAGCCTCTGCCCGTCGTGGACGACGCGGTCCAGGATGGGGAAGTCCTTACGGATCGCCTCGGTGTCGAGGAGGCCCGGCAGCTGTGTCATGTCCCTGTGCCTCCGTTCGTTACGCCGTATGGGCGGCCGGTGCCGCCGATGTCATCACTCACCCGTCGCGCCGCCCTTCACATACTGCTCGTAGCCCTCTTCCTCGAGCTTATTGGCCAGCTCCGGGCCGCCGGACTCGGCGATCCGGCCCGCCGCGAAGACGTGCACGTGGTCGGGCTTGATGTAGCGCAGGATGCGGGTGTAGTGCGTGATCAGCAGGGTGCCGACCTGGCCGGACTCCCGGACCCGGTTGACGCCCTCGGAGACCACGCGCAGCGCGTCGACGTCCAGACCGGAGTCGGTCTCGTCGAGGATCGCGATGGCCGGCTTCAGCAGCTCCAGCTGAAGGATCTCGTGGCGCTTCTTCTCACCGCCGGAGAAGCCCTCGTTGACGTTGCGCTCGGCGAAGGACGGGTCGATCTGAAGGCGCTCCATGGCCTCCTTGACCTCCTTCACCCAGGTGCGCAGCTTCGGGGCCTCGCCACGGATGGCGGTCGCGGAGGTGCGCAGGAAGTTGGAGACGGAGACGCCGGGGACCTCGACCGGGTACTGCATGGCGAGGAAGACGCCGGCGCGGGCGCGCTCGTCGACGGACATCTCCAGCACGTTCTCACCGTCGAGGGTGACGGTGCCGCCGGTGATGGTGTACTTCGGGTGGCCGGCGAGCGAGTAGGCCAGGGTGGACTTGCCGGAGCCGTTGGGGCCCATGATGGCGTGCGTCTCGCCCTGCTTCACGGTCAGGTCGACGCCGCGCAGAATCTCGCGGGGGCCGCCCTCGGCCTCGACGGAGACGTGCAGGTCGTGGATCTCAAGCGTTGCCATGGGTGCCTCAGGACTCCTGGGTGACGGAGACGAGCACGTCGTCCCCTTCGATCTTTACGGGGTATACGGGGATCGGGCGCGTCGCCGGAAGGCCGGACGGCTTGCCGGTGCGCAGGTCGAAGCTGGAGCCGTGCAGCCAGCACTCGATCTGGCAGTCCTCCACCTCGCCCTCGGACAGCGAGACGTTCGCGTGCGAGCAGATGTCGTTGACCGCGAACACCTCGCCCTCGGCGCGCACCAGCGCGACGGGCACGCCCTCGATTTCGACCCGCATGGGGGTCTCGTCCTCGAGCTCGTCCAGCGAGCAGGCGCGTACGAAGGTCGGGGTCATCCTACGGACGCCTCCAGCTCCGCCTCGATCTTGGCGATCAGACGCTCCTCCAGCTCGGGCAGCCCGATCTGCTGGACCAGCTCGGCGAAGAAGCCGCGGACGACCAGCCGGCGGGCCTCGTCGGCCGGGATGCCGCGCGCCATCAGGTAGAACAGCTGCTCGTCCTCGAAGCGGCCGGTCGCGCTCGCGTGACCGGCGCCGACGATCTCGCCGGTCTCGATCTCCAGGTTCGGCACCGAGTCGACGCGGGCGCCGTCGGTGAGGACCAGGTTGCGGTTGAGCTCGTAGGTGTCGGTGCCCTCGGCTTCGGCGCGGATCAGTACATCACCGATCCAGACGGCGTGCGCGTCCTTGCCCTGCAGCGCGCCCTTGTAGGCCACGTTGCTGCGGCAGTGCGGGGTGTCGTGGTCGATGAAGAGCCGGTGCTCCTGGTGCTGGCCGTTGTCGGTGAAGTACAGGCCGTAGAGCTCGGCCTCACCGCCCGGGGCGCCGTAGACGACGCGCGGGTGGAGCCGCACCAGGTCGCCGCCGAGGGTGACGACCACGGACTTGAAGGTGGCGTCCCGGCCGACCAGCGCGGTGTGCTGACCGGCGTGGACGGCGGTGTCGTCCCAGTCCTGGAGGGAGACCACGGTGAGCTTGGCACCGTCCCCGACCAGGTACTCGACGTTGGCGGCGAGCGTCGCGTCACCGGTGTGGTCGATGACCACGACCGCCTCGGCGAAGGCACCGACCTCCACGACCTGGTGGCCGAAGGCGGTGCCGCCCTCGCCGTGCACGGAGATCCGCACCGGCTCGGTCAGCACCGTCTCCTTGGGGATGGAGACGACGGACGCCTCCTCGAAGGAGCTGTACGCCTGCGCCGCGACCCGGTCCACCGGCTTGCCGGCCTTCCCCAGGCGCGCGTCGCCACGGCCCACGGTCTCGACGGTGACGCCCTCGGGGGCGGTCACCGCGACCTTGACGCCGCCGTCGGCGACGGCCGAGCCGTCGTGGAGGCCGCGCAGCCGCTCCAGCGGGGTGAACCGCCAGTCCTCCTCGCGGCCATGGGGCACCGGGAAGTCGGCCACGTCGTACGACGCGGGGGCGCTCACCCGCGCATCAGTGGGCTGTCCCACCTGGATGACGCCGTCCGTGGTGGATCCGGCCGGAATGGTTTCAGCCATGGCTGTCGTACTGCTCGCTTTCTGTGCCTGATGGGGCCTGAACGGGGTGCCCCGCCGGGGACGGTGTCCCCGGCGGGGAGGGCGGGCGCTAGCCGACCGCGCCCTCCATCTGCAGCTCGATCAGCCGGTTGAGCTCCAGCGCGTACTCCATGGGCAGCTCGCGCGCGATCGGCTCGACGAAGCCGCGCACGATCATCGCCATGGCCTCGTCCTCGGACAGACCGCGGCTCCTGAGGTAGAAGAGCTGGTCGTCGCTGACCTTGGAGACGGTCGCCTCGTGGCCCATGGACACATCGTCCTCGCGGACATCCACATACGGGTAGGTGTCCGACCGCGAGATGGTGTCGACCAGCAGGGCGTCACAGAGCACATTGGACTTGGAGCCCTCGGCGCCCTCGCCGATCTCGATCAGACCGCGGTAGGAGGTGCGGCCACCGCCGCGCGCCACCGACTTGGAGACGATGTTCGAGGAGGTGTTGGGCGCCATGTGCACCATCTTGGCGCCGGCGTCCTGGTGCTGGCCCTCACCCGCGAAGGCGATGGACAGGGTCTCGCCCTTGGCGTGCTCGCCCATCAGGTAGACGGCGGGGTACTTCATGGTCACCTTGGAGCCGATGTTGCCGTCGACCCACTCCATGGTCGCGCCCTCATACGCCACGGCGCGCTTGGTGACCAGGTTGTAGACGTTGTTCGACCAGTTCTGAATGGTCGTGTAGCGGCAGCGGGCGCCCTTCTTGACGATGATCTCGACGACCGCGGAGTGCAGCGAGTCCGACTTGTAGATCGGCGCGGTGCAGCCCTCGACGTAGTGGACGTAGGCGTCCTCGTCGACGATGATCAGCGTCCGCTCGAACTGACCCATGTTCTCGGTGTTGATCCGGAAGTAGGCCTGCAGCGGGATCTCCACGTGCACGCCCTTCGGCACGTAGATGAACGAGCCGCCGGACCACACCGCCGTGTTCAGCGAGGCGAACTTGTTGTCGCCCGCCGGGATCACGGTGCCGAAGTACTCCTGGAAGAGCTCCGGGTGCTCCTTGAGCGCGGTGTCGGTGTCCTGGAAGATGACGCCCTGCTCCTCCAGGTCCTCACGGATCTGGTGGTAGACGACCTCGGACTCGTACTGGGCCGCGACACCCGCGACGAGGCGCTGCTTCTCGGCCTCGGGGATGCCCAGCTTGTCGTACGTGTTCCTGATGTCCTCGGGCAGCTCCTCCCAGGAGGCGGCCTGCTGCTCGGTGGAGCGGACGAAGTACTTGATGTTGTCGAAGTCGATGCCGGACAGGTCCGAGCCCCAGGTGGGCATGGGCTTCTTGCCGAAGAGCTTCAGGCCCTTCAGCCGGAGCTTCAGCATCCACTCCGGCTCGGACTTCTTCGCCGAGATGTCGCGGACGACGTCCTCGGAGAGGCCGCGCTTGGCCGAGGCTCCGGCCACGTCGGAGTCGGCCCAGCCGTACTCGTAGTTGCCCAGACCCTCGAGCTCAGGGTGAGCGGTCTCCGTGGGGAGAGTCATTCGGGGTTCCTCCCGGCCGTGCTGGCAGATGCTGTGGTGGTCTCGGTGGTGCTGGTGTCGGTCTTCTCGACCGTCGTATCGGTCTTCGGAATGAACGTCGTGCACACTCCGTCGCCATGGGCGATGGTGGCCAGACGCTGCACATGAGTCCCGAGCAGTTGGGAGAAGACCTCGGTCTCCGCCTCACACAGCTGCGGATATCGCTCGGCTGCGTGAGCGACCGGGCAGTGGTGCTGGCAGAGCTGTTCGCCGACCGGCGCGCTGCGCGCCGTAGCAGCGTACCCGTCCGTCGAGAGTGCGCCCGCGAGGGCCGCCGTACGGCCTTCTGGGGCTGCGGCCTCCACGGCGCCGCGGTACGCCTCGGCCTGGGCGGCGAGCCTGGCGCGCGCGAACGCCGCGACGGCGGCGCGGCCGGCTTCCCCGCCTCCGGCGCTCTGCTCGATCCAGCGCAGGGCGTCGACGGCCAGCTTGTCGTAGGCCTGGTCGAAGGCGTCCCGGCCGCAGTCCGTGAGTGCGAAGACCTTGGCCGGGCGGCCGCGCCCCCGCACCCCGTACACCCTCTTCTCGCGGGGCTCGACGACGCCGTCGGCGACCAGAGTGTCGAGGTGGCGGCGCACGGCCGCCTGGGTCAGCTCCAGCCGCACGGCCAGCTCCGCGGCGGTGGACGGGCCATGATCGAGGATGGAGCGCGCCACCCGGTTGCGGGTGCCGTGCTGCGGTTCTTCGGCCGCGTACGCGGGCACGGCAGACCGCGCGGCCTTCTCGGCCGCGCGTCCACTCGGAGCTTCGCTCGCGTATTTCACAACGCCATTGTTGCGTAATTCCCCGGCAAACGACAACCGAGGACGTCAGGGGGTTCCGGTGGGGTGCGTCACTAAGGCATCCCTAAGTCCCACCTGCGACAACGCGGTCCCGGGCCCGCGTCTTCCGGCCCTGCCGCCCACGGCGCCCCCGGCGATTCGTAGACTGCCGGACATGCGAGATGAGCCCGCGGTCGAGATCGTCGGCCTGGTCAAGCGGTACGGGTCGAAAACCGCGGTCGACGGGCTCGACCTGTCCGTCGCGCGCGGCACCGTGAGCGCCGTCCTCGGCCCCAACGGAGCCGGCAAGACCACCACTGTCGAGACCTGCGAGGGGTACCGCCGCCCCGACGCCGGCACGGTCCGGATATTCGGGCTCGACCCGGTCACGGACGCCTCCGCGCTGCGCCCGCGCATCGGCGTGATGCTCCAGTCCGGAGGCGTTTACTCCGGCGCGCGCGCAGAAGAGATGCTGCGCCACACCGCCTCCCTGCACGCCCACCCCGTGGACGTCAAGATGCTCATGGAGCGGCTCGGCCTCGGCACCTGCGGCCGGACGGCCTACCGGCGGCTCTCCGGCGGCCAGCAGCAGCGGCTCGCACTCGCCATGGCCATCGTCGGCCGCCCCGAGCTGGTCTTCCTCGACGAGCCGACCGCCGGCCTGGACCCCCAGGCCCGCCGCGCCACCTGGGACCTCGTCCGCGATCTGCGCGACGACGGGGTCACCGTGGTGCTGACCACGCACTATATGGACGAGGCCGAGCAGCTCGCCGACGATGTGGCGATCATCGACGGCGGCAAGGCCATCGCCCAGGGCACCCCCGAGCAGCTGTGCCGCGGCGGCGCCGAGAACACCCTGCGCTTCACCGGCCGCCCCGCGCTCGACCTGGCCTCGCTGCTGAAGGCGCTGCCCGCCGACAGCACGGCCGCCGAGCTGACCCCCGGGTCGTACCGGGTCACCGGCAAGGTCAACCCCCAGCTGCTGGCGACCGTCACTTCCTGGTGCGCGCAGAACGGGGTGATGCCGGACCGGATCTCGGTCGAGCGGCACACCCTCGAGGACGTCTTCCTGGAGCTCACCGGTAAGGAGCTGCGAGCGTGACCGCCACGGGCACTTTTCTCCCGAAGCCGGGGTCGGCGCCGCTGCTCCGGATGATCCGGGCGCAGGCCGCGCTGGAGACCCGGATGCTGCTGCGCAACGGCGAGCAGCTGCTGCTGACGGTGGTCATCCCGTCCCTGGTGCTGGTGCTCTTCAGCAGCGTCGACATCGTCGACACGGGCGCGGACGGCAGCGCTGTGGACTTCCTCGCGCCCGGCGTCCTGGCGCTGGCCGTGCTCTCCACGGCGTTCACCGGCCAGGCCATCGCGACCGGCTTCGAGCGGCGCTACGGCGTGCTCAAGCGGCTCGCCGTCTCCCCGCTGCCGCGGTGGGCGCTGATGGCCGCCAAGACCTGTGCGGTGCTGATCACCGAGGTCATGCAGATCGCCCTGCTGACGGTGATCGCGCTGGCGCTCGGCTGGTCGCCGCACGGCAACCCGCTGGCCGTCGTCCTGCTGCTGATCCTGGGCACCGCGGCGTTCTCCGGGCTCGGCCTGCTCATGGCGGGCACCCTGAAGGCCGAGGCGACCCTGGCCGCGGCCAATCTCGTCTTCCTGCTGCTGCTGGTGGCCGGCGGGGTGATCGTGTCGCTGGACAAGTTCCCGGGCGCGGTGCGGGGCGTCCTGGAGGTGCTGCCGATCTCCGCCCTTTCGGGCGGGCTGCGGGACGTGCTCCTGGACGGCGCCTCGGTGCCCTGGCGGGATCTCGGGATCCTCGCGGTGTGGGCGGTGCTGGGGCTGGGCGCGGCGGGACGCTTCTTCCGCTGGGAGTAAGGGCTCGCCCCCTCGGCCGGACCTCGGCCACACCTCGGCCGCACCTCGGCCACACCTCGGCCGCACCTCGGCCGCACCTCGGCCGGAGCTCGGGGATGGAGCTCGGCCGCACCTCGGGGATGGAGCTCGGCCGCACCTCGGCCGAACCTCAGGGCCGGACCTCGGCCGCATCTCGGCCGGAGCTCGGGGATGGAGCTCGGCCGAACCTCGGCCGGAGCTCGGGGGCCACACCTCGGCCGCACCTCGCCCACACCTCCGCACCTCGGCCGCACCTCGGCCGCACCTCGGCCGCACCTCGGCCGGAGCTCGGCCGGAGCTCGGCCGGAGCTCGGCCGGACCCCTCGTGAAAAGCTGCACAAGCAGCCGCCTACGATGGGCCCGTGCCGAATTCGCTGAACCCCTTCGAGCTGATCGCCCGGCGCTGGCAGCCCTCCGCGCGCTTTGTGGAGCGCGCGGCGCTCGCCACCGTGGTGATGGCCGTCGTCATCGTCGTGACCGGCGGCGCGGTCCGGCTCACCCAGTCCGGCCTCGGCTGTGACACCTGGCCGAAGTGCACCTCCGGCAGTCTGACGCCGACCGCCGACATGGGCATCCACGGCGCCATCGAGTTCGGCAACCGCATGCTGACGTACGTGCTGTGCGCCGTCGTCGGCCTGCTGATCATCGCCGCCCGCTCCCGTACACCGGTGCGCCGCTCCCTCACCCGGCTGGGCTGGGCCCAGTTCTGGGTCGTCATGGGCAACGCCGTCGTCGGCGGCATCACGGTGCTCACGGGCCTGAACCCGTACATCGTCAGCTCGCACTTCCTGCTGTCCACCGCGCTCCTCACGGTCGCCGTGCTGACCTGGTGGCGGGCGCGCGAGGGCGATGGCGAGCCGCGGGATCTCGTCGCCGGCCCGGTGCGTCAGCTGACCCGGCTGCTGATCTTCGCGACCGGCGCGCTCATCGTCATCGGCTCGGTGGTCACCGGAGCCGGACCGCACGCCGGCGACGCCCGTGAGGTGCACCGGATCCCGCTGGACTGGCAGGAGATCACCCAGCTGCATGTGGACTTCGTCTACATCGTGCTGGGCCTGACCGTCGCCCTGTGGTTCACGCTGCGCGCCGTGAAGGCCCCCGCCGTCCCGCGCCGTACGGTCCTGGAGCTCCTCGCCGTCCTGCTCCTCCAGGGCGTGATCGGGTACGTCCAGTACTTCACGCATCTGCCCGAGGTGGTCGTCGGCATCCACATGTTCGGCTCCTGCCTGGTGTGGATCGCCGCGCTTCGAGCGCTGCTCGCCCAGCGCGAGCGGGCGGCCCTTCCGGCGCCCGTCCCGGCCCCGGCGGGCGACCACGAGGCGGTTCAGCCCGAGCCCGCCGCGTCCAGCCGGTAGATCCGGCGCGCGGTGCCGGCCGCGACAAGACCGGCGATCCGCCGCGCCTCGGACCGCGTGCAGATGCCGTCGGCGATCCACTCGGCCGCCAGCCGCGACAGGTCCCGGACGAACAGCCGGGACGCGGTCACATACAGCTCGGGCAGCGCTCGCGCGCCCGTCGAGAAGAGCAGCTTGCCGAACGGCGCCTCGCCCAGCGTCTCCCCGGGCCGCGGACCCGCGTCCGCGTAGACGTGCGGAAAGGCCGCGGCCAGCTGCGCGGCCCGCCGGTGGTGCGGCCGCTCGGGCAGCAGCACCAGATCGGTGCCGAAGCCGGCGGTGGCGCGCAGGAAGCCGAGGAGCGGCTGCGGGTCGCCGCAGTGCAGCTGCACCGGCAGACCGGTCGCGACGGCGCTCCACAGCAGATGCTGGGCGAGCGCGGGGTCGGTGGTGCGGTGTCCGGCCGCCGGGCGGCCGGTGAGCCGGCGGGCGGCCGCGCGCCGCACCTCGCGCGGGTCGGGCGGGGTCTCGTCGCAGAAGGTGATGCCCATGGCGAAGGCGGTCGCGTGCTGGGCGGCCGCGTACAGCGCCTCGGCGGTGTTGCCGATGAACGAGTCGACCGTGCCCGAGGTGTCCGCCACCTGGTCGGCCAGCGGCTCCAGTCGGACGACCTCATGGACCCGGCCGTCGGCCGCCGCGGCCAGTTCGGCGGGCGAGCTGAGGTCGTTCGGCGCGCCGGACTCCAGCAGGAAGGTGCCGATGCCGGCGCCGCGCAGCAGCAGCCGCGCGGCGCGGTAGGCGCCCAGCTCACGGCGGCGGGCGAGATAGGTGACGGGCGCGCAGTGGGGTTCCATGCCGAGCAGCGGGGGGCACCAGCGGCGTACGGCGAGCCCCGTCCAGCTGTCGAAGAAGGTGGTGCCGGCCGGGGCGGCGCCCGATCCGGCGGCGCCGGCCAGATGGGTTTCGAACGAGCCGATCCCGAGCTCTCCGTGGACCGTGCCGTGGCTGTGCTGGTCGACCAGCGGTGGCAGGGCGGAAAGCCCCGCCACCGGGCCCGGGCCGTCCCGGGGGACCGGGCCGGTCGCGGGGCCCCGGGTGTCCGGGGAATCCGTCGCCTCGTCCATCGCCGCCGCCTCTCGCCCTCCGGCATCGAAGGGCTTAACGGACGGAGGGCGCGTGAGGTGTCGCGGACCCGCGCTCACACGTCGGGCACGAGCCGTTCTCAGTCGTTGCTCGGGCCGCCGAGCTGGATGCCCGCCATGCGCTTCCACTCGTAGGGGCCGGTGCGGACCTTCGCGGCCAACTCGCCGTCGAAGTCGTCGTGGAGGGTGAGCCCGGCGAGCTCGGCCGCGCGGCGCGCGCTCTCCCGCGTGGGGGCGACGAGGGTGCCCCACTCACCGTTGGCGCCGACCAGGGCGATCCGGACGGTGCCGCGGCCGATATGGGCGATCTGGCCCTCGGCGCTGCCGCCGTGGCTGGTGGCGAAGGCCGTGATCTGGTGGGCGAGCCGCTTGGCCCGCTTATCGTCCTTGGAAGGCTTGGAGGGCTTGCCGCTCGCGACCGTCTCGGCCGGCTCGGCCGGCTCCGCGGTCTCTGCCGGCTCGGCCGTCTCCGCCTGGTTGGTGTCTGCCATAGGGCCGATGCTACCCGCCGGTAATCACCGCAGGAAGGGGTCCACGGCGATGGCGACGAAGAGCAGCGACACATAGGTGATGGACCAGTGGAACAGCCTCATCTCCTTGAGCTCGGCGCCCGTGATCTCGGCCTTGGCGCGCACCTGGAGCGCATGCGCCTCCTTCAGCCACAGCCCGCCCAGCACGGCCGCCACGACCGGGTAGAACCAGCCGGTGTGGCCCAGCGGCCACAGCAGCAGCGAGACGCCGACCATGGCCCAGCTGTAGAGGACGATCTGCCGGGCGACCACCTTGTTGCCCGCGATGACCGGGAGCATCGGCACGCCCACGCGCTCGTAGTCGTCCTTGACCTTCATCGACAGCGGCCAGTAGTGCGGCGGCGTCCAGAAGAACATGACGAGGAAGAGGATCAGCGAGGCCCAGGAGACCGAGTTGGTGACCGACGACCAGCCGATGAAGACGGGCATGCAGCCGGCGATCCCGCCCCACACGATGTTCTGCGAGGTGCGCCGCTTGAGCCACATCGTGTAGACGACGACGTAGAAGACCAGCGCACCGAGGGACAGCATCGCGGACAGCGGGTTGACCAGGACCCAGAACCAGGCCGTCGACCCGACGGTGAGCGCGGAGGCGAAGACGAGGCATTCACGCGGGGCGACCATGCCGGTCACGAGCGGGCGCTGCGCGGTGCGGTCCATGAGCGCGTCGATGTCGCGGTCGTAATACATGTTGAACGCCGCGGCGCCGCCGGCCGACAGATAGCCGCCGACGCAGGTTGCGAGGACCAGCCACAGATCCGGGACGCCCTGGGCCGCCAGGAACATCACCGGCACGGTCGTCATCAGCAGCAGTTCGATGACGCGCGGCTTGGTCAGCGCCACGAACGCCTTGACACGGGCCCCGAACGGCCGGTGACCGGAGCTCGCATCGCTCGTCTCGAGCACCCCCGCAGGACGGGATTCGACGGCCGTCACGCACACCCCTGGTGGAAGCAAGAACCAGCAAGCACCGGACATGAAGAGCCGGTAAAGACTTGCGCGTACCACGCCACTCTAGACGTAGCGGATGGACCGCCCACCGCCGGGGTCCGGTCGTGTTGGCGGCGCCCAGGGAATGCGGCAAGCCCTTGGATTCGTTCCTTATCGCGTCGGGAGGACTCGAAAAAATGACCGTTGATCCAGCGGTAGGCTCGACATCGCCGGTGTGCATACGGTCACCGGACAGCTGCATTGTGGAGAGGAGCCCTGACTC
Source organism: Streptomyces sp. NPDC005266 (assembly GCF_040607655.1). Classification (NCBI taxonomy): domain Bacteria; kingdom Bacillati; phylum Actinomycetota; class Actinomycetes; order Kitasatosporales; family Streptomycetaceae; genus Streptomyces; species Streptomyces sp. NPDC005266. The sequence goes on from NZ_JBEXHC010000005.1 coordinate 116,124, forward strand.
AGGGTGAGCACCAAGCCGACTACCACAGACCTCGACTGGACCGATCTGGACCAGCGGGCCGTCGACACCGCCCGCGTCCTGGCCATGGATTCCGTACAGAAGGTCGGTAACGGCCACCCTGGCACGGCCATGAGTCTGGCTCCCGCCGCGTACCTGCTCTTCCAGAAGCTGATGCGGCATGACCCCTCCGACACCGGCTGGGCGGGCCGCGACCGCTTCGTCCTGTCCCCCGGGCACACCAGCCTGACCCTCTACGTTCAGCTCTACCTGGCGGGCTTCGGCCTGGAGCTCGAGGATCTGAAGTCGTTCCGCACCTGGGGAAGCCTGACCCCGGGCCATCCCGAGTACGGGCACACCACCGGTGTGGAGACCACCACCGGCCCGCTCGGCCAGGGCATCGCCAACGCGGTGGGCATGGCGATGGCCGCCCGCTACGAGCGTGGACTGTTCGACCCGGAGGCGCCCGAGGGCGCCTCTCCGTTCGACCACACCATCTGGGCGATCGTCTCGGACGGCGACCTGGAGGAGGGCATCTCCGCGGAGGCCTCCTCGCTGGCCGGCCACCAGAAGCTCGGCAACATCGTCGCCCTCTACGACGACAACCACATCTCGATCGAGGGCGACACCGCCACCGCCCTCTCCGAGGACGTGCTGAAGCGCTACGAGGCGTACGGCTGGCACGTCCAGCGCATCGAGCAGGCCGCGAGCGGCGACTTCGACATCCAGCAGCTGTACGCGGCGCTGAAGGCGGCGCAGGCCGAGACCGAGCGCCCCTCGATCATCGCGGCCCGCACCATCATCGCCTGGCCCGCCCCGAACGCGCAGAACACCGAGGCGTCGCACGGCTCGGCGCTCGGCGCCGACGAGGTGGCCGCCACCAAGCGCGTCCTCGGCTTCGACCCGGAGCAGCACTTCCAGGTCGACACGGACGTCATCAACCACACCCGCGGGCTCGTCGAGCGTGGCCGTGAGGCGCACGCCGCCTGGGACAAGAAGCTCCAGGAGTGGCGGAACAACAACCCCGAGCGGGCCGCCGAGTTCGACCGGATCACCGCGGGCGAGCTGCCCGAGGGCTGGGAGAGCGCGCTGCCCGTCTTCGAGGCCGGCAAGGACGTCGCCACCCGTAAGGCGTCCGGCCAGGTACTCAAGGCGCTCGGCGGGGTCATCCCCGAGCTGTGGGGCGGCTCGGCCGACCTCGCCGGCTCGAACAACACCACTATCGACGCGTCCTCGTCCTTCCTTCCGAAGGGCAACCCGCTGCCGGAGGCCGACCCGTACGGCCGCACGATCCACTTCGGCATCCGCGAGCACGCCATGGGCTCGACCATGAACGGCATCGCGCTGCACGGCAACACCCGGGTCTACGGCGGCACCTTCCTCGTCTTCTCCGACTACATGCGCCCGGCCGTCCGGCTCGCCGCGCTGATGAAGCTGCCGGTCACCTACGTGTGGACGCACGACTCCATCGGCCTCGGCGAGGACGGCCCGACCCACCAGCCGGTGGAGCACCTGTCCGCGCTGCGCGCCATCCCGGGCCTGAACATCGTCCGCCCGGCCGACGCCAACGAGACGGCCATCGCCTGGCGCGAGATCACCCGCCGCCACAGCGACCAGCCGGCTCCGCACGGCCTCGCGCTCACCCGGCAGAACGTGCCGACGTACGAGCCCGACGAGGACGCCGCCAAGGGTGGTTACGTCCTCTTCGAGGCCGAGGGCGGCGAGCCGCAGGTGATCCTGATCGGCACCGGCTCCGAGGTCCAGCTCGCCGTCGAGGCTCGGGAGCAGCTGCAGGCGGCCGGGGTTCCCACCCGCGTCGTGTCGATGCCCTCGGTCGAGTGGTTCGAAGAGCAGGACAAGGGGTACCGCGAGAGCGTGCTGCCGCCGTCCGTGAAGGCTCGAGTCGCCGTCGAGGCCGGCATCGGCCTGACCTGGTACCGCTACGTCGGCGAGGCCGGCCGCATCGTCTCGCTGGAGCACTTCGGCGCGTCCGCCGACTACAAGGTGCTCTACCGGGAGTTCGGTCTGACCTCGGAGGCCGTGGTCACCGCCGCCCGCGAGTCCCTCGACGCCGCCGGGCGCTGACGTCCGCAGACGACTAGTAGCGACGAGTAGGAGACACACCCCATGACTGAGGCACTGAAGCGGCTGGCCGACGAAGGCGTCGCGATCTGGCTCGATGACCTTTCGCGTAAGCGGATCACCTCCGGCAACCTGGCCGAGCTGATCGACCAGCAGCATGTCGTCGGCGTGACCACGAACCCGTCGATCTTCCAGAAGGCGATCGCCGGCGGCGACGGCTACGAGCAGCAGCTCGCTGATCTCGCGGTCCGCAAGGTCACCGTCGAGGAAGCCGTCCGCATGATCACCACGGCGGACGTCCGTGACGCCGCCGACATCCTGCGGCCCGTCCACGACGCGACGGGCGGCCAGGACGGCCGGGTCTCCATCGAGGTCGACCCGCGGCTGGCCCACAACACGCACGCCACCATCGCCGAGGCCAAGCAGCTGGCCTGGCTGGTGGACCGGCCCAACACCTTCATCAAGATCCCGGCGACCGAGGCGGGGCTCCCCGCGATCACCGAGGTGATCGGGCTGGGGATCAGCGTCAATGTCACGCTGATCTTCTCCCTGGAGCGCTACCGCGCGGTCATGGACGCCTTCCTGGCCGGTCTGGAGAAGGCCAAGGCCGCGGGCCTGGACCTCTCCAAGATCCACTCGGTGGCGTCCTTCTTCGTCTCCCGCGTGGACACCGAGATCGACAAGCGCATCGACAAGAGCGGCACCGACGAGGCCAAGGCGCTGCGCGGCAAGGCCGCGATCGCCAACGCCCGGCTCGCCTACCAGGCGTACGAGGAGGTCTTCAGCTCCGACCGCTGGGCCGCCCTGGACCGGGCGGGCGCCAACAAGCAGCGTCCGCTGTGGGCCTCGACCGGTGTCAAGGATCCGGCGTACAAGGACACCATGTACGTCGAGGAGCTGGTCGCCCCGGGCACGGTGAACACCATGCCGGAGGCCACCCTGGAGGCCGTCGCCGACCACGGCGAGATCCGCGGCGACACCGTGCACGGCACCTACGAGCAGGCCAAGGCCGACCTCGAGGCGCTGGCCTCGATCGGGATCTCGTACGACGAGGTCGTCCAGCTCCTGGAGGACGAGGGCGTCGAGAAGTTCGAGACGTCCTGGAACGAGCTGCTGAAGTCCACCGAGGCGGAGCTGAACCGTCTCGCACCTTCGGAGGCGTGAGGATCTTGACCAGCAGCAATCCGCTGCGTGACCCAAGGGACCGGCGGCTCCCGCGTATCGCGGGGCCGTCCGGCCTCGTCATCTTCGGCGTCACGGGCGACCTGTCCCGCAAGAAGCTGATGCCGGCCGTCTACGACCTGGCCAACCGCGGCCTGCTGCCGCCGGGCTTCTCGCTCATCGGTTTCGCCCGCCGCGACTGGGAGAACGAGGACTTCGCCCAGGTCGTGCACGACGCGGTGAAGGAGCATGCGCGGACCCCGTTCCGCGAGGAGGTCTGGCAGCAGCTCGCCGAGGGCTTCCGCTTCGTGCCCGGCGAGTTCTCCGACGACGAGGCATTCGAGAAGCTCCGGGCGACCATAGAGGAGCTCGACAAGGCGCGCGGCACCGGCGGCAACTTCGCCTTCTATCTGTCGGTCCCGCCGAAGTTCTTCCCCACCGTCGTCCAGCAGCTCAAGAAGCACGGGCTGTCGGACGGACCCAAGGACTCCTGGCGGCGCGCGGTCATCGAAAAGCCCTTCGGCCACGATCTGAAGAGCGCGCAGGAGCTCAACCAGATCGTGCATGAGGTCTTCCGGCCCAGCGATGTCTTCCGGATCGACCACTACCTGGGCAAGGAGACGGTCCAGAACATCCTGGCGCTGCGGTTCGCCAACACGATGTTCGAGCCGATCTGGAACCGGTCGTACGTTGACCATGTCCAGATCACGATGGCCGAGGACATCGGCATCGGCGGTCGCGCCGGCTACTACGACGGCATCGGCGCGGCCCGTGACGTCATACAGAACCATCTGCTGCAGCTGCTCGCGCTGACCGCCATGGAGGAGCCGACCTCCTTCGAGGCGGATCCGCTGGTCATGGAGAAGCTGAAGGCGCTCATGGCCGTCAAGCTGCCCAAGGACCTGGGCAAGTACACCGTGCGCGGCCAGTACGCGCACGGCTGGCAGGGCGGCCAGGAGGTGCGCGGCTACCTGGAGGAGGAGGGCATCGACCCCCACTCCAAGACCGACACCTACGCGGCGATCAAGCTGGAGATCGACAACCGCCGCTGGGCGGGCGTCCCCTTCTATCTGCGCACGGGCAAGCGGCTCGGGCGGCGGGTCACCGAGATCGCCGTGGTCTTCCAGCGCGCCCCGCACTCCCCCTTCGACACCACCGACACCCAGGAGCTGGGGCAGAACGCCCTGGTCATCCGGGTGCAGCCGGACGAGGGCGTCACCATCCGGTTCGGCTCCAAGGTGCCCGGCACCTCCATGGAGATCCGGGACGTGACGATGGACTTCCAGTACGGCGAGTCCTTCACCGAGTCCAGCCCCGAAGCGTACGAGCGGCTGCTGCTCGATGTGCTGCTGGGCGAGACGAACCTCTTCCCGCGCCACGAGGAGGTCGAGCAGTCCTGGCGGATCCTGGACCCGATCGAGGAGTACTGGGACAAGCACGGGAAGCCCGAGCAGTACACGGCCGGGACCTGGGGGCCGAAGGCCGCGGACGAGATGCTCGCACGAGACGGACGGAGCTGGCGGCGGCCATGAACATCGATCTCACGGACACCACGTCCAGCCGGATCAACTCCGCTCTGGTCCAGGCGCGCCGGGCCACCGGCACCCCGGCCGTGGGCATGGTGCTCACCCTCGTCATCGTCACCGACGAGGGCAATCACTACGACGCGCTGAAGGCCGCGAGCGACGCCTCCAAGGAACACCCCTCCCGCATCCTGGTCGTCATCAAGCGGCCGGGCCGGTCGCCGCGCGACCGCAACATGGCCCGGCTGGACGCCGAGGTGCGGGTCGGCGGGGAGACGGGCACCGGCGAGACGGTGCTGCTGCGGCTCCACGGCGAGCTCGCCAACCACGCCCAGTCGGTCGTCCTGCCGCTGCTGCTGCCGGACGCCCCGGTCGTGGTGTGGTGGCCCGAGGACTCCCCGGAGCACCCCGCCGAGGATCTGCTCGGGCAGCTGGCCCAGCGCCGGATCACCGACGCCCAGGCCACCGAGGACCCGGTCGAGACGCTGGGCCTGCGGGCCGAGACCTACACCCCGGGCGACACCGATCTGGCCTGGACCCGGATCACCGGGTGGCGCAGCGTGCTCGCGGCAGCGCTCGACCAGAAGCACTCCCCGATCACCTCCGCGGTCGTCGAGGGCGAGGCGTACAACCCGAGCAGCGAGCTGCTCGGGTTGTGGCTCGCCGAGCGGCTGCGGGTGCCGGTCCGGCGCGAGGTCTCGGACGGCCCCGGGCTGACCGCGGTGCGGCTGGAGACCGCCGACGGCGTGATCTGCCTGGACCGCGCCAACGGTTCGCTGGCCGAGCTGGCGATGCCGGGGCAGCCCGACCGCCATGTCGCGCTCCAGCGGCGTGAGACGTCGGAGCTGATCGCCGAGGAGCTGCGCCGGCTGGACCCGGACGAAATGTACGCGACGTCGGTGAAGTTCGGCGTGAGCAAGCTCGGCGGGGTCGGGACGCTGGAGCGGGATGCCAAGACCGCCCCGGTGGCCCAGGCGGCGCCGGGCCCGTCGCCGCTGCCGACCCGCGACCCGGACGCGCCGTCGGGTCACGCACCGGCGTCGCCGAACAACCCGCCGCAGGCACCGGCGCAGCCGCCGACGCCCAAGCCCCACCCCCCGGCGAGCGCCGCCGAGCGCAAGCCGAACGGCACGGCGGGGGACGGAAAGGCGGGCAAGTGACCGCCCCGCAGGTGGTCGTCCACCGCGACAAGGAGCTGATGGCCCAGGCCGCGGCGGCCCGGCTGATCACGAAGATCGTGGACGCCCAGTCCGCCCGCGGCTCCGCCTCCGTCGTCCTCACCGGCGGGCGCAACGGCAACGGCCTGCTGACCGCGCTCGCCGCGTCCCCGGCGCGCGACGCGGTGGACTGGTCACGGCTGGACCTGTGGTGGGGCGATGAGCGGTTCCTGCCGGAGGGCCACCCGGAGCGCAATGTCACCCAGGCCCGCCAGGCGCTGCTGGACGCGGTGGACCTGGACCCGGCGCGGGTGCATCCGATGCCGGCGTCGGACGGGCCGTACGACGATGTGGACGCCGCCGCGGAGGCGTACGCCGCCGAGCTGGCGCGGGCCGCGCGGCACGAGAACCATGGCGCCGTGCCCACCTTCGACGTCCTGCTGCTGGGCGTCGGCCCGGACACCCATGTCGCCTCGCTCTTCCCCGAGATGCCCGCCGTCCGGGAGACCGAGCGGACGGTGGTCGGGGTGCGCGGCGCGCCCAAGCCGCCGCCGGTGCGGGTCACGCTGACCCTGCCCGCGATCCGCGCGGCACGGGAGGTGTGGCTGCTCGCGGCCGGCGACGACAAGGCGAAGGCGGTCACCATCGCCCTGTCGGGGGCCGGGGAGTTCCAGGCTCCGGCGGCGGGAGCGTACGGCCGCAGCCGTACGCTGTGGCTGCTGGACCGGGCCGCGGCGGCGGGGCTGCCGCGCGAGCTCTATCCCCCGGCGTCGCCGTAGATCTGTGGCGACGACGATCCCCCGTGCGCCTCGGGCGCACGGGGGATCGCTGTGTTTCGGGGTCTGTGGCTGAGCGGATGCGGTGAAGTTCGCCGCTGATCCCTCGCCGTTCGGCCTGGCCGAGGCTTGGACGCCGAGAAGGATCAGCACTTGACCTCGCCGTAACCGCTTAGGGGTCTGTGGTCAGGGGTCTGCTCAACGACCGCGCAGCCTGCGGTAGGTGTCGACCAGATGCTTCGTGGAGGTGTCCAGGCCCGGCACCTCGGCGCCCTCGGTCAGGGCGGGCTCCACCCGCTTGGCGAGGACCTTGCCGAGCTCCACACCCCACTGGTCGAAGGAGTCGATGTTCCACACGGCGCCCTGGACGAACACCTTGTGCTCGTAGAGTGCGACCAGCTGGCCCAGCACCGACGGGGTGAGCTCGGAGGCGAGGATCGTGGTGGTGGGGCGGTTCCCGGGGAAGGTCTTGTGCGGCACCAGCTCCTCGGGCACTCCCTCGGCGGCGACCTCTTCGGCGGTCTTGCCGAAAGCCAGCGCCTGTCCCTGGGCGAAGAGGTTGGCCATCAGCAGGTCGTGCTGGGGGACGAGCCGGGGCGCAAGCTCCTGCACGGGCCGGGCGAAGCCGATCAGATCGGCCGGGATGAGCTTGGTGCCCTGGTGGAGCAGCTGGAAGTAGGCGTGCTGGCCGTTGGTGCCGGGGGTGCCCCAGACCACCGGGCCGGTCTGCCAGCTGACCGGGTCGCCCTCGCGGTCCACCGACTTGCCGTTGGACTCCATGTCCAGCTGCTGCAGGTAGGAGGGGAACTTGGCCAGGTAGTGGCTGTACGGCAGGACGGCGTGCGACTGGGCGTCGTGGAAGTCGCCGTACCAGATGCCCAGCAGGCCCAGCAGGAGCGGCACGTTCTCCTCCGGCGGGGCGGTGGCGAAGTGCTCGTCGATCAGATGGAAGCCGGCCAGCATCTCGCGGAAGTGGTCCGGGCCGATGGCGAGCATCAGGGAGAGACCGATCGCGGAGGGGTAGGAGTAGCGCCCGCCGACCCAATCCCAGAACTCGAACATGTTGTCCGTGTCGATGCCGAACTCGGCGACCTTCTCCGCGTTGGTCGACACCGCCACGAAGTGCTTGGCGATGGCCTCGTCACCTGCCCCGAGCCCGGTCAGCAGCCAGTCGCGGGCGACCGTGGCGTTGGTGATGGTCTCGATGGTGGTGAAGGTCTTGGAGGCGACGATGAACAGCGTCTCGGCCGGGTCCAGGTCGTGCACCGCCTCGTGCAGATCCGCACCGTCCACGTTGGAGACGAACCGGAACCGCAGCGAGCGGTAGGTGTAGGGGCGCAGCGCCTCGTAGGCCATCGCCGGGCCCAGGTCGGAGCCGCCGATACCGATGTTGACGATGTTCTTGATGCGCTTGCCGGTGTGGCCGGTCCAGTCGCCCGACGTGATGCGGTCGTGGAAGACGCCCATCTTGTAGAGCACCTTGTGCACCTCACCGACGACGTCCTCGCCGTCCACCATGATGGACGTCGAGCGCGGCGCGCGCAGGGCGATATGCAGCACCGGGCGATTCTCGGTGGTGTTGATCCGCTCGCCGCGGAACATGGCGTTCCGCAGCTCGGCCACCTTGGTCGCCGCGGCCAGTTCGCGCAGCAGCCGGAGCGTCTCGTCCGTCACCAGGTGCTTGGAGTAGTCGACATGGAGATCGCCCACCTGAAGGGTGAGCCGACGACCGCGCTCCGGGTCATTGGCGAACAGCTCGCGCAGATGCGCGTCGCCCAGCTCCTTGCGGTGTTCGGCCAGCGCATGCCACTCGGGCAGCTGGTCGAGCCTCGTGCGGCCTTCAGCGTTCATCTCGGACATCAGCCCACTTCTTGTCGGTGCCTGGCCCCCGCCTGCCACCAACCTAATTGATGGCGGTCCGCATTCTCGGAACGAGGGCTGTCAGACCGCGGACGAAGAGCACCGCGGCCCCCAGCGCCGGGGTGTTCAGCCCCCACGCCGCCGCCATCACCCCGCCGAGCGGGGTGCCGAGCGGGGTGCCGGCGATCGACAGCGTACGGAAGGCGGCGCTCACCCGGCCGACCATCCCGGCGGGGCCGCGCTGCCGCATCATCGTCACCTCGGCGACGTTCCGGAAGGTTTCGGCGCGTCACCTCGGCGACGTTCCAGACGATTCCGGCACGTCACCTCGGCGACGTTCCAGACGATTCCGGCGAGGCCGAACAGTCCCATGGCGGCGACGGCGGCCGGCGGGCTCCGTACCGTCCCCAGCACGGTCGGGGCGCCGGTCCGGACGGTCCCGCACACCATGACGACGCGAGTGAGCCCCCGCCATTCGGTGGGCCGGGCGGCCACCAGGCCCCCGGTGACGCTGCCGATCCCTAGACCGTGATGACCGGCCGCATAGCCGGTGTTCCGGGCGCCCGCTCCCCACCCCGTTCCCTCAGCATCCCCCGACCGTAGCCGCCGCCACTGACAACGGCCCGGCCGCGCACCCCATGAGGGTGCCCGGCCGGGCCGTCGTCCCGCGTGCTCGCTCGCGGATGGGTCTAGATCTCGCCCCGCAGCTTGGCAAGGGCCTCGGCGAGAATCGCCTCGCCGTCGGCGTCACTGCGCCGCTCCCGCACATACGCCAGATGCGTCTTGTACGGCTCGGTGCGCGGCGGGTCCGGCGGATTGTCCCGGTCCTTGCCGGCCGGGAAGCCACAGCGGGGGCAGTCCCACGTGTCCGGGATCTGCGCGTCGCTGGCGAAGCTCGGCACGGTCTCGTGTCCGTTCGAGCACCAGAAGGAGATGCGCAGGCGCGGTGCCGATTCGCCTCGCTCGGCTTCTCCCATCGGCCCCGCTCCGACCCGACTTCCACGGATCGCGTTGCCACTTGCCACGGTCGTAACTCCCTGCGTGATGGTGCCGCGAAGCCTCGATTGTCAGCCCCGCTGCCCGGCGCCCCAGTCTACGTAAGGCCCAACGCGCGTCCAGTGAGAGGAGTTACACCCGCCACCGAGGACGCCACCCCCATGATAGGCCGCTGATGGTCCACCCTGACGACGGTACGTCAGATATCGGGCGTCAGCCGGGCCCGGAGCGGGCCCCGCCCGGGAGCTCAGTCCAGCTTCATCAGCAGCCCGAGCACGACGATGCAGACGAACCACAGCAGCCCGATGACCACGGTGATGCGGTCCAGGTTGCGCTCGGCGACCGAGGAGCCGCCCACGGAGGACTGCATGCCGCCACCGAACATGTCGGAAAGGCCACCGCCCTTCCCCTTGTGCATGAGCACCAAGATCATCATCAGAATGCTGAAGACGATCAGGGCGATCGAGAACCCCATGATCACAGCTGGACCAACCTTCTCGGGCTTGTACGGACGACGGGGGCCGAGCGGTGCCGATCGCACCACCACGACCCCCGACAGGGTACGACGACCCGCGCCCTACGGCCTACTCACTGGTCGCGGAAACGAACGATCTTGACGAATTCCTCGACGTCCAGCGACGCGCCGCCCACCAGGGCGCCGTCCACATCCGGCTGCGCCATGATCGAGGCGACGTTCCCCGACTTCACCGAGCCGCCATACTGGATCCGGACCTTGTCGGCCACCTCCTGGCTGTACAGCTCGGCGAGCCGGCCGCGGATCGCCCCGCAGACCTCCTGGGCGTCCTCGGGGGTGGCGACCTCGCCGGTGCCGATCGCCCAGACCGGCTCGTACGCGATCACGATGGTCTCGGCCTGCTCGGCCGGGACGTCCTTGAGACCGCCGTCCACCTGCGCGAGGGTGTGCGCGACCTGGTTGCCCGCCTTCCGGACCTCCAGACCCTCGCCGACGCACAGGATCGGGGTGAGGTCACTGCGGAAGGCCGCCTTGACCTTGGCGTTGCAGAGCTCGTCGGTCTCACAGTGGTACTGACGCCGCTCCGAGTGGCCCACGACGACGTAGGCGCACTTGAGCTTGGCGAGCATCGGGCCGGAGATCTCGCCGGTGTACGCACCGGAGTCATGCGCGGAGATGTCCTGGGCACCGTACTTGATCTTCAGCTTGTCGCCGTCGACCAGCGTCTGCACCGAGCGCAGATCGGTGAAGGGCGGCAGGACCGCGACCTCGGTGGCCTCGTAGTCCTTGTCGGCGAGCGCGAAGGCGAGCTTCTGGACGTGCGCGATGGCCTCAAGGTGGTTGAGGTTCATCTTCCAGTTGCCCGCCATCAGCGGCATGCGGTCACTCACGGTGTTCAGTCCTCCAGTGCGGCGAGGCCGGGGAGCGTCTTGCCCTCGAGGTATTCGAGGCTCGCTCCGCCGCCGGTCGAGATGTGGCCGAAAGCGTTCTCGTCGAAGCCCAGGATGCGGACGGCCGCGGCGGAGTCGCCGCCGCCGACCACCGTGAAGGCGGGGCTGTCGATGAGCGCCTGGGCGACGGCCCGGGTGCCCTCGGCGTAGTCGGGGTGCTCGAAGACGCCCATCGGGCCGTTCCAGAAGACGGTGGCCGTGTCGGCGAGCTTCGAGGCGTACAGCTTGCGGGTCTCCGGGCCGATGTCCAGTCCCTGCGTGTCGGCCGGGATGGCGTCCGCGCGGATGACCTGCGGGTGCGCCGGGGCCTTGGTCTTCAGGTCCGGGAACTCGCGCGCCGCCATGACGTCGACGGGGAGCACGAACTCCACGCCGCGCTTCTGGGCCCGCCGAAGATACTCCTGGACCGCCGGGATCTGGTCCTCCTGCAGCAGCGAGCCGCCGACCTCGTGACCCTGGGCCTTGAGGAAGGTGTACGCCATGCCGCCGCCGATGAGGATGCGGTCGGCCTTCTCCAGGAGGTGGTCGATGACGCCGAGCTTGTCGGAGACCTTGGCACCGCCGAGGACCACCGCGTACGGGCGCTTGACGTCCTCGGTGAGCTTCTTGAGGACGGCCAGCTCGGTCGCGATCAGGTCGCCGGCGGCGTGCGGCAGCCGCGCCGGGAGGTCGTAGACGGAGGCGTGCTTACGGTGTACCGCGCCGAAGCCGTCACCCACATAGAGGTCGGCCAGGGCGGCGAGCTGGTCGGCGAACGCGCCGCGCTCGGCGTCGTCCTTGCTGGTCTCACCGGGGTTGAACCGCAGGTTCTCCAGCAGCGCGACCTCGCCGTCGGAAAGGCCCTCGACGGTGGTCCGCGCGCTCTCGCCCACGGTGTCGGTCGCGAAGGCGACCTGCTTGCCGAGAAGTTCGCCGAGCCGCCGGGCGACCGGGGCGAGCGAGAACTGCGGATCGGGCGCGCCCTTGGGGCGGCCGAGGTGCGAGGCCACGATCACCTTGGCTCCGCGGTCCAGCAGCTTGCTGATCGTCGGGACGGCGGCGCGGATCCGGCCGTCGTCGGTGATGGTGTCGCCGTCGAGCGGGACATTCAGGTCGGCGCGGACGAAGACCCGCTGCCCGGCGACCTCAAGATCGTCAATCGTCTTCACAGCATGACTCCTTGATCATGGAGCGGGGCCCGGTACGACGGCGTCGTAGCGGGCCCCGTTCCTCGCTCATTGCGACAGCGTCAGAGCTTGCCGCCGACGAAGACGGTCAGGTCGACGAGGCGGTTGGAGTAGCCCCACTCGTTGTCGTACCAGCCGATGACCTTGACCTGCTTGCCCTGGGCCATGGTCAGCGAGGAGTCGAAGGTGCAGGACGCCGGCCAGTTGACGATGTCCGAGGAGACGATCGGGTCCTCGGTGTACTCGAGGATGCCCTTGAGCTGGCTCTCGGCGGCCTTCTGGAAGGCGGTGTTGACCTCTTCCTTGGTGACCTCGCGGTCGAGCTCGATGACGAGGTCGGTGACCGAGCCGGTCGGGACCGGGACGCGCATCGCGATGCCGTCCAGCTTGCCCTTGAGCTGCGGGAGGACCAGCGCGGTGGCCTTGGCGGCACCGGTGGAGGTCGGAATGATGTTCTCCGCGGCGGCGCGGGCGCGGCGCAGGTCCTTGTGCGGGAAGTCCAGGATGCGCTGGTCGTTGGTGTACGCGTGGACCGTCGTCATCATGCCCTTGACGATGCCGAAGCTCTCGTCGAGGACCTTGGCCATCGGCGCCACACAGTTGGTGGTGCAGGAGGCGTTGGAGATGACGTGGTGCTTGTCCGCGTCGTACTTGTCGTTGTTGACGCCCATGACGATCGTGATGTCCTCGTCCTTGGCGGGCGCGGAGATCAGGACCTTCTTGGCGCCGGCGGCGAGGTGCTTGGCGGCGTCCTCGCGCTTGGTGAAGATGCCGGTGGACTCGATCACGATGTCCGCGCCGAGCTCGCCCCACGGAAGGGCGGCCGGGTCACGCTCGGCCATCGTCTTGAACGTCTGGTTGCCCACCGTGATGGTGTCCTCCGTGTGGCTGACCTCGTGCTTCAGCCGACCCAGGATGGTGTCGTACTTCAGCAGGTGCACCAGGGTGGCATTGTCGGTCAGGTCGTTGACACCGACGATCTCGATGTCCGCGCCCTGCTGCAGGAGCGCGCGGAAGTAGTTGCGACCGATACGGCCAAAGCCGTTGATGCCTACGCGGATCGTCACGAACCGATCTCCTCGTTGGTGTGCCGGTCTGGACGCCGGCGAGCTGTATGGGATGTCCCCGACCGCCTCCGACCCTACCGCTATCACGAGACGCACGTGACATTGGCTTCGGCGGCCCATCACCACCGGAACGTGGTATGGGCCGCCGATTCAGTCACGTTCTGTCACGTCCTGTCAACGACGCAGGGAACGCAGCGCGCCGCCCACGAGCTTCGCCCGCTGGGCGGCGCTCGGGACATGCTCCAGACCGAACCCCAGCAGCACGGTGTCCCTGGTGGTGACCGCCGCCGAGGCGTGGAACAGCTCGCGCGAGCGGGTCCAGTCCGCGGCGTTCGGCGGGCTGCCCTGCGGTGCCCCCGGCGCGGACCAGGGGCCCAGCGCCGCCTCGAAGCCCTCGGAGTCCTTGGCGGTTCCGCCCACGGTGAGCTGGGTGTTGTCCACGAAGGCGCCCCGGCCGCCGGTGCCCGGGTCGGTCACATAGGAGACGGCCAGCTCGACCTTCTTGCCCGCGTAGCCGCTCAGATCGACCGAAACCGGCCGCCAGCCCTCGGAGGAGCCGGTGAAGCTGTTCCAGCCACCCGTGGTGCCCTTCGCGCGGCAGCCGTCGTCGCCGGGCGTCAGATAGTGCTTCAGGAACGGGTGGAGGTTCAGCAGGAAGCCCGCCTCGCATTCGGTGGGAACCGCGGTGGAGGAGCCGCCGTTGGCATCCGGGAGCGTCGTCCAGTCGTCCTGGCCCACGGTGTGCGCCTCGACGATCACATGGTCGTATCCGGGCTCGGTGTCGAAGCTGAGCCGGAAGGTGAGACCGGGCGTGTCGCCGACGGCCACACCGGTCAGATCGACGGTGCGGGACAGCCGCATCCAGGAGCTGTCACGGTGCCCGGCGGCCGCCATCCAGTCGCCCTCATAGGGCTGGTACGGGGTACGCGCCCCCGGGTACTCCCCCGCGCCCGCGCTGCGGAACTGCGGGAAATCCTTCGGCGGCAGCACATCGGAGGTGACGGTGTACGCGCCCGCGGCGTCCAGCGGGTTGCCCGGGGCGTCGGCGAGGGTGGCCGCGGTGCCCTTGAGCGCGCCGGCCCCCCGGAAGGCAGCCGGCGACTTCAGCGTCAGGCGGCTGTCGGCGCCCAGGTAGTACTGGCTGAAGTCGTCGGTGTCGGCCGGGCCCACCTCGGAACTGCCGCCCGCCCGCTCACCGGTGGTGATGAGCTTGCCGCCCTCGTTGAGGAAGTCGCGCACGGCGAGCAGGGTCGGGCCGCCGGGCCGCCGGGCGCCGGTGTACCAGAGCACGGTCTTGAAGTGGCCGAGCACCCCGAGCGCGGACGGCGTGCCTTGGGTGGCGACGTCCCAGACGGCGGCCTTACGGCCGTTGTCGGCGAGGGCCTTGGTGTACGCGGCGGTGTGCCGGGCGGGGGAGCTGCCGCCCTCCTCGGCGATCACCAGGGTGTCGGCGCGGGGCCGCTTGGCGACGGTGAAGGTGAACGGCTCGCTGGAGGTCCGCTTGCCGCTCTTCGTCCGGCCGGTGAACCAGACCTTGACCCGCTCGCCGGGATACGCCCCCTTGACCGCGGCGCGGTACTGGTCGAAGCGGAGGTTGTCGTCACCCCCATAGGTCTCGCCGCCCTTCCAGGGCTTCAGCGAGGCGGTCCGGGTACGGCCGCCGTCCACGCGGTAGTTGAGCTTCTTGTCGCGCACGCTCTTGCGGACGGTCACGGAGACGTCCTGGCCGGCGCCGCGGGCGTAGGAGGTGGTGAAGGCGTCCGGGGTGAAGTCGGGGGCGGTGAGGCCGACCGAGGACGAGGGCCGGTCGGGGTGCTCGGCGGTCTCGGCGACGGAGAGCGCGAAGGGGATGTTCTTGGCGAACTCCTGCTGGATCAGCTTCTCGTCGTCCGGGAAGGTGAAGACGGACGCACAGTCGCCCGGCCGCCACGCGTCATTCGGGTCGAGGACGGAGGCGGTCTGACAGGTCGACATCTCCGGGGTGAACATCATCATCCCGTTGACGTTGGCCGCGTGGCCGTCGGCCTCGCCGTTGGTGGTGTACAGCTCCGAGGAGACCTGCGGGTGGTAGCCGGGGATCGCGGAGTGCTCGGGGGTTCCGGCGAGGGCCTTGTAGAGGACGTCGTCGGGGGTGGGGGTGGCGACCTGCCAGCCGACGCCGTAGAGGAGCAGTTCGGCGGCGGAGTGGTAGTTGATGCCGTAGTCGAAGCCGATGCGCTTCTCGAAGCGGTCCAGGGCCTTGGTCTCCGGCTCGGAGCCGGGCGCG
Source organism: Streptomyces sp. NPDC005266 (assembly GCF_040607655.1). Lineage (NCBI taxonomy): Bacteria > Bacillati > Actinomycetota > Actinomycetes > Kitasatosporales > Streptomycetaceae > Streptomyces > Streptomyces sp. NPDC005266. Next base: position 131,600 of record NZ_JBEXHC010000005.1, read on the forward strand.
GGGCCCCGGTAGGTCTCATCGGCCAGGTCGGGGGACGAACCCTCGTCGTCGTAGCCCCACTTGTAGGAGAAGTTGCGGTTGAGGTCGACGCCGTCGCCCGTGGTGATCCTGCCGTCGCCGTTATTGTCCCGGAGGTTCTTGCGCCACTGCCGGTTGGCGGGGCTCTCATGCGTGTAGTCGTAGCCGTCCGGGTTGGCGGAGAGCACGAACCACAACTCCGTACGGTCGACGATCTTGGTGACGCGGTCATCCTTGCCGTAGTTGTCGAGGTAATAGCGCATCAGCCGGCGGGTCATCTCCGGGGTGATCCACTCACGGGCGTGCTGGTTGGACACATAGAGCACCGACGGCTTGCTGCCGTCGGGGGTCCGCTTGGCGCCCTTCGAGATCTTGAGCGCGAGGATGTCCTTGCCCCGGGTGGTCTTGCCGATGCTGACGACCTTGGTCAGGCCGGGATGGGCCTGACCGGTCCTGACGATCTCCTGCTGGAGCCCGCCGTCGCCGCTGTAGGGGCGGAAGACGCCGTCGCCGGCGGCCTTGAGGCGGTTACGGGCCTGGTGCGAGAGTTCCTTCGCGGTGAGCCGGATGCCCTGGCCGCGCAGCGCGGCGGCCTGCTGTCCGGTGAGATAGAGCTCGACCGGACCGGTGCCCTTCTCCGGCACCTGCCGGCCGAGCTCGGTGCCGTCCACTCCGGAGCGCAGCAGCAGTGGGATCTGGGCCTTGGTGACCTGGGCGGTCCATACGGACAGTCCGTCGGCCGAGGCGTCCGCCGCGGGCCGTGCGTGCGCCGCGGGAGCCGCGGCCACTCCCCCCAGCAGCAGTGAAGCCACTGCCACAACCGAGCTGACCGCTCTCTTCGATCTCGCCGTGCGTCTCTTCATGAGCCCCCCTGACTGTCATCCGACGCGGTGGGTACGCAGGCGGACCAGACTCGCCACGACACATGCTCATGTCAACAGGGGCGCGCGGCCGGGCCCCGGCGCGTACCCGAAGGGACGCGCGCGCCCCCGGGCCCGTGCGGGCATCCGGGGGCGTGTGGGCCGGTTCGGGCCGGGTGGGGCCTGCTGGGGGCAGTCAGCCGACCATGCCCTCGGCCATCTCGTCGGTCAGGCTCGACTCCGTACCGGGAATCCCCAGGTCCTGCGCGCGCTTGTCGGCCATGGCGAGCAGCCGGCGGATCCGGCCCGCGACGGCGTCCTTGGTCAGCGGCGGGTCGGCGAGGGCGCCCAGCTCCTCCAGGGACGCCTGCTTGTGCTCCATGCGCAGCCGTCCGGCCGCGGCGAGGTGCTCGGGCACCTCCTCGCCCAGGATCTCCAGCGCGCGCTGCACCCGGGCGCCCGCGGCGACGGCGGCACGGGCCGAGCGGCGCAGGTTGGCGTCGTCGAAATTGGCCAGCCGGTTCGCGGTGGCCCGTACCTCGCGGCGCATCCGCCGCTCCTCCCAGGCGAGGACGGACTCATGCGCCCCCAGCCGCGTCAACAGCGCGCCGATGGCGTCACCGTCCCGGACGACCACCCGGTCCACCCCGCGCACCTCGCGCGCCTTCGCGGGGATCTGCAGCCGGCGGGCGGCGCCGACCAGCGCCAGCGCGGCCTCCGGGCCGGGGCACGTCACCTCCAGGGAGGACGAGCGGCCGGGCTCGGTAAGCGAGCCATGGGCGAGGAAGGCCCCGCGCCAGGCGGCCTCGGCGTCACAGGTGGCACCGGAGACGACCTGCGGCGGCAGTCCGCGGATCGGCCGGCCGCGGCCGTCGACCAGACCGGTCTGCCGGGCCAGCTGGTCACCGCCCGCCACCACCCGCACCACGTACCGGCTGCCGCGGCGCAGCCCGCCGGGAGCCATCACCACCAGATCGGAGGAGTGGCCGAAGATCTCCAGGATGTCCTTGCGCACCCGGCGGGCCGCGATGCCCGTATCCAGCTCCGCCTCGATCACGATGCGCCCGCTGACCAGGTGCAGGCCGCCCGCGAACCGCAGGATCGCCGAGACCTCCGCTTTCCGGCAGCAGGTGCGGGTGACGGGGAGCCGGGAGATTTCATCCTTCACCGCTGCCGTCATCGCCATGGGCCGATCCTTCCATGCATCCGAAAAATACGGTCGTACGCGGCCGCCAGAAGCTCCGGGTCATGCTTCGGGGCACCATCGGTCGCGGCCACCGGCGCCAGCTCGACCGTGCCGCCCAGCCGCTTGGCGGCCTCGCGCAGACTGCTCTGGTCGGGAACGGCGGCCTCGTCGGCCAGCACCACGTCGAAGGCGAGTTTAGGGGCGTGTCGGGCCAAAACCTCCAAATGACGCTGCGGTGAGAAGCCATCGGTTTCTCCGGGCTGGGGGGCGAGGTTCAGCGAGAGCACCCGCCGGGCCTTGGTCTCGGTGAGCGCCCGGAGGAGGTCCGGGACCAGCAGATGCGGGATGACGGAGGAGAACCAGGAGCCGGGACCGAGCACCACCCAGTCGGCGTCCATGACCGCCTCGACGGCCTCGGGGACCGCCGGAGGGTCGTTCGGCACCAGATGGACCGACTGGACCTCGCCCGGGGTGAGCGCCACGGTGGCCTGCCCGGCCACCGTGGAGACCTCGTCCGGGCGCGCCGGATCATGGCCGCGCACATACGCCTGGAGCTCCAGCGGCACCGCCGACATGGGCAGCACCCGGCCCTGCGCGCCCAGCAGCTTGCCGACCAGATCGAGCGCCTCGACATGGTCGCCCACGTGCTCCCAGAGGGCGACGATCAGCAGATTGCCGACCGCGTGGCCGTGCAGCTCTCCCTCGCTGATGAAGCGGTGCTGGATGACCCGGGCCCAGGTCTGGCCCCAGTCGTCGTCCCCGCACAGCGCGGCCAGCGCCTTGCGCAGATCGCCGGGCGGCAGCACGCCCAGCTCGTCCCGGAGGCGTCCGCTGGAGCCCCCGTCGTCGGCCACGGTGACGACGGCGGTCAGATCGCCGGTGATCCGGCGCAGCGCGGCGAGGGAGGCGGACAGGCCCATACCGCCGCCGAGCGCGACGACTTTGGGCTGGGCACCCCGGCTCGTCCGCCCACCGACCAGCCGACGCAGCCGTCTGGTACGGATCGTCACTCGCGCCCCATGTCCCGGTGGACGACGACGGTCTCCACGCCTTCGGCGGCCAGCCGTGGGGCGAGCCGCTCGGACATCGCGACGCTGCGGTGCTTGCCGCCGGTGCAGCCGACGGCGATGGTCACATAGCGCTTGCCCTCACGGCGGTAGCCCGCGGCGATGAGGTGGAGCAGCTCGGCGTAGCGGTCGAGGAACTCCTTGGCGCCGGGCTGGTTGAAGACATAGCCGGACACCTCCTCGTTGAGCCCGGTGAAGGGGCGAAGCTCGGGGACCCAGTGCGGATTGGGCAGGAAGCGGCAGTCCACCACCAGATCGGCGTCGACCGGCAGGCCGTACTTGTAGCCGAAGGACATGACGGTGGCGCGCAGCTCCGGCTCCTCGTCGCCCGCGAACTGCGCGTCCATCTTGGCGCGCAGCTCGTGCACATTGAGGCTGGAGGTGTCGATCACCAGATCGGCGTCGCCGCGCAGCTCGCGCAGCAGATCGCGCTCGGCCGCGATGCCGTCCACGATCCGGCCGTCGCCCTGCAGGGGGTGCGGTCGGCGCACGGACTCGAAGCGGCGCACCAGCGCCTCGTCGGACGCCTCGAGGAACAGCACCCGGCGCTTGACGCTCTTGGCGGCCAGATCCGCGAGGGACTCGCGGAGGTTGTCGAAGAAGCGGCGGCCGCGGACGTCCACCACCACGGCGATCCGGGCCACATTCCCCTGGGAGCGGGCCCCCAGGTCGACCATGGTGGGGATCAGCGCGGGCGGCAGATTGTCGACGACGAACCAGCCGAGGTCCTCCAGACACTTGGCGGCGGTGCTGCGGCCCGCGCCGGACATTCCAGAGATGATCACCAGCTCGGGGATGGCCGCCGCCTCGGCGGGCTCTCCCGACGTGCCCGTATTCACCTGCGCTCCGTCTCCATGGGTGGTGTGCTCGGTCATGGTCTCGTCCCCCGATTCGGTGACGGCGCCGCGGGAGCGGCCTCGTCCTCAATGATCTCTCCTGTGGCGGTGTTCACGGCGGGCGCGGCCGGGGCCGCCCGGGTGAGGGCCGCGGCGACCGTCTCCGCCGTCTTACGGCCGATGCCCGGCACCTCGCAGATCTGCTCGACGGTGGCGGCGCGCAGCCGCTTGACCGAGCCGAAGTGCTTGAGCAGCGCGTGCCTACGGGTCTCGCCGAGGCCCGGCACGGTGTCCAGCGGCCCGGCCTTCATCGACTTGGCGCGCTTGCTGCGCTGGTAGGAGATGGCGAAGCGGTGCGCCTCGTCGCGGACCCGCTGGAGCAGGTAGAGGCCCTCGCTGCTGCGGGGCAGCACCACGGGGTCGTCCTCGTCAGGCAGCCAGACCTCCTCCAGCCGCTTGGCGAGGCCGCAGACGGCCACATCGTCGATCCCGAGCTCGTCGAGGGCCCGCTTGGCGGCGGCGACCTGCGGCTTTCCGCCGTCGACGACCACCAGCTGGGGCGGATAGGCGAACCGCTTCGGCCTGCCCTCCTCGTCGATCGGGCCGGAGGTGCCCTCGGCCGGAGCGCCGGCCTCCTGTGCCTGCCCGGAGGCCACCTCGCTTCCCTGCACCTGCCCGGAGGCCACCTGCCCGGAGGTCTCCTCCTCCCACTCCCCCGTCTTCTGCTTCTCCCGCAGATAGCGGCGGAACCGGCGGCCGACGACCTCGTGCATGGAACGGACGTCGTCCTGTCCGGCGAAGCTCTTGATCTGGAAGCGGCGGTATTCGCTCTTACGGGCCAGACCGTCCTCGAAGACGACCATGGAGGCCACCACATCGTCGCCCTGCAGATGGGAGATGTCGAAGCACTCGACCCGCAGCGGCGCGGAGTCCAGGCCCAGGGCCTCGGCGATCTCCTCCAGGGCCCGGGAGCGGGTGGTCAGATCGGAGGCGCGCTTGGTCTTGTGCAGCGCCAGCGCCTGCTGGGCGTTGCGCTGGACGGTCGCCATCAGGTCCTTCTTGTCGCCGCGCTGCGGGATGCGCAGATCGACCCGGGAGCCCCGGCGCTCGGTGAGCCACTCGGTGACCGGCTCGGCCGGGTCCGGCACGGCCGGGACCAGGACCTCCTTGGGGACGGCGTCGCCCCGCTCCTCCCCGTACAGCTGCTGCAGGGCGTGCTCGACCAGCCCGGCGGTGTCGACGGCCTCAACCTTGTCGGTGACCCAGCCGCGCTGGCCGCGCACCCGGCCGCCGCGGACATGGAAGATCTGGACGGCCGCCTCCAGCTCGTCCTCGGCCACCGCTATCAGATCGGCGTCGGTGGCGTCGGCGAGCACGACCGCGTTCTTCTCCATGGCGCGCTTGAGCGCCCCTATGTCGTCGCGCAGCCGGGCCGCCTTCTCGTACTCCAGCTCCTCGGCGGCCTCCCGCATCCGCTGCTCCAGACGGCGCAGATAGGTGCCGGTGCGGCCGGCCATGAAGTCGCAGAACTCCTCGGCCAGTTCCCGGTGTTCCTCAGCGGTGACCCGGCCGACGCAGGGGGCCGAGCACTTGCCGATGTAGCCGAGCAGACAGGGGCGGCCGATCTGCGCGGAGCGCTTGAACACCCCGGCGGAGCAGGTCCGGACGGGGAAGACCCGCAGCATCAGATCGACGGTCTCCCGGATGGCCCAGGCGTGGCCGTACGGGCCGAAGTAGCGCACGCCCTTCTTCTTGGGGCCGCGCATGACCTGGACCCGCGGGAACTCCTCGTTGAGCGTGACGGCGAGTGAGGGATAGCTCTTGTCGTCCCGGTATTTGACGTTGAACCGGGGGTCGAACTCCTTGATCCAGGAATATTCGAGCTGCAGCGCCTCGACCTCGGTGGAGACCACCGTCCACTCGACGGCCGCGGCCGTGGTGACCATGGTGCGGGTGCGCGGGTGGAGGTGCGCCAGGTCCTGGAAGTACGAGGAGAGCCGGGGGCGCAGGCTCTTCGCCTTTCCGACGTAGATCACCCGGCCGTGCTCATCACGGAACTTGTAGACCCCCGGCGACTCGGGGATCTCTCCCGGCTTGGGGCGGTAGCTGCTCGGGTCGGCCATGCTCACCACCCTACTGGCGGCCGGTGACAGTTCCGGAGCCGTCGGGGCGCCGATCAGGGAGGTCCAGGGCGTCTCCGGGTGCCCGGGCGCCCGGGTCCGGGCTGATCAGGCCTCCGGGCCGGCGACGAGCCTGCCGCCCTTCGCCGTGACCGGCACGGACGGCAGCGGTGCGCTCGCCGGGCCCTGGAGGACCTTGCCGGTGCGGACGTCGAACTGGCTGCCGTGGCAGGGGCAGCTGACCTTTCCGTCCTCGACGCTGTCCATGACGCAGCCCCGGTGGGTGCAGACCGCGCTGAACGCCGTGAACTCGCCCTTGGCGGGCTGTGCGACGAGCACCCGGTTCTCGCGGTAGATCTTCGCGCCGCCGACCGGGACGGCCTCCGCGACGCCGAGGTCCACGGGGGCAGTGGGGGTCGGGGACGTGTTCTTGCCCGATCCGTCCGGGGTGCAGGCCGCCGCCCCGAGCCCGGCGGCTCCGGCCAGGGCGGCGCAGCACAGCACGGTTCGTCGGGAGGCGGGCTGGCTGGTCATGGGGGCTCCAGAGGGTCGTCGTCGCCCTGTGACGATACCGGTACGGATCGGGCCGTTCGCGGGCGGTCCCCGGTGTGGCTCCGGGGCGCGCGTAAACGCTTGCGCAAGCGTTTACGTCCGGCTGCGGATGCGATACGTTCCTCCCCCGGCACCACCGGAGGACAGGGCGAGGAGAGGCGGGACGCGTGGCGACCATGGCCGACGTGGCGCGGCGCGCGGGCGTCTCCGTGGCGACCGTCTCGCATGTGCTCAATGGAACCCGGCCGGTGCGGCCCGACACCCGCAGGGCCGTGCTGGAGGCCATCGACGAGCTGGGCTACACCCCCAACACCCTCGCCCGGTCCCTGGTCACCGCGCGCACCCGCTCGATCGGTCTGGCGGTCTCGGCGATCAGCAATCCGTACTTCACCGAGATTCTGCAGGGCGTCGAGGCCGGCGCCCTCGCCCACGGCTACAGCCTGCTGATCGCCGATCCGCACGACGACCCCGCGCATGAGCGCACGGTCGTCCAGCTGCTCCATGAGCGACGGGTGGACGGAGTGATCGTCGCCCCGTCCGCCGAGCCCGCCGCGCTGGTGGAGTATCTCGCCCGCCACGAGGTGCCCGCCGTCTTTCTCGACCGGCTGATCGGCGACGGCCACGACCAGGTGTGCGCCGAGAGCGCCTGCCACGTCGAAGAGCTCGTCCTCCACCTCGCCGACCTCGGCCACACCCGGATCGGCCTGGTCGCGGGTCTCCCGGGGCTGAGCACCACCGTCGAGCGGATCGCCGGCTACCGGGCCGGGCTGGGGCGGCGCGGGCTGCCGTACCGGGCCGGGCTGCTCGCCGACGGGCACTCCGAGGCGCGGGGCGCGCAGGAGGCCACCCACCGGCTGCTGGCCACCCCCGAGCCGCCCACCGCGATCATCACCGCGAACAACGCGATGACCATCGGCGCGCTGCGCGCCCTGCGGGAGGCGGGCCGCCGGGTACCGGACGACCTCGCGCTGGTCTGCTTCGACGACTTCTCCTGGGCGGATGTCTTCTCCCCCGGGCTCACCGCGATCTCCCAGCCCAGCCGGGAGATCGGCAGTACGGCCGTCAGGCTGCTGCTCGACCGGCTGGAGAACCCGGCGCGGCCGCCCCGTACGGTCCGGCTGCCCTGCACCTTCGTCCACCGCACCTCCTGCGGCTGCCGACCCTGACCGCGCACCCACCCGCCGCACCCGCCTTCAAGGCCCCCTGAGGAAAGGATCCGCCTCGTGATCGTCGTCGCCGGAGAAGCCCTGATCGATCTCGTCCCCGCGGACGGCCCCCCGGCGAGCGACGCTCTGCCCGCGCTGCGGCCCCAGCGCGGCGGCGGCCCGTACAACACCGCGATGGCGCTGGGGCGGCTCGGCTCCCCCACCGCCTTCTGTTCGCGAGTCTCCCGGGACGGCTTCGGCGAGGCGCTGCTGGAGCGGCTGCGGAGCGACGGTGTGGACACCGCGCTGGTGCAGCGCGGCCCGGAGCCGACCACCCTGGCGGTCGCCTCCATCGGCGCCGATGGCTCGGCGGGCTACAACTTCTATGTGGGGGGCACGGCGGACCGGCTCTTCGAGCTGCCCGAGGCCCTGCCGGAAGGGGTCACCGCGCTGTCGCTGGGCACCTGTTCGCTGGTGCTGGAGCCGGGCGCGAGCGCGTACGAGGCGCTGCTGCGACGCGAGGCCCGGCGCGGCGTGTTCACCGCGCTCGACCCCAATATCCGCACCGGTCTGATCCCGGACGCCGACGCCTACCGGGCGCGCTTCCGCGGCTGGCTTCCGTATGTGAATCTGCTCAAGCTGTCGGTGGAGGACGCGACCTGGCTGGCCGGCGAGGCGGATATGGACACCGCCATCGGGGAATGGCTGGCGGCGGGCCCGGCGGCCGTGGTCCTCACCCATGGCGGGGACGGTATGACCGTGCGGCGCCAGGACGGCTCCGGCTGGTCCGTCCCCGGTGAGCGGGTGGAGGTCGTGGACACCATCGGGGCGGGCGACACCGTGAACGCCGCGCTGCTGCACCGCCTCGCGTCCCATGACGCGCTCTCGGCGCCCGCGCCGGCCGCGCTCGGCGAGGAGGTCTGGCGGGATGTGCTCGGCTTCGCCGCGCGGGCCGCCGCGATCACCTGCTCCCGCGCGGGCGCGGAGCCGCCCTACGCGGCCGAACTGGACTGAGAACGCCCTGTGCGCCGCGCCCGGCCGGGCGCGGCGCACAGGGGCTACGGCGCTGCTTTACTTCGCGGCCGTCCGCTTCGAGGCGGCCGTGGTCTTCGCCGCCGCCTTCTTAGCCACGGCCTTCTTCGCCACGGCCTTCTTGGCCGTGGCCTTCTTCGCCGCGGCGGCCTTGGCGGGGGCCTTCTTGGCGGGCGTCTTCCTGGTGGTCTTCCCGCCGTTGCGCGCGGCGGGCACCGTCGCGTCGCTCACCCGGTCGCCCAGCATGTCCCGCAGGAACTTCCCGGTGTGGCTGGCAGGGATCGAGGCCACCTCCTCGGGCGTGCCCTCGGCGATCACCAGACCGCCGCCGCTGCCGCCCTCCGGGCCCATGTCCACGACCCAGTCCGCTGTCTTGATCACATCGAGGTTGTGCTCGATGACGATCACCGTGTTGCCCTTGTCGACCAGTCCGGACAGCACATTGATCAGCTTGCTGATGTCCTCGAAGTGCAGACCGGTGGTCGGCTCGTCCAGGACGTAGACCGTCCGTCCGGTCGACCGCTTCTGGAGCTCGCTGGCGAGCTTCACGCGCTGCGCCTCACCGCCCGAGAGGGTCGGCGCGGGCTGCCCCAGCCGGACATACCCCAGCCCGACCTCGTTGAGCGTGCGCAGATGGCGGGAGATCGTCGGCACCGCCTCGAAGAAGTCCATCGCCTCCTCGATGGGCATGTCCAGCACCTCGGCGATGGACTTGCCCTTGTAGTGCACCTCCAGGGTCTCCCGGTTGTAGCGGGCGCCGTGGCAGACCTCGCACGGCACATACACATCCGGCAGGAAGTTCATCTCGATCTTGATGGTGCCGTCACCGGAGCAGTTCTCACAGCGACCGCCCTTGACGTTGAAGGAGAAGCGCCCCGGAAGGTATCCGCGGACCTTCGCCTCCATCGTCTCGGCGAACAGCTTGCGCACATGGTCGAAGACCCCGGTGTAGGTGGCCGGGTTCGACCGCGGGGTGCGGCCGATGGGCGACTGGTCGACATGGACCACCTTGTCGACCAGATCGTCGCCGGCGACCCGGGTGTGCCGCCCGGGAACCGTCCGCGCCCCGTTCAGCTCGCGGGCCAGATGGGTGTACAGGATGTCGTTGACCAGCGTGGACTTACCCGAGCCCGAGACACCCGTGACGGCGGTGAGCACGCCGAGCGGGAAGGACACATCGATGTCCTGAAGGTTGTTCTCCCGGGCGCCGTGCACCGTCAGCCGCCGCGTGGGGTCCACCGGCCGGCGCGTCGCGGGCAGCGGGATGGACTTCTTGCCGGACAGATAGTGCCCGGTCACCGACTCGTCGTTGACCAGCATCTCGCTCAGCGGCCCGCTGTGGACCACCTTGCCGCCGTGCTCACCCGCGCCCGGGCCGATGTCCACCACCCAGTCCGAGGTCTTGATGGTGTCCTCGTCGTGCTCCACGACGATCAGTGTGTTGCCGAGGTCGCGCAGCCGCACCAGCGTCTCGATCAGCCGGTGGTTGTCGCGCTGGTGCAGGCCGATCGACGGCTCGTCCAGCACGTAGAGCACGCCGACCAGACCGGAGCCGATCTGGGTGGCCAGCCGGATCCGCTGGGCCTCGCCGCCGGAGAGGGTGCCCGCCGCACGGTTGAGCGAGAGGTAGTCGAGGCCGACGTCGACCAGGAACCTCAGCCGCTCGTTGACCTCCTTCAGCACCCGCTCGGCGATGGTCTTCTCGCGGGCGGTCAGCTCCATGCCCCGCAGGAACTCGGCGCACTCGGCGATCGACATCGCGGAGATGTCCGCGATGGACTTGTCCTGCACGGTGACCGCGAGGACGATCGGCTTCAGCCGGGTGCCCTCACAGGTGGGGCAGGGCACCTCGCGCATGTAGCCCTCGAAGCGCTCACGGCTGGCGTCGCTCTCGGCCTCGGAGTGGCGCCGCTTGACATAGGGCACCGCGCCCTCGAAGGCCGTGGTGTAGGCGCGCTGGCGCCCGTAGCGGTTGCGGTAGCGGACCTCGATCTGCGTCCGGTGGCCGTTGAGAAGCGCCTTCTTCGCGCGCTGCGGAAGCCCGGCCCAGGGGATGTCCGTACGGAAGCCGAGCGCGTCGGCGAGGGCGCCGACCAGCCGGCCGAAGTAGTCCTTGGTGTGGCCGTGGGACCAGGGGTGGATGGCGCCCTCGTCCAGGGACTTCTCCTCGTCCGGGACGATCAGCTCCGGGTCGACCTCCATCCGGGTGCCGATGCCGGTGCAGTCCGGGCAGGCGCCGAAGGGCGAGTTGAACGAGAAGGAGCGCGGCTCCAGCTCCTCGAATGACAGATCGTCGTACGGGCAGTAGAGGTGCTCGGAGAACATCCGCTCGCGCTGCGGATCGTCCTCGTCGAGGTCCACGAAGTCGAGGATCACCATGCCGCCGGACAGGCCCAGCGCGGTCTCCACCGAGTCGGTCAGCCGGCGCTTGGCGCTCTCCTTGACGGTGAGGCGGTCCACGACCACCTCGACGGTGTGCTTCTCCTGCTTCTTCAGCTTGGGCGGATCCGACAGCTGGATGGTGGTGCCGTCCACCCGCGCCCGGCTGTAGCCCTTGGTCTGGAGATCGGAGAAGAGATCGACGAACTCCCCCTTGCGCTCGCGCGCCAGCGGCGAGAGCACCTGGAAGCGGCTGCCCTCGGGCAGCTCCAGCACCCGGTCCACGATCGCCTGCGGCGACTGACGGGCGATGGGGCGGCCGCACTCGGGGCAGTGGGGCTTGCCGATCCGGGCGAACAGCAGCCGGAGGTAGTCATAGACCTCGGTGATGGTGCCGACCGTCGAACGCGGATTGCGCGAGGTCGACTTCTGGTCGATCGACACCGCCGGGGACAGGCCCTCGATGAAGTCCACATCGGGCTTGTCCATCTGCCCCAGGAACTGGCGGGCGTAGGAGGAGAGCGACTCGACGTAGCGACGCTGCCCCTCGGCGAAGATCGTGTCGAACGCGAGGGACGACTTGCCCGACCCGGACAGTCCGGTGAAGACGATGAGGGAGTCGCGAGGGAGGTCGAGTGAGACGTTCTTGAGGTTGTGCTCGCGAGCGCCACGGACGGTGAGACGGTCGGCCACGCCGGTCGGCACCTTTCTTGAGAGAGGTGGGTGCGCCGGGCCCGGTCCCGCGGCCCTGCCGGACGGACAGTGGCGGCGCGGAGCGAAGCCCCCAGACCAGGGTATGGGGGCGACACGGCGATGTCTTAAGGATGCAGCACACCGAGCCTATAGCACGCACATTCGATTTTCGGGCAGAGTGAGCCGACTTCACCCGATCGTGTGGCGCGCACTACGGTCGGATCATGGCCGACTACAAGGCGGACTGCGCCGCCGTGCAGGCAGCGACGGACCGGCTGCTCACCGCGGTCGCCGGTCTGGACGACGCCGCGATCGCGGCACCCTCCGCACTGCCCGGCTGGATTCGCGGCCACGTTCTCGCGCATCTGGCGCGCAACGCGGACGCTCTGGTGAATCTCCTCACATGGGCGAGGACCGGGCAGGAGACCCCGATGTACGGAAGCGAGGACGCGCGCGACGCCGATATCGAGCGCGACGCCGTCCGCCCGCTCCCGGTGCATCTGGACGATCTGCGCACCAGCGCCTTCCGCTTCAACGCGGCCGCCGCCGCGCTGCCCCGGGAGCGCTGGTCCTACGAGGTCACCCTGCGCCATGGGCACCGGGAACCGGCCGCCGCCCTGCCGCTGCGCCGGCTCGCCGAGGTCGAGCTGCACCATGTCGACCTCGACATCGGCTACACGGTGGCGGACCTGCCCGCCGGGTACGTCGAGAGACACCTCGACGCCCTCACGGATACAAGGTTCGCCGGGCACCCGGATATTCCGCCGCTGCGGCTCGCCACCGGCGCGGGCGGCCAAGGGGCCGTGCGGCACACCGGCCGCGCCGTGGCCCCGGGGGAGAGCCCGATCACCGTCTCCGGCTCCCCCGCCGCCCTGCTGGGCTGGCTCACCGGCCGTACGGACGGCTCCGATCTCTCCTGCCCCGACGGTCCCTTGCCGGTCATCCCCGCACTAGGCTGAGGCCATGACCTACAGCGGAACGGTGACCGTCGGCGGACCTGCGGATGTGCACGAACTTCCCGACCTCATGATTTCCAAGGTCGCGGTCGGCCCCATGTCCAACAACGCCTATCTGCTGCGCTGCCGGACCACCGATGAGCAGCTGCTGATCGACGCCGCCGCCGAGCCGCACACCCTGCTCACCCTCATCGGCGAGGGCGGTATCGGCTCGGTCGTCACCACCCACCGCCACCAGGACCACTGGGGCGCGCTGCGCGAGGTGATGGAGGCCACCGGCGCCCGCACCCACGCGGGACGCTACGACGCGGAGGGCATCCCCGTCCGGACCGACGTCCTGGTCGACGACGGCGACACCGTGCGGGTGGGCCGGGTCGAGCTCACCGCCCGCCATCTGGTCGGCCACACCCCCGGCAGCATCGCCCTGATCTACGACGACCCGCACGGCCATCCGCACCTCTTCACCGGGGACTGCCTCTTCCCGGGAGGGGTCGGCAACACCCGCAAGGACCCCAAGGCGTTCGAGAGCCTGATCAACGACGTGGAGACCAAGCTCTTCGACCGGCTGCCGGACGAGACCTGGGTCTACCCCGGCCACGGCGACGACACCACGCTCGGCGCCGAGCGCCCGCACCTGGGCGAATGGCGCGAGCGCGGCTGGTAGCGCCCGCCCCACGCCGTCCTCGCGCCCGCCGCCCCCGTACGCCCCGTAACCGGCGGCGCGCCGCGGCTGTTGGCGCGTCATGCACCATGACCGCTCTCCGTCCATGGCCCGCCTCGCCGCCGCGTCCCTGGCCGGCACCGCGATCGAGTTCTACGACTTCTTCGTCTACGGCACGGCCGCCGCCCTCGTCCTCGGCCCACTCTTCTTCCCCACCCTCTCCCCGCTCGCCGGCACCCTCGCCGCCTTCGGCACCTTCGCCGTCGGCTTCGTCTCCCGGCCGCTCGGCTCGATGCTCTTCGGGCCCATCGGCGACCGCCACGGCCGGCGGCCCGTCCTCATCGCCTCACTGCTGCTGACGGGCCTGGCGACCGTCGCCGTCGGCTTCGTACCGACGTACGACTCGATCGGCATCGCCGCCCCCGCCCTGCTGCTCCTCCTCCGCTTTCTCCAGGGGCTCGGGGTCGGCGGCGAATGGGGCGGCGCGGTCCTGTTGACCGCCGAGCACGCGCCCCCCGAGCGGCGCGGGCTGTGGTCGGGCTTCCCCCAGATCGGCCCGGCCGTCGGCTTTCTGCTGGCCAACGGCACGATGCTGGCCCTGTCGGCCGGGCTGACCGACGCCCAGTTCCGCTCCTGGGGCTGGCGGGTGCCGTTCTGGGCCGCGGGGGTGCTGGCGGGGGCCGGGCTGCTGCTGCGCGCCCAGCTGACCGAGAGTCCGCGCTTCCAGGAGCTCGCCGAACGCGACGAGCGCGCCGCCGCGCCGCTGGCCGAGGTGGTGCGCGGCCACTGGCGGCTGGTCCTGCTCACCGCGGGCGGGCTGGCGGTCGGCTACGCCGTCTTCTACGCGGTGACGACCTGGTCCCTGGCGTACGGAACGGAACGGCTCGGCGTGGACCGCACGGTGATGCTGGGCTGCATCATGGCGGCCGTGGCGGTGAAAGGCGCGCTGACCCCCTTCGTGGCCCATCTGGGCGACCGCTTCGGGCGACGGGTGCTGTGCCTGGTGGGGTGCGCGGCCACCGTGGCGTGGATGTTCCCGCTGATCGCGCTGTTGCGCACCGGCGAGCCGCCGCTGATGTTCCTCGGCTTTCTGGGCGCGCTGCTGGCCTTCATCACCATGTTCGCGGTGACCTCGGCCTATCTGCCCGAGCTGTTCGAGGCGCGGGTGCGCTGCACGGGCGCGGCGCTCGGCTACAACCTCGGGGGCGTGCTGGGCGGGGCGCTCACGCCGATCGTCGCGACCGCGGTCTCGCACGGCGACGGCCCGCCGTGGGGCGTCGCCGCGTATCTGACCGGCGTCGCCCTGCTCAGCCTGGGCTGTTTCGCGCTGCTGCCGGAGACACGGCCGACGGCCGACCGGCCCTGGGGCGGGCGGTCGGCCGTGCGGCCGACGGCGACCGGGGAGGCGCCCGCCTGAGGGGCGGCCTCCCCCGGTCGGCGCGTCAGACGTCCGCGCTGTCCTTCTCGAGCTCTTGGGCGCCCGCCTCCGCCCGCGCCTGCTTCTTGGAGGCGTAGAGGCTGGTGACCGTGGTGACGGCGAGCACCGCACCGATGACGCCGAGCGAGACCGGGATGCTGATCTCCGGGACATGCACCCCGGACTCGTGGAGCGCGTGCAGCACCAGCTTCACGCCGATGAAGCCGAGGATGACGGACAGGCCGTACGACAGGTGGACCAGCTTCTTGAGCAGCCCGCCGATCAGGAAGTACAGCTGGCGCAGGCCCATCAGCGCGAAGGCGTTGGCGGTGAAGACGATGTACGGGTCCTGGGTGAGGCCGAAGATGGCGGGTATCGAGTCCAGCGCGAAGAGGACGTCGGTGGTGCCGATCGCCAGCATGACGATCAGCATCGGAGTCATCAGCCGCTTGCCGTTCTCGACGATGAACAGCTTGGTGCCGTGGTATGCGTCGGTGGACGGGAAGCGCCGCTCGACCATCTTGAGCAGCCGGTTCTCCTCGTACTCCTCTTCGGGCTCATCGGCGCGCGCCTCCTGGATGAGCTTCCACGCGGTCCAGATGAGGAAGGCCCCGAAGAGGTAGAAGACCCAGGAGAAGGTCGAGATGATCGCGGCGCCGCCGGCGATGAACACCGCCCGCAGCACCAGCGCGATGAGCACGCCCACCATCAGCACCCGCTGCTGGTAGATGGGCGGCACCGCGAACTTCGCCATGATCAGGACGAAGACGAAGAGGTTGTCGACGCTCAGCGACTTCTCGGTGATGAAGCCCGCGAAGAACTCACCGGAGGGTTGTCCGCCCGCGAAGAGGAACAGCCCGAGCCCGAAGAGCCCGGCGAGGACGATCCAGACGGCGGTCCAGATCCCGGCCTCCTTGAGGGAGACCTCATGCGGCTTGCGGCCGCCTATGAAGAAGTCGATGGCGATGAGGGCGCTGAGACCCGCGATGGTCAGCGCCCACATGGTCAAGGAGACGTCCACGGTTCCTCCGGCATTCGTACGGCAATCTCAGCGTCGTCGCTGCCGGAGGTCTCTTCCGTCCGTGCCCGAGCGGGCAACGGACCGGCGCCCCGGGATTCCGCCCGGCCTCATGGGACGCCGGACGTGATCCGTGGTGACGGGGACACCGCTACAGGAGTACTCCCCTCCGCACCCACGAGAGTACAGGAATACCCATGGAACAGTAAAGACTTGCACAAGAGTGCAGGTCAACGGCCATATGACTGCCGGGCCCTGACCACCTTCCCCAAAACGTCGTGGAGGATCCGGCTGCCCGCCGGGGCCAGCGAGGGCTCGTACGTCCACGCATGGCCGACCCAGGGGTCGGCGAGGTGGTCGTCGGCGACCGGGGTGAGTCGCATCAGCGACCGCCACAGCGGGTCGAGCACCGGCCCGTACTCCCGCGCGTCCTCCCGGTCGGCCACCATCATCAGATGCACGCCCACCGAGGGCCCCTCGTCCGCCAGATAGCGCAGCTGAGTGACGGACCGGTCGTCGAAGCCGTGCGGAAAGTCATTGACGATCAGCAGCTGCTCGGCGACGTCCACATCCGGCGGCAGCGCGTCCGCGGCGCCGCTGCGGACCGCCATCTGCATCAGATCGACCCGCCGGGTCAGCCCGGCGAGCACCGAGGCCACCCCCTGGGCCCCGGCCGCGGGCGGCTCGCGCAGCACACCGGACCCCAGCAGGGGGGCGAAGGCCGCCGTGGCCGTGCCCGCCGGGTCGATCACCCGCACCGCGAACTCACCCGCCGGATAGACGGCCAGCAGCCGCGCGGCCAGCGCGACCGCCGTGGCCGCCGCCAGCCGGCGCAGCTCCCCGGAGTCCATGAGCGCCCCTTCGGCGGAGCCCGTTCCGCGGCCGGCGTCGATCCACAGCCCGCGCTCCAGCGGCAGCCGCACCAGCATGGGGATGCGCAGATCCGTGCGCTCCGGAAGGTGCAGATCGCCGAGGCGCAAAGCCATCGGAATCTCCATCGGCACCTGATAGCCCTGCCAGACCGGGCTGTCCCAGCGGGCGTACGCGGGCGGCAGCGCGTGCTCCACGACCTCGGCTTCGGCGGCGAGCTGCGCGAGATCCCGCTCGAGGGCGGTGCGCGCCTGCTCGACCAGGCCGGAGTGCTTGGCGCGGGCCTCCGTGCGGGCGGAGTCGGCGGCCGGGCCCACCCGGGTGCGCGGATCGGAGAGCACCCGGTCCAGCTCCTGCTCCATCCGGGAGTCGGCGAAGTCCACGGCGCTGCGATAGGCCGCCGTCGTCCGGGCGAGATCCTCGAACATCCCCCAGACCTGGTTGTAGAGCCGCTCGTCCATGGTCCAGCCGGTCGCGTCGCCCGCCACCGGCTGGGCGGGCTGTCCGGGCGGGGCGGGCGGCGCGACCGGCGGGGGCGGGGGCGGCGAGGCCGAACGGCGGCCCGGGTGCTGGTAGTTGATGGGCCCGCCCCCGGCCGGTGCGGCGGGGGCCTGCTGCGGCTGCGGCGAGATCTGCGGCTGAGCGGGGGCCGCCGGATCGGCCGGCCCTCCGGCGGCGCTGCCGCCCGCCGCGGCCGTACGCACCCGTCCGCCGCCCGCGGGGCGGGGCGGGGGCTGGGCGACCGAGCGGGCCATGCCCCGCACCACCGCCTCGTTGATCTCCGCGGCGAGCTCGGCGCCCTGCGGCAGCCCCTGGTCCAGGAGCATCGCGGCCAGCCCGCCCGCGTATCCCTGACCGACGGCGCGCACCTTCCAGGCGCCCTGCCTGCGGTACAGCTCCAGGGCGACCACCGCGGACTCCACGTCCAGGTCGGTGATCGTGTAGCTGGCGATCTCGGCGCCGTCGAGCCCCGTGACGGCGACCAACGGCGCGGCCATGGCCCCGAACCGGACCGGGCCGCCGACGCCGGCCGGCAGCGCGAGCAGCACCGTGACGCGGTGGACGCTCTCGGGCATCGCACCGAGGTCGACGGCGAGCCGGTGGTCCGCCGCCGCCTGTCTGGGCACCTCCATCCCGGGCAGCTGCGGCGAGGCGGGATGCGCGACCCATTCGGCGCCGCGCACCGTGCCCTGCTCATCGCCGAGTGTCGCCCCGGCCACGATCGGATTACCCGCCGAGACCCGGATCTCCAAACGGGTCTGGGGCAGGGGGTGGTTCTGCCCTCGGACCAGCTCGGCCGTCATCGCCGCTTCCCCTCGTTGTGTTCCGTTGTCTGCGTGTCGCCAGGTGCTGCGTGAGCGCGTCGGCCCGGCGGGCAGTGCACCACCGGGCCGACGACGGAAGACGCCGCTTGCGGACGCGGCATACGTATGGGCTTACAGATGCGGCAGGATATGCGGCATCAGGTCCTGGAAGGTGCGCCCGTTGGCCGGCTCGCCGACCGCCTTCATCTGCCAGGCGCCGTTCGCCCGCTGAACCTTGGCCATGATCTGCGCGGTGTACTGCCCGCCGCCGGTGAGGGTGTAGCGCGCCAGCTCCTGGCCGCTGGTCTCGTCCACCAGCCGGCAGAACGCGTTCTGCACCTCGGTGAAGGTCTGACCGGTGAAGGAGTTGACCGTGAAGATGATCTGGTCGATGTGCACCGGCACCCGCTGCAGATCGACCAGGATCGCCTCGTCGTCGCCGCCCTGGCCCGCGCCCCCGACCAGGTTGTCACCGGTGTGGCGCACCGAGCCGTCGTCGCTCACCAGATGGCGGAAGAAGACGACGTCGATCGGCTGCTTGTCGGCGAAGAGCACCGCCGACGCATCGAGGTCGATCTCCCGGGTACGGGATCCGAACAGCCCGCGGCGGGGCGCCGCCTGCCAGCCCAACCCCATCCGCACCGCGGTCAGGGTGCCCCCGTCGGCCTTCTGCAGGCTGATGGCCTGTCCCTTGGACATATTGACCGTCACGCGCTGTCCCTACTCTCGTCTCTCGAATTCCCCGTGGCCGCCGCGGCTGTGCGGCCGTGGCCGCGCCGTGTGCACGGCCCTCAGGGAAAAACCCTATGCACTGCCGCCGGGGCAGTGGTCGGGTGAGCGGGCTTTTGTGTCGGTCTTGCAACACAGAGAAGCCAACGGGCGCTCCTGACGGAGGAACCGGGCGCTCCGGGCGGAGCCAACGGCCGTCCCCGGCGGAGGCACCGGACGCCCCCGGCGGAGGCACCGGGCGTCCCTGGCGGAGGAACCGGGCGCTCCGGGCGGAGGCACCGGGCGTCCCTGGCGGAGGAACCGGACGCCCCCGGCGGGACCGGACGCCCCGGGCGGAGCCAACGGGCGTCCCTGGCGGAGGCACCGGGCGTCCCTGGCGGAGGAACCGGACGCCCCTGGCGGAGGAACCGGGCGCTCCGGGCGGAGGCACCGGGCGCCCCCGGCGGAGGCACCGGACGCCCGGGGGTCGCCCGGGGCGCCCCATTGGTCAGCTGACCCCGGCCTCCTTCATCTGCCGCAGCTCCTTCTTCAGCTCCGCCACCTCGTCGCGCAGTCGGGCCGCGACCTCGAACTGCAGCTCCGCCGCCGCGGCCCGCATCCGATCGGTCATCTCCTCGATCTGCTCGGCCAGCGCGGCGGCCGGACGGTCGGTCAGCGCGCCGTCCTTACCGGCCTTGGCCTTGGCTCCCTTGGCCGCCTTACCCGTCTTGCCCGCCTTCTGGTCCGTGCCCTCGGACGACTTGCGGTAGCCGGTGCCCAGCAGCTGCTTGGTGTCGACGTCCTCGCGGGCGATCTGCGCGACGATGTCGTTGATCTTCTTGCGCAGCGGCTGCGGATCGATTCCGTTCTCCTTGTTGAACGTCATCTGCTTCTCGCGGCGGCGGTTGGTCTCCTCGATGGCCTTCGCCATCGACGGGGTGACCTTGTCGGCGTACATATGGACCTGGCCCGAGACGTTACGGGCGGCACGGCCGATGGTCTGGATCAGCGAGGTGCCGGAGCGCAGGAAGCCCTCCTTGTCGGCGTCGAGGATGGCGACCAGCGAGACCTCCGGCAGGTCGAGACCCTCCCGCAGCAGGTTGATGCCGACCAGCACGTCGTACTCGCCGGCGCGCAGCTCGCGCAGCAGTTCGATCCGGCGCAGGGTGTCCACGTCGCTGTGCAGATAGCGCACCTGGATGCCCAGCTCGAGCATGTAGTCGGTGAGGTCCTCGGCCATCTTCTTGGTGAGGGTGGTGACCAGGACGCGCTCGTCCTTCTCGGTGCGCGTGCGGATCTCATGGATCAGATCGTCGATCTGGCCCTCGGTGGGCTTGACGACGACCTCGGGGTCCACGAGGCCGGTCGGCCGGATGATCTGCTCCACGAAGCCGTCGCCCCGCGAGAGCTCGTACGGACCCGGGGTGGCCGAGAGATAGACCGTCTGGCCGACGCGCTTGAGGAACTCCTCCCACTTCAGCGGGCGGTTGTCGAGGGCGGAGGGCAGCCGGAAGCCGTGCTCGATCAACGTCCGCTTACGGGAGGCGTCACCCTCGTACATCGCGCCGATCTGCGGCACGGTGACATGCGACTCGTCGATGACCAGGAGGAAGTCGTCCGGGAAGTAGTCGAGCAGGGTGTGCGGCGGGGTGCCGGTCTCGCGGCCGTCGATGTGCAGCGAGTAGTTCTCGATGCCGGAGCAGGTGCCGATCTGGCGCATCATCTCGATGTCGTAGGTCGTGCGCATCCGCAGCCGCTGGGCCTCCAGCAGCTTGCCCTGCTTCTCCAGCTTGGCGAGGGTCTCCGTCAGCTCGGACTCGATCCCGGCGACGGCCTTCTCCATGCGCTCGGGCCCGGCCACATAGTGGCTGGCCGGGAAGACATAGAGCTCCTGGTCGTCGCTGATCACCTCGCCGGTGAGCGGGTGGAGCGTGGACAGCGCCTCGATCTCGTCGCCGAACATCTCGATCCGGACCGCGAGCTCCTCGTAGACCGGGAAGATCTCGATGGTGTCGCCGCGGACCCGGAAGGTGCCCCGGGTGAACGCCATGTCATTGCGGGTGTACTGAATCTCGACAAAGCGGCGCAGCAGCTGATCGCGGTCGATCTCCTCGCCGACCTTGAGCGGCACCATGCGGTCCACGTACTCCTGCGGCGTGCCGAGGCCGTAGATACAGGAGACGGATGCCACGACGACCACATCGCGCCGGGTGAGCAGCGAATTGGTCGCGGAGTGGCGCAGACGCTCCACCTCCTCGTTGATCGAGGAGTCCTTCTCGATGTAGGTGTCCGACTGCGGGACGTACGCCTCGGGCTGGTAGTAGTCGTAGTAGGAGACGAAGTACTCGACCGCGTTGTTCGGCAGCAGCTCGCGGAATTCATTGGCGAGCTGGGCGGCGAGGGTCTTGTTGGGCGCCATGACCAGAGTCGGTCGCTGGAGCTTCTCGATCATCCACGCGGTGGTCGCGGACTTACCGGTGCCGGTCGCGCCGAGCAGCACGACATCGGGCTCACCCGCACGGATGCGCCGGTCGAGGTCGGCGATGGCCGTCGGCTGGTCGCCGCTGGGCCGATAGGGGCTGACGACCTCGAAGGGCGCCACCTTGCGTTCGATCTGGGTTACGGGCCGCATGACACCCACCGTACGACTCGCCACCGACAATGGCCGGAGCGTCATGCGCCGACCACGAACCGTAGCCTGGCCGGTATCTGTCCCCCGTTCGATATCTATCCCCGGGTACGGAGCGTCTGGGACCCTCTGCCCGTCCGCGAGTCATCAGACGACGCGAGGAGTCCGTATGCAGATCCGCCCCGCCGCCGCGTTGACCGGCGCGCTCCTGGGCATGTCCGCGCTCTTCCTCCCCATGGCCACGCCCACGGCGGCGGCCCGGACCACCGGCCATGGGCACCACCGCCACCCGGCCACCGTGGCCCATCGAGGTGCCTCCGCCTATGCGCCGGAGAACACCCTGGCCGCCGTGGACGCCGCCGATGATCTGGGCATCGACTGGGTGGAGAACGACGTCCAGCGCACCAAGGACGGCGAGCTGATCATCATGCACGACACCACGCTCAGCCGTACGACCGATGTGGAGCAGGTCTTCCCGGACCGCGCGCCCTGGAACATCTCGGACTTCACCCTCGACGAGATCGAGAAGCTGGACGCCGGAAGCTGGTTCGGCCCGGAGTTCACGGGCGAGTCCGTGCCGACGCTCGACGAGTACATGGACCGGGTCTCGGACAACCACCAGAAGCTTCTGATGGAGCTCAAGGCGCCCGAGCTGTATCCCGGTATCGAGCGCCAGACGCTGCGGGAGCTGCGCAGGGAGGGCTGGCTGAACCACCGGCACAAGCGGAGGCTGATCATCCAGAGCTTCAGCGCCGACGCCGTGCGGACGGTCCACCGGCTGCGGCCGGACGTGAAGACCGGCTTCCTGGGCACCCCGGCCGTCGCCGATCTGCCGGAGTACGCCGAGTTCACCGACCAGATCAACCCGGGCTACAAGACCATCGACGCCGACTACGTGGCCGAGGTCCAGTCGCTGAACGGCGCGCACCGCCGGCCGCTGGAGGTCTTCACCTGGACCGTGAACGACGGCCCGGCCGCGGTCTCGGTCGCCCGGATGGGCGTGGACGGCATCATCACCAACAAGCCAGATGTGGTCCGGGACGCCCTGGACGAGGCTGACTGATCCGTCCGGCCCGACCGGCAGGCTCCGATCACAGCGCCCCGGCGGCCGACGGCCGCCGGGGCGCTGTCAGTGGTCGCGCCTACGCTGGCAGCGTGACGATCGCAGAGCGGCGGACACCGCCGCAGCCGGAGCAGCGGCCCGAGGCGCACGACACACACGCCTGGTCCTGGGCGGTGCTGGACACGCCCATCGGCCCCCTGCTGCTCGCGGCCACCGGCCAGGGGCTGGCCCAGGTGGTCTTCCACGTCGACGAGAAGACGGCCGCCGAGGCCGTCTCGCGCCTGACCCGCCGCCTGGGCACCGGGCCAACCGCCCCGGCCTCACCCCCGGGGCCCGGCTCCCCCGCGCATCTGGCCACGGCGCTACGGCAGCTGGAGAGCTATTTCGCCGGGGACACCAAGGAGTTCACCGTCCCCCTGGACTGGTCGCTGATCACCGGCTTCAACCGCCGGGTACTGCGCGAGCTGGCCGCCCACGTTCCCTACGGGACGGTCGTCGGCTATCAGTACCTCGCGGACCGGGTCGGCGAGCCGGGTGCCGCCCGCGCGGTGGGGGTGGCCATGGGCAGCAATCCCCTTCCGGTCGTGGTCCCTTGCCACCGGGTCGTCGAGAGCGGCGGCGGGATAGGCGGCTTCGGCGGCGGTCTGGAGACCAAGCGCACCCTGCTGGCCCTGGAAGGGGTTCTTCCGCAACCCCTCTTCTGAATCGTTCTTCTGATCCCGGGACAGAAATATTGCGCCGGAAATCCTCGGTGGTCTTGTGACTGACGCCTTTCCCCCTTATCTTAGGAGCGCTCGCGGACCCGCACCGGGCAAAACCGCGCCGGAACCGCTTCCAGGCGCCCCTTGCCCCTGGCATTTTCCAGCCGCCGGGCATCTCTTGCGATCGGCCGTACAGCACGTACCGCACGATAACGCTCCGCAGCTCTTCAGCGTTTCCGTTCGTCAGCCGTTCCGCTCTTCGGCTGTCCCCCGAACGACCGCACGTAGGTAATGCACGGCTCAACCACGTCCCCGTAGCTGAACGAATTGGAGAGCCATGTCCGGTGTTCTGCTCGCCGGCGGCGCGGCCGCGGCGTTATTCGCCACGGCCCTTTCCGCCCAAGGTGTTCCCTCGGCCCCCGATGCGCCGCCGGAAAAGATCCAGATAAGCGTCAAGACCGTGAACGGCTCGGGCTGCCCCAAGGGAACCGCCGCCGTGGCCGTCGCCAGTGACAACACGGCGTTCACCGTGACCTACAGCGACTATCTCGCGCAGGTCGGCCCCGGTGCGGACCCGACCGACATCCGCAAGAACTGCCAGCTCAACCTGGGCGTGCACATACCGCAGGGGTTCACCTACGCCATCGCCCAGGTCGACTACCGCGGCTATGGGTACCTCGAGCGGGGCGCGAGGGGCACCGAGAAGGCGAGCTACTACTTCCAGGGGTCGGCGGACACGGCGTCACGCACCCACGACTTCAACGGTCCGTACAACGACAACTGGCAGACCACCGACATCACCGAGTACAGCGCCCTGGTGTGGGCCCCCTGCGGCCAGGACCGCAACTTCAACATCAACACCGAGCTGCGGGTGAGCGCGGGCACCTCCGCGAGCGGCTCCACCAGCTTCATGGCCATGGACTCGACGGACGGCGGAGCAAACACCATTTACCACCTGGCCTGGAGGGAATGCCCCTCATCCCGCCAGTAGCACGGTAAACCACCCTCGAATGGAGAATCATGCCCGGTGTTCTGTACGCAGGCGGCGTGGTCGCGTCGTTATTCGCCTCGGCGCTCACCTCCCAGGCATACGCACAACCCCCGTTCGACACCGTGCCACCCGACAAGATCGTAATCACGGTCGCGACCGTCAATGGTTCGGGATGTCCGGCGGGTACGGCGGCGGTGGCCGTGTCCCAGGACAACACCGCCTTCACCGTGACGTACAGCGACTATCTCGCCCAGGTGGGCAAGGGCTCCAAGCCGACCGACTTCAGAAAGAACTGTCAGCTGAGTCTGGTCACCCATGTGCCGCAGGGCTTCTCCTACGCCATCGCCAGCGTGGACTACCGGGGCTACGCCCATCTGGAAAAGGGCGCGTCCGCCACCGAGAAAGCCTCGTACTACTTCCAGGGGCAGTCGCAGACGACATCCAACTTGCATGACTTCAACGGCACCTTCGACGACAACTGGCAGACGACCGACACGGCCGATATCGCCACCGTGGTCTGGTCGCCCTGCGGCGAACTCCGCAACTTCAACATCAACACCGAGTTGCGGGTCAACGCCGGCACGTCCAACACCAAGGACACCACGAGCTTCATCACCATGGACTCGACGGACGGCGATGTGAGCACCACCTATCACTTCGCCTGGAAGGAATGCCCGGCAGGGAAGTAGGCGCGGAAGAAGCCCGCGGAGCCGTAGCCGCGGAGGGGCTACGGCTCCGGGCGGTGCCACGCCGGATGCCGGGGGTCCTCCACCCGCACCACCACATCGGCGGTCTCGTGCGGCCGTACCTCGTCCTCGTAGCGCGCGAAGGCGGGCAGCGTCCACTGCTCGTCCTCGTCGGTGCGGCGGGCGAGGGCGGCCGGGGACAGCCTCAGATGGATCGACAGATCGAACGGGAACCAGTGCCCCAGGAGCAGCGCTCCGTGGAGCAACAGCACCCCGCCCCGGGGCAGTTCGGCGTACGGACTGCGGGTGGCCCGGTCGGTCACCGGATCCCACAGATCGGGCAGGACCCGCCCGGTCCCGGCCGCCCCCGGCTCCAGCGGATCGAAGACCTCACGCCACAGGGCACCTGTGTCCAGCCAGCGGTCGTAGTACGCGTCGGCGTCCCGCCGCCCGTACTCGTAGCGCAGCGAGGCGGGCCGCCGGAATCCGGCCGCCGCGACCACCAGCGCCGGGCGCCCCCGTATCCGCAGCGCCTCGGACAGCGCCGCCGCCAGGTCCCCGGTGCGCGCCGCCGGGGCCCCGTCGATCGCCGTCCGGAGCCAGGGGCTGCCGTCCGCCGCCGTCAGTCCGGCGATCCGGTCGGCGGTCGCGTCGGTCAGCCGTTCCCAGGAGATCGCTTCGAGCCGCACGCCCCCCATCATGCCGTGAGCCGTCCCGCCACGGTCGTCCGCTCATACCGTTCGCCGCCCCGGTCGTACGATCGGATCCCCCGGCCCCGAGGAGAGGCGACCATGGCAGACCGGATAGCGCTGCTCCGCGGCATCAACGTGGGCGGCAACAAGCGATTCCCGATGGCACGGCAACGCGAGCTGATGGCCGACCTCGGTTTCACCGACGTCACCGTCCACCTTCAGACCGGCAATATCGTCTTCTCCGACCCCGGCACCCCGCCCGAGGAGACGGCCCGGACGCTCGAGAAGCACTTCGCCGCCGACCTCGGCTTCTCCGTGCCCGTGCTGGTGCGTACGCGCGACGAGCTGGCCGCGACCATCGAGGCCAACCCCTACCCCGAGGCGACGGCCGAGCCCAAGACCCTGCATGTGGTCTTCCTGTCGGACGCGCCCGCCGACACCGCCCCGCTGGACGCCCTGGACCCGGCCTCCTACGCCCCGGACGAGTTCCGTCTCATCGGCCGCGCGCTCTATCTGCACTGCCCGGACGGCATCGGCCGCTCCAAGCTCGCCGCGAAGGTCACCGGCCTCAGGCTCGGCGTACTGGCCACCGCCCGCAATTGGAACACGGTCACCAAACTGCTGGCCCTGGCCGACGCCTGACGCGGGCTCCGCCGCTCAGCCCCAGCCGTACCGCTGCCGCAGCCGCACCACGACCCGGTCGAAGCGCGGCCGGTCGAGCGCGCACGCCTCGCGGCGCATCCCGTCCGGATGCACCCGCAGCACCCGGTCCAGATTCACCCAGGAGTCCCGCCCGGCCCGGTCCCACGGCCCGGCGCCGATGCCGACCCACTCGCGGTCGTCGTCATGCCGCTTGCTCGACAGCTGAACGGCGAGCAGCGTTCCGCCGCGCTCGCGTGCGACGACCAGCACCGGGCGGTCCTTGCCGCGCCCGTCGTTCTCCTCGTACGGCACCCAGGTCCAGACGATCTCGCCGGGGTCCGGATCCCCGTCCGGGTCCGGTGCGTACTCCGTCCGCACCCGCCCGACCCGGCGCGGATGGGCTTCGACGGTGGCGGCGGGGCCGGTGCTCCCCGGGAGCGCCTCGCCGTGCGCGGTGCCGTTCGCCGCGTGGGCCCCAGGGGTCCCGTTGAATGGCCTGATCACGACGGACACGTTAGCCCGTCCGCGAGAGCGGGTGACATGCCAGGTCTTCTGGAGTGGAAGGGGCAGTACGTGCCTGATGTTCTCGACCCATTGGCGGACCTCGTCAAGCGGCGCAGAGACCCGGTCGTCGTCCAGACATTGCGTTCCGCGGCGGCCGCGACCCTCGCCTACGTCGTCGCCCTCAAGCTCAGCAGGGAGCCCGCCCCGCTGACCGCTCCGCTCACCGCGCTCCTCGTCGTCCAGGTCACCCTCTACGCGACCCTCACCACCGGCGTCCGCAGGGTGAACTCGGTGGTCGTGGGCGTGCTGATCGCCATCGGCTTCAGCTCCCTGGTCGGGCTCTCCTGGTGGAGCCTGGGTTTGATCATCCTCGCTTCGCTGACGATCGGCCGGTTCGTCCGCGCGGGCGAGTTCGTCCAGGAAGTGGCGATCAGCGCCATGCTCGTCCTCGGCGTGACCCAGGTGACCATCTACGCCTGGGACCGGGTGCTGGAGACCCTGATCGGCGCGGGGGTCGGGCTGGGCTTCAACCTCTTCTTCGCACCTCCGGTGTGGGTCGAGACGGCCGGCAAGTCCATCGAGGACCTCGCCCGCCGGATGCGTCAGCTGCTGCTGCACATCGGCGAGGAGCTCGGCAGCCAGATCCCCGTCGCCCTCGCCGCCGCCCGTCTCCACGAGGCCCGCCGCCTCGACCACGACATCGCCCAGGTCGATGCCGCCCTCAGGCAGGCGGAGGACAGCGTGCGGCTCAACCCACGGGTCAAGGAGGGCCTTCTCTACCGGGTGGTGCTCCGGACCGGACTGGACACCCTGGAGATCTGCACCGTCATCCTGCGCGTCATGACCCGCACCCTGACCGACCTCGCCAAAGAGCGGACGGACGAACCCCTCTTCCCGCAGGAGGTGGCGGATGCCCTGAAGGACCTCTTCGCCCATCTGGCCGCCGCCGTCGAGAGCTTCGCGGTCCTGGTCACCACTCAGGTCAGCGCCAACGCCGAGGAAGCCGAATCCCGCCTGGCCAGCGAGCTCGCCAAGGCCCAACGCAGCCGGGACCGCGTGGCCGAGCTCCTGCTGCGCCGCGTCCAGGAGCACCCCCGCCAGTGGCAGCTCCACGGTGCCCTCCTCGCGGAGATCGACCGGATCCTCGCCGAACTCGACATGGAGCAGCGCTCCAAGCGCCTCATGGAAGAGCTCGACCGCAGCAGCCGCGAAGTGCGGGGGCGCTTCCCCTTCCTCCACAAATTCCGCCGCCGGTCCCGCGGCGACCGCCGGAAGAGCTCCGCGACATCCTGATCCGCCCCCGGGGAAACCCGGTGCAGGCCGCGGACCGCTCGCCCTACCGTACGGAGATGACCGACGTCCCCGCGTACCGCCCGACCATGTCCGCCGAGCAGGCCGCGCGGATCCGCCAGTGGCACGAGTCCGCCTACCGGGCGGCGAAGGCCGAAGGCGCCGACGGCCAGACCTTCGACTACCTCGGACGCACCATCGCGGTCCCCCCCGAGGTCCAGCCGGTCACCGCCATGTCCGACCTCCTCGGCGAGGCGGTGCTCGCCGAGGCACGGGAGAGCGACCGCGTCCTGGACATGGGCACCGGAAGCGGCGTCAACGCCGTCCTCGCCGCGGCCACGTCCCGGCAGGTGGTCGCGGTCGACATCAATCCCCACGCCATCGCCGCCACCCGTGCCAACGCCGAGCGCAACGGTGTCGCCGACCGGATCGACGTGCGGTACAGCGATGTCTTCAGCGCGGTCGACGGCCGGTTCGACCTGATCGTCTTCGATCCGCCCTTCCGCTGGTTCCCCGCCCGCGACCTTCTCGAAGCGGCCACCACCGACGAGAACTACTGCGCGATGACCACGTTCTTCCGCTCCGTCCGCCGCCATCTGTCCCCCGGCGGCCGCGTCCTCGTCTTCTTCGGCAGCTCGGGCGACCTCACCTACCTGCGGCGACTGGTGGCCGAGCAGGGCTTCCGGAGCGTGGTGGTGGCCGAGCGGGCGCTGGTCCGGGACGGACTGAGGGTGGAGTACGCCACGTACCGGCTGGACCTCCCCTGAGCGGATGCGGTGAAGTTCGCCGCTGATCCCTCGTCGTTCGGCCTGGCCGAGGGCTTGGACGCCGAGAAGGATCAGCACTTGACTTCGCCGTAACCGCTTAGTTGAGGGGATACCGGTCCCGCGGGAAGACGACGTCGTCGTAGGGCTCGTACAGCTCCACGGAGCGGTGGAATTCGAAGGCGAAGTCGTCGGCGAGTTCGGCGATCGCGGCGCGGCCTTCGATCCGGGCCAGCCAGGACGGGGGAAGACGGAGGTCGCCATGGTGGGCGCCCAGGAGGTTGCCGCAGATCGAGCCCGTGGAGTCGCTGTCGCCCGAGTGGTTGACGGAGAGCAGCAGGGCCGCCTGGAGGGGGGTGCGCGGGGGCGTGGGGGTGTAGCTGATCTTGCCGCCGGGGCCGTAGGCGATCTTCTGGGCCGGGGTCCGGGCCAGGGCGCTGTAGACCGCGATGGCCAGCGCCTCCTCGGCGACCCAGCCACCGCCGAGCGATTCCGTCTTCTCGGGACTCGGATCGCCCTCGGCGGCCAGGTCGATCGCCGCGCGCAGGGCCGCGGTGGTCTCCTCATGGCCGGGGTAGCGGGCGAGCAGCTCCAGGGTGCGCAGGGCAGCCCCTTCGAGCGATTCCCCCTGGAGGAGGCAGGCGATCATCGCGGCCAGGGCGCCCGCGGTGTAGTAGCCCGTCGGATGGCCGTGGGTGATCTGGGCGCAGCGGGCGGCGAGCTCGAAGCAGTGGCGGGGGTCCCGGCCGGTGAGGCCGAAGGGCGCCGAGCGCATCACGGTGCCGCAGCCCTTGGAGTCGGAGTTGACCGGGCCGGGGGTGCCGTCGAGCGGGGTGTCCGGGGCGGGGATGTGCTCTTGGGTGAGCCCGGAGAGGCAGGCGTTGCCGGGGGCCCGGCGGGCGTAGAGCCAGGGCTCGGTGCGCAGCCAGCCGGAGCGGACCGGGTCGTTCGCGACCTTGGGGGGCGGCGGGGCGGGGTGGTTCTGGGTGTCGAGCCAGCGCAGATAGGCGTGGCGGACCATGGCGGTCGCGGCGCCGCCGATGCCCCTGGCCGAGGCCCTGGCGTGGGCCCGTATCAGGCCCTCCGCCGTGAACAGGGTCATCTGGGTGTCGTCGGTGACGCGGCCGACGGCTCCGCTCTCGTCCGGGACGAGCGCGGTGACCCCCGCGTCCCCATGGATCTCGCGAATCCTGTGCAGGGAGAGGAATTCGATGGGGTTTCCGAGGGCGTCGCCGATGGCCCCGCCCAGCAGACAGCCGCGGATCCGGGCCCGCTTGGCGGCCGATTCGTCCCATGACTCGCGGATCACTGGCGGCTCCTCGTCGCAATGCATCTCGTCGAACTGATCACCACATGATCGCAGCGCCCCCGGGACCGCCCTACGGCGGTAGATTCGAATGGGGAAAGCCGGGAGGTGGGTAGGGGCACAGCAGGAGAGGCGGTGTGATGTCGATGCGGCTGATGCGGACGGGTGACGAGCCCCTGCACGCGCGCAGCCCGCTGCGGATGCGCTTGTGGCTCGCCGCGTGGGGACTGCTGTGGACGCTCGGCGGAGCGGTGGCCTTCGCGGCCGCCGGACGCCCCGGGTGGGCGGCCGCCTGTGCGGTGCTCGCCGCCCTCACCTTCGCGGATCTGGTCTTCGTCATCCGGCATCTCCGGCAGGGGCCGCACTATCAGCCCGGCCGTAATGTGCCGCCGTACGCACCGGTCGCCGGGCGCCGGCGCGGTCGGCCACGCTAGGGGGAGCCCTTACGCGGCGCCCTTGCCGCCCTCATCCCCCTTGGCTCCCTGATCCCCCTTGTCCTCGAATCGAGCCGCCTCGACGAAGTCCGGGCGCGGGTCGAGCGCCGCCGCGAGGCGGAAGTGGCGGGTGGCCTCGTCCCTCCGGTTGGCCCGCTCCAGGGTGCGGGCCAGGGCGAAGTGGGCGAAGGCGTTGTCCGGCTCGCGCTCCAGGACGAGCTGGAACTCCAGCTCCGCCGAGCGCAGCTGGGCCGCGCCGAAGAAGGCTCGGGCCCGCAGCAGCCGGGCCGCGGTGTTCTCGGGGTGGGCGGTGATGACCGAGTCGAGCAGCTTGACGGCGCCCCGCGGGTCTCGGGCTGCGAGCAGCTGCTCCGCGGCGCGGTAGTCGATGACATGGGTCTCGGGCGTGGGCTCGGGCACAGCCGTTTCCTTCCCCGGGCGCGTGATCGGTAAGGCGAGGGTGGGGTGATCTCCGGTGGATGAGGTGGTGCTTCACGAATGATCGTCGCTACGGGGGCCCAACAACCGCCCCTTACGCCGCATTCCCCGCCACGCGTCCCGCCAAGCCCCGACACCGGATCGAGCGGTCGGGCCCAGGTCAGCCCGCGGCCTCGGACCTCCGCTCCAGCAGATCCGCCCATACCTTCGCGACCTGCGGTTCCAGCGCCTCGATCGGGCCGTCGTTCTCGATGACGACATCGGCGACGGCCAGTCGTTCCGCGCGCGTGGCCTGCGCCGCCATCCGCGCCCGCGCCTCGTCCTCGGCCATGCCCCGCAGCCGTACCAGCCGGTCGAGCTGGGTCTCGGGCGCGACATCCACGACCATGACCATGTCGTACAGCGAGGCCAGTCCGTTCTCGACGAGGAGCGGGACGTCATGGACGACGACGGCGTCCGGCCCGGCGGCGGCCTGGAGCTCGGCGGAGCGGTCACGGACCAAGGGGTGGACGATCGCGTTCAGCGCGCGCAGCCGCTCCGGGTCGCTGAAGACGACGCCGCCGAGCCGGGGCCGGTCCAGGCCGCCGTCGGCGGCCAGGATCTCGGGCCCGAACTCGGCAACGACGGCGGCGAGTCCAGGCGTGCCTGCCTCGACCACCTCGCGAGCGATCCGGTCCGAGTCGATCAACACCGCTCCGTACGAGACCAGAATCCGCGATACCTCGCTCTTGCCCGCCCCGATTCCGCCTGTGAGCCCCAGCTTCAGCATGGGGCCCACGCTATACGGGCCGATGGTCAGCCGCCGCCCTCGCCCTCCCGCTCGGCCAGGAAGCGCTCGAACTCGGCCCCCAGCTCATCCGCCGAGGGCAGCTCGGTCGGCTCCGCGACCAGGTTGCCGCGGCTCTCGGCCCCGGCCACCGCGTCGAACTGGTGCTCAAGGCCCCGGACAAGCGAAACGAGGTCCTCGTCCCCTTCCGAGATCTGCCGCTCGATCTCCTCCTGCGTCTTGAGCGCCTCGTTGCGCAGCGCGTGCGCCACACCCGGCAGCACCAGGCCGGTGGCCGCCGTGACGGCCTCCAGCGCGGTGAGCGCCGCGTCCGGGTAGGCGGACCGGGCGAGATAGTGCGGGACGTGCGCGGCGACACCGAGCACATCGTGGCCCGCCTCGGCGAGCCGGTACTCGATCAGGGCCTCGGCGCTGCCGGGCACCTGGGCCTCGTCGAAGAAACCGCGGTGGCCGGGCATCAGATCGGTGCGGTTGCCGTGCGGGGTGATGCCGACCGGGCGGGTGTGCGGAACGCCCATCGGGATGCCGTGGAAATTCACGGCGAGGCGCACGCCCAGCCGCTCGATGATCTGGCGCACGGCCACCGCGAACCGCTCCCACTCCACATCCGGCTCGAGGCCCGCCAGCAGCAGGAACGGGGCCGCGGTCGCGTCGCGGACCAGATGGAGCTCGATCGCCGGGGTCTCGTAGTCCGTCCAGCGGTCGCGCTGGAAGGTCAGCAAGGGGCGCCGGGCCCGGTAGTCGACCAGCCGGTCGTGGTCGAAACGGGCGACAACCTGGTGCGGCAGCCCGTCGAGCAGCCGCTCGACGATCTGGTCCCCGGTCTCGCCGGCATCGATGTAGCCGTCGAAGTGGTAGAGCAGCACCAGCCCGGCCGAGTCCCGCGAGGCTATCGCGTCGACCTCCGCGAGTCCGCTCGGCTCCCATGCGTACAAATCCTGCGGATCTAGCACTGTGACCGCTCCTCCTTGTGTTCCGCACCGAAGAACACCGAACGGGGCCGGGGACATTCCCGCACCCGGCCGAACGTCTTCCGCGACGCCGACAGGGAGCCGCGGAGCGATGCGGGGTGACGGTTCGTCAACGGCGCTGGGCCCGCGTGGGTTTCTGCTGATGCGCACACGCACACGAGCGCGACGGACGCGAGCGCGAGACGAGCACGGCTCCGGCCGCGCACCAGCGCGGCGCGATTGCGACGTCAGCGCGCGGGGCAGGGTTGACGGGTCCGTGCGGCGCGCTTATCTTCGCGTGCCGCCAGAGGTTCACCATGGCAGCCCAAGTTCACTCTTCAGAACCGCGCAGGTGTCGCTCCCCGACCCCGGCACAGGAAGGCAGAGCCATGCACTCCCCCGGCCCCTCCCTCACCCGATTACGCAGCCTCGCCCCCGCCTCCGCCGCCGCGCTGGCCGCCGCCGGCGGGCTGATCGCGGCGGGCACGACCGCACGGGACGCCCCCGCCGTCACCGCCGCGCTGATCTCCGTCTCGGACGCCGCGGGGCTCAAGGACGCCCTCGCCACCGCCCGGCCCGGCGACACGATCCGGCTCGCCGACGGTACGTACCACGGCAGCTTCGAGATCACCGCCTCCGGGACCTCCGGCTCCAGGATCACCCTCACCGGCTCACCGAAGGCGGTCCTCACCACGAGCGGCGGCTATGGACTCCGTCTGAACGGCGCCTCGTACTGGACGGTCAAGGGCATCACGGTCAGCGGCGGCCGGGAGGGCATCAAGATCGACAGCGCGGAGAGCGTCACCGTCGACTCGGTTTCGGTCACTGTCCGGGACGTCCCGGAGCAGAGCTAAGGCCCGCTCCCCAGGAGGGAGCGGGCCTTATCAACGATCAGCCGGTGCGGCTAGCGGTGGCCGCCGACCGGGCCGGACCGGTTCAGCTCTGGCCGCCGGCCAGCTTCTCGCGGAGCGCCGCCAGCGCCTCGTCCGAGGCCAGGGCGCCGGAGTTGTCGGCCGACTCCGAGGAGTACGAACCGCCACCGGTGGCCTGCCCGCCCTGCGCCGGGGCAGCGCTGCCGGCCTCGGCAGCGGCCTGCTCGTCGGCCTCGCGCGACTTGATGACCTGAGCCTGGTGCTGCTCGAAGCGCTGCTGCGCCTCGGCGTACTGGGTCTCCCAGGCCTCGCGCTGGGTCTCGAAGCCCTCGAGCCAGTCGTTGGTCTCGGGGTCGAAGCCCTCGGGGTAGATGTAGTTGCCCTGGTCGTCGTAGGACGCGGCCATGCCGTACAGGGTCGGGTCGAACTCGACCACGGACGGGTCGGCACCGAAGGCCTCGTTGGCCTGCTTCAGCGAGAGGCTGATGCGGCGGCGCTCGAGGTCGATGTCGATGACCTTGACGAAGATCTCGTCGTTGACCTGGACGACCTGCTCCGGGATCTCCACGTGGCGCTCGGCCAGCTCGGAGATGTGGACCAGGCCCTCGATGCCCTCGTCCACGCGGACGAACGCACCGAACGGAACCAGCTTGGTGACCTTACCCGGGACGACCTGACCGATCTGGTGGGTCCGGGCGAACTGCTGCCACGGGTCTTCCTGGGTCGCCTTGAGCGACAGGGACACGCGCTCGCGGTCCATGTCGACGTCCAGGACCTCGACCGTGACCTCCTGGCCGACCTCGACAACCTCGGACGGGTGGTCGATGTGCTTCCAGGACAGCTCGGAGACGTGAACGAGACCGTCGACGCCACCCAGGTCCACGAAGGCACCGAAGTTGACGATGGAGGAGACGACACCGGAGCGCACCTGACCCTTCTGGAGGGTGGTGAGGAAGGTCTGGCGGACCTCGCTCTGGGTCTGCTCCAGCCAGGCACGGCGGGACAGGACCACGTTGTTGCGGTTCTTGTCCAGCTCGATGATCTTGGCCTCGAGCTCCTTGCCCACGTAGGGCTGCAGGTCGCGGACGCGGCGCATCTCCACCAGGGAGGCGGGGAGGAAGCCACGGAGGCCGATGTCGAGGATGAGACCACCCTTGACGACCTCGATGACGGTACCGGTGACGATCCCGTCCTCTTCCTTGATCTTCTCGATGGTGCCCCAGGCACGCTCGTACTGGGCGCGCTTCTTCGAGAGGATCAGGCGGCCTTCCTTGTCCTCCTTCTGGAGGACAAGGGCCTCGATCTCGTCGCCGACGGCCACGACCTCATTGGGGTCGACGTCGTGCTTGATCGAAAGCTCGCGGGAAGGGATGACGCCTTCGGTCTTGTAACCGATGTCGAGCAGGACCTCGTCCCGGTCGACCTTCACGATGACGCCGTCGACGATGTCGCCGTCGTTGAAGTACTTGATCGTCTCGTCGATCGCGGCGAGGAAGGCTTCCTCGGAACCGATGTCGTTTACCGCCACCTGCGGGGTGGTGCGGGTTGCCTCGGTGCTGCTCGTCATGTGGGAAAGGGCTCCGGTACGGACATTGAAGTCGTAGGTACTGCTACGCCGGGACCCTTATCGCACTGCCGAAGCCGGACAGCCTTGGAGGCGTTTGTCTTTCCGAGGGATCGAAAAGCGCCTCGGCAGCCGAGGGGACATGCAACAGATACGAGCGCGGCCTGCTCCGTCTGAGGCGCGCAAGCCCGCAGCGCAACTTGTAGCATACGGGGGCAGCCGGGCATGGTCAATGCACGAAGAGCGCACGCGGGGCTTAACCCCCCGAACCCGGCGATTCGCATGGTCCGTTACTGCGACGCGGTCCTCACCGTGCCCCGCAGCCACAGGTCGATACAGAGAGTACGACGACGCGCGCGATGGTCCAAGAACACGAGCCCAGGGACGCCCCGGCACCCGGCACCCCGGCACCCGGCACCCCGGCAGCGGACGACCTGACACCGGAAAACCCGGAGCCGACGGCCACCCGCCGGATCGCCGACGACACGGAGAGCAGCCGGGCCAGCCGGGGGTGGTGGGACCGCAACGCGGACGAATACCAGGACGAACACGGCGGCTTCCTCGGCGACGACCGGTTCATATGGGGCCCCGAAGGGCTCGACGAGGCCGAGGCGGGGCTGCTCGGGCCGGCCGACGGGCTCAAGGGGCTCGACGTCCTGGAGGTCGGCGCGGGCGCGGCACAGTGCGCGCGCTGGCTGGCGGCGCGGGGAGCGCGCCCAGTGGCGCTCGACCTCTCCTACCAGCAGCTGCGGCACGCGCGGCGGATCGACGCCGAGGCCGGCCGCGCGTCCGGGATCGCCCTGGTCCAGGCCGACGCCACGGCCCTTCCCTTCCGGGACGGCTCGTTCGACCTGGCCTGCTCCGCTTACGGGGCGGTCCCGTTCGTCGCCGATCCGGTGCGGGTGATGCGCGAGGTCCGGCGGGTGCTGCGGCCGGGCGCGCGCTGGGTCTTCTCGGTGTCCCATCCGGTGCGGTGGGCCTTCCCCGACGAGCCGGGTCCCGAGGGGCTGTCCGTCGCCGCCTCCTACTTCGACCGCACGCCCTACGTGGAGCAGGACGAAGCGGGCCGGGCCGTCTACGTGGAACACCACCGGACCCTCGGCGACCGGGTACGGGACGTGGTGGCCGGCGGCTTCCGGCTGGTCGACCTCCTGGAACCCGAGTGGCCCGCGTGGAACACCCAGGAGTGGGGCGGCTGGTCCCCGCTGCGCGGAAACCTCATCCCGGGCACCGCCATCTTCGTCTGCGAGCGGGACTGAGCCGGCCGGTGACCCTCCGTACCGACGCACTCGACGGCTTTCCCGAAGTCCCCGGGCTTGCCGGATTTCCCGGGCTTCCCGTGCGCGAAGCCGTACCCGCGCTGCTGCGCGCCCTCGAGGACCGTGGGGCGGCCGTGCTGTGCGCGCCCCCGGGGACCGGCAAGACCACGCTGGTGCCGCTGGTGCTGGCCGGCCTGGTGGGCGACGGCCGGCCGGTACGGCGGGTGCTGGTCGCCGAGCCTCGGCGGATCGCGGCGCGGGCCGCCGCGCGGCGGATGGCGTGGCTCCTGGGCGAGCGAGTGGGCGGGAAGGTCGGATTCACCGTGCGCGGGGAGCGGCAGGCCGGGCGCGGGACGGTGGTCGAGGTGGTGACCACCGGTGTGCTGTCGCAACGACTGCAACGTGATCAGGAGCTGGCCGGGGTCGACATGGTCGTCCTCGACGAATGCCATGAGCGGCATCTGGACGCCGACACGGCCGCCGCCTTCCTGCTGGACGTCCAGGCCACGCTCCGCCCCGATCTGCGGCTGGTCGCGGCCTCCGCGACGACGGACGCGGAGGGATGGGCGCGGCTGCTCGGCGGCGACGCCGAGCCCGCCCCGGTGGTGTCCGCGCCGGGCGTGTCCCACCCCGTGGAGGTGGTGTGGGCGCCGCCCCCGCGCCCCGTACGCCCACCGCACGGGATGCGGGTGGATCCGGCCCTGCTGGAGCATGTGACGACCGCAGTACGGCGGGCGCTGCGCGAGCGGGACGGCGATGTGCTGTGCTTCCTGCCCGGCGTCGGCGAGATCGCGCGGGTGGCCGGGCAGCTGGGCGGCCTGACGGACGTGGACGTCCTGCAGGTGCACGGCCGGGCGTCCGCCGCCGTACAGGAGGCGGTGCTCGCGGGGTCGGACGGCGGCCGGCGGCGGGTGGTGCTGGCGACCTCGGTCGCCGAGTCGAGCCTGACCGTGCCGGGCGTCCGGGTGGTCGTGGACTGCGGTCTCGCGCGCGAACCGCGGATGGACCACGCGCGCGGGCTGAGCGCGCTGACGACCGTAAGGGCGTCACGGGCGGCGGCCCGCCAGCGCGCGGGCCGCGCGGGGCGCGAGGCGCCGGGCGTGGTCTACCGCTGCTGGCCGGAGGCGGAGGACGCCCGGCTGCCGCGCTTCCCCTCCCCGGAGATCGCCGTTGCGGACCTGACGGCCTTCGCCCTGCAGGCGGCCTGCTGGGGCGACCCGGACGCGTCCGGCCTTGCGCTGCTGGACCCTCCGCCGGCCGGGGCGATGACGGCCGCCCGGGAGACGCTCACGGCGATCGGCGCCGTGGACCCCGCCGGACGAGCCACCGAACGCGGTACCCGGATGGCCCGGCTCGGCCTCCACCCCCGTCTCGCCCGGGCGCTCCTGGACGGCGCCCAGCAGGTCGGCGCCCGCCGGGCGGCGGAGGTCGTGGCGCTCCTGAGCGAGGAGCCGCCGAGGGAGTACGGCGACGATCTGGCCGCCGCCTGGCGCACCGCCCGCCGCGGCGGCGACCCCTACGCCGCAAGGTGGCGCCAGGAGGCCCGCCGCCTGGAGCGTGCCCTGCCCCCTGCGGCCGGCTCCCCCACGGCCCCGGGCTCGCCCGGCCTGCCGGACGACGGGGCAACGGCCGGGCACCCCGACCCCCACCCCACCCCGGCGACACCCAACCCCGACGCACGGACCGAACGGCGGCAGACCGCCCCCCGGGCACGGCCGGCGGACACCTCGCCCCACCCCCACCCACAGACACCCGCCGCCCCAGCAACCCAGCAAGCCACCCCGGACGCCACCCAGGGCCACGACAGTGCCCGCACCGCCCAGCCCCGCCCCGAGCACCCCGACCCCGACACACGGACCCGACAGCCGCGGACCGACCCCCGGGCACGGCGGACGGGCGGCGTTGTGGGGGTTGGTGAGCGTGCCGCGGGTTGGGGGGATGACGCGGTGGCCGGGCTGGTGGCCGCGTTGGCGTTTCCGGAGCGGGTGGCCCGGCGACGGGGTGAGCGGGCTTATCTGATGGCGGCCGGCACGGGGGCCGAGCTGGGGGACGGGTCGCGGCTCGGCGGCGCCCCCTGGCTCGCCGTGGCCGTCGCGGACCGGCCGGTGGCCTCCGCGTCCGCGCGGGTTCGGCTGGCTGCCGTGACCGACGAGGACACGGCCAGTGCGGCGGCCGCCGCGCTGGGGTCGGACAGCGAGGAGGTGCGCTGGGCCGACGGTGACGTGGTCGCGCGCCGGGTGGCCCGGCTGGGCGCGATCGAGCTGGTGGCCCGGCCGCTGGCCGCGCCCGATCCGGCACTCGTACGCGAGGCCCTGCTGGAGGGGTTGCGCCGCGAGGGGCTGGGGCTGCTGCGGTGGTCGGCGCAGGCCGCTGCGGTGCGGCAGCGGCTGGCGTTTGTGCACCGGGAGCTGGGCGAGCCCTGGCCGGACGTCTCGGACGCGGCGCTGCTGGAGCGTGTCGACGACTGGCTGGGCGTGGAGCTGGACCGGGCCCGCCGACGGGCAGATCTGGAGAGGGTGGACGCCGGGCAGGCGCTGGCCCGGCTGATGCCGTGGGCCACGGGCGACGCCGCGCGGTTCGAGGAGCTGGCGCCGGAGCGGATCGAGGTGCCGAGCGGATCGCGGGTGCGGGTGGAGTACGGCGAGGGGCAGCCGGTGCTGGCGGTGAAGCTGCAGGAGCTGTTCGGCTGGCAGGAGACGCCGCGGATCGCGGGCGGGCGGGTGCCGCTGCTGGTGCATCTGCTGTCGCCGGCGGGGCGTCCGGCCGCGGTCACCGCCGATCTGGCGTCGTTCTGGAGGGACGGCTACCGGTCGGTGCGGGCCGAGCTGCGCGGCCGGTACCCCAAGCACCCCTGGCCGGAGGATCCGGCGACGGCCGAGCCGACCCGGCGGACCAACACCCGCCGCTGAACCGTAGGGACCCGCCACTGAACCGTAGGCACCCACCACTGAACCGTAGGCACCCACCGCTGAACCGTAGGGACCCGCGGCGGAACCGCAGGGATCGCCGCCGGAACCGTAGGGACCCGCGGCTGAACCGTAGGGACCCGCCGCTGAACCGTCGGAACCCGCTACTGAACCGTAGGGACCCGCCGCGGCTGAACCGGTAGGCACCCGCCACTGAACCGTCGGGATCCGCCACTGAACCGTAGCCGCCGCTGAACCGTAGCCGCCGCGGAACCGTAGGGACCCGCCGCGGAACCATAGGCACCCGCCGTCGAACCGTAGGCACCCGCCGCGGAACCGTAGCCGCCGCTGAACCGTCGGGAACCGCGGCGGAACCGTACGGGAATGCGCCGTTCAGTCGGCCCAGGCGCGAAGCCGCCGCGCGGTCTCGCTCAGCCGGAACCTGGAGTGCTTCCGTATGTCGCGGACCAGCGTGACCATCCCGCCCGGCGGAGGCGTGATCGGCTCGCCGGACTCCTCCATGTACATCTGCGCGCACGCCGCGCCGATCGTGGCGTTGTAGTCGGAGAACGGCTCGAGGATCAGCGAGGTGTGCAGAAAGGTCGCGGCGCGCGCCGCGGCCTCCTCGTAGTAGGGCTCCCCCGCGAACCGCTCATAGCGGTGCCGCTCGGTCATGCAGTGCAGGGCGCCCCAGTCCCGCACGGGGGTGTTGACCGGGGAGACCTCGACCTGAACGTTGAGCACCCAGCCGGCGTCGACATACAGGATCACCGCTGGCCTTCCGGGAACTCCCGCTCGAATTCGGTCTTGTACTCCAGCGCGAACTTCACGGCCCCCTCGACGAAGCGCTGCTTCTGCCGCCGCCGCACCACGTCCTCGGTCAGTATGTCGTGGGCCAGCCGCTTGATCGCCACGCCCTTCTCCTTGGCCTCGGCGCGCAGCTCGGCCAGCTCCTGCTCGGTGAACTCGATCGTGATGCCAGGCATGGGCGGCATGCTAGCCACGCCAACACCGTGATCACTACCGGCTTCGCTACCCCGAGCGAATCCCGGGGACGGAAGTTGACGCGTCGCGCCGGACGCCGGCCGCCCGGAAAGCCGGCGGCGCCGGGCGGCCGCCGCGGGCCTCCGGCAGCAGCGCGAGCCGGCCCAGCAGCGTCCCCAGGGTGAGAAGGCCCCACGGCAGAAAGGTGGCGAGCGCGAGGATCAGCCGGCGCTGGAACGTCACGAGCGCGACCGTGTGTGCGATGTAGTCCTCGCGCATCCAGGGGACAGTCTGTTCGAAGTACTAAGCGGATGCGGTGAAGTTCGCCGCTGATCCCTCGCCGTTCGGCCTGGCCGAGGGCTTGGACGCCGAGAAGGATCAGCACTTGACTTCGCCGTAACCGCTTAGACCTTCAGCCCGCGGAAGGTCCGGGTGCGCCGTCTGACACGGCGCCAGGGCGGGGGCACCGCGTAGCAAGGGGGCCGCGAATGAGAACACGCGGGCGTGAACACAGCGCACCGCCCCCGGGCCCGGTGCGGGCTCGGGGGCGGTGCGTCAGGGCCGTCAGGGCCGCAGGGCCGTCAGGAGGCGGCGGCCTGGGTGACGGTCAGCTCGATGTCCAGCACCGCGCCGTCGGCCGTGGTCAGCCGGAGCAGGAAGGTGCCCGCGTGGTCATCGGTGAGGATCTTCGGCAGGGTGAGCTGCCCGAGGACGTTGGTCTTCAGGGCGGTCAGGGTGCGGACCGGCTTGCCCTTCTCGTCCAGGAAGTACGGGCCCTTGTCGTTCACCTGGGGCTGCCCGGCCTTCGCGGACTCCGGCGTGATCATGGTCGCGGTCACCGGCACCTGCGCCGCGACCTTGCCCTTGTACGTCGCCTTGACGGTGAGCGGATCGGTGAAGAACCCGCCGGTCTCGGCCGTGAGGGCCTTGTCATTGAGCCGGGCCAGCGCGTCGGCCCGCGGCGCGGGCCGGGCCTTGACGGTCGCGGCGAAGTCGACCGGGGCCACATCGCGCCCGACCACCGTGGCGCGCACGGTGAACGCACCCGTCTTCTCGCCCGCGGTCAGCTTCGGCGCGGTGGCGATGCCGTCGGAACCGGTGAGCACGGTGGCGGACCTGACCAGGCCGATGAAGCGGGCCTGCGTCTCGCCGCGGATCTCGTACCTGATCCGCGCCCCGGCCACCGGCTTGCCCTCGGCGTCCACGGCCTTGACCCGGGGCAAACGGTCGAAGTCGGCGCCCGCGGTGGCGGACAGCTCCCTGGCGCCGACGGAGCCGAGCTTGCTGGCGACCCGGGGGGCGGGGGGCGTCGGGGTCGTCTTCGGGGGCTTGGGCGTCTGCGAGCCGGGGATCTCGACCTTGTCCTCGCCGGTCGCCGGGGGCGTCGGGGTGGAACTGTCGCGCCCTCCGGTGTGCTTGGGGAGGGTATGGGCGCGATGCTCCTTCTTGCCCTTCCCCTTGCCCTTCTTCCCGGAGCCGGTGCCGTCCCCGCGGCTCGTGCCGTCGTTCGAGGGCAGCACTCCGGTGCCGTCGGGGACCTCATGGGTGCCCGACTTGTAGTACTCGAACCACGACAGGACCGTGTTCAGATACTCCCGCGAGCGGTTGTACCCGAGGATCGCGTCGTTCAGGTCGTCCTGGACGGACAGATCGCGGCCGCCCGCGCAGAGGTAGGCGCCGGCGGCGAGCGCCGCGTCATAGACGTTGTTGGGGTTCTTCTCTCCGTCGCCGTTGCCGTCTTTGCCCCAATTGGCCCACGTGGACGGGATGAACTGCATGGGGCCGACAGCCCGGTCGTGCGTACGGTCACCGTCGTACGCACCGCCGTCGGTGTCCTTGATCAGGGCGAAGCCCTTGCCGTTGAGGGCCGGGCCGAGGATGGGCGCGACCGTGGTGCCCTCGGAGTCGAGATTTCCGCCACGGGCCTGGCCGGACTCGACCTTGCCGATCGCGGCGAGCAGCTGCCAGGGCAGATTGCAGCCCGGTTTCGACTTGTTGAGGGCCGCTTCGGCCCTCTTGTACGCGTCGAGGACGGACGCGGGGATGCCCGCCTCGGCCTTGGCGCCGCCACCCGGGAGCCCGGGCAGGTCGATGGAGGAGCCCGGCTTGTCGGGCGTCTTCAGCGGCGGGAGATCGGTGTGGTAGGACGAACCGCCGTCGATGGGGAGGTCCGCCTCGGCCGGGGTCCGCGACTCACCGGCCGCCTGTTCCCGGTCGCGGTCCCGGTCGCCGTGGTCCGCGGTGCTGGCGAACCCGGGCCCCTGGGACGCGGTGAGGGCGGCCATCGCGGCCGCCGCCACCGCCGTCGTGGCCGCCCCCTTGCGCAGTCGTCGGCCGATCAGCGGTGCCATCCGTGTGTCCCTCCCGTCGAACACAGCGCGCTCCCCTGCGCATTAACCCTGGTGACACTACGACAACTTATGGCACGCAGCCACCGCTGCAAACCGCGCGTCGGCCAATCTCTCAGTGGGCGGCCGACTCCCAGTCAGATCCGACGCCGACCGACACATCCAGCGGGGCGCGCAGCTCGAAGGCGTCCGCCATCTCGCGGCGCACCAGCTCCTCGACCCGCTCGCGCTCACCCGGGGCGATCTCCAGCACGATTTCGTCGTGGACCTGGAGCAGCATCCGCGACGCCAGCTTCTCCCGCGTCAGCGCCGCGTCCACCTTCAGCATGGCGATCTTCACGATGTCGGCGGCAGTGCCCTGGATCGGGGCGTTGAGCGCCATCCGCTCGGCCATCTCGCGGCGCTGGCGGTTGTCGCTGGTGAGGTCCGGGAGATAGCGGCGGCGGCCGAGCATGGTCTCCGTATAGCCGGTGGCGCGTGCCTCCTCCACGACCCGCTGAAGGTAGTCGCGCACCCCACCGAACCGCTCGAAGAAGTTCTCCATCAGCCGGCGGGCCTCGTCGGCCGTGATGCCCAGCTGCTGGGAGAGGCCGAACGCGGAGAGCCCGTACGCCAGTCCGTACGACATCGCCTTGATCTTGCGGCGCATCTCCGGGTCGACCTCGGACTTGGCGACGCCGAAGACCTGGGAGGCAACGGTGGTGTGCAGGTCCTCTCCGGAGGCGAACGCCTCGATCAGCCCCTCGTCCTCCGAGAGATGGGCCATCACGCGCAGCTCGATCTGGCTGTAGTCGGCGGTCATCAGCG
Source organism: Streptomyces sp. NPDC005266 (assembly GCF_040607655.1). NCBI lineage: Bacteria > Bacillati > Actinomycetota > Actinomycetes > Kitasatosporales > Streptomycetaceae > Streptomyces > Streptomyces sp. NPDC005266. Next base: position 175,039 of record NZ_JBEXHC010000005.1, read on the forward strand.
ACTCGAAGCCCTCACCGACGACGAAGCCGCGCCGGATCGCCCGGCCCTCGTCGGTGCGCACCGGGATGTTCTGCAGATTGGGGTCGGTGGAGGACAGCCGGCCGGTGGCCGCCACCGTCTGGTTGAAGGTGGTGTGGATGCGGCCGCCGGGGGCGATCGTCTTGATCAGCCCCTCCACGGTGGAGCGCAGCCGGGCCTGCTCACGGTGGCGCAGCATGATCACCGGAAGCTCGTGGTCGGTCTGCGCTGCCAGCCAGGCGAGCGCGTCGGCGTCCGTGGTGTACCCGGTCTTGGTCTTCTTGGTCTTGGGCAGGCCCAGCTCGCCGAAGAGCACTTCCTGCAGCTGCTTGGGCGAGCCGAGGTTGAACTCATGGCCCACCGCGGCGTGCGCCTCCTTGACCGCCTGCTGGACGGCGCCGGCGAACTGCTGCTCCATGCGCTCCAGCCAGGCGCGGTCAGCGGCGATTCCCGAGCGCTCCATCCTGGCCAGCAGCTCGGAGGTGGGCAGTTCCACATCGTGCAGCAGCCCGGCCGCGCCCACGTCCTTCAGCCGGCCGCCGAACGCCTCTCCGAGGTCCAGCACCGTCCGCGCCTTGATCATCAGGGCGTCCTGCTCGGCCTGCTCATCGGTGCCGAAGGCCAGCTGTCCGCTGTCAGCGGCGGCCGCCGGGGACAGCTCGCGGCCAAGATACTCGACCGACAGGGCGTCCAGCTCGAAGGAGCGGCGGCCGGGCTTGACCAGATAGGCGGCCAGCGCGGTGTCCATGGTGACGCCCGCGACGGACCAACCGTGCTCGGCGAAGACCCGCATGACGCCCTTGGCGCTGTGCGTCACCTTGGGCCGGTCCGCGTCGGCGATCCAGTCGGCGAACGCCCGCTCGTCGGCCTCGTCCAGCCCGGACGGGTCGAAGCAGACGGCCGGCCCCTCGGCGGTGGCCAGCGCGATCTCGCTCACGCTGCCGCTGCCCAGGGCCCAGACGTCGACGGTGGCCAGACCCAGCCGCGCCGCGCCGTGGCGCTCCAGCCAGGGGGCGAGCTCGCCCGCGCCCAGCGTCACACCGTCGATCTCGACACCGGGGGACGGCGCCGCGGGCTCGTCCTCGGCCGCGCCCGGGTCGACCGCCATGATCCGGTCGCGGAAGTTCTGGTGGCGGAACTCCAGTGCGTCGAGGATCACCGAGAGCGCTTCCCTGTTGTACGGAGCGCGCTTGAGCCCCTCGGGGCCGGTGCCCAGCTCCACATCCCGCACCAGCTCGGTCAGCTGCCGGTTGAGCTTGACGGCCTCCAGATGGTCGCGGAGCTTTTCCCCGACCTTCCCCTTGACCTCGTCGGCCCGCTCCACCAGCTCCTGGAACGACCCGAACTGGTTGATCCACTTCGTGGCGGTCTTCTCACCGACACCCGGAATGCCGGGGAGGTTGTCCGACGGGTCGCCGCGCAGCGCCGCGAAGTCGGGGTACTGGCGCGGGGTGAGACCGTACTTCTCCTGGACCTTCCCGGGGGTGAACCGGGTCAGCTCGGAGACGCCCTTGGTCGGGTAGAGCACCGTGACATGGTCGCTGACCAGCTGGAACGAATCCCGGTCGCCGGTGACGATCAGCACCTCGAAGCCCTCGGCCTCGGCCTGGGTGGCGAGGGTGGCGATGACGTCGTCGGCCTCGAAGCCGTCCACCGCGAAGCGGGTGATGTTCATGGAGTCGAGCAGCTCGCCGATCAGCTCGACCTGGCCCTTGAACTCATCGGGAGCCTTGGAGCGGTTCGCCTTGTACTCCGTGAACTGCTCGGAGCGCCAGGTCTTGCGCGAGACGTCGAACGCCACGGCCAGGTGCGTGGGTTGTTCGTCACGGAGCGTGTTCGCCAGCATCGAGGTGAAGCCGTAGATCGCATTGGTGGTCTGGCCGGTGGTCGTGTTGAAATTCTCCGCCGGCAGCGCGAAGAACGCCCGGTATGCCAGGGAATGCCCGTCCAGCAGGAGCAGGCGGGGACGGTCCTCCCCCGTACGGTCGGGCGCGGGCGCTGCGGTCTTCTTCGATGCTTTCTCTGCCACGTCCCCGATCCTGCCACGCCCCACCGACAATGCTCCCCGCCTCCGTCACCGGACCCGGCCCGGACCGGCCCGCACTCCCGGATGTCAGGGGTCCATGACAGGATCTGAGGGAAGACGCATGTACAGGTCACGCAACGCCCGAGCCCCAGGGGGAGCGACATGGCAGCGAAGCCACCCGCAGGCGACCCGGTCCAGGACGCGCCCGAGGTCGCGCCCCCGCAGCACGCCGCCGCCGGCCTGCCCGCCGTCGCCCACTCCCTGCGCATCGCCCAGCAGCAGATGGGCGTGCGCCGCACCGCGCTCACCCTCCTGCGGGTCAACCAGAAGAACGGCTTCGACTGTCCTGGGTGCGCCTGGCCCGAGCCGGACAAGCGGCACACCGCCGAGTTCTGCGAGAACGGGGCGAAGGCCGTCGCCGAGGAGGCGACGCTGCGCCGCGTCACCCCCGACTTCTTCGCCGCCCACCCGGTCGCCGACCTCGCCACCCGCAGCGGGTACTGGCTCGGCCAGCAGGGCCGGCTGACCGAGCCCATGTATCTGGCCGAGGGCGCCGAGCGTTACGAGCCGGTCACCTGGGAGCGCGCCTTCGACATCGTCGCCGACGAGCTGGGCGCCCTCGACTCCCCCGACGAGGCCGTCTTCTACACCTCGGGCCGCACCAGCAACGAGGCCGCCTTCCTCTACCAGCTCTTCGCCCGCGAATTCGGCACCAACAACCTGCCCGACTGCTCCAACATGTGCCATGAGTCCTCCGGCTCGGCGCTCACCGAGACCCTGGGCGTCGGCAAGGGGAGCGTGCTGCTGGGGGACCTCCACCAGGCCGATCTGATCATCGTGGCCGGGCAGAACCCGGGCACCAACCATCCGCGCATGCTCTCCGCCCTGGAGAAGGCCAAGGCCGACGGCGCGAGGATCATCTCCATCAATCCGCTGCCCGAGGCGGGCCTGGAGCGCTTCAAGAACCCGCAGAACGCGCGCGGCATCGCGGGCGGTGGCACCGCGCTCACCGATCTCTTCCTGCAGATCCGGCTCGGCGGCGACCAGGCCCTCTTCCGCATCCTCAACAAGCTGATCCTCGAGCGTGACGGCGCCGACGCCGTTGACAAGGCGTTCGTCCGAGAGCACACCCATGGCTTCGAGGAGTTCGCCGCCGCGGCCCGCGCCGCCGACTGGGACGAGACGCTGCGCGCCACCGGCCTGGAGCGCGCCGACATCGACCGCGCGCTGGACATGGTCCTCGCCTCCAAGCGCACCATCGTCTGCTGGGCGATGGGCCTGACCCAGCACAAGCACTCGGTGCCCACCATCCGGGAGATCGTCAACTTCCTGCTGCTGCGCGGCAACATCGGCCGCCCCGGCGCCGGGGTGTGCCCGGTGCGCGGCCACAGCAATGTGCAGGGCGACCGCACCATGGGCATCTTCGAGCGCCCCGCCCCGGCCTTTCTGGACGCCCTGGAGCGGGAGTTCGGCTTCGCCCCGCCGCGCGAGCACGGCTTCGACGTCGTCCGGGCCATCCGCGCCCTGCGCGACGGGCGGGCGAAGGTCTTCTTCGCCATGGGGGGAAACTTCGTCGCCGCCTCCCCCGACACCGAGGTGACCGAGTCCGCGATGCGCACCGCGCGGCTGACCGTCCACGTCTCCACCAAGCTCAACCGCTCGCACGTGGTCACCGGCGCCCGCGCGCTGATCCTGCCCACCCTCGGCCGCACCGAGCGGGATCTGCAGGACGGCGGCCCCCAGTTCGTCACCGTCGAGGACTCCATGGGCATGGTGCACGCCTCGCGCGGCCGACTGGAGCCCGCGAGCCCCCATCTGCTCTCCGAGCCGGCCATCGTCTGCCGGCTGGCCCGCCGTGTGCTGGGCCCCGGAAGCCGCACCCCCTGGGAGGAGTTCGCCAAGGACTACGCGAGGATCCGCGACCGTATCGCGGCCGTCATCCCCGGCTTCGATGACTTCAACGCCCGGGTGAGCGACCCCTCCGGCTTCGCCCTGCCGCACGCCCCGCGCGACAGCCGCAGCTTCCCCACCGCCACCGGCAAGGCCAACTTCACCGCCGCCCCCGTCGAGTACCCGGCGGTGCCCGAGGGCCGGCTGCTGCTGCAGACCCTCCGCTCCCACGACCAGTACAACACCACCATCTACGGTCTGGACGACCGCTACCGCGGCATCACAGGCGGCCGCCGGGTGGTGCTGGTGCACCCCGAGGACGCCCGCGGGCTCGGGCTCGCCGACGGCAGTTACGCCGATCTGGTCAGCGAGTGGACGGACGGCACCGAGCGGCGCGCCACCGGCTTCCGGGTGGTCCACTACCCGACCGCGCGCGGCTGCGCCGCCTCGTACTACCCGGAGACCAATGTGCTGGTTCCGCTGGACGCCACCGCCGACACCAGCAACACCCCGGCCAGCAAGTCCGTGGTGGTCCGGCTGGAACAACAGAAGGACCCCGTCTAAGCGTTCGCTCAGCGACCTGATAAGAGTGTGCTGACAAGAAAGATGGCCACCACAAGCAATCGATCGGAGCCGGTCCTCATGGGCGAGCAGACCAGCGTGAAGTTCCCGCAAGAGGTCATCGACGAATACGCGGCGCTCGGCGTCGACCTTCCCGCGCTGTTCTCCGCCGGACACCTCGGCACCCGCATGGGCGTGCAGATCCTCGAAGCCTCCGCCGAGCGGGTCGTGGGCACCATGCCCGTGGAGGGCAACACCCAGCCGTACGGACTGCTGCACGGCGGCGCCTCCGCCGTGCTGGCCGAGACCCTCGGCTCGGTCGGCTCGATGCTCCACGGCGGCAGCCGGCGGATCGCGGTCGGCGTCGACCTCAACTGCACCCACCACCGCGGCGTCCGCTCCGGCCTGGTCACCGGCGTCGCCACCCCCGTCCACCGGGGCCGTTCCACCGCCACCTACGAGATCGTCATAAGCGACGAGCAGGACCGGCGGGTGTGCACCGCCCGGCTGACCTGCCTGCTGCGCGAGATGGACGAGTCCGGCCGGCCCAAGACCCTCGCCGACATCACCGAGGCCAAGGAGCGCGCCGAGCGGTGACGCCCGGCGCCGCGGACGACCGCCGCGCGCCCTGACCGAGGCCGCCCGCCACCCGGCGTTCCCCGCCCAGCGGGCGGCCCGGGCACGGCCGTTGCCTCCCCCGAAGGCCGGGCCTACCGTTTCTCCATGAGGGCATCGACCCGCCCGGGCTCATGGCCCATCGTCGTCTGCGCGCTCGTCCTCGCGTCCGCCCTCACCGGATGCGGCGGCTCCGGTCACGGCCCCGCCCCCGGCCCCGAAAGCCCCTCCGCCCGGCCCGCCTCACCCGTGCGGCTGTGCGTCCATCTGATCTCCTACTGGGCCGAGCAGGACCTGACCGGCGGCCGGTGGGCCGGTCTGGACTGGGAGCAGAAGGGGCTCTCCAACCAGCAGTACGAGATCTACGACGCCATCGTCCGCGCCGCCCGCACCGAGTGGACCCACTACGGCGCCCGGGCCGCCAGGAAGTTGATCGCCCGTCAGGCGGAAGCGCGCTGCGCGGCCGAGCACGGTGCCACCCACAGCTCCGAGAACTGGCGCCCGCCGGCCCAGCGCCACCCCCGCACGGCGCCGAGCCCCCGCCGCCCGTCGTAACACACCGTAACAATCACGCAATACACGACCGGACACGCTCCCCCGTCGGCAACCACACATGCGATCTCTCCGCGCCCCCGCGCACCCACCTCTGCGCACGTCATCCGCCAGTTCTCCGCACTCCTTAGCGGAACTGCATCTTCTCACCATCCGGACCACATGATTAGTCCGGATTCACCCCACTCGTCCCTTACGTTCCGCTACACGAACACCCCACAGTGACGCGCGCCATAACAAGACAGTCACATCATGGGCCGCACCTCTGCCCCCCGCAGCGCCCCACGCTTAGAGTCACAGCCAGTCACGACCGCGTCGGGTGTACGCCGCACCTGCACGTCAGTACCAGGTCCATCCGGCGAGGACACGGCGCTCCGGAACAGGGGCGCCGGGCCAGGGAAAGGATTCCTCGTGCGACACCGTTCCTTGCTTCTCATGACGACCGCGATCACTGCGGGAGCGCTCACCCTCAGCGCATGCGGGTCGCGCGACAACAAAGACGACAGTGGCGGCAAGGACAAGAAGACGACCGTCGTCATCGGAGTCGACGCCCCGCTGACCGGCTCGCTGTCCGCCCTCGGCCAGGGCATCAAGAACTCCGTCGATCTCGCGACGAAGATGGCCAACAAGAACAACGAGGTCCCCGGCGTCACCTTCAAGATCAAGGCATATGACGACCAGGCGGTGCCCTCCTCCGGCAAGCAGAACGCCACCTCCATGGTCGACGAGGAGGACATCCTCGGCATGGTCGGGCCGCTGAACTCGGGCGTCGCCCAGTCCATGCAGGGCGTCTTCAACAAGGCCGACCTCGCCCAGGTATCCCCCGCCAACACCAACCCGGCGCTGAGCCAGGGCGACAAGTGGGCCTCCGGCAAGAAGGCACGCCCCTTCAAGACCTACTTCCGCACCGCGACCACCGACGTGATCCAGGGCCGGTTCGCCGCGCGGTACTACTACAAGGACGCCAAGAAGCGGAAGGTCTTCGTCGTCGACGACAAGCAGACCTACGGCGCGGGCCTCGCCACCATCTTCGCCCAGGAGTTCAAGCGTCTGGGCGGCAAGGTGGTCGGCACCGACCACCTCACCGTCAAGGAGACCGACTTCTCCGGCATCGCCAACAAGGTCAAGTCCGCCGGCGCCGACTCCGTCTACTTCGGCGGCCAGTACCCCGAGGGCGGCCTCCTGTCCGACCAGGTCAAGCAGGCCGGCGCCCAGGTCCCGGTGATGGGCGGCGACGGCATCTACGACCCCGCCTTCATCAAGGCCTCGGGCACCAAGAACGACGGCGACTTCGCCACCTCCGTCGGCTACCCGGTCGAGCAGCTCGACTCCGCCAAGACGTTCGTGAAGAACTACCAGGCGCAGGGATACCAGGACCCGTACGCGGCCTACGGCGGCTACTCCTACGACGCCGGCTGGGCCATCATCCAGGCCGTCAAGGCCGTCGTCGCCGACAACGACGGCAAGCTGCCCGACGACCCCCGCGCCAAGATCACCGAGGCGCTCAGCAAGGTCTCCTTCGACGGCGTCACCGGCAAGGTCGCCTTCGACCAGTACGGGGACACCACCAACAAGCAGCTGACCGTCTACGAGGTCAAGAACGGCGCCTGGAAGGCCGTGAAGAGCGAGACCTTCAAGGACTGACCCCGGCCCGGACCCTCACTCTCACGAAACGCAACCGCGCGAGGGCGCACACCAGCGCCCTCGCGCGGCGTCATATCCGACACGCTCATCGGAGGCCCTGCGGTGCACGAACTGCCGCAAACGCTGGTCAACGGCCTGACCCTCGGCGCCCTCTACGGCTTGATCGCCATCGGGTACACCATGGTCTACGGCATCGTCCAGCTCATCAACTTCGCCCATGGCGAGATCTTCATGATCGGGGGCTTCGGGGCCCTCACCGTCTACATCTGGCTCCCCAGCGGTACCGCGCTCTCCCTGGCCCTGCCCCTGATGCTCATCGGCGGCATCGTCGCCTCGGTGGGCATCGCCACGGCCGCCGAGCGCTTCGCCTACCGGCCCCTGCGCGGCGGCCCACGGCTGGCCCCCCTGATCACCGCGATCGGCCTGTCCATCGCGCTGCAACAGGCCGTCTGGGCGTTCTACCCGGACGCCAAGAAGGCGCGCAGCTTCCCCCAGTTCGAGGGCACGTCGTTCAAGATCCTCAGCAATTTGCACATCCAGCGCGGCGACGCCTTCCTCCTCGTAGCCGCCCCGCTGTGCATGCTCGCCCTGGGACTGTTCGTCTCCAAGAGCCGGGCCGGCCGCGCCATGCAGGCGACCGCGCAGGACCCCGACACCGCCAAGCTCATGGGCATAAACACCGACCGCATCATCGTGATGGCCTTCGCCATCGGCGGCGCCTTCGCCGCCGTCGCCGCCCTCTCCCACGGGCTCAAATACGGCCAGATCAACTTCGAGATGGGCTTCATCGCCGGCCTCAAGGCCTTCACCGCCGCCGTCCTCGGCGGCATCGGCAACATCTACGGCGCCATGCTCGGAGGCGTCGTCCTCGGCGTCGCCGAAGCCCTGGCCATCAAGTACATCCAGGACATCCCCGGCATGGACCAGCTCGGCGGCGGTGCCTGGAAGGACGTATGGGCCTTCACCCTGCTCATCGTCGTGCTGCTGGTCAGGCCCCAGGGCCTGCTCGGCGAACGCGTAGCGGACCGGGCGTGAGGGAGTGAACCGATGACCAACGACAAGACCCAGAGCGCCAACCAGACCCAGAGCGCCGGCGAGACCCAGAGCGCCGGCGAGACCATCACCAAGACCGGCATCACCACCCCGCGCACCACCCTGCTCCGCGCCCTCACCGCGGCCGCCGGCGCCGCCGCCGTGATCTCCACCTTCCTCGCCTGGACCTGGACCGCGGAGTTCCCCGGCGACCTGACCGTCTACGGCTACCCCGGCGGCCTCCAGCTCCTCACCCTCGTCCTGGGCGCGGCCACCGCCGTGTTCTCCCTCGCCGCGCTCGACCTGCGCGGCCTGCGCTGGCTCACCCCCGCCGGCTCCACCATGGCCCTGCGGGTACTGGCCCTCGGCACCTTCGCCGTCACCTGGTTCACCGTCATCGCCATCACCGTCGACCTGGGCGGACTGGTCAACCTGGAACCGGGCGGCTGGATCGCCGCCCTCGTCACCGCGGTGCCGGTCGCCACCACCTTCCTGCTCCCGGACGACACCCGGCCCGTCCGCCGCCCCCAGGAGCTCCCCTCCTGGGCCCATATCCTCATCATCGCGGCGGTCTTCGGCCTCGGGCTCCACGTCGTCAACTACGGCATCCAGACCGACGCCGACCACCCGGAGCCGTTCCTCGGCTACCTCATCAGCGTCTGCTTCGCCGCGACCGCCCTCACCAAGGCGGGCCTGATCACCCGGCTCAGCGGGCTCACCGCCGCCTACCGCTCCACCACCCTGGTCGCGGCCCTGCTCACCGCGCTGGTCTTCCCCTTCATCCAGGACAAGTCCAGCTACACCGAACTCGGCGTGACCATCGCGATCTTCGCGACCGTCGCACTCGGCCTGAACATCGTCGTCGGCCTCGCGGGCCTCCTCGACCTCGGTTATGTCGCCTTCCTCGGCGTCGGCGCCTACACCGCCGCCCTGGTCTCCGGCTCCACCGCCTCCACCCTCGACGTGAAGTTCCCCTTCTGGGCCGCCGTGATCACCGGAGCCGTGGTCTCCCTGATCTTCGGCGTCGTCATCGGCGCCCCCACCCTGCGGCTGCGCGGCGACTACCTCGCCATCGTCACCCTCGGCTTCGGAGAGATCTTCCGGATCGCCGTCAGCAACCTCGACGGCACCTCCGGCCCCTCGGTCACCAACGGCCCCAACGGCATCCCCAACATTCCGCCGCTGGAGATCTTCGGCTTCAACTTCGACGAAGAGCACACCTTCGCCGGACTCTCCCTCGACTCCAACGGCAACTACTACCTGCTGATGCTGCTGGTCACGATCCTGGTCGTGCTCGTCTTCAGCCGCGCCGGCAACTCCCGCATCGGCCGCGCCTGGGTAGCCATCCGCGAGGACGAGACCGCCGCCACCGCCATGGGCATCAACGGCTTCCGCGTCAAGCTCATCGCCTTCGCCCTCGGCGCCACCCTCGCCGGAGTCGCCGGAACCGTCTGGGCCCACGTCCAGAGCACCGTCGTCCCCGAGCAGTACGTCTTCGCCGGATCCGTCCCGCCGAACTCCACCTTCCTGCTCGCCGCAGTCATCCTCGGCGGCATGGGCACCATAGGCGGCCCGCTGCTCGGCGCCACCCTGCTCTTCCTCATCCCCAAGAAGCTGGAATTCCTCCAGGACTACCAGCTGCTGGCCTTCGGCGTCGCGCTCATCCTGCTGATGCGGTTCCGCCCCGAAGGGATCATCCCCAACCGGCGGCAGCAGCTCGAATACCACGAGACCGGCCAGCTCGACGTCCCCGACGACACCCGGCTCCAGAACAGCGCCGTCGGCGTCACCAAGGCGGAGGCGTGACAGACATGACCACCACCAAGACCTCCCCCGTGCTCACCGCCACCGGCGTCACCATGCGCTTCGGCGGACTCACCGCCGTACGCTCCGTCGACCTCGACGTCCACCCCGGCGAGATCGTCGGCCTCATCGGCCCCAACGGCGCGGGCAAAACCACCTTCTTCAACTGCCTCACCGGGCTCTACGTCCCCACCGAAGGCAGCGTCTCCTACCAGGGCTCGGTACTGCCGCCCAAGCCCCATCTCGTCACCCAGGCAGGTGTCGCCCGCACCTTCCAGAACATCCGCCTCTTCTCCAACATGACCGTCCTGGAGAACGTCCTCGTCGGCCGCCACACCCGCACCAAAGAAGGCCTGTGGTCCGCCCTCCTGCGCGGCCCCGGCTTCAAACGCGCCGAAGCCGCCTCCAAGGCGCGCGCCATGGAACTCCTGGAGTTCACCGGCCTCGCCGACAAGGCCGACCACCTCTCCCGCAACCTCCCCTACGGCGAACAGCGCAAGCTGGAAATCGCCCGTGCCCTCGCCAGCGACCCCGGGCTGCTCCTCCTCGACGAGCCCACCGCCGGAATGAACCCCCAGGAGACCCGGGCCACCGAAGAACTCGTCTTCGCCATCCGGGACAAGGGCACCGCCGTACTCGTCATCGAGCACGACATGCGCTTCATCTTCAACCTCTGCGACCGGGTCGCCGTGCTCGTCCAGGGCCAGAAGCTCATCGAGGGCACCTCGGACGTCGTCCAGAGCGACGAGCGCGTCATCGCCGCCTACCTCGGCACCCCCTTCGAGGGCGACCCGGGCGAGGCCGAGGCCGCCGAGGTCGCGGCGGCCGAAGCGGACGCGGAGGCCGCAGGGGCCCAGAAGAGCACCACAGCACGTACGGAGGACGAACAGTGACCGCACTGCTCGAGGTCGAGGACCTGCGGGTCGCCTACGGCAAGATCGAAGCCGTCAAGGGCATCTCCTTCAGCGTCGAGGCCGGCCAGGTCGTCACCCTCATCGGCACCAACGGCGCCGGCAAGACGACCACCCTGCGCACCCTCTCCGGCCTCCTGGAACCCCTCGGCGGCTCCATCCGCTTCGACGGCAAACCCCTCAAGGGCGTCCCCGCCCACAAGATCGTCGCCCTGGGCCTCGCCCACTCACCCGAGGGACGCCACATCTTCCCCCGGCTGACGATCGCCGAGAACCTCCAACTCGGAGCGTTCCTCCGCAAGGACACCGACGGCATCGCCGCCGACATCCAACGCGCCTACGAGCTCTTCCCCATCCTCGGCGAACGCCGCACCCAAGCCGCCGGCACCCTCTCCGGCGGCGAACAGCAGATGCTCGCCATGGGCCGCGCCCTGATGTCCCGCCCCAAGCTGCTGATGCTCGACGAACCGTCGATGGGCCTCTCGCCGATCATGATGCAGAAGATCATGCAGACCATCGCCGAGCTCAAGGCCCAGGGCACCACCATCCTCCTGGTCGAGCAGAACGCTCAGGCCGCCCTGTCCCTGGCCGACCAGGGGCATGTGATGGAGATCGGGAAGATCGTGCTCTCGGGGACGGGGGAGGGTCTGCTGCACGACGAGTCGGTACGGAAGGCGTACCTCGGCGAGGACTGACCCCGCACCGCCGCACGGACGGAAAGGCCCGCACCGCCGGGAACGGCGATGCGGGCCTTTGCGCGCTGCTTCTAGTCGCCCTTCGCGGCCTTCTTCTCCTCCGCGTCCTCGATGACGGCCTCGGCCACCTGCTGCATGGACAGCCTGCGGTCCATCGAGGTCTTCTGGATCCAGCGGAAGGCGGCGGGCTCGGTCAGCCCGTACTGCGTCTGCAGGATGCTCTTGGCGCGGTCGACCAGCTTGCGCGTCTCCAGGCGCTGGGAGAGATCGGCGACCTCCTGCTCCAGCGTCTTCAGTTCGGTGAAGCGGGAGACGGCCATCTCAATGGCGGGCACCACGTCGCTCTTGCTGAACGGCTTCACCAGATACGCCATCGCCCCGGCGTCCCGGGCCCGCTCGACCAGCTCGCGCTGGGAGAAGGCGGTGAGCATGAGGACGGGGGCGATACGGTCGCCCGCGATGCGCTCGGCGGCGGAGATCCCGTCGAGGACCGGCATCTTCACATCGAGGATGACGAGGTCGGGGCGGTGCTCCTGAGCGAGCGCGACGGCCGTCTCACCATCGCCCGCCTCGCCGACGACGGAATACCCCTCCTCTTCGAGCATCTCCTTGAGGTCAAGGCGGATGAGGGCCTCGTCCTCGGCGATGACGACGCGGGTTGTCTGCGGCGGGACGTGCGACTGCGCGCCGGGGGCGTCAGCGGTGCTCACTGTGCTCCTCGTTTCCTGACAGGTGGGGGCACCACGAGCCTACCGAGCTGCGGTAAGGTGGACGCGCAGCGGGTCGTTGGTAACCTTCGATCCGTCGGCCCCGGTAGCCCAATTTGGCAGCAGGCAATGGATTCAAAACCCATACAGTGTCGGTTCGAGTCCGACCCGGGGCACTTTTCCTTCGATTCCAAGGTCACCTGAGAATCGTTCCTCTTCACCCGAAGAAGTGAACAATCCTTCGAACGAGCGCACAGCGACCGCGTTGCGGTCAAGCTCGCAATCGTGTACGACCTCGAAACACGCAAGCGAGCGCTCGCGCTCGTCGCCCAAGGACGCAGTCTCAACTCCGTAAGCAAGCAGACCGGGATATCCCGCGCCGCGATCCGTCAGTGGCAGATCCGGATCGAGCCCGCCTTACGCCTGGCCGATTGCCCCAGATGCGAGCCATCGCCGCGACCACCAGAAGCGGTCACCGCGTATGCGTATTTGCTCGGCCTCTACCTCGGCGACGGCTGCATCAGCCCCCTGCGGAAGGGCGTGTACTTCCTTCGCATCGCGTGCGCGGATGCCTGGCCAGGCCTCATTGATGCCTGCGCGGGCGCGATGGGCGCCGTACGCCCCCACAACAGCGTGTGCCGCATCCAACGGCAGGGGTGCGTCATGGTGACCAGCTACAGCAAGCACTGGCCGTGTCTGTTTCCCCAGCACGGTCCAGGCAAGAAGCACGACCGAGTCATCGCCTTGGAGCCGTGGCAGCAGGAAATCGTGGACGAATGCCCCTGGGAGTTCATCCGGGGGCTCTTCCACTCCGACGGCTGCCGCATCACCAACTGGACCACGCGGATCGTCGCGGGAGAGCGCAAGCGCTACGAATACCCCCGGTACTTCTTCACCAACAAGTCCGACGACATCCGCAAGCTCTGCTCCGACACCCTCACCAAGGTCGGCGTCGAGTGGACCACGCTCGCGCGCGGCAGCGATCCGTTCAATATCTCCGTCGCCCGCCGCGCCTCGGTCGCCCTCATGGACGCCCACGTCGGGCCGAAGCACTGAGGCGAGCCCCGCACTCCGGCTCAGGTAGCGCTAGCGCAGGTCGTCGGCGCCGATGTGGTGGACGCGGACCAGGTTGGTGGAGCCGGAGACGCCGGGCGGGGAGCCTGCCGTGATGATGACCAGGTCGCCTTTCTGGCAGCGGCCGAGCCGCAGCAGCTCCTCGTCGACCTGGGCGACCATCTCGTCCGTGGAGTCGACCTTGGGGCCGAGGAAGGTCTCGACGCCCCACGTCAGGTTGAGCTGGGAGCGGGTGCCCGGTTCCGGGGTGAAGGCGAGGAGCGGGATCGGGGAGCGGTAGCGGGAGAGGCGGCGGACGGTGTCGCCGGACTGGGTGAAGGCGACCAGGAACTTGGCGCCGAGGAAGTCGCCCATCTCGGCGGCCGCGCGGGCGACCGCGCCGGCCTGGGTGCGGGGCTTGCTGCGCTCGGCGAGTGTGGGGAGGCCCTTGGCGAGGATGTCCTGCTCGGCGGCGGCGACGATGCGGCCCATGGTCTTGACGGTGACGATGGGGTATTTCCCGACGCTGGTCTCGCCGGAGAGCATCACCGCGTCCGTGCCGTCGATGACCGCGTTGGCGACATCGGATGCCTCGGCCCGCGTGGGGCGGGAATTGTCGATCATCGACTCGAGCATCTGGGTCGCGACGATCACCGGCTTGGCGTTCCGCTTCGCCAGCTTGATCGCGCGCTTCTGCACGATCGGCACCTGCTCGAGCGGCATTTCGACGCCGAGGTCGCCGCGGGCGACCATGATGCCGTCGAAGGCGTCGACGATGCCTTCCAGGTTCTCGACCGCCTGCGGCTTCTCGATCTTTGCGATGACGGGGAGCCGGCGGTCCTCCTCGGCCATCACGCGGTGGACGTCCACGACGTCGTTGCCGTTGCGGACGAATGAGAGGGCGATGATGTCGGCGCCGGTCTGCAGCGCCCAGCGCAGGTCCTCGATGTCCTTCTTGGAGAGCGCGGGGACCGAGACGGCGACGCCGGGGAGGTTGAGGCCCTTGTGGTCGGAGACCATGCCGCCCTCGATGACGATGGTGTGCACCCGCGGTCCGTCGATGTCGACAACCTCGAGGGTGACACGGCCGTCGTCGACGAGGATGCGCTCGCCCTTGCTGACGTCGCCGGCCAGCCCCTCGTAGGTGGTGGAGCAGCGGTGCTGGTCGCCCTCGATGGGTTCGACGGTGATGGTGAACTCGTCTCCGCGTTCAAGGAGTACGGGCCCCTCGCGGAAGCGGCCGAGCCGAATCTTCGGACCTTGAAGGTCGGCGAGGACGCCGACGCTGCGACCGGTTTCCAGCGAGGCTTTGCGCACTCGCCGGTAACGCTCCTCGTGCTCAGCGTAGGTGCCATGGCTGAGGTTGAGGCGAGCCACATCCATTCCGGCTTCGATGAGTGCCTTGATCTGCTCATACGAGTCGGTCGCGGGTCCCAAGGTACAGACGATTTTTGCTCGGCGCATGTCGCCGAGCCTATGACTTACCGACGAGTAGAGAACCGAGAAGTGCGCAGTCCTCCATGACCTTTACATGTCTTGTTGTCGACAACTAATGAAACGTGCAGGCGGTCGCTCCGATGAGCAATGAAAGGGTCGTTCACAGTTCCGGGCGGGTCATGGTGAAGCGCGCGTTGACGTGCGCGTATACGGTCTGGCGCTCCGGTTCCAGGTCCAGGGCCGGGGCAGCGGCCTCGGCGGAGCCCGCGTAGCCGGACCGGCTGCGGGGGGAGGCGGCCGCGACCGGGACCATGGGGCTCTGCTCGGCCTCCAGGTCGGCGAGTTCGACGAGGGCGACGAGCCGGGCGCCCAGCGCCTCGGCGTACTCACGGGCGCGCTGCACCGCCTCCCGTACGGCCTGCCGGCGCGCCTCGCCGTGCGCGGGAGAGTCGGGGCGCAGCCCCCACCAGGGGCCGTCGACCCGGGTGAGTTCGAGGTCGGCGAGGCGGGTGGTGAGTTCGCCCAGCGCGGTGAAGTCGGTGACGGTCGCGCCGAGATGTACGCGGCCGTGGTAGGCCCGTACGCGCTCGTGGCGGCCCTTGGCGAGTTCGGGGTGGACGGCGAAGGCGCCCGTCTCCAGCTTCTCGACCGCCTCGCCGTAGGACTTGACGAGTTCGAGGACCTGGTTGTTGCGGCGGGTGAGATCTTCCAGCGCGGTGCGCCGGTCGGCGCCGCGTGCGCTGACGGTGATGCCGATGCGGGCGATCTCGGGGTCGACTTCGAGGCGTGCCTCGCCGCGGACGGCGACGCGCGGGGTGTCGGGGGTGCCGTAGGGGACGGGGACGGTGGCGGGCTGCGAAGGCTGTGCGGGCTGGTCCATGGCGGGGCTCCCTGGGGTCTTCCGGGGTGTGGTGGACGGAGGTGTGGACGATGCGTATCACGCGGCGGTGCGGGGCCTCGAGCGGTTGACGCTCCCTCACAGGCCCCTGGGCACAATCGGATCGAAACCTGACGGGGGTGTTGCGGAGGGGCACGGCTGCGCCAGAATCTACGCGCGTTGTGCCCCAAGGGAGGGCCCGCATACCGCAGGGGAGAAGAGATGCCGCTCAACCGTAGGACGTTTCTGGGCCGCTCGGCGGCGACGGGTGCGGGGGTCGCTCTGGCAGGAGGCGCGGCCGCCGCCCCGGCCGAGGCGCAGGGGCACCAGGGCCCGGAGCGGAATCGGAAGCGGTACGCGTTCACCGTCATGGGCACCACCGATCTGCACGGCAACGTCTTCAACTGGGACTATTTCACCGACGCCGAGTTCGACGACAAGGCGCACAACGATGTCGGCCTGGCGAAGATCTCCACGCTGGTGGAGCAGGTCCGCATGGAGAAGGGCCGCCGCAATACGCTGCTGATCGACGCGGGCGACACCATCCAGGGCACCCAGTTGTCGTACTACTACGCCAAGGTGGACCCGATCACGGGCGCGAACGGCCCGGTGCACCCCATGGCGCAGGCCATGAACGCGATCGGATATGACGCGGCGGCGCTCGGCAATCATGAGTTCAACTACGGCATTCCGGTGCTGCGGAAGTTCGAGGAACAGTGCGACTTCCCGCTGCTGGGCGCGAACGCGCTGGACGCGAAGACGCTCCGGCCGGCCTTCCCGCCGTACTGGATGACCCGGCTGCGCACTCCCTGCGGGCGCGGGGTGAAGGTGGCGGTGCTGGGGCTCACCAACCCCGGCATCGCGATCTGGGACAAGGCCAATGTGCAGGGGAAGATGACCTTCCCGGGCCTTGAGGAGCAGGCCGCGAAGTGGGTGCCGCGGCTGCGGTCGATGGGCGCGGATGTGGTGATCGTCTCGGCGCATTCGGGTACCAGCGGCACCTCCAGCTACGGCGACCAGGTGCCGTATGTCGAGAACGCGGCGGCGCTGGTGGCCGAGCGGGTGCCGGGCATCGACGCGATTCTGGTCGGCCATGCGCATGTGGAGATTCCCGAGTCGCGGGTGGTGAACAAGGAGACGGGGCGTGAGGTCGTGCTCTCCGAGCCGCTCAAGTGGGGCCAGCGGCTGACCCTCTTCGACGTCGAGGTGGAGTGGGACCGGGGCCGCTGGCAGGTGACGTCGGTGGCGGCGACGGTGCTGAACTCCGGCACCGTCGAGGAGGACCCGCGGATCGTGGGGCTGCTCGGCGATGAGCACAAGAAGGTCGTGGGCTACGTCAATCAGGTGATCGGCACGTGTTCGGCGGCGATGGCGGCCACCGAGGCGCCGTACCAGGACGCCTCGATCATCGACTTCATCAACCATGTGCAGGCGGAGACGGTGAAGGCGGCGCTGGCGGGGACGGCGTACGCGGCGCTGCCGGTGCTCTCCCAGGCGTCGTGCTTCTCGCGGACGGCGGCGATTCCGGCCGGTGAGGTCACGATCCGGCAGGTGGCGGGGTTGTATCCGTTCGAGAACACCCTGGAGGCACGGGTGCTGACGGGGGCGCAGCTCAAGGACTATCTGGAGTTCTCGGCGCGGTATTACGTGCAGACCGCGGCGGGCGGCGATGTGGACCCGGGGAAACTGACGAACGCGGCGGGCACCCCGGACTACAACTATGACGCGGTCAGCGGGGTGACGTACGAGATCGACATCGCGAAGCCGGCCGGTTCGCGGATCGACGGGCTGAGCTTCGAGGGCAAGCCGATCGACCCGAAGGCGCAGTTCGTGCTGGCGGTGAACAATTACCGGGCGAGCGGCGGCGGCAATTTCCCGCATGTGGCCTCCGCCCAGCAGGTGTGGTCGAACTCGGAGGAGATCCGTAACACGATCATCGGGTGGGTGAAGGCGCGGGGGACGATCGATGTGTCGCGGTTCGCGTCGGTGGACTGGAAGCTGACGCGAGACGGCACCCCGGTCTTCCCGGCCGCGGGTGCGGGTGCGTAGAGCCTCCGCCGCCCTGCCGGGGGGTCAGGTCCGGGTGCGGGCGAACCGGTCGCGCTGATCGGGGAGGATCCGGCCGCCGATGACGGAGCCGCACGGCCCTGACGGCTGAAGGCCGAACGTGGTGAACGCGGTGCGCGAGGGCAGTGGATAGGCGGGCTCCGCCGTCACCCCGTTGAGGATGACGGCGGAGCGCCAGGCCGCCAGGCCCAGGTCGGGGGTGCCGACGCCATGGGTGTGGCGCTCCGCGTTCTGGACGTACACCGCGCCCTTGATCATGGGGTCGAGGACGAGGCGGTGGTCGGTGTCGACGCGAGGACGCTCGGAGGAGTCCCGGCGGACGTACGGGTCGAGGGCGGCGAGCAGCGTGTCGACGCGGCGCTCGCGGTAGCCGGTGGCGAGGACGACGGCCTCGGTGGTGTGACGGGTCCGGGTGCCTTGCTCCGCGTGTTCCAGATGGAGTTCGAGGCGGGCGGCGGCGATCCGGCCGGCGGTGCGGACGGTGACGTTGGGGGTGAGGACGGCGCCGGGCCAGTCGCCCAGGTGCTGGGCGCGGCGGTAGAGCTCGTGGTGGATGGCGTCGATGGTCTCGTGGGCGATGCCCTTGTAGAGCTGCCACTGCCGGGGCAGCAGCTGGTCCCGCATCGCCTCGGGGAGCGTGTGGAAGTAGCGGGTGTAGTCGGGGCTGAACTGCTCCAGGCCCAGCTTGCTGTATTCCATGGGGGCGAAGGCGGGGGTGCGGGCGAGCCAGTGAAGGCCCTCGGCGCCCAGCGGCCGGTTGCGGAGCAGGTCGAGGAAGACCTCGGCGCCGGACTGGCCGGAGCCGATGACGGTGATCTGGCCGGTGGCCAGCAGCCGCTCGCGGTGCTCCAGATAGTCGGCGGAGTGGAGGACGGGGACGCCCGGGGCGTCGGCGAGGGGGCGCAGGGGTTCGGGGACATACGGCTCGGTGCCGACGCCGAGGACGAGGTTGCGGGCGTAGGCGCGGCCCAGGGCCTCGCCCTCGCCGTCCGGGCCGAGCCGGGTGAAGTCGATCTCGAACAGCTCGCCTTCGTGGTCCCAGCGGACGGCGTCGATCTGGTGGCTGAAGTGGAGGCCGGGGAGCTGTTCGCTGACCCAGCGGCAGTAGGCGTCGTACTCGGCGCGTTCGATGTGGAAGCGCTCGGCGACGTAGAAGGGGAACAGCCGGTCGTGGGTCTTGAGGTAGTGGAGGAAGCTCCAGGGGCTGCCGGGGTCGGCGAGGGTGACCAGGTCGGCCAGGAAGGGGACTTGGATCGTCGCGCCGTCGATGAGGAGGCCGGGGTGCCAGTGGAAGGCGGGCCGCTGGTCGTAGAAGGCGGTGCGCAGGGTGGGGACGCCGTGGGCGAGGGCGGCCAGGGAGAGGTTGAACGGGCCGATGCCGATGCCGGCGAGGTCCAGCGGCACGTCGGGGGCAGGTTCGTGCTCGGGGGTGGAGGTGGGGGGTTGTGCGGTGCTCATGGCGTGCTGCCTTCCACGAGTGCGAGCAGCCCGCGCAGATCGTCGGGCTGCGTGTGCGGGTTGAGAACGGTGGCCTTGAGCCACAGCCCCTCGGGCGTGGCGGCGCGGCCGAGGACGGCCGTGCCGTCGTAGAGCAGGCGGCGGCGCAGCGCGGCGACGGCGGAGGGCCGTGCTCCGTTGGGGCGGAAGAGGACGGTGCTGATGGTGGGGTGGGCGTGGAGTTCGAGCCGCGGGCTGGCCTCGATGAGCTCCGCGAGATGCCGGGCGGTGGCGCAGACGCGGTCGATCAGCTCTCCGAGGCCGCGGCGGCCCAGCGCGCGCAGGGTGACGGCGATCTTGAGGATGTCGGGGCGGCGGGTGGTACGGAGCGAGCGGCCGAGCAGATCGGGGATGCCGGCCTCGATGTCGTCGTGGGCGTTGAGATAGTCGGCTTGGTGCGCGAGCGGGGCCAGGGCGGCGGTGTCGGGGACGGCGAGGAGGCCCGCGGCGACCGGCTGCCAACCGATCTTGTGCAGGTCGAGGGTGACGCTGCGGGCGCGGTCGAGCCCGTCGAGCCGGTCGCGCAGGGCGTCGCTGAACAGCAGCGGTCCGCCGTAGGCGGCGTCGATGTGGAGAGCCGCGGCGTGGCGGTCGCACACGTCGGCGATGCGTGGAAGGGGGTCGATGGCCCCGGTGTCGGTGGTGCCGGCGGTGGCCACGGTGAGGATGGGCTGGCCGGGCAGTGCGCCGAGCGCGTCGTCGAGGCAGGCCGGGTCGAGAACGCCGGCGGGGGTGGGCAGAGTGAGCGGGGCGGGCAGCCCGAGCAGCCAGGCGGCGCGATGGACGCTGTGGTGGGCGTTGGCGCCGCAGACGATCCGAAGCGGAGTGGCGGCCCCGGCGATGCGGGCCGCCTCGCGGGCCAGCACCAGGGCGAGCTGGTTGGACTCGGTGCCGCCGGTGGTGACCAGGGCGTCCGGGGCGAGGCCATGGGGGTGGACAAGCCGGGCCAGCGCGCGGCAGGCTCCCGCCTCCAGCTCGCAGGCGGCGGGGGCCTGATCCCAGGAGTCGAGGGACGGGTTGAGCGCGGAGACGGCAAGATCGGCCGCGGCGGCGACGGCGAGCGGCGGCCCGTGCAGATGGCCCGCGCAGCGCGGATCGGCCGGATCGGCGGTCCCCGCGGCGAGCACGCGTACCAGCGCCCGCAGCGCGCCGTGCGCCCCCTCGCCGACGACGGGGATGACCGGCTCCGCCGCGTCCCTCACCCGTCGCGCGACGGCCACGGGCCCACCGGCCGGAAGCGGACCGATCCGCTCGGCGCCCCCCGCGGCGAGGGCGTCCAGGACGGTCTCCACCATCGGCCGGAGCGCGTCCGGACCCCCGCTCCCCCCGGCGAGGAGGCGGTCGGTCCCGGTCACGGGCACAGGCATGAATGTGCCCCTCGTCTAGAAGTCCGGCAGGTGGGAGCCTGCCTCAACGTACTTCCCCCCGCAGCGGTTCGGCCGATGGCGGGGTGAGGTCCACCCGTACGTGGGACACCCCGGCCCGCCACGTTGATCGCCCCCCCCCGGCGCCCCCGGCACCCCGGCGCCCCGGCGCCGCCGAGTGCTGCGTGGCGGCAGCCGCGCCGCCGGGGTCACGCCCCCGGCGCGCGCGGCGCGCCACCCGGCACAGCTGCGGACGGCACGCGCGGCGACGCACGGAAGCAGCGCGGTTCGGCGCCCTCGGCACGGGGCGGGGCACGGGGCTGCGCCCGGCGGGAGCGCCACCCCCGTGCGCGGCGACGCCCGCCGCAAGTGCGAGCGACGCACAGGGCCGGGCGACACCCGGTCCCTCCCGCCGAGCGAGCCGCACCGCGGCACCGTGGCGTGGGACCGCAAACGCGGTTCGGCGCGACCCCGGCTGGCGGGGACGCCCCGCCGGAGGCGAGCCGCACCGCGCCGCCGTGGCGCGGCCACTCGCCCCGGCCGCGAGCGCCGGGGCCGTGCGCGCCGGGCCGCGAGCGCCGGGCCGTGCGCGGCGCCGGCCGCCCCGCTGGAGCGGTGCCCCAAGGTGACGCCCGGCGGGAGCGCCACCCCCGTGCGCGGCGACGCCCGCCGCAAGTGCGGGCGACGCACAGGGCCGGGCGACGCCCGGTCCCTCCCGCCGAGCGAGCCGCACCGCGGCACCGTGGCGCGGCCACTCGCCCCGGCCGCAAGCGCCGGGCCGTGCGCGCCGCCGGCCGCCCCACCGGGGCGGCGTCCCCCGGCGCGCGCCACGGGTGCAGGTGGCGCCCAGCGTGCTGGGGCGCGCCCCCGTCGGACGGCGGCGGCGGGTGGCCCGGCGCGCTGCCGGGCGGGCCGGTGGGCAGCGTGAGCGCCCACCGGCGAGAGGCGGGCACGGGCGTCGTGCGCGACGGCCGTGCCCGCTCCGGCCTACTCCCCTCGCTTCTCCCAGTTCTCGCGCACCCGCAGCGCGCGCCGCAGATCGTCGATCTGGTCGGCGAGCCGGCGGCGCAGGGCGGGGACGGCGTCGGTGTGCTTCAGGCACTCCTCCCCCAGCCGCAGGGTCCGCGGGTCCACCGTGGTCGGGAAGGCCCAGCGGGCGACGGCGTCGCCGATGGCTGGGCCGCGGCGGGTGGCGACGGCGACGCCGGCCGGGAAGTAGCGGGGGACGTAGTCGGCGAGCAGGTCGTGGTGTTCGGGCTGCCAGAAGCCGGTGGCGGTGGCGGTGACGAGGTAGTTGGAGAGGCCGGGGCCGTCGTCCTCACCGAACAGGGCCTGCCACGCGGCCGCCTTGGCGTCCGGGTCGGGCAGCGCGGCCCGGCAGCGGGCGGCGCCCTCCTGTCCGGTGGCGCTGGTGTCGCGGGCGAGTTCGGCGTCGATGTCCGCGGGGCCGGCGGCGCCGAGGACGGCGAGGCGGGTGAGGATCTGCCAGCGCAGTTCGGGGTCGAGGCTGGGGCCGCCTGGGACGGTGTCGCCGTCGAGCCAGTCGGTGAGCTCGGCGGGGGCGGTGGCGCTGTCGATGAAGGTGCGTACGGCGGCGAGCCGCAGGCCGGGCCCGGTGCCGTCCTCGGTGCGGCGCAGGAGGTCGCGGCAGGTGGCGCCGAGGGTGGCGAGGGCGGCGGGGCGCTGGTCGGCGGGGAGGTAGCGGTCGGCGATCCAGGTGCGGGCGAAGGCGAGCACGCCTTGAACGATCGCTATGTCGGTCTCGCGCGGCAGGTGGGCGCGGGCGGCGTCGAGGTAGTCGGCGGGCGCGAGGTCGCCGTCGCGGACCATGTCGCGGGCGGCGTTCCAGATGACGGCGCGGCTGACGGCGTCGGGGAGGCCGGACAGGGAGCGGACGACGGCCTTCCAGGATCCGGGGTCGAGGCGGATCTTGGTGTAGGTGAGGTCGCCGTCGTTGAGGAGGAGGAGATCGGGGCGGGGGCCGGTGAAGGAGAGGGTGAGGGTGGGATCGGCGCCGGTCAGTTCGGCTTCGACGCGCTTGCGCAGCACGAGCTGGTGCGGGGCGGCGGGCGCGTGATCGTAGAGGCCGATGGCGATGCGGTGCGGGCGGCCGCCCGTGCCGTCCCTGTCGCTCTCGTGGCGGATTTCGGCGCTCCATCGGTCGCCGTTGGCGGTGATGGCGGGGGTGAGGGTGTCGACGCCGGTGGTGCGCAGCCAGCTGTCGGCCCAGGCGTGGACGTCGCGGCCGGAGGCGCGGGCGAGGGAGTCGATGAAGTCGGCGAGGGTGGCGTTGCCGAACCGGTGCCGGGTGAAGTGGTCGTTGATGCCGTCGAGAAAGTCCTTCTCGCCGAGCCAGGCGACGAGCTGACGCAGCGCGGAGGCGCCCTTGGCGTAGGAGATGCCGTCGAAGTTGAGGCGGGCGGCGGCGGTGTCGGGGACGAGTTCGGGGGTGGGGGCGACGGGGTGGGTGGAGGGGCGCTGGTCGGCGTCGTAGCCCCAGTTCTTGCGGCGGACGCCGAAGTCGGCCCAGGTGTCCGTGTAGCGGGTGGCCTCGGTGAGGGTCTGGTAGCCCATGTATTCGGCGAAGGACTCGTTGAGCCAGATGTCGTCCCACCACTTCATGGTGACGAGGTCGCCGAACCACATATGGGCCATCTCGTGGGCGATGACCATGGCGCGGGTCTGCCGCTCGGCGTCGGTGACGGCGGAGCGGTAGATGAATTCGTCGCGGAAGGTGACGAGGCCGGGGTTCTCCATGGCGCCGGAGTTGAACTCGGGCACGAAGGCCTGGTCGTAGGAGTCGAAGGGGTAGGGCTCGGTGAAGATCTCGTGGTAGCGGTCGAAGCAGCGCCGGGTGATGTCGAAGAGTTCGTCGGCGTCTGCTTCGAGGTGGGGGGCCAGCGAGCGGCGGACATGCAGTCCGAAGGGGAGTCCGGCGTGCTCGGTGCGCACGGAGTGGTACGGGCCGGCGGCCAGCGCCATCAGATAGGTGCTGATGGGCGGGGTGGGCGCGAGCTCCCAGCGGCCTTCGGCGGGGTCGCCGACGCGGCTGGCGATGCCGTTGCCGAGGACGGTCCACTCGGGCGGGGCGGTGACGCGGACGTCGAAGGCGGCCTTGAGGTCGGGCTGGTCGAAGGCGGCGAAGACGTCTTTCGCGTCGGCCATGCAGCACATGGTGTAGAGGTAGGTCTCGCCGTCGGCGGGGTCGGTGAAGCGGTGCATGCCTTCGCCGGTGTGCGAGTAGCGCATGTCCGTCTCGACGCGCAGCTCGTGATCGCCCTCGGTGAGGGCGGTGAGCGGGAGCCGCCCGTCGGCGAGTGGCCCGGCGGCGTCGGCGAGGTCGAGCTCCCGGCCGTCGAGCACGGCGCGGTGGAGGGTGGCCGGGTTGAGTTCGACGAAGGTGTCCGTGCCCGCCTCGCGCGCGCTGAAGCGGATGGTCGTGGTGGAGCCGAAGAGCTCGTCGCCACGGGTCAGGTCGAGGTCGATGGTGTAGCGGTGGACCTCGATGAGGCGGGCTCGGGTCTGCGCTTCCTCGCGCGTCAGTACGGACATGGGGACATGCTGCCCTACGTGTGGCGGGCCGCACACGGTTGGGAAGAGGTTGCCGGGCGCGGAGGGCCGTACCGGTGCGCGACGGGTATGCGCCCTCCCCGTGTGCGCGGGGCGGCGTCACCGATCCGGCCGCCGGGCGGGCCCCTGACCGCGCCCTCCCCGCGTGCGCGGGGCGGCGGCCGGGCGGGTGTCAGGAGCGGGCGATGGTCTCGTGGTGCCGGATGACCTCGGCGATGATGAAGTTGAGCAGCTTCTCGGCGAAGGCCGGGTCGAGTTTGGCGCTCTCGGCCAGCTCGCGCAGCCGGGCGATCTGGCGCGCCTCGCGGGCCGGGTCGGCCGGGGGGAGCTTGTGGGCGGCCTTGAGGTGGCCGACCTGCTGGGTGCACTTGAAGCGCTCGGCGAGCATATGGACCACGGCCGCGTCGATGTTGTCGATGCTGTCGCGCAGCCGGGCCAGCTCGGCGCGCACGGATTCCTCGACTCCGTCGTTGGTGCGGGTCGCGTCCGGTTCGGCGGTGCGGTGGGTCTCGCTGTGCGTCATGGCCCCCGACCCTATGACAGTGACGCGGAAAGGGGCCGCCCAGCCCCCGGTGGGGGGTTGCGAAGGGGGCGGGGCGGCCGGGGGGGGCCGCCCCCGGTGCGGCCCCTTCCACCGTGAAGGAGTGACCTGGGCGGGGAGAGGTTCCACTTCTTGCCCGACTTTCCCGCTCCCGGATCGACTTTCCCGCTCTCGGATCGACTTTCCCGCTCGCGGCCCCCGCCACGTCCGGCCTCGCTACCCTCCCTGGCATGATCGCGACGCTTCAGTGCACCGTCATCGATTGCCCCGACCCTGCCGCGCTGGCCGCCTTCTACGGCCGGATTCTGGGCTGGCGGCTGGACGACAGCGACCCCGAATGGGCGACCCTCACTTCCGCGGACGGCCAGCGGCTGGCCTTTCAGCTGGCGCCGGATCACCAGCCGCCGCACTGGCCGGACCCGGCGCGTCCGCAACAGTTCCATCTGGACTTCGATGTGGACACGGTGGAGGACGTGGAGCGGGCACAGCGCGAGGTGATCGAGCTGGGTGCGACGTTCCTGCACGACAGCGGCGGGGAGCGGTCGGGGTTCCGGGTCTTCAGCGATC
This sequence comes from Streptomyces sp. NPDC005266, assembly GCF_040607655.1. Classification (NCBI taxonomy): domain Bacteria; kingdom Bacillati; phylum Actinomycetota; class Actinomycetes; order Kitasatosporales; family Streptomycetaceae; genus Streptomyces; species Streptomyces sp. NPDC005266. The sequence continues at coordinate 200,466 of NZ_JBEXHC010000005.1, forward strand.
CGGCCGGGCATCCCTTCTGCATCTGTTACGGACAGAGCAGCCGAGAACGCCGACCGGGGCCGGCGCGCGGTGCGCCGGCCCCGGTGCGGGGTGGGTGGGGATCAACCGCCGAGCTGGGCCGCGCCCGCCTTGATGTCCTTGGCGAAGGTGCTGACCTCGGTGTAGACGCCGGGCTTGCCGGGGCGTGCGCAGCCCTCGCCCCAGCTGACGATGCCGACCTGGATCCACTGGCCGCTGTCGTCCTTGCGGAACATGGGGCCGCCGGAGTCGCCCTGGCAGGTGTCCACGCCGCCTTCCCTCATCTTTCCGGCGCAGATCTCCTCGCCGGGGACGAGGTCGCGGTAGGCCGAGCCGCAGGTGGCGTCGTCGACGAACGGCACGGTGGCCTTGAGCAGATAGCGCTGCTGGCCGCCGCCCTCGACGGCGGCGCCCCAGCCCGCGACGGTGAAGTCGCCGTTGTTGTAGGCGTCGGTCTCGGCGAGCTTCAGGGTGGGCTGGCTGATCGGCTTGGCGAGCTTGATGAGCGCCCAGTCCTTGCCCTGCCCGTTGTAGCCGGGAGCCTGGAGCACCCGGGTGGACTTGACCTTGATGGCGCTGGGGCTCTGGAGGTCGACGACGCCGGCGGTGGCGGTGATGGAGGTGTTGGCCCCGCTGCCATTCACACAGTGGGCGGCGGTGAGGACGATGTCATTGGTGTAGAGGGCTCCGCCACAGCCCATGGAGAGCCGGACCATGAAGGGGAATTCGCCCTGTGCGGCGCGGGTGCCGCCGACGACGGAGGGGCTGGGTTCGGGGCCGGTGGCCTGGGCTATCGCGCTGCCGGGGGTCAGGCTGAAGGCGGCGAGGGCGACCGCGCCGAGGGCCGAGGCTCTCTTGAGGTGGGTCAGGAGATTCCGCAACGGATTTCCTTTCGTGGGGGGTTGGCCGCGAATGTCAGGCTCATGCCAATTCGCACATCCGGGAATCCGCCTCCGAAGCCCCGTGGGGTGAGCCCGTGAAACGCCCTGTGATTATCTGAAGCGGGTGAACGGGGTGGCAAGGGTCGCTTTCCGGCCAGCCCGGCCTACTGGCGTCCGCGAAATACGCCCGTAAGGTTGAGTTCGGACAGGGCGCGCGGCGGGACGACGGGGCACGGGGTGACGGCGTGGCGGCACCGGGCAGCGACATCGAGCACGGATATCCCCATCTGGACACCGTCCGGGCCGCGATCACCGCGCTCTACCGGCGGCTCTCCCGGGACACCGTGGACACCTTCGGGCTCAGCGTGGTCCCCGGCGATGTGGCCTTCTCCGACCAGGACGACCTTCACCTCGGCGTTCAGCGGATCGCCCGCGTCATGGTGCGGCATCTGCGGCTGCCCGATGCCCGGATGATCGTGAGCTTCCGGGAGATGCGGCATGCGGGGAATGTGGAGCTGGCGGCCGGGCCCGAGTACTTCATCGAGCTCAACTCCCGCTTCAAGTCACATCGGCGCGACATCGGCGCGGCACTCGCCCATGAAGTAACGCATGTGTATCTTCACCGGCTCGATCTGACGTTCCCCGGCACACGCGACAACGAGATCCTCACCGATACCACCGCAGCCTATCTGGGCACGGGCTGGTTGCTGCTCGACGCCTACCGTCAAGACGCGGTTTCCAGCCAGAAACTCGGCTATCTGACGCCGGAGGAATTCGGCTATGTGCTCGCCAAGCGGGCGCTGCTCTTCGAGGAGGACCCGGCCCTGTGGTTCACCAGCCCGCAGGCGTACGAGGCGTACACCAAGGGCCTGGAGCTGGCGCGCCGCGATGAGCGGCAGCCGCCGCTGTCCGCCGCCGGATGGGCGGGCCGCCTGCGCTACGCCAAGGACCGCCGGGCGGCCCGGAGCCGGGCCGAGGCCGACCCCCGCGCCCAGAGCCATCAGGTGCCCACCGGCGGCGACTACGTCTTCGAGGGCGGCGCCCCGCTCAGCGTCTCCTTCCCCTGCCCGACCTGCCGTCAGCGGATCCGGGTCCCGGTGCGCGGCCGGCTGCGGGCCCGCTGCGGGCTGTGCCGTTCGGTGCTGGAGTGCGACACCTGACGGCGGCGCCGCACCTCGTGTGGGGGCGCTGGAGCGCACCTGAGGTCGTACGCTCGCGTGCATGAGCCCCTCCATCGCCACCAACACCCGTGTCGCCCTGGACGAGCTGCTGGAGTTCGTCCGACCGCGCCACCGTGCCATCCTGATGACCCGCCGGGCCGACGGCTCACCCCAGGCCTCCCCGCTGACCTGCGGCGTCGACGACTCCGGACGGATCGTCGTCTCCACCTATCCGGAGCGCGCCAAGGTGCGTAACGCCCGCCGCGACCCGGCCGTGAGCCTCGTCGTGCTGTCCGACGAGTGGAACGGGCCGTGGGTCCAGATCGACGGCACCGCCGAGGTGATCGACCCGCCGGAGTCCGTCGAGCCGCTGGTCGAGTACTACCGCAATATCGCGGGCGAGCATCCGGACTGGGACGAGTACCGCGAGGCCATGCGCAAGCAGGGCAAGTCGCTGATCCGGATCGCCCCCGAGCGCTGGGGCCCGGTGGCCACCGGCGGCTTCCCCGCCCGCCTGGTCGAGGGCGAGGAGGGATGAGGTTCAGCACTCCCCCGACCGGCCGTAGAGGATGATCCGCATCCCGGTCACGTCCCTGACGGCGCATCGGTGGAAGTGCTGGGCCAGCACCTCTCGTTTCACCCTCTCCTGAGGGGTGTCGTCCAGCGGCCGGCCGGGCGGGTCGTTCACCGTGACGATCCGCCCGACCGTCAGCATGCGGGCCCGGATCTGGGGCGCGGGCAGCTCGATGCCGTGCAGCGTGCCCGAGGGGATCGCGTGCCGAGCCAGGGCCAGCTCCTTGAGCCCGCGGAATTCCTCCGGGCTGGACATGATCGGCTCCCGGCGGCGCGCGGGCATGAAGAGCACGCCGTCGCCGGGCCGGCTGAGCTCCCGTACGGCGCGGGCGGCCGCGATGGGGTTGTCCAGCCGGCTCTGCGGGATCCCTCGCAGACGCAGTCGAGTTCGGCGAGCACATGGGTGGAGATCGCCACGGTGGTGCCGTGTTCGGCGGCCTCGGCCATGAGGGCGCCCATCATCCGGCGGCGGCGCGGCGGATCCTGATCGGACATCGGCTCGGAGTGATGGCATCCCGCCGAGGGGTCAGACCCCAGAGGTCAGGCCGATAGACGTGCCGATAGACGTGCCGAAACGCCACGCGGCGCCGCCCCCGGTCGGGAGGGGGAGGCGCCGCGCGGCCGGTCCGTACGCCGTTGTACGGGCGGAGCTTGGGAGAGGTCTGACCGAGTGGGTCAGACCATGAGGGCCCGGTCCGTCGGGCGGATGGGAGCGGGCAGCGCGCTGGTGCCCGCCAGGTAGCGGTCCACGCCGCGCGCCGCGGAGCGGCCCTCGGCGATGGCCCAGACGATCAGCGACTGGCCGCGGCCCGCGTCGCCCGCCACGAAGACCCCGTCCACACTGGTGGCGAAGTCGGCGTCGCGCGCGATGTTGCCGCGCTCGTCCAGCTCCAGGCCGAACTGCTCGACCAGGCCGTTCTCCCGGTCGGTGCCGGTGAAGCCCATGGCCAGGGTGACCAGCTGGGCCGGGATCTTCCGCTCGGTGCCCGGCTTCTGCTCCAGCTTGCCGTCCTTGAACTCCACCTCGACCAGGTGCAGCCACTGGACATTGCCGTCCTCGTCACCCTCGAAGTGGGTGGTGGAGACGGCATAGACCCGCTCACCGCCCTCCTCGTGCGCCGAGGTGACCTTGTAGAGCATCGGGAAGGTAGGCCAGGGCTGGTTGGCGTTCCGCTCCTCGCCCGGCCTCGGCATGATCTCCAGCTGGGTGACGGAGGCGGCGCCCTGGCGGTGGGCGGTGCCGACGCAGTCCGCGCCGGTGTCGCCGCCGCCGATCACCACGACATGCTTGCCCTCGGCGCTGATGGGGGACGTGGTGAGGTCCCCCTCCTGCACCTTGTTGGACAGCGGCAGGTACTCCATCGCCTGGTGGATGCCGTTCAACTCACGACCGGGCACCGGCAGATCCCGGGCCATGGTGGCCCCGGCCGCGATGACCACCGCGTCGTAGCGCCTGCGGAGCTTCGCCGCGTCGATGTCGCGGCCGATCTCCGTCTCGGTACGGAACTTGGTGCCCTCCGCGCGCATCTGCTCGATGCGGCGGTTGATGTGGCGCTTCTCCATCTTGAACTCGGGGATGCCGTACCGCAGCAGCCCGCCGATGCGGTCGGCCCGCTCGTAGACGGCGACCGTGTGGCCGGCGCGGGTCAGCTGCTGGGCGGCGGCCAGACCCGCCGGGCCCGAGCCGATGACGGCGACGGTCTTGCCGCTCAGCCGCTCGGGCGGCTGCGGGGTGACGTCGCCCGCCTCCCACGCCTTGTCGATGATGGTGACCTCGACGTTCTTGATGGTCACCGCGGGCTGGTTGATGCCGAGGACACACGCCGACTCGCACGGAGCCGGGCACAGCCGCCCGGTGAACTCCGGGAAGTTGTTCGTGGCGTGCAGCCGCTCGCTGGCCTCGCGCCAGTCCCCGCGGTAGGCGTAGTCGTTCCACTCGGGGATGAGGTTCCCCAGCGGACAGCCGTTGTGACAGAACGGAATGCCGCAGTCCATGCACCGGCCGGCCTGCTTGCTGATGATCGGCAGCAGGGAGCCGGGGACGTAGACCTCGTTCCAGTCCTTGACGCGCTCGTCCACCGGGCGGGTCTTGGCGACCTCGCGGTCAGTGGTCAGAAAGCCCTTGGGATCAGCCATTGGTCGCCGCCTCCATCATCTTCTCGGTGGTCTCGGACTCGGAGAGCCCGGCTCGCTCGGCGGCGTCCTTGGCGGCGAGCACTGCTCGGTAGGTAGCAGGGATGATCTTGCTGAAGCGGGTGAGGGCGCCGTCCCAGTCCTCGAGCAGCGCGCCCGCGACGGTGGAGCCGGTCTCCTCGTGGTGGCGGCGCACCGCGTCGTGCAGCCACTGCTTGTCGGTGTCGTCCAGCTCGCCGACGGCGCTGATGAGCTCGCCGTTGACGTTGTCCCGGTCGAGGTCGATGACGTACGCGATACCGCCGGACATACCGGCCGCGAAGTTACGCCCGGTGGGGCCGAGGACGACCGCCCGGCCGCCGGTCATGTACTCGCAGCCGTGGTCACCCACGCCCTCGGAAATGACGGTCGCACCGGAGTTGCGGACGCAGAACCGCTCGCCCACCCGGCCGCGCAGGAACATCTCGCCGCCGGTCGCGCCGTAGGCGAGGGTGTTGCCCGCGATGGTCGAGTACTCGGCGAGATGGTCGGCGCCCCGGTCCGGGCGGACGATCACCCGGCCGCCGGACAGTCCCTTGCCGACGTAGTCGTTGGCGTCGCCCTCCAGCCGCAGGGTGACGCCGCTGGGGAGGAACGCGCCGAAGGACTGGCCGGCCGAGCCGGTGAAGGTGATGTCGATGGTGTCGTCCGGCAGGCCCGCACCGCCGAACTTCCGGGTCACCTCATGGCCGAGCATGGTGCCGACGGTCCGGTTGATGTTGCGGATGGCGACCTGCGCGCGGACCGGCTGGGCCGCCTCGGCGCTCTCCGCGTTCAGCGCGTCGGCCGCGAGCTTGATCAGCTCATTGTCGAGCGCCTTCTCCAGACCGTGGTCCTGCGCGACCGCCTGGTGCCGTACGGCGCCGTCGGGCAGCTCCGGCACGTACAGCAGCGGGCCGAGGTCGAGGCCCTGGGCCTTCCAGTGCTGGACGGCCCGGGTGGTGTCGAGCAGCTCGGCGTGGCCGATGGCCTCGTCCAGCGTGCGGAAGCCCAGCTCGGCGAGGAGCTCACGGACCTCCTCGCCGATGAACTGGAAGAAGTTCACCACGAACTCGGCCTTGCCGGTGTAGCGCTCGCGCAGCACCGGGTTCTGGGTGGCGATGCCGACCGGGCAGGTGTCCAGGTGGCACACGCGCATCATGACGCAGCCGGAGACGACCAGCGGCGCGGTCGCGAAGCCGAACTCCTCGGCGCCCAGCAGCGCGGCGATGATCACGTCGCGGCCGGTCTTCAGCTGACCGTCGGTCTGCACGACGATGCGGTCGCGCAGTCCGTTGAGCAGCAGCGTCTGCTGGGTCTCGGCCAGGCCCAGCTCCCAGGGGCCGCCCGCGTGCTTGAGCGAGGTGAGCGGCGAGGCGCCGGTGCCGCCGTCGTGGCCGGAGATCAGCACCACATCGGCGTGCGCCTTGGAGACGCCCGCGGCGACGGTGCCGACGCCGACCTCGGAGACCAGCTTGACGTGAATGCGCGCCTGCGGGTTGGCGTTCTTCAGGTCGTGGATCAGCTGGGCGAGGTCCTCGATCGAGTAGATGTCGTGGTGCGGCGGCGGGGAGATCAGGCCGACGCCCGGGGTGGAGTGCCGGGTCTTGGCGACCCAGGGGTAGACCTTGTGGCCGGGCAGCTGGCCGCCCTCGCCGGGCTTGGCGCCCTGCGCCATCTTGATCTGGATGTCGTCGGCGTTGACCAGGTATTCGCTGGTCACGCCGAAGCGGCCGGAGGCGACCTGCTTGATCGAGGAGCGCCGCGCCGGGTCATGCAGCCGGTCGGAGTCCTCGCCGCCCTCGCCGGTGTTGGATTTGCCGCCGAGCTGGTTCATGGCGATGGCCAGCGTCTCGTGCGCCTCCTGGGAGATGGAGCCGTACGACATGGCGCCGGTGGAGAACCGCTTGACGATCTCGCTGACCGGCTCGACCTCCTCGATCGGGATCGAGGGACGGTCGCTCTTGAAGCCGAACAGACCGCGCAGCGTCATCAGGCGCTCGGACTGCTCGTTCACCCGCTCGGTGTACTTCTTGAAGATGTCGTAGCGGCGGGCGCGGGTGGAGTGCTGGAGCCGGAAGACCGTCTCGGGGTCGAACAGATGCGGCTCGCCCTCGCGGCGCCACTGGTACTCGCCGCCGATCTCCAGCGCCCGGTGGGCGGAGGGGACGCCGCTGGCCGGGTACGCCTTGGCGTGCCGGGCGGCGACCTCCTTGGCGATGATGTCCAGGTCCGCGCCGCCGATCTTGGTGGCGGTGCCGTGGAAGTAGGTCTCCACGAAGGACTCGTCCAGGCCGACGGCCTCGAAGACCTGGGCGCCCCGGTAGGAGGCCACGGTGGAGATGCCCATCTTGGACATCACCTTCAGGACGCCCTTGCCGAGCGCCTTGATGAGGTTCTTGATCGCGGTCTCGGGCTCCACGCCCGGCAGGAAGGTGCCGGCGCGGACCAGGTCCTCGACCGACTCCATCGCCAGGTAGGGGTTGACGGCCGCGGCGCCGTAGCCGATCAGCAGCGCGACATGGTGCACCTCGCGCACATCGCCCGCCTCGACCAGCAGCCCCACCTGGGTGCGCTGCTTGGTGCGGATGAGGTGGTGGTGCACGGCGGAGGTGAGCAGCAGCGAGGGGATCGGCGCGTGCTCGGCGTCCGAGTGGCGGTCGGAGAGCACGATGAGCCGGGCGCCGTCCTCGATGGCGCGGTCGGCCTCGGCGCAGATCTCGGCCAGCCGGGCGGCGAGCGCCTGACCGCCACCACCGACCCGGTACAGGCCCGACAGATTCACGGCCTTCAGCCCCGGCATGTCGCCGTCGGCGTTGATGTGGATGAGCTTGGCCAGCTCATCGTTGTCGATCACCGGGAAGGGCAGGCGGACGCTGCGACAGGAGGCCGCGGTGGGCTCCAGCAGATTGCCCTGCGGGCCCAGCGAGGAGATCAGCGAGGTGACCAGCTCCTCGCGGATCGCGTCCAGCGGCGGATTGGTGACCTGCGCGAACAGCTGGGTGAAGTAGTCGAAGAGCAGCCGCGGCCGCTCGGAGAGGGCGGCGATCGGCGAGTCCGTGCCCATCGAGCCGATCGGCTCGGCGCCGGTCTTGGCCATCGGCGCGAGCAGGACGCGCAGCTCCTCCTCGGTGTAGCCGAAGGTCTGCTGGCGGCGGGTGACCGAGGCGTGGGTGTGCACGATGTGCTCCCGCTCGGGGAGGTCGGCCAGGCCGATCAGACCGGCCTCCAGCCACTCGCCGTACGGCTGCTCGGCGGCGAGCTCGGCCTTGATCTCGTCGTCCTCGATGATGCGGTGCTCGGCGGTGTCGACCAGGAACATCCGCCCCGGCTGCAGCCGGCCCTTGCGGACCACCTTGGCCGGGTCGATGTCCAGGACACCGACCTCGGAGGAGAGCACGACCAGGCCCTCGTCGGTCACCCAGTAGCGCCCGGGCCGCAGGCCGTTGCGGTCCAGCACGGCGCCGACCTGGGTGCCGTCGGTGAAGGTGATACAGGCCGGGCCGTCCCAGGGCTCCATCATCGTGGAGTGGTACTGGTAGAAGGCGCGCCGGGCCGGGTCCATGGAGGCGTGGTTCTCCCATGCCTCGGGGACCATCATCAGCACGCTGTGCGGCAGCGAGCGCCCGCCGAGGTGCAGCAGTTCCAGGACCTCGTCGAAGGTCGCGGAGTCGGAGGCGTCCGGGGTGCACAGGGGGAAGATCCGGTCCAGCCCCTTGTCCCCGAACAGGTCGCTGACCAGCTGGGACTCGCGTGCCCGCATCCAGTTGCGGTTGCCCTGCACCGTGTTGATCTCGCCGTTGTGGGCGACGAAGCGGTACGGGTGGGCCAGCGGCCAGCTGGGGAAGGTGTTGGTGGAGAACCGGGAGTGGACCAGCGCGATGGCCGTGGCGAAGCGGCGGTCGGACAGGTCCGGGAAGAACGGCTCCAGCTGGCCCGTGGTCAGCATGCCCTTGTAGACGAGGGTGCGGGAGGACAGCGACGGGAAGTAGACGTCCACCTCGCGCTCGGCGCGCTTGCGCAGCATGAACGCCTTGCGGTCCAGCGCCACGCCGGTGCTGGCCCCGTCGGTGACGAAGAGCTGGGCGAAGGCGGGCATGGTGGTGCGGGCGCCGTTGCCCAGCAGCTCGGGGGCGACCGGCACCTCGCGCCAGCCGAGGACGGTCAGGCCCTCGTCGACGGCGATCCGCTCGATCCGGCCCACGGCGTCGGCGCGGTCGGCCTCCTCGCCCGGCAGGAACGCGATACCCACGGCGTAGGAACCGGCTTCCGGCAGCTCGAAGCCGGTGACGGTCTCGCGCAGGAAGGCGTCCGGGACCTGCACGAGGATGCCCGCGCCGTCGCCCGAGTCGGGCTCCGAGCCGGTGGCTCCGCGGTGCTCCAGATTGCGCAGCACGGTGAGAGCCTGCTCCACGAGCTCATGGCTGGCCTCGCCGGTGAGGGTCGCCACGAAGCCGACGCCACAGGCGTCGTGCTCATTTCGCGGGTCGTACATCCCCTGGCGGGCGGGGTGGGATGCGGAACGCATCGGCTCTCCCGTCGTCGTCATGGCAATTGCTTGTGCCGAGGGACGACGTTGGCCCTCCGCGAGAATTTCGTGCAGGTTACATGATGGGTAGTTTCTCGGGAAGTGGAAATGCCATTCCACCATGTGGACACCCCTGCACGAGGGTGCAAGCGGGCAATAGGGACCGAGAGACCACTGTCGCCACCGCGCCGATGGGGCGGCTCTGCCCCAGCGCTTCGGGCTTATGCCCGCCGGTAAACGGATCGAAACCGTCGAGTAACAGCGTAATTATGCGGTGCTCCGCATGGTATGTCATCCTACGGCGGTGCCGAAGAAGGTGCCCAGGGCGTAGGTCACACCCGCCGCCGTCCCGCCCAGCGCAAGCTGCCGCAGCCCGCTGTACCACCAGGACCGGGCGGTCACCCGCGCCACCACCGCACCGCACGCGAACAGCCCGATCAGCGCCACCACCACGGCCGGCCACAGCGCCATCGCGCCCAGCAGATACGGCAGCACCGGCAGCAGCGCCCCCAGCGCGAAGGAGCCGAACGAGGAAACCGCCGCGACCAGCGGCGAGGGCAGATCGTCCGGGTCCACCCCCAGCTCCTCCCGGGCGTGTATCTCCAGCGCCTGCTCGGGGTCGCGCGACAGCTGTTCGGCCACCTCGCGGGCGAGCGCCGGCTCCACACCCCGCGACTCGTAGAGCGCCGCCAGCTCCTCCAGCTCGTCCACGGGGTGCTTGCGCAGCTCGCGCCGCTCGATCTCCAGCTCCGCCTCGACCAGCTCGCGCTGGGAGGCGACCGAGGTGTACTCACCGGCGGCCATCGAGAACGCACCGGCGGCGAGCCCCGCCAGACCGGTGATCACGATGGTCTGCCGGTCCACGGCACCGCCCGCGACCCCGGTCATCAGTGCGAGGTTGGAGACCAGGCCGTCCATGGCGCCGAAGACGGCGGGGCGCAGCCAGCCGCCGTTCACATCACGGTGGGTGTGGTTGTCGCGGTGGGCGATGTGCGGGGGCTCGGCGCTGTCGATGACGGACATCTGAGAATGTGCTCCCTTCGAGGAGGGCGCGGGCTCGCCGCCCTCACCCCAACATCTCGAAGGTACGCACGAATTCCCCTGTCCCGCCAGCAAGGAAGGCCGAACTTACCTCGCTGACCTGCGGAAACGTAAAAGGCCGCCGAACCGTTCGGGTTCGGCGGCCTTCGCTGCGCGCTACTTTGAGGGTGCCGCGGGTCCTGCGGGCTCCGCAGGTTCGGCGGGCTCCGCAGGTCCTGCGGGCTCCGCAGGTTCGGCGGGCTCCGCCCCGGCGGACACGGTCTCGCTGCCACCGGTGCCGCCGTCGGACTCGGCCTTGCCCTCGGCCCTGGCCTCGGTCTTGGACTCGCCCTCCGCCGGCTCGGCGCCGTCCTCCAGCGCGGCCGGCTCCACGACCTCTTCCCGGCCGGGCGCCTTCTTCGCCGAGATCACCAGATACGCCACCGCGGCCAGGAAGACGACGATGGACGTCCAGTTGTTGAGCCGCAGCCCCAGCACGTGGTGGGCGTCGTCGACCCGGAGGTACTCGATCCAGAAGCGGCCCACGGTGTACGACGCCACGTACAGGGCGAACGCCCGGCCATGGCCCAGCGTGAACCGGCGGTCGGCCCAGATCACCAGCAGCGCCACGCCCACGCACCACAGCGACTCATAGAGGAAGGTCGGGTGGTACGTACCGGCGATCCGCCCCGCGTCCGCGTCCCCGTCGATCTTCAGCGCCCACGGCAGCGTGGTCGGCTTGCCGTACAGCTCCTGGTTGAACCAGTTGCCCCAGCGCCCGATGGCCTGGGCAAACGCGATGCCGGGCGCGATGGCGTCCGCGTACGCCGGAAGCGGGATGCCCCGGCGGCGGCAGCCGATCCAGGCGCCCAGCGCGCCCAGCGCGATGGCTCCCCAGATCCCCAGGCCGCCCTGCCAGATCTTGAAGGCGTCCACCCAGTCCCGGCCGTCGGTGAAGTACAGCTCGTAGTCGGTGATGACGTGGTAGAGCCGCCCTCCGATCAGGCCGAAGGGGACCGCCCAGACGGCGATGTCGGCGACGGTGCCGACCCGGCCGCCACGGGCCACCCAGCGCCGTCCGCCGAGCCAGACCGCGACGAAGACGCCGATGATGATGCAGAACGCGTAGCCGCGCAGCGGGATCGGGCCGAGATAGATCACGCCGGACGAGGGGCTGGGAATGTAAGCGAGGTTCATGACAGCACCGACGCTACCGTGCCGGGCGGGAGATGCGGCAACCCACCCGGCACAACGGCTGCATAACGTCAGCCCTGGGCCGCCGCCAGGACCATCCGCTTGAGCTTCCCGGGGCTCAGCGGTTTGGTGGGATCGCCGTAGACGGACTTCCCGTTCAGCAGGACCGTCGGAGTCGACGCATAGCCCGAATGGGTGAAGTCATCGGCGGCCTTCTTGACCCATCTGTCGTGCCGCCCGTCCTCGACGCACTTCCGGAAGACGGGGGTGACCAGCCCCGGGACCTTGCCGGCCAGCTTGATCAGCTTGGCGTTCTTCGCGTACAGGTCATGGGTCTCCTCGGGCTGGTACCGGTAGAGCACATCGTGGTACGCCCGGAACTTCCCCGCGTCCTGGGCGCAGGCCGCCGCGTTCGCCGCGCGGAGCGAGCCGGCGCCGCCCAGATTCCCGTCGATGATCGTCACCAGGTGGTAGTCGACCTTCATCCGGCCGTCGTCCTGCAGCCCATGGACGGCCTTGCGGAACACGTCCTCGAACTGCTTGCAGCCGGGGCAGCGGAAGTCCTCGTACACCGTCAGGGTCGACGCGGCGGTGGCCTTCCCCGACGCGATCGCCAGACGGCCCTTGCCGGTGGCCCCGCGCGGTGGGTCCACGGGGCTGCCCGACTTGCCCGAGTCCTTGTCGGCCTTCGAGGCGTACATGCCCGCACCGGCGGCCACCGCAAGGACGACCACCGCCGCCCCGATGACGCCGAACACCCTCTTGCGCTTGTCGCGCGCCCTGTCCTTCTCGCGCTGTTCGCGCAGCCGCTCACGGGCGCTGCGCCTTCCCTCACGGTTTTTCTGGCTCACGCCCACGCCTAACGAGGCGGAGGAGCACCGCTCAGCTCCTCCGCCCCCTATTCCCTCTAACGAGCGACGCGGACTCCCTCGGCCAGCTCACCCGCGAGCTCGCGCAGCCCCGCCAGACCGGCCTCCTGATCCTCGGCGTCCAGCAGCCGCTTCACAAAGGCCGAGCCCACGATGACCCCGTCCGCGAACTGGGCGACCTCGGCCGCCTGCGCGGCGTTGGACACCCCGAGCCCCACGCACACGGGCAGCTCGGTGGTGGCACGCGTGCGCTCCACCAGCTCGCGGGCCTCCTGGCCCACCGATTCCCTCGTTCCGGTGACGCCCATCAGGGAGGCCGCGTAGACAAAGCCGCTGCCCGCCGCGGTGATCTTCGCCAGCCGCTCGTCGCGGCTGCTCGGCGCCACCACGAACACCGTCGCCAGACCGTGCTGCTCGGCGGCCTTCCGCCATACCTCGGACTCCTCGACCGGCAGGTCGGGAAGGATGCAGCCCGCTCCCCCGGCCTCGGCCAGATCGGCGGCGAACCGCTCGACGCCGTACCGGTCCACCGGGTTCCAGTACGTCATGCACAAAATCGGCGCCCCGGTGCGGGCGTGCACCTCACCGACCGTCCGGATGACATCGCGGATCTTCACCCCGCCGCGCAGGGCGATGTCATCGGCGGTCTGGATCACCGGCCCGTCGAGCACCGGATCGCTGTGCGGCAGCCCCACCTCGACGACATCGCAGCCGCCCTCGATCATGGCCGTCATCGCGTCCACGCCACCGTCGACGGAGGGGAAGCCGGCGGGCAGATAGCCGACGAGCGCGGCGCGCCCCTCGTCCTTGGCCGCGGCCAGAACCGACCCCAAAAGCTCCAGGTTCCCGGCCATCACTTCGCCCCCTTGTCGTACAGCCCGAAGTACCGCGCCGCGGTGTCCATGTCCTTGTCGCCGCGTCCGGAGAGGTTGACGACGATCAGGCCGCCCTCGCCCAGCTCCCGCCCGAGGTCCAGCGCACCGGCCAGCGCGTGGGCGCTCTCGATCGCCGGGATGATCCCCTCGGTCTGCGAGAGCAGCCGCAGCGCCTGCATGGCGCCGTCATCGGTGACGGCCCGGTACTCGGCCCGGCCGATGTCCTTCAGATACGCGTGCTCGGGTCCGACGCCGGGGTAGTCCAGGCCGGCGGAGATCGAGTACGGCTCGGTGATCTGCCCGTCCTCGTCCTGCAGCACATAGGACCGGGATCCGTGCAGAATCCCGGGCTCGCCCTGGCTCAGCGTCGCGGCGTGCTCCCCGGACTCCATGCCATGTCCGGCGGGCTCGAATCCGACGATGCGCACGCTCTCGTCCGGCAGGAAGGCGTGGAAGAGCCCGATCGCGTTGGATCCGCCGCCCACGCACGCCGCCACGGCGTCGGGCAGTCGCCCGGTCCGCTCCAGAATCTGCCGCCGCGCCTCCACACCGATCACCCGGTGGAAGTCACGCACGAGCACCGGGAACGGATGGGGCCCGGCCACGGTCCCGAACAGATAGTGCGTGCGGTCCACATTGGCGACCCAGTCCCGGAACGCCTCGTTGATCGCGTCCTTCAGCGTGCGGCTGCCGGACTTCACGGCGATGACCTCGGCGCCCAGCATCCGCATCCGGGCCACGTTGAGCGCCTGCCGCTCGGTGTCGACCTCGCCCATGTAGATGGTGCACTCCAGCCCGAACAGCGCACACGCGGTGGCCGTAGCCACACCGTGCTGACCGGCGCCGGTCTCGGCAATGACCCGGGTCTTGCCCATGCGCTTGGTGAGCAGGGCCTGCCCCAGCACATTGTTGATCTTGTGGGATCCGGTGTGGTTGAGGTCCTCGCGCTTGAGGAAGATCCGCGCGCCCCCGGCGTGCTCGGCGAACCGCGGCACCTCGGTCAGGGCGCTGGGCCGCCCCGTGTAGTGGACGAGGAGGTCCTCCAGCTCGGCCGCGAAGGCCGGATCGGCCTTCGCCTTCTCGTACTCGGCGGCGACCTCATCGACCGCGGCGACGAGCGCCTCGGGGATGAACTTGCCGCCGAACGCGCCGAAATACCCCTCGGCGCTGGGAACCTGACCCTCCGGGTCCGGGATGAAGAAATCAGAGGACATGCGATGTACTCCTCGGTCGGGGCAGTCGCCCCGTAACAGGTGTGCAGGGTGGGAAAAGGCCGTGTCCCGCCGGGGAAACGCCCCGCGCACGGCCTACGACACGCTCAGCGCGCTGCCGCCCGACGCCATCGACGCCCGTTGATCTGCCCAGGTTCGCATCCGATGTGATAGCGCACGCGTCGTCCCCGCACCCGCCGCGCGGGCGCACGACAGCCACGGGGACGGCATCCCCGGGCCAGGCGTGCGTACGGCTGCATGACGGGTCAGTCCCGCCCGTGGCGCAGCGCCGGGTGGGCGCCCGCCGCCACCAGGTCCGCGACCGCGCCCTTCGGGTCACGCCCGGTCACCAGTGACTCCCCGACCAGTACGGCGTCGGCGCCCTCGTTGGCGTAGGCGATCAAGTCGTGCGGCCCGCGCACGCCCGACTCCGCGATCTTCACAATGTGGTCCGGGATCTCGGGTGCGACCGTGGCGAAGTTCCCCCGGTCCACCTCGAGCGTCCTCAGATTGCGGGCATTGACGCCGATGATCCGTGCCCCGGCGTCCACCGCCCGGGCGGCCTCTTCCTCATCGTGCACCTCGACCAGCGGCGTCAGCCCGATCGACTCGGCCCGCTCGATGAGCGAGACCAGTGCCTCCTGGTCGAGGGCGGCGACGATCAGCAGGACGAGGTCCGCGCCGTACGCCCGTGCCTCCCACAGCTGGTACGAGGTGACGATGAAGTCCTTACGGAGCACCGGGATGTCGACCGTGGCCCGCACGGCCTCCAGATCGGCCAGCGATCCGCCGAAACGCCGCTGTTCCGTCAGCACGCTGATGACCGACGCGCCGCCCGCCTCGTAGTCGGCGGCGAGCCCGGCCGGGTCGGCGATCGCGGCGAGCGCGCCCTTGGACGGGCTGGACCGCTTGACCTCGCAGATCACCTTGACGCTGTCGCCCTTGAGCGCCGCGACCCCGTCCTTGGCCGGCTGTGCCTTGGCCGCCCGCTCCTTGAGCTCGTCGAGGGCGACGCGCGCCTGCCGCTCGGCGAGGTCGGCACGGACTCCGTCGATGATCTCGTCGAGCACACTCACGCGAGCGGCCCCCTTCCGGGACGGGGATGAATCTTCTGGTCGATGCCGGTGGGCGAACGACCGCTTCTGTGGCGGGCAGCCGCGTCACCAGCACTGCGATGGTATCTGCCGGAGAACTGAGGATTCGCATCCGGTTGACGCCGAGTCCCACTACATGGACATTCACAACAACGGTCAGGGCGTCAGTAGTCCCCCGAAGGGGAGATTCCGGACGATGGTGAAGACCAGGGCGACCCCGCCCAGCGCCCAGGCATGGCCCGCCCGTACCGCGACCGGACGCCCGCGTGCACACCAGGCCACCCAGCCCGTCGCGAAGACGGCGTAGCACAGGACGGCGAGGGCGTTGTCGGCGAGCGCGGCCGGCAGATCGCCGTGTGCGAGGGCGTGGGCGCCGCGCAGGCCACCGCAGGCGGGGCAGTAGAGGCCGGTGAGCCGCCACAGCGGGCAGACGGGGTAGTGGCCGGGCTCATGCGGGTCTACGGCGCCGACGTAACCGAAGGCGGCGAGGACCCCGGCGAGCACCGCGAGGGGCGCGGCGAGCCGCCGCACCCCACGGACCGGGGCGGGGGACGAGACGGACGGCGGCGGTTGCGTCACACCGCCGAGTCTCCCCGCGGATCCGGAAAGGCGCAGCCCAGGGAGTCCGTATCGGGGCCCCGCGCCGCGCCTCCTCGGCCTACTGCTGCGCCTGAGCCTGCGGCTGGGCCTTGGGCTGCGGGTGAGTCTTGGGCTGCGGGTGAGTCTTCGAGGCCCCGAGCCCTGCCGCACGCATCGCGGCACCGACGACACCGCCGAGCGCGACGATGACCATGCCCGCCCAGAAACCGATCGGGTTGGCCTGCACGCAGAAGGCACCGGCGACGCAGAAGCCGATGAAGGCGATGGTGACGCCGGTCCAGGCGGCCGGGGTGTGTCCGTGGTTGTGACCCGCCATGAATACTCCTTGTAGCTGTACTGCGCCTGGTCCGGGCGCGCGGGGGGCGAACGCTCCTCCGCCATTGTCCCCGATCCGCGAAATTTCCCCGGAGCGGGGGTGGAGGGTAGCGGGCTGGGAGGGACGAGCGGCTTACGCGCCCCGCTCCGTCTCCTCCCGGACCGCCGCGTTCGTCGCGTCCGCCGGGTCGGTCACGTCCGCCGGGTCGGTCACGCCCGCCGGGTCGGTCACGCCCGCCGGGTCGGTCACGCCCGCCGGGTCGGTCACGCCCGCCGGGTCGGTCACGCCCGCCGGGTCGGTCACGCCCGCCG
>NZ_JBEXHC010000005.1:217364-319994 GCF_040607655.1 Streptomyces sp. NPDC005266
CGGGTCGGTCACGCCCGCCGGGTCGGTCACGCCCGCCGGGTCGGTCACGCCCGCCGGGTCGGTCACGCCCGCCGGGTCGGTCACGCCCGCCGGGTCCGTGGGGTCCTCACCCCGGTCCAGGGCCTTCCA
Organism: Streptomyces sp. NPDC005266; assembly: GCF_040607655.1. NCBI lineage: Bacteria > Bacillati > Actinomycetota > Actinomycetes > Kitasatosporales > Streptomycetaceae > Streptomyces > Streptomyces sp. NPDC005266. Next base: position 217,494 of record NZ_JBEXHC010000005.1, read on the forward strand.
CAGCTCCTCGGGGCGCTCCGGGTCGGGGGCGGGGCGCCCGCCGCGCCGGGGCCGGCCCCGGCCCGCGGCGGCGCCGGCTGACGCGCCCGCGCGCTCGTACCGGCCGGACATGGCGGGCCAGTCTCGACCGTAGCCCAGGGCGAGCACGCCCGCGAGCAGCAGCAGCGCACCGCCCGCCGCGGCGACCCACGGCCAGGGGGTGTACGCCACGTCGTGGATGGGGCTGTGGGTCAGACCGCTCACCTTGGACGCCTTCTCCTCCAGCGCCGCCTTGTCGGACGCGCCGAGGACCGCGCTGATGACGATGCCCGCGCCGCTGAGGGCGAGCAGCCCCGAGACGACGGTGCGGCCGAGGTGGCGGACGGCGAAGACCGCGACGAGCGCGGCGAGGCCGACGACCGCGAGCGCACCGGGCAGCCCGGTGATGTCATCGCCGTTCGCGCTCTGGGGAAGGTTCCCCTGGGCGACGGAGGCTGTGCCCTCGGCCCACTTGCGGCTGGTCGCCAGCAGGACGAGTGCGGCGCCGAGCGCACCGGCGAGCAGGGCGATGGCAAGGCTGCTCCGGCGGCCGCGCGCGGCGGGGGCGGAGGGCTCGTTCTCGGCCCGGGGCTGGGGTACGGCTGCTGCAGTCACGCGTACCACTATCCCCCACGGGGTACGGGGCCCGGATCGCGGGGATCCGGGATGAGCGGCCCGATACCGGTACACGCCCCTCCGGACGGGGGCGTACCGGCATCACCGCCCTGCCCCGGGGCCCGATACCGGTACACGCCCCTCCGGACGGGGCGTACCGGCATCACCGCCCTGCCCCGGGGTGGGCGCCGGGGGCGGGCGATGAGCGGCCCGATACCGGTACACGCCCCTCCGGACGGGGGCGTACCGGCATCACCGCCCTGCCCCGGGATGGGCGCCGGGGGCGGCCGGCGGCTACCGGCCCAGCCGGTTCGCGGAGTTCACCGCTCGCAGCACGGCGGCCGCCTTATTGCGGCACTCCGCGTCCTCGGCGGCCGGATCCGAGTCGGCGACGATCCCCGCTCCCGCCTGGACGTAGGCCGTACCGTCGCGCAGCAGCGCGGTACGGATGGCGATGGCGGTGTCGGAGTCGCCCGCGAAGTCGAGATAGCCGACGCAGCCCCCGTACAGCCCGCGGCGGCTGGGCTCCAGCTCCTCGATGATCTGCATCGCGCGCGGCTTGGGGGCGCCGGAGAGGGTGCCTGCGGGGAAGCACGCGGTGAGCACATCGAAGGCCGTGCGGCCCTCGGCGAGGTCGCCGGTGACCGTGGAGACGATGTGCATGACATGGCTGTAGCGCTCGATCGACATGAAGTCGACGACCTCGACGCTGCCGGGCTCGCAGACCCGTCCGAGGTCATTGCGCCCGAGGTCCACCAGCATCAGATGCTCGGCCCGCTCCTTGGGGTCCTCGAGCAGCTCCTCCGCGAGGGCGGTGTCCTCCTGCGGGGTGGCGCCCCGGGGGCGCGTACCGGCGATGGGGTGGACCATCGCGCGGCCGCCCTCCACCTTGACGAGGGCCTCCGGGCTGGAGCCCACCACGTCGAACCCCTCGAACCGGAAGAGATACATATACGGGCTCGGGTTGGTGGCCCGCAGCACCCGGTAGACATCGAGGGCGCTCGCCGAACAGGGCGTCTCGAACCGCTGCGAGGGGACGACCTGGAACGCCTCGCCCGACCGGATGCGCTCCTTGATGTCCTCGACGGCCGCCATGAAGTCCGGCCCGCCCCACAGCGCGGTGCAGTCGGGGAGCTCGGAGGCGGGCAGGGCGGTGGGCTCCGTGGGCACGGGGCGCACCAGATCGGCGGCCATCGCGTCGAGCCGCGCCACGGCGTCCGCGTACGCCTCGTCGACGCCCGTGTCGAGGTCATTGTGGTTGATCGCGTTGGCGATCAGCAGAACGGTGCCGTCCCAGTGGTCCAGTACGGCGAGGTCCGAGGTGAGCAGCATGGTCAGCTCGGGGAGCTTCAGATCGTCCCGCCCGTGCTCGCCGATCTTCTCCAGCCGGCGCACGATGTCATAGCCGAGATAGCCGACCATGCCGCCGGTGAAGGGCGGCATCTGGACCAGGCCACCGAGGTCGCGAGGGGTGTGCAGGGCCTCGACGGTGGCGCGCAGCGCCTGGAGGGGGTCGCCCTCCGTGGGGACGCCGACCGGCGGGGTGCCCAGCCAGTGGGTGCGGCCGTCGCGCTCGGTGAGGGTGGCGGCGCTGCGGACGCCGATGAAGGAGTAGCGGGACCAGGAGCGGCCGTTCTCGGCGGATTCGAGCAGGAAGGTGCCGGGGCGCTCGGCGGCCAGCTTGCGGTAGAGGCCCACGGGCGTGTCCCCGTCCGCCAGCAGCTTGCGGCTGACGGGGATGACGCGGCGATCGGCCGCCAGCTTGCGGAAGGTCTCGAGATCCATGGTGACAGGGTCCTGGGTCAAGGCTGGGGAGCCCAGCGGGAGACGGATGGGCCGGTGGGAGCCGGGCTACTGGCCGAGCGGGAGGACGTCGGCGTCGAAGCAGGTGCGGTCGCCGGTGTGGCAGGCGGCGCCGACCTGGTCGACCTTCACGAGGATGGTGTCGGCGTCGCAGTCCAGCGCGACGGATTTGACCAGCTGGACATGGCCGGAGGTGTCGCCCTTGACCCAGTACTCCCGGCGGCTGCGGCTCCAGTAGGTGCAGCGGCCGGTGGTGAGGGTGCGATGCAGCGCCTCGTCGTCCATCCAGCCGAGCATCAGCACTTCGCCGGTGTCGTACTGCTGGGCGATGGCGGGGACGAGCCCGTCGGCGCCGCGCTTGAGGCGGGCGGCGAGGGCCGGGTCGAGGGCGGAGGGGCGGTCGGGACCGGTCATGCGACCATTCTGCACGCCCGGGCGAGCGGAACCGCGAGCGCTCTCCCGGGGTGGTCTCAGGGCGTGATCTCGGGGGGTGGTCCAGGGCGTGGTCTCAAGACGTGATCCCGGGACGTGATCCCAGGACGTGATCCCAGGACGTGATCCCGGGACGTGATCCCAGGACGTGATCCCAGGACGTGATCCCAGGACGTGATCCCAGGACGTGATCCCAGGACGTGATCCCAGGACGTGATCCCAGGACGTGATCTCCCTGGCTCGTATGTCGGTGTTGATGGCCGCGATGTCAGGGCCCGATGGCCGCGATGTCAGGGAGATGGGGCATGCTTCGGACATGACGTTTCCGTCGCCGTCGCATGACCCCAACCGGCCTGGAAACGGCGGGGGGTTCGGTCCGCCGCCGCAGCAGCCACCACAGCCACAGGCCCAGCCACCGCAGCCACAGGCCCAGCCACCGCAGCAGGGCTTCGGGCCGCCGCCCGCGGTGGATCAGTCCGCGCCATCGGGCCCGCCCGCGCCTTCGAGCGGCGGATTCGGCCCGTACAACGCACCGGCCCTGCCGCCTGGCTCCCCGCCGCCGGGTGGTCTTCCGCCCGGCTCTCTTCCACCGGGCTTCCTGCCGCCTCCTCCCCCGCCGCCGCCCGGCACCGGCGGGTCCAAGGTCACGGCGATCGTGATCGCGACGGCGGTGGCCGTGGCGGTGGTCGTCGGCGCGATCGTCATCGGCGCCCGGGGCGGCGACGACGACACCGAGGCATCGGCCTCTACGCCCTCGCGCTCCCAGGGATCGGACAAGCCCCTGTCATCGCCGTCGGCCTCCGCGTCCGCCTCCGCCAGTCCCTCGGGTACGGAGGATCCCGGCCAGGGCGCGCCGCTGGGCGGCGGAAGCGACGCCTCCGACGAGGATCCGGCCGCCTCGGCCTCGGCGTCCCCGGAGTCGTCGGAGTCCGGCAGGCCCGGTGACAAGGTGCCGTATGTCGTGCTCAAGCCCGGTGAGTGCTTCGACCACCCGGCGATGGACAGCAGCGTCACCAAGGTGGAGACCCGGTCCTGCATGAGCCCGCACGACGGCGAGGTGATCGCCAACGAGACGCTGAGCGGTGACTTCTCCTCCGAGAAGGCCATTCAGACCAAGGCGCTCTCGCTGTGCGGGGCGGACGCCAAGAAGCGGCTGAAGAGCATCCCCAACGACGGACGGGTGTATTACTACTACGCGCTCTATCCGGAGCTGGGCACCTACACGGTCCAGGGCGAGGACAAGGTCTCCTGCGCGCTGACGCTGAGCGCGGGGCTGGACGGCGCGAAGCTGAGCAAGCGGCTGCCCGGCTGAACCGGCGGCCGGAAGCGACGCGCCCGTTGCCGGGCGGCATGGCAGGCGGCACGCGACGGCCGTAGGGTGGCGGTATGTCCACTCACGCGAAGCGCGAACGCCTGCTCCTCGCCGACCTCTTGGAGAGCGCGGGCCCCGCCGCCCCGACGCTGTGCGAGGGCTGGACCACCCGCGATCTGGCGGCCCATCTCGTGGTCCGTGAGCGCCGCCCCGACGCGGCCGCCGGCCTGCTGATCAAGCCGCTGGCCACCCGACTGGCCCGGGTGCAGGCCGAGTTCGCAGTGAAGCCGTACGAAGAGCTGCTCCAGCTGTTCCGCACCGGCCCGCCGCGGACGTCGCCGTTCGCGCTCAAGCAGGTGGACGAGGCGGCCAACAGCCTGGAGTTCTACATCCACGGCGAGGACGTCCGCCGCGCCCAGCCGCAGTGGACGCCGCGCGAACTCGACCCCGTCTTCGCCGATGTGCTCTGGGCCCGCATCGAGCGCGTCGCGCGGGTGTTCGGCCGCCGCTCCCCGGTCGGTCTGGTGCTGCGCCGCCCGGACGGCCGCACGGTGGTCGCCCACCGGGGCGTCCCGGTCGTCACGGTCACCGGCGAACCGGGCGAGCTGGCCCTCTTCCTCTACGGCCGCCAGAACGCCGCCCGGGTCGAGCTGGACGGTGACAAGGAGGCGGTGGCCGCGGTGCAGGAAGCCAAGCTCGGCATCTGAGGGCGGCTGCGGCGACGGCCTGCTCGTCCGCAAGCTTGCCGCCGTCTCGTTCACCACCGACCGGCTGCTGTGTCGGCCGATCGAGCCCCCGGCGTGCACGTCAGCAGGTCTCGCGGACGTAGTCGTCGCTGCCCGGGGGTGTGACGTTCTCGTCCCGGCGGACGATGCTGAGCTGGTCGCCCCAGCCCTCGCATGCCTTGGCGAAGCCCTCGTCGGTGTACTCGACCACGACGAGGCGATCGTCGTAGGCGTCCGCGAAGTCACCGCACTCGTCTCGTTCACCACCGACCGGCTGCTGTGTCGGCCGATCGAGCCCCCGGCGTGCACGTCAGCAGGTCTCGCGGACGTAGTCGTCGCTGCCCGGGGGCGTGACGTTCTGGTCCCGGCGGACGATGCTGAGCTGGTCGCCCCAGCCCTCGCATGCCTTGGCGAAGCCCTCGTCGGTGTACTCGACCACGACGACGCGATCGTCGTAGGCGTCCGCGAAGTCACCGCACTCGTCGTACTGGCCGCACTCCTCGACCACCGCGAAGTCCAGCCCGGTCTTCTTCCGGCCGGGGAGGAGTTCGGCGGTGTTCTTCTGCGCGATGGCCAGGCCCTTGGCGTGGGCGTGCTTCGACAGCAGGGTGATGAACGCCTGTGCGTCGGCGGTGGTCAGCAGACCGTGGGAGCGTTCATAGCTGTCGTAGTTGTCGGGCTCGACGGCGTCGAAGTCCTTGTCGGCGCAGCCGTCGAGCCACCGGTTGACCTTGGCGGCCGCCCGTTCGCGCTTGTCGGCGGTGCCGATGTCCAGCAGCGGTTCCTTCCACCGCTTGTCGATGACGGTGTCGCCGTTGCCGTCGTGTAGCAGCAGATCCTCGGGCCAGGTGTTGCGTTCGCCCGGCTGGACCTGGAAGGCGTTGACGTAGCAGATGGAGTAGAGCCCGTCCGCCGGGGACGCCGTACGGTCGCGGCTGACGATGTCGACGCCCTTTCGCGGGGTGTACGCCCCGCCCAGCTGATAGTCGAATCCGCCGTGGACGTGCGGCAGCGCCGGCTCGGTGGCGTCGCCTGCCCCCGAGGACGTACAGCCGGTCAGTACGGCGGAGGCGGCGGCCAAGGCCATCGTGGAGGCCACCGCCCGCGAACGACGACGGCGGACAGTGTGGTGGGCGGGCATGCGGCACTCCAGCATCGGCGGGTGAGGATCCAAGCGGGCGGCGGGCGGCCGCGTCACGTACCCGGCCGCCGGGCCCACACCTCTTGGACAACGCCGTAGTCGATCACATGGATCCCCTCCCGCCGCGGCAGTTCACGCGCCTGTGAGGACATCAGGAACGCGTAGTCGCTGTGGATGAGCACCCGTGCGTCGGGCGCAAACCCCAGCGGCTCACTCGGCCCATGTCGTTCCACGGCCTCAGTCCGAGCCGCGGGCACGGCGGTTGGCACCCGGTTATTGGAGGCCGGCCGCGGGGCGGACCACGATCTCGTTGACGTCGACCTCGGGCGGCTGGCTGATCGCGTAGGCGATGGCGTCCGCGATCGCCGAGGCGGGGAGGGCCACGGAGCGGTACGCCTCCATGTCCTTGCGGGCGCGCGGGTCGGAGATGGAGTCGGCGAGTTCGGACTCGGTGACGCCCGGGGAGACCACGCTGACCCGGATGTCCCCGGTCGACTCCTGGCGCAGCCCCTCCGAGATGGCGCGTACGGCGAACTTGGTGCCGCAGTACACCGCGGCGGTGGGCACCACCTCGTACGCGCCGACCGAAGCCATGTTCACGATGTGCCCGGCGCCCTGGTCCTTCATCACCGGCAGGGCCGCGGCGATGCCGTAGAGGACGCCGCGCACATTCACGTCGATCATCCGGTCCCACTCCTCGACCCTCAGCGCCTCCAGCGGCGAGAGCGGCATGATCCCGGCGTTGTTGACCATCACGTCCACCCGGCCGTAGAGCTCCCGGGCGGCGGTCACGAAGGTTCGCATGGCGGTGGCGTCGGTGACGTCCAGCTGCTGGAACGCCCCGCTTCCGCCGGCGGTGGTGATCTCCTCGACCAGCTCCTCCAGCCGGTCGGTGCGCCGCGCGCCCAGAAAAATCCGGTGGCCGTCGGCGGCCAGGCGGCGGGCGGTCGCCGCTCCGATCCCACTGCTCGCCCCGGTGATCAGCACGACCTTGGCTGGTTCGGCCATGGCGGACCCCTCTCGTCCCTGGTGCGGTTCTGTCCTGTCCCACCGAGTCTGGGCTGGTCAGCGGCCATCTACCAGGACGCGATCTTCCTGGGTGGGGTGCTCCCACCCGCGAGGCACGGCTGACCTGGGCCTCGGCAACATTCTGCGCACGCGCCACCGGGGCCTGCGACCGGAGAGCGTTGGGGGCAGGTGCGCCCCGTCCCCGAACCCTTGGGTCAGCGGACCGGGTGCCCCGCGTCCCGCAGCGCGTCCTTCACCTGGCTGATCCGCAGATCGCCGAAGTGGAACACCGACGCCGCCAGCACCGCATCGGCGCCCGCGGCCACCGCCGGGGGGAAGTCGGTGAGCCTGCCGGCGCCGCCGCTGGCGATGACCGGGACGGTGACGTGCTTGCGGACGGCCTCGATCATGGCCGTGTCATAGCCGTCCTTCGTACCGTCGGCGTCCATGGAGTTGAGCAGGATCTCCCCTGCGCCCAGCTCGGCCGCGCGGTGGGCCCATTCGACGGCGTCGACGCCGGTGCCGCGGCGGCCGCCGTGGGTGGTGACCTCGTAGCCGGAGGGGGTCACGGTGCCCTCGGGGCAGCGGCGGGCGTCGACCGAGAGGACGAGGACCTGGCTGCCGAAGCGCTGGGAGATCTCGCGGATGAGCTCGGGGCGGGCGATGGCGGCGGTGTTGACGCCGACCTTGTCCGCTCCGGCGCGCAGCAGCTTGTCGACGTCCTCCGTGGTACGGACGCCGCCGCCCACGGTGAGCGGAATGAAGACCTGCTCGGCGGTGCGACGGACGACGTCGTACGTGGTCTCGCGGTTGCCGGAGGAGGCGGTGATGTCGAGGAAGGTCAGCTCGTCGGCGCCCTCCTCGCCGTAGATCTTGGCCATCTCGACCGGGTCGCCCGCGTCGCGCAGGTTCTGGAAGTTGACTCCCTTGACGACCCGGCCGTTGTCCACGTCCAGGCAGGGGATGACTCGGACCGCCAGGGTCATGTCTGCCGTGCTCCTCGGAATGCTTCCAATTCGACTTCCACCAGGACGCGCGAGTCGACGAAGCCGGACACCACGACGAGGGTCGCGGCGGGGCGTACGGCGTCGAAGAGCTCCTTGTGGGCGCGCCCCACCTCGTCCACGTCGCGGGCGTGGGTGAGATACATCCGGGTGCGGATGACCGATTCGACGCTCAGGTCGAACTTCGCGAGCGCGTCGAGCGCATGACGGAAGGCGGCGAGCGTCTGTTCGTACGGGTCGCCCTCGCCTTCCAGGACGCCGTGCTCCGCGAGCGGCATCGTCCCGGAGACGACCACCAGATCACCGGCCTCGACGGCCCGTGCGAAGCCGATGGTCTCCTCCCAGGGGCTGCCGGTCTGGACCCGACGTGCGATCTCGGGTGAGGTCATACGGATACCGCCTCCAACGCCTCTTCCAAGGTGAACGCCTTGGCATAGAGGGCCTTCCCGACGATCGCGCCCTCAACGCCTTCGGGTACCAGAGTCGCAAGGGCACGCAGGTCATCAAGGGAGGAAACGCCGCCCGAGGCGACGACGGGCTTTTCGGTGGCGGCGCAGACATTGCGCAGCAGCTCCACGTTGGGGCCCTGGAGGGTGCCGTCCTTGGCGATGTCGGTGACGACGTAGCGCGCGCAGCCCTCGGAGTCGAGGCGGGCGAGGGTCTCGTAGAGGTCGCCGCCGTCGCGGGTCCAGCCGCGGCCGCGCAGGGTGGTGCCGCGGACGTCGAGGCCGACGGCGATACGGTCACCGTGCTCGGCGATGATCTTGGCGACCCACTCGGGGGACTCCAGCGCCGCCGTGCCGAGGTTGACCCGGGTGCAGCCGGTGGCGAGGGCGGCGGCGAGGGAGGCGTCGTCGCGGATGCCGCCGGACAGCTCGACCTTGAGGTCCATGGCCCGCGCGACCTCGGCGATCTGCTCGCGGTTGTCGCCGGTGCCGAAGGCGGCGTCCAGGTCCACCAGATGCAGCCACTCGGCACCCGCCCGCTGCCACGCGAGGGCGGCTTCCATCGGGTCGCCGTACGACGTCTCGGAGCCGGACTCGCCGTGGACGAGCCGGACGGCCTGGCCGTCGCGGACGTCAACGGCGGGGAGGAGTTCCAGGCGGTGCGTGGGCATGTGGGGAACCTTAGGGTGAGAGGGTGCGGACGGGGCGGTCAGAGCGTGTCGAGCCAGTTGCGGAGCAGCCGCGCTCCCGCGTCGCCGGACTTCTCGGGGTGGAACTGAGTGGCCCACAGCGGGCCGTTCTCCACGGCGGCGACGAACGGCTCGCCATGGGTGGTCCAGGCCACCTTGGGGGCGGGGATGTGCGGGCTGGTCACCTCGAGCTCCCAGGTCCGGACGGCGTAGGAGTGGACGAAGTAGAAGCGCTCGCCCTCGTCAAGACCCGCGAACAGCTGGGAGTCCTCGGGCGCCTTGACCGTGTTCCAGCCCATGTGGGGGACGACGGGAGCACGCAACGGCTCGACCGTGCCGGGCCACTCGTCGAGCCCCTCGGCCTCGACACCGTGCTCGATGCCGCGCGCGAAGAGGATCTGCATGCCGACGCAGATGCCCATGACCGGGCGGCCACCGGCCAGCCGGCGCCCCACGATCCAGTCGCCGCGCGCCTCGCGCAGCCCCTGCATACAGGCCGCGAAGGCGCCGACGCCGGGGACGAGGAGGCCGTCGGCGGCCATGGCCTTGTCGTAGTCGCGGGTGATCTCGACATCGGCGCCGGCATGCGCGAGCGCGCGCTCGGCGGACCGGACGTTGCCGAATCCGTAGTCGAAGACGACGACCTTCTTGGTGCCCTCGCTCAATTCCAGACCTCCAGCCGCAGGATTCCGGCCAGCAGAGACATCGTGGCGCCCACGCCGAGCAGCACGATCACGCCCTTGGGCAGCCCCTGCTTGACGAAGGAGATCACCCCGCCGAGCAGGAACAGCCCCACCAGGATGAACGCCGTGGACAGCCCACTCACAGCATCTTTCCGTTCGCCCCGCCGCGGCAGCGGCTGATGTCACCGTCGCCCGCGCGGCGACGGCGCGGCTCGAATGTCGGCAGCGGCCCGGCGGCCGCGCGTGCGACGCTCACAGGGCCCCCTTCGTGGAGGGCAGAATGCCCGCCGCCCGCGGGTCGCGCTCGCTCGCGTACCGCAGCGCCCGCGCCAGCGCCTTGAACTGGCACTCCACGATGTGGTGGGCGTTGCGCCCGTACGGGACGTGGACGTGCAGGGCGATCTGCGCCTGGGCCACGAAGGACTCCAGGATGTGGCGCGTCATCGTGGTGTCGTAGGTGCCGATCATCGGCGCCATGTTCTCCGGCTCGCTGTGCACCAGGTACGGGCGGCCGGAGAGGTCGACGGTCACCTGGGCCAGCGACTCGTCCAGCGGCACCGTGCAGTTGCCGAAGCGGTAGATGCCGACCTTGTCGCCGAGCGCCTGCTTGAAGGCGGCGCCGAGCGCGAGGGCGGTGTCCTCGATGGTGTGGTGGGTGTCGATGTGCAGGTCGCCCTCGGTCTTGACTGTGAGGTCGAAGAGGCCGTGGCGGCCGAGCTGGTCGAGCATGTGGTCGTAGAAGCCCACACCGGTCGACACATCGACCTGGCCGGTGCCGTCGAGGTCGATCTCGACGACGACCGAGGTCTCCTTGGTCGTACGCTCCACGCGTCCCACGCGGGTCATGCGCTCTTCTCCTTCATCAGCTCGCGTACCGCGTCGAGGAACGCGTCGTTCTCGGTGGGGGTGCCCGCGGTGACCCGCAGCCATCCAGGTACGCCGTTGTCGCGGACCAGGACGCCTCGGTCCAGCAGGGACCGCCACGCCGCGTGGGCGTCCTCGAAGCGTCCGAACTGCACGAAGTTGGCGTCGGAGTCGGTCACCTGGCAGCCGATGGCGCGCAGCTCGCGCACCAGCCGGTCGCGCTCGGCCTTGAGCGCCTCGACGTACCCCAGCAGCGTATCGGTGTGCTCGAGGGCGGCCAGCGCGGTGGCCTGGGTGACGGCGGACAGGTGGTACGGCAGCCGGACGAGCTGGACGGCGTCCACCACGGCCGGGTGCGCGGCGAGATAGCCGAGCCGCAGCCCGGCGGCGCCGAACGCCTTGGACATGGTCCGGGAGAGGACCAGGTTCGGGCGGCCGTCGATCAGCGGGAGCAGCGACGGGCGGTGGCTGAACTCCCCGTACGCCTCGTCCACGACCACGAGCGCCCCGGCGCTCTCGGCCCTGGCCGCCTGCGCCGCCTCGTACAGGGCGAGCACCGTCTCGGCCTCGACGGCCGTCCCCGTCGGATTGTTCGGGGAGGTGATGAAGACGACGTCGGGGCGGTGCTCGGCGATGGCCTTACAGGCGGCGTCCACATCGATGGTGAAATCGGGATTCCGCGGACCGGAGATCCAGCCGGTGCCGGTGGAGCGCGAGATCAGCGCGTGCATCGAGTACGAGGGCTCGAAGCCGATCGCGGTGCGCCCCGGCCCGCCGAAGGTCTGGAGCAGCTGCTGCAGCACCTCGTTGGACCCGTTGGCCGCCCACACCTGGGCCGGCCCCACCTCGAGCCCGGCCGTACGGCTCAGATACCGCGCCAGCTCGGTGCGGAGCTCCGTCGCGTCCCGGTCCGGGTAGCGGTTGAGGGAACGGGCCGCCTCGGCGACCCGCTCCGCGATCCGCGCCACGAGCGGCTCGGGCAGCGGATACGGGTTCTCGTTGGTGTTCAGCCGGACGGGGACATCGAGCTGCGGGGCGCCGTACGGGGACTTGCCACGGAGCTCGTCCCGGATCGGGAGATCGTCAATGCCGGTCACTTGCTCGGTGGCACCTTCCAGTCGAACCTTGCCTTCACCGCGGCGCCGTGGGCGGGCAGATCCTCCGCCTCGGCGAGGGTCACCACATGGCCCGCGACCTCGGCCAGCGCCTCGCGGCTGTAGTCCACCACGTGGATGCCGCGCAGGAAGGACTGCACGGACAGCCCCGAGGAGTGGCAGGCGCAGCCGCCCGTGGGCAGCACATGGTTGGAGCCCGCGGCGTAGTCGCCGAGCGAGACGGGTGCGTACGTCCCGACGAAGATCGCCCCGGCGTTGCGCACCCGGGCCGCGACCGCCGCCGCGTCCTTGGTCTGGATCTCCAGGTGCTCCGCCCCGTACGCGTCCACGACGGCCAGGCCCTGTTCGAGCCCGTCGACCAGCACGATGCCGGACTGCCGCCCGCTCAGGGCCGGGGTGATCCGGTCCTCGACGTGCTTGGTCGCGCCGACCTGGACCTCCAGCTGCTTCTCGACCGCGCTCGCCAGCTCCTCGGAGTCGGTGACCAGCACGGATGCGGCCAGCGGGTCGTGCTCGGCCTGACTGATCAGGTCCGCGGCGACATGCACCGGGTCGGCGGTCGCGTCGGCGAGGATCGCGATCTCGGTGGGACCGGCCTCGGCGTCGATGCCGATCCGCCCCTTGAGCAGCCGCTTGGCCGCGGCGACCCAGATATTGCCCGGCCCGGTCACCATCGCGGCCGGACGGCACTCCTGCGTGCCGTACGCGAACATCGCCACGGCCTGGGCACCGCCCGCCGCGTACACCTCATCGACGCCCAGCAGCGCACAGGCCGCCAGGATCGTGGGGTGCGGCAGTCCGCCGAATGCCTTCTGCGGCGGCGAGGCGACGGCCATCGAGCCGACCCCGGCCTCCTGCGCGGGCACCACGTTCATCACCACGGAGGACGGATAGACCGATCGACCGCCCGGTACGTACAGTCCCACGCGCTCCACCGGCACCCAGCGCTCGGTGACCGTACCGCCCGGCACGACCTGCGTGGTGTGGTCGGCGCGCCGCTGCTCGCGGTGGACCAGCCGGGCCCGCCGGATGGACTCCTCCAGGGCCGCCCGCACGGCCGGGTCCAGCTCGGCCAGGGCGCGCTCCAGCGCCTCGGCCGGTACCCGGACCTGCTCTATCGTGACGCCGTCGAACCGATGCGCGTAGTCGATCAGCGCCGCCGTGCCACGATGGCGCACGTCGTCGCAGATGGGCCGCACCTTCTCCAGGGCGGCCTCGACGTCGAGCTCGGCACGGGGCAGCAGGTCACGGTCGATGCCGCCCTCCGGGAAGGCGGCACCGCGCAGATCGATTCGGGAGATCACGCGATCAATTGTCTCAGACCCGCACCGGCGCCCCTCCCCCTGTATCAGCCAGTGATACGACCCCCTAAGTTGGCCCTGACCGTTGGCGTTCAACCGGTTACTCAGCGGGCATGTGGTCCGTACGGGGATACGGAGAACAGGAGGGCACACGGCTGTGACCGAGCCGCACGATGGCGACCCGCCCCCGGGGCTCGACCTGACCACCGCGGAGTGGGGCATGTGGCAGGCGTTCCGCAACGGCAGCACCCACGATCTGCGCACCTCCCACCCCCAGCGGAACGACCCCGCCGGCCCCTATGCCTGGGGACCCGAGCGCAGCGTGCGCGCGCGCGTCGTCGCCCTCCTGCTGCTGGACGGGCCGCCCGCCCAGCCGGGCCGGGTCGCCGCGCTCAAGCTCAACGGGGTGCACATCACCGGCACGCTCGACCTGGCCGGCGGGGTGATCAATCCCTATGTCGAGCTGAAGAACTGCCGCTTCGAGCGGGAGGTCCTGCTCCCCGAGTCGCATTTCACCACCCTGCGCCTGGTGGGCTGCGCCCTGCCCCGGCTGGAGGCGGCCCGGCTGCGCACCGAGGGCGATCTGCATCTGCCGCGCTGTGTGGTCGAGCACGGCATCCGGCTCACCGACGCCCACATCGGCACGGACTTACTCCTCAACCAGCTGATCGTGCGCCGGGACCGCCGGGGCATGTCGATCAGCGCCGACGGGCTGACCGTCGCCCAGGACTTCCAGGCCGACATGATCGAGTCGTACGGCGAGCTGAGCCTGCGCGGCGCGCAGGTCGGCGTGTCGCTCAGCCTGCGCGGCAGCCGGCTGCGCAATCCGTACGGGCGCCGCGCGCTCAACGCGCCGCAGCTGACCGTCGAGCGCAGCCTGTATCTCACCACGGGCGGGGTCAGCACCTACTCCAGCGGCTCCACCCCACCGTACGGCACCGCCTCCACGCCCACGCGTGGCACCCGCATCCAGCGCTTCGAATGCGAGGGCGGGGTCCGGCTGGACGACGGGCGCATCGGCGACGCCATCGACTTCGACCAGGCCCGCTTCATCATGGAGAACGACCAGGAGCTGTCGCTGCGCCGCGTCCAGACCCCCGAGCTGCGCTTCATCGGGGAGCGGCCGCAGCGCGGTCGGGTCATCCTGTCCGGCGCCCGGGTCGTCAACCTCGTCGACAAATCGGTGAGCTGGCCGGGGCCCGGCGGGCTGACCATGGCCGGGTTCTCCTACGAATGCCTGATCCCGCGCGGCCACTTCCCGCTGTCCCGGCGGCTGGAGTGGGTGGCCGCCGCAACCCCGGAGTACGCGCCCGAGCCGTACGAGATGCTGGCGAACTCGCTGCGCGCCGGCGGCGAGGACGCCGACGCGCGCGAGGTGCTGCTCGCCAAGCAGCGCCGCCGCCGCGAAACCCTGCCGCCCGCCGGGAAGCTGTGGGGGTATCTCCAGGACTGGACCGTGGCCTACGGCTACCGCCCCGGGCGGGCGGCGGTGTGGATGGCGGTGCTGTGGGCGGTCGGCTCCGTCTTCTTCGCCCACAACAGACCCGAGGCCATCAAGCCGGGCGAATCCCCGCACTGGAACGCGACGCTGTACACCCTCGACCTGCTGATCCCGGTCATCGATCTGGGCCAGGACGGCTATTGGAAACCCGACGGGGCGGTCCAATGGGCGGCCATCGTGATGATCCTGCTGGGCTGGGTGCTGGCGACCACGATCGCCGCCGGCGCATCCCGGCTGCTGCGCCGTCAGTGAAGCCGGACGCGCGGGGCCATTAGGCTTACGCCCCGTGACCTCCGCGCGCCTTCCGCTCTTCCCCCTGAACACGGTGCTGTTCCCGGGGCTCGTCATGCCCCTGAACGTCTTCGAACAGCGGTACCGCTCCCTGATGCGCGATCTGTCGGCGCTTCCCGAGGACGCGCCACGCCGGTTCGGGGTGATCGCGATCCGGGACGGCTATGAGGTCGCCCCCAGCGCGATCGGCCTCCCCGACGCCGTCACCCTGCCCGATCGCGGCCCCGCCGCCGGGTTCGGCCCGGATCCCGCCAAGTCCTTCTACACCGTCGGCTGCGTCGCGGACGCGGCCACCATCCGGGAAAAGGAGGACGGCACCTTCGAGGTGCTCGCCACCGGCACCACCCGCTTCGAACTGCTCTCCGTCGACTCCTCCGGCCCCTATCTCACCGCCGAGGTCAAGGAGCTGGAAGAAGAGCAGGGGGACGGCGCCGGGGCGCTGGCCTCGGGGGTCGTACGGGCCTTCCGCACTTACCAGAAGCGGCTCGCGGGCGCCCGCGAACGCACCCTCACCGCCGAACAGGACCTGCCGGGCGAGCCGTCCGTGCTCTCCTACCTCGTCGCGGCCGCCGCCGTCCTGGACACGCCCGCCAAGCAGCGGCTGCTCCAGGCCCCGGACACGGCCAGCCGACTGGCCGAGGAGCTGAAATTGCTGCGCGCCGAGAGCGCGGTCATCGGTAAGCTCCCGTCGCTCCCCGCCGTCGATCTGACCCGCCGCCCCACCAGCCCCAACTGACGCATCGGATATGGCCAAGAAGCCCAGGAAGAACTCCGTCGGCACCCCCGCCACCACGGCCCTGACCGCCGCGGGGACGCCCTTCACCCTGCACTCCTACGACCACGACCCGGCAGCCCCCTCCTACGGCGAGGAGGCCGCGACGGCGCTCGGCGTCGCACCGGGCCGGGTCTTCAAGACCCTGATCGCCAGCGTCGACGACCGGCTCACCGTGGCGATCGTCCCCGTCTCCGCGACCCTCGACCTCAAGGCCCTCGCGGCGGCCGTCGGCGGCAAGCGGGCCACGATGGCGGACCCGGCGGCGGCCGAGCGCACCACGGGCTACGTCCGCGGCGGCATCTCTCCCCTGGGCCAGCGCAAGCGTCTCCCCACGGCCCTGGACGCGTCGGCGTCCGCCTACGAGACCATCTGCGTCTCGGCGGGCCGCCGCGGCCTGGAGGTGGAGCTCTCCCCCACGGCCCTGGCGACGCTCACGGACGCGGTCCTCGCCCCGATCGCCCGCCCCAACGCGTAGCGAGTGCCGGGCCCCCGCCCCGGCACCCCTGCACCCGGAAGCGAGCTACCGCGCCGCCGACCCCGGCACCGGCCCTGGCGACGCTCACGGACGCGGTCCTCGCCCCGATCGCCCGCCCCAACGCGTAGCGAGTGCCGGGCCCCCGCCCCGGCACCCCCGGCACCCGGAAGCGAGCTACCGCGCCGCCGACCCCGGCACCGGCAGCGGCTCCGGGTCCCTCGGCCCGAACAGGCCCGTCAGCGCCAAGTGCAGCACCATCGCCGCCACCGACCACGACAGCACCGCGCCCTTGGCGCCCAGCTTCAGGGGCCCGTCGAAGGTGACGCCCTTGCCTGCCGCCTTCGCATGGGCCACGACGTCCGAGGTCGGACCCAGCCATACGCCCAGCCGCCACGCGATGATCGAGGCGAGCACCCCCCCGATCGCCAGCCCGATGACCAGGGCGATGCCACCGTGCCGGAAGAGCAGGAACACCACGATCGCCGACACCGCCCCGAAGGCCAGCCCGAGCAGCGTGAAGACGCCGTCCGCGCCGATCGCGTCCTCCCCCTCGGAGTTCTTCAGATAGACGCCGGAACCGCCGTCCCAGACCAACGGAACCTTCGGCGCCAGCCACAGCCACAGCAGTCCGAGAAGCACCCCGGAGACAGCCACCGCGATCGCGACCAGGGAAGCCTGCACCAGCTCGGCCCGCAGCTCGGGCCCGGGCTCGGAGTACTCGTCGGTGTGTTCCGGATGGGAGGGATACGCCGCGGAGGGGTATCCGTACTGCTGCTCGGGCCGGTCCTCGCCGGACTCGTCACGGGGCGAAGGCTGATCATGTGGCGTCAACGGTGCGGTCACCCCGTCATCGTGCCAGGCGGATGGCGTACATCGGTCAGCGGGAGGCCCGCTGGGCGCGTCACCGCACGGCCGCCCGCCGGTAGGCCCAGGTCGCTGCGGTGAGCGACACCACGGCCACCGCCGCGCACACCCCGAGGTCGGCGCAGACCACCAACCAGTCGGGCTGCCCGTCGAAGGACCGCGCCAAGGCTTCCACACCGTACGTCGACGGCAGCAGATCACGCGCGTACGACACTACCTCCGGCATGCGCCCGGCGGGCAGCACCCCCAGCAGCAGCGCGGCGGACATCCCCAACTGCCCGCAGAGCGTGGCGAGTTCCTGACGCGGGGCGAGCAGTCCCAGCGCGGCGCCCAGCCCCGCCAGGGCGGCACCGGAGAGCGGGATCACCGCGACCAGCACCCACAGATGCCCCATCGGCAGCTGGAACAGCACGCTGCCCATCACCGCCGTGACGGCTGTCCCGGGCGCGGTGAAGGAGGCGTACGCGGCGGCCGCGCCGAGGACCACCGCCGCAGGCGGCACCGGCAGCGTCGCGTAGTGGTCGAGGCCGCCGCTCGCCCGCAGCTGGCCGAAGTACTGCGCGAGGAGGTTGAGCGCGACGAAGGCGACGACGAGCACGCTGGACCCGGCGACCACGGACCGGGCCTCGCTGCCGCCGTCCACGACCCCGCGCATCAGGATCATGATCCCGATGGACTGGAAGGTTGCCACGAACAGCAGCGGGATCCGGGCCACCCGGGCCCGCGACAGCTGGGCCCGGTAGACCGCGGCGAGCGCGGGGAGGAGGCGTGCGGGGGCCGCCAGCGGGGCGGGCGCGTCATCGGCCTCACCGGCCGGCGCACCGGAGGCATCCGGTACGGGCGACACACCGGACACCGCGGGCACGACACTCACGTTGCGCTGCTCCTCTTCCCCTACCTGCACTTACCGCTTCATTACGAGCCCGGTCACCGCCGCGTTCACGCCTTCACCAGGCCCTGCCGGCCCTCCGCGCGGCCGCCCAGCGCCACGTAGACATCTTCCAGGCTGGGGGTGGCGAGCGTGAAATCGTCCAGCGCGGCGAAGGCCGGGCCCCCGGTCACGGTGGCGATGGCGGCCCGTGCGTCGTCCGCGGCGAGCCGCAGGGTCCAGCGGCGCCCGGTGGAGGAGGACGCGGCGTCCCGCAGGGCGGCGACCCCGGGGATGTGCAGGGGCGGCTCGGCACGCCAGACCAGCTCGACCCGCACCTCGTCGGCGACGAGTGCCTTGAGTCCGGCGGGCGTGTCGCAGGCGATGACCCGGCCGCGCTCCAGCACGGCGACCCGGTCGAGGACGGTCTCGGCCTCGATCACGTTGTGGGTGACGAGCAGCACCGTAACGCCCCGCTCGGCCCGCCGCCGGTCGATGGCGGCCCACACGGCCCGCCGGGCGACGGGGTCCATCCCGGTGGTGGGCTCGTCCAGCACCAGCAGCGGCCGCTCGCCGACCAGCGCGGCGGCGACACAGGCGAGCCGCCGCTGGCCGCCGGAGAGCTTCTTCAGCGGGCGTCCGGCGAGCTCTCCCAGCCCCAGCTCATCGATCACCGCGTCCCGCTCGGCGCGGGCGGCGCGCAGATCGAGCCCGCGCAGCCGGGCGGTCGTCTCGGCGGCCAGGGAGACGGTCAGCTCGTCGAGCGCGGTGGAGTCCTGGCCGAGATAGCCGAGGAGGCGGGCGGCGCGCTCGGGATGGCGTACGAGATCGTGGCCGAGGACCCGCACACGGCCCTCGTCCGGCCGCAGCAGGCCGGTGAGCTGCCGTACGAGCGTGGACTTGCCGGCGCCGTTGGGCCCGAGCAGCCCGAAGACCTCACCGCGGGCCACATCGAGGTCGATGCCGTCGCTGGCCCGGACGGCGGGCGTGGCGGGCGTGCCGCGCCGACCGCGCGCCGCCGGATAGGTCTTGACCAGGCCGCGCACGGTGCACACCACATCGCCGCTCGTCGCCTGTTTCGCGCCCGTCCTCACGAGCTATGAGGGTACGCGCCCGAACTCCCGGACTCGCCCTCGGGGCTTCCTCCCCCGGCCCTTCGGACTTCCCCGCCCGGCCCTTCCGGCTTCCCCGCCCGGCCCTTCGGACTTCCCCGCCCGGCCCTTCCGGCTTCCCCGCCCGGCCCTTCGGGCTTCCCCGCCCGGCCCTTCGGACTTCCCCGCCCGGCCCTTCCGGCTTCCCCGCCCGGCCCTTCCGGCTTCCCCGCCCGGCCCTTCGGACTTCCCCGCCCGGCCCTTCCGGCTTCCTCACCCGGCCCTTCGGACTTCCCCGCCCGGCCCTTCCGGCTTCCTCACCCGGCCCTTCGGGCCTACTCTCCCGCCCCCGCGTGCTCGGCCGCCGTACGGAGGTCGATCTCGCGCCAGAAGCCCGCCCGGATCGCGTAGCGGTCGTGCTCGTCGATCTGGTCGTCCTTGTGGGCGAGCAGGCCGAAGCGGGCGGCATACCGCAGCAGTTCGCCGTCGATGCGGTGCGGGATGCGCGGATATTCGCTCGAGAGCTGCTGCAGATAGCCCGGGTCGGAGAGCCGCTCGATCCAGCGGCGGGCGAAGACCTGGCCGACCTCGAAGGGGTCGCCGCTGACGGTGGTGATGTCCTCCTCGCGGTCGGCCCAGCGCTGCTCGGCGCTGGTGAGCTGGGCCAGCATGGGGAGATTGGCCGTCTCCGGGGGCTCTCCCACCCCGGCGGCCGGGCCGCGGTCGACCCAGCCCTTGTCGGAGGACCAGCGCAGGGTGGCGCTGGGGACCGGCTGCTGCACCGTGGGGCCGCCGCCGTGCCCACCCTGGCCGCGACCGAGGCCCGCGAGGTCCTTCGGGGTGGGTACGCCCTTGCCCGCGCCCGTGGCCGCGGCTGCGGACTCGGCGGGCACGCCACCCGCGGCCGTGACGGCACCGGCGCGGCCGGTGGCGCCCGTCCCGTCGGCGACGGCGGCGGCCCGCCCCCCGCCGTTGCGGCTGGAGGGGGCCTCGCTCACGCCGGGCGGCCCGGCCGCGGCGGCAGCGGCAGCGGCCGTCTCCGGCAGCGGGGCGGACAGGATGGCGGCGATCTCCGGGCGCGGCTCGGCGGCGGGCGCACAGGGCCCCGGGAGCTCCTTGGCGCGCACGGCGCGGGTGATCCACGCACGGTCCAGGACGCGCCGCTCATCGGCCTCGGCGACGAGGTCCTCGGACTGGTTGTAGTCGCCGTCGGCCGCCTGGACCGCCCAGAGGTGGACGGCGACGCCGTGCTCCTTGGCGGACATCAGACCGGGCAGCAGATCGCCGTCGCCGGTCACGAGCACGATGTCGGAGCAGGCGCGGTTACGGGCCAGCTCGGTGAGCTCGGCGTGCATGGCGGCGTCGACGCCCTTCTGGGCCCACCGGCCGTCGCTGCGGGTCAGCGCCCCGAGCCGGACGGTCACCCGGGGCATGACGCGCAGCCGCCGGTGCTCGGGCTGCGGAACCCGGTCGGGGGCGCCGTCGAACCAGTAGATGCGCAGCAGCGGGCGCTCGGTCTCGGCCTCGGCACGCTCGCGCAGCCCCTGGATGAGGGTCGCGTGGTCGACGGAGATGCGGGACCGGGCGGGCTCCCCGGCAAGCAGGCTCGCGGCGGCGCCCAGCAGATAGCCGGCGTCCACCAGGACGACGCAGCGGTCCACGTTCCACCCTCTTTCCTGACAGTCCAGTCGTCGGTCGCCCCCGCGCACAGTTGTGCCCCGATGCTTTTCTTTGACTTTCTTTTGAGTCTGCCCGACCGTACGGGGGTTATCAGTCCGAACTGGATCACCGGCGTGGCGGATACGGCCTACCCTCGAAGACCCGCCTTCTCACTCACCGTAATTGCCCGAAATGCACGGGTCACCGCGACGTGTCACTGTTCTTCCCGGAGGGCTTCTCTCCAAAGGGCCCTTCGCGGGGGCTGATCCCAACTGGAGGAACACCACCATGGGCAAGAACAAGAACCGCGACCGCAAGCAGCAGCAGGAAGCTCAGCAGCGGCCGAACCGCGGTATGGCCGACGGCACCGCCGAGCAGGCGCAGCAGTCCTCGGTGGAGGCGCAGTCCCAGCGGACGCGGTCGGAGGGCGGCCCCTCGACGGCGCGCAAGGACCGGCAGAAGAGTTTCGGCCACAACTGACCCGCTGCATCGCGCGGTTGAGGGGCGCGCCCGTTCCGGGCGCGCCCCTCACTCATGGGTCAACTCGTACGGGCGCTCAGCCCGCCAGGCAGGACGCCCCCAGCAGCACCTTGAGATCGCCGAAGAGCGCCGGGTCGGGGGTGACCCGGTGCCGGTCGAGCCGGAGCACGGTGGTCTTCCGCGCCCCTTGGAGCTTGATCCGCACCTCGGTGGAGCCACGGTGGTGGGTGAGCACCTCGCCGAGCTTCTCGACCAGCGGCGGGGTGACCTTGACGGTCGGGATGGTGATCGTCACGGGCGCGTTGGCCGATGCCTCGGACAGATCGGGGACCATGAGCTCCATGGCGACGAGCCGGGGGACGTCCTCGCGCTTGTCGAGCCGGCCCTTGACGAAGACGACGGCGTCCTCGACCAACTGGGTGGAAACCAGCTGATAGGTGGCCGGGAAGAACATGCACTCGATCGAGCCGGCCAGGTCCTCCACCGTGGCGATGGCCCAGGCGTTGCCCTGCTTGGTCATCTTGCGCTGGAGGCCGGAGATGATGCCGCCGATGGTCACGATCGCGCCGTCCGCGTGCTCACCTCCGGTGAGCTGAGAGATCGCGGCATCCGCCTTCTCGTTCAGCACATGCTCGATACCGAACAGCGGGTGATCGGAGACATACAGGCCGAGCATCTCGCGCTCCTGGGCCAGCAGATATGTCTTGTCCCACTCGACGTCGGAGAACTCGATGTCGAGCCCGAAGCCCGGTCCGTCGCCGCCCCCGTCGTCGCCGCCCATGCCGCCGAAGAGGTCGAACTGGCCCTCGGCCTCCTTGCGCTTCACCGCCACGACGTTGTCGATCATCGTTTCGTAGTGCGCCATGAGGCCCTTGCGGGTGTGGCCCATCTCGTCGAAGGCGCCCGCCTTGATCAGCGATTCGGTGGTGCGCTTGTTGCAGACGACCGCCTCGACCTTGTCGAGGTAGTCGGGGAAGGAGGTGTACTTTCCCTTGGACTTACGCCCACGGATGATCGCTTCCACCACGTTCTGACCGACGTTACGGACCGCTGTGAGGCCGAAGAGGATCACATCATCACCCTGGGCGGTGAAGTTGGCCTCGGACTCATTGACGTTCGGCGTGAGCACCTTGATGCCCATGCGGCGGCATTCGTTGAGGTAGACCGCGGACTTGTCCTTGTCGTCGCGCACCGAGGTGAGCAGCGCCGCCATGTACTCGGCGGGGTAGTTGGCCTTGAGGTACGCGGTCCAGTAGGTGACCAGGCCGTACGCGGAGGAGTGCGCCTTGTTGAACGCGTATCCGGCGAACGGGACCAGCACGTCCCACACCGCCTGGATGGCCTCGTCGGAGTAGCCCTTCTCGCGGGCGCCCTGCTGGAAGTTGACGAACTCCTTCTCCAGCACCTCGGGCTTCTTCTTGCCCATGGCACGGCGGAGCAGGTCGGCCTGGCCGAGCGAGTAGCCGGCGAGCACCTGGGCGGCCTTCTGCACCTGCTCCTGGTAGACGATGAGGCCGTAGGTGATCCCGAGGACCTCCTTGAGCGGCTCCTCCAGCTCGGGGTGGATCGGGGTGATCTCCTGCTGCCCGTTCTTCCGCAGCGCGTAGTTGATGTGCGAGTTCATGCCCATCGGGCCCGGCCGGTAGAGGGCCGAGACGGCGGAAATGTCCTCGAAGTTGTCGGGCTTCATCATGCGCAGCAGGGAGCGCATGGGGCCGCCGTCGAATTGGAAGACGCCGAGGGTGTCACCGCGGCAGAGCAGCTCGAAGGTCTTGGGGTCGTCGAGCGACAGGTCGAGCAGCTTGAGGTCGACGCCCTTGTTGGCCTTCACCATCTTGACGGCGTCGTCCATGATCGTGAGGTTGCGCAGGCCGAGGAAGTCCATCTTCAGCAGGCCGAGCGACTCACAGGTGGGGTAGTCCCACTGCGTCACGACCTGGCCATCGTTCTTCGGCGAAAACACCGGCACATGGTCGGTGACCGTCTCGCTCGACATGATGACGCCGGCGGCGTGCACACCCATCTGGCGGACCAGGCCCTCGATGCCGCGCGCGGTATCGATGACCTTCTTGACATCCGGCTCGTTCTCGTACATCCCGCGCACCTCGCCCGCCTCGCTGTAGCGGGGGTGCTTGGAGTCGGTGATGCCGGAGAGCGGGATGCCCTTGCCGAGGACGTCGGCGGGCATCGCCTTGGTGATCCGGTCGCCCATCGCGTACGGGTAGCCGAGCACCCGGGCCGAGTCCTTGATCGCGTTCTTGGCTTTGATGGTGCCGTACGTACCGATCTGCGCGACCTTGTCGGCGCCGTACTTCTCGGTGACGTACCGGATGACCTCACCGCGCCGACGCTCGTCGAAGTCGATGTCGACATCGGGCATGGACACGCGCTCGGGGTTGAGGAACCGCTCGAAGATCAGGCCGTGCTCGATGGGGTCGAGGTCGGTGATGCCCATCGCGTACGAGACGATCGAGCCCGCCGCGGAGCCACGGCCGGGGCCGACCGCGATGCCGTTGTTCTTCGCCCACATGATGAAGTCGGCGACCACGAGGAAGTAGCCGGGGAACCCCATCTGGATGATGACGTCCATCTCGTACTCGGCGAGCTTCTGACGGTCCTCGGGGATCCCGCCCGGGAAGCGGCGGGCCATCCCCTTCTTGACCTCCTCCTGGAACCAGGTGACCTCGGTGTACCCCTCGGGGACGTCGAAGCGCGGCATCAGGTCGCGCTTCTCGAACCACCCGGTGTTGTCGATCTGCTCGGCGACCAGGAGGGTGTTGCGGCAGCCCTCCTGCCAGGCGTCCGAGGAGTCGATGGCGTACATCTCGTCGGTGGACTTCAGGTAGTAGCCGGTGCCGTCGAAGCGGAAGCGGTCCGGGTCGGAGAGGTTCTTGCCGGTCTGGACGCAGAGCAGCGCGTCGTGCGCCTCGGACTCGCGCGCGTACGTGTAGTGCGAGTCATTGGTGACCAGCGGCGGGATGCCCAGCTTCTTGCCGACCTCCAGCAGCCCGTCCCGGACCCGGCGCTCGATCTCGATGCCGTGGTCCATCAGCTCCAGGAAATACCGGTCCTTGCCGAAGATGTCCTGATACTCGGAGGCGGCCTTGACGGCCTCGTCGAACTGGCCGAGCCGCAGCCTGGTCTGCAGCTCACCCGACGGGCAGCCGGTGGAGGCGATCAGCCCCTCGGACCACTGGGCGATGGTCTCCTTGTCCATCCGGGGCCACTTGACGAAATAGCCCTCCATATAGGCGTCCGAGGAGAGCCGGAAGAGATTGTGCAGACCGGTCTTGTTCGCCGCCCAGATCGTCTTGTGGGTGTAACCGCCGGAACCGGAGACGTCATCGCGCTTCTGGTGCGGCTGGCCCCACTGGACACGCCGCTTGTAGCGCCGCGACTCGGGCGCGACATACGCCTCGATCCCGATGATGGGGGTGACCCCCGCACCCGTCGCCTGCTGGTAGAAGTCGTACGCCCCATGGAGGTTGCCATGGTCGGTCATGGCGATGTGGGTCATGCCCATCTCATTGCAGGCGTTGAACATGTCCTTGAGCCGCGCCGCACCGTCCAGCAGCGAGTACTGGGTGTGGACATGCAGGTGCGTGAAGGGCGGCTTGGTCACGGTGGCAGACCTCCGGCGAACAATCGATGACGGCATGGCGAGACAGCTCCGAAGGTTACCCCTCCGCACTGACAGCGGCGGGGCACTCACGAGTAGCCTCAGGCGTTGATCCCCACGGGTCGTCCGCTCCACCGGCGCGCCCGGCGGGAGGGAAATACCCTGTCGTATCTGTCACCCCGGCCCGATCCCCCATGCCCTCAGGAGGCGTCCCGCGATGTCGACCCAGCAGACCCAGGCGGAGCAGCGCGGCGAGCACATTCTCGCCGTATTCGACACCGCCTTCGGCGAGCTGCTCGCCGCCGACCCGGCCGCCTTCCGCGTCAAGTTCCGGAAGATGGCCGCCTCGGCGTTCGCGTTCTACCGCGGCACCGCCTGCCTGTTCTATTCCGACGTGGAGCGGGAGCGCGCCGGTGGCCCGTACCTGGACGAGCGCACCAGCCGGGTGTGGATCCACGGCGACCTCCACGCGGAGAACTTCGGCACCTATATGGACGCCAACGGACGGCTGATCTTCAATGTCAACGACTTCGACGAGGCGTACGTCGGCCCCTTCACCTGGGACCTGAAGCGCTTCGCCGCCTCAGTAGCACTCATCGGCTACACCAAGGCGCTCAGCGACGAGATGATCACCGAGCTGGTGCGGACGTACGCGACCGCCTACCGCGAGCGGATCCACGCGCTGGCCACCGGCGCCAAGAACGACGAGGTGCCGCCCTTCACGCTGGAGACCGCCGAGGGTCCGCTGCTGGACGCGCTGCGTGACGCCCGCTCGCTGACCCGCTTCGGGCTGCTCGACTCGATGACCGAGATCCGCGACTTCGAGCGCCGCTTCTCGGCCGGCGGCGGATCCATCGAGTTGGACGCGGCCACCCGCTACAAGGTCCTGGCCGCCTTCGACGGCTATCTGGAGACGCTCCCCGAGTCCAGTCTCGCGCGGCCGGACTCCTACCGGGTCAAGGACGTCGTCGGCCGCCGGGGCATCGGCATCGGCAGCGCCGGGCTGCCCTCGTACAACATCCTTCTGGAGGGCAACAGCGACGCCCTGGAGAACGATGTGGTGATCTACATGAAGCAGGGGCAGACCCCGGCGGTCTCCCGGCACATCACCGATGAGCAGGTGCGGTCGTACTTCCGCCACGAGGGCCACCGCACGGTGATCTCGCAGCGCGCGCTGCAGGACCACGCCGACCCGTGGCTGGGCTGGACCGAGCTGGACGGCGCGGGGCAGCTGGTCGCCGAGGTGTCGCCGTACGCGGTGGACCTCGACTGGTCGGACATCGACGACCCGGCCGAGATCGCGGCGGTCGTGGCCGACCTGGGGCGGGCGACGGCCACCATGCACGCCGCCGCCGACGACCAGAGCGGCCACTCGCTGGTGCCGTTCTCCACCGAGCGCGCCATCGACGCGGTGATCGCCGCCGACGAGGAGGCGTTCTCGGAGCTTCTGGTGGACTTCGCCCACTCCTACGGCGCCCGCGCCCGGGCCGACCACCAGATCTTTGTGGACCTTTTCCGCAACGGCCGGATTCCGGGGCTCTGAGCTCCTCCTGCGTTCGCCGCGGTCCTGCTCGGCCCTCTATCGTTGTCGGCCATGTGGCCTGGAGAGCAGCCGCCGGGGGGCGAGCAGAACCCGCAGCACCATCCGCATCAGCAGCCGGGGTACCCACCGCCGCCGCCGAACGGGCCGCCAGGCTTCCCGCCGCGGGGGGACCCGCGGCGCAGGGCCGGGCTCACGGCCGTCGTGGCGGTGGCGGCGGCCGCCGCCGTGGTCGCCGCCGTTCTCGTGATCACGGATGACGGCAGCGGCGGCTCCACCCGCGACGGCGCCTCCGCGTCCCGGCCCTCCCTCCCGGGAGCGGCGGAATCCGGCGGCTCGGGCGGCTCCGGTGGCAGCGGGGGCTCCGGCGGCAGCGGCAGCGGGAAGCTCGCCACCCCCGCCCACAGCTCCGGGCCGGACGGCACCACCGTGCTGATCGGCAAGAACGGCACGGGGCACACCCTCGACGTCTACGAGGATGTGCGCTGCCCGCCGTGCGCCACGTTCGAGCAGGGCGTGGGCCCGGCCATCGCCAAGGACATCAAGGCCGGCAAGTACCAGGCGTCCTTCCACTTCGCCTCCCTCATCAGCACACACCTGGGCGGCACCGGCTCCACGAACGCACTGAGCGCGCTCGGCGCGGCACTGAACGTGAGCACGGACGCCTTCATGGACTACAAGGCGGCCCTGATGTCCGAGGACCACCACCCCGAGGAGTCGAAGGACGCGTACGCCGACGACAGCTATCTGCTGACCGTGGCCAAGGAGGTGCCCGCCCTGAAGGACAGCGCTTCCTTCCGGAAGGACGTGACCGAGGGCACCTACGACGACTGGGCCCACAAGATGGTCGGAACCTTCGGCAAGTCCGGAGTGAACGCCACCCCCACCGTCAGGCTCGACGGCACCGACCTCACCGGGGACAGCGGCGGCGCCCCCATGACCGCGACGGAATTCACCCAGGCGGTGAACGAGCGGCTGGGCGGCGGATAGCCACCCGGGCGGGTCCGCTCTTGATGGCACCCCTACACCCGATCGTGGCAAAATGCGAGGTCTATGGACGGCACCGGACCACAGCTGAGGACCGTGCGCGCGGCGCTCTTCACAGCGCTGTGCGTCACCCTGTCCTCGGCGTCCCATGTCCTGCTGTCCCACACGCCGCTGCCGCTGAGCACCGTCGGGGCGCTCTCGGTCGCCGTCTTCGCCCTCGCGTACGCCCTCGCGGGCCGGGAGCGCGGCTTCTGGAGCATCGCCGCCCTGCTGGTCCCGCTGGAGCTCGCCGCCGACACGATCTTCACCACCGGTCAGGACGCCTGTTACGGGCACTCCGGCGGCCCGGTGGCCGGCTCCCTGCGCTCCATGGGCGTGAATCTGCTGTGCGGCAGCGGCGACGTCGGCACCCCGCTGGCTCGGGTCGCCCAGCCGGGCACCGGCACCCCGCTGACGTCCGCCGTGAGCTCGGCCACGCCCTGGCTGCTGCTCGCCGGGCATATCGCGGTGGGCCTGATCGCCTCGGCCTGGCTGCGGCGCGGTGAGGCCGCCGTGGGCCGGCTGCTGGGCGCGCTGGCCGGCTTCGCCTTCCGGCCGCTGCTGCTGGCGGTCGCGGCGGTCACCGCGGCCACGCGGGCCCCGCGCCCGGCCGTACGGCCCGTGCGCCCGGTGCGTCCGGCGCCGGGGCTCCCTCTGCTCGGGCACTCCGTCGTGCGTCGTGGACCGCCCCGCCCCGCCCTGGTCTGAGCACAGCGGTCCACACCCCCGTACGCATTACCGACGACGCACAACGACGGAGAATCGATCAACCATGAGCAACCGCAACAACCACCAGAACAAGCAGGCCGCGCGTGAGCGGCTGCGCGCCGAGCGCGAGCGCCAGGCCAAGAAGGACCGGATGCGCCGCCAGCTGTTCGTGGGCGGCGGGGTCGTCGCGGTCCTCGCGATAGCCGGCGGCATAGGCTACGCCGTCACCCAGATGAACAGCGACAACGTCAGCCAGAAGTGGATAGCGGCCGCCGAGAAGAAGAAGCTGGTGAAGCCCGCCCACACCACCGGCGCCAAGGGCACCACGGTTGTCATCGGCGAGAAGAAGGCCAAGAACACCCTGCATGTCTACGAGGACATGCGCTGCCCGGTCTGCGCCCAGTTCGAGCAGCTCACCGGCAAGACCGTGCTCAAGGACATCAAGGACGGCACCTTCAAGGCGCAGTTCACGATGGGCACCTTCCTCGACAACAACAAGCAGATGCCCGCCGCCGGTTCGAAGAACGCGCTGAGCGCGCTGGGCGCCGCCCTCGACGTCAGCCCGGACGCCTTCCTGGACTACAAGACGGCGCTCTACTCGCAGAAGAACCACCCGGAGGAGACCAAGGACTCCTTCGCGGACGACCAGAAGCTGATCTCCATCGCTCAGGAGGTCAAGGAGCTCAAGGGCAACAAGAGCTTCCAGAAGGCCGTGAAGAACGGCACCTACGACCGGTGGGCGCTGGCCATGTCCAAGACCTTCGACCGCACCAAGGACGTCAGCGGCACGCCGACCTTCAAGCTCAACGGCAAGAAGCTGGTCACGAACGCGCAGGGCAACCCGCCGATGACTCCCGACCAGTTCACCCCGCTCGTCCAGCAGGGGCTGAAGAAGTAACCCACCACACCGGGATCGGCGGGCGTGCCCTGACGGCGCGCCCGCCGATTCGCCGGTGACACGGCGGCGACGAGTGGGCGAACATACCCCAAGTCCCTGTCCCCTGGGGATACTTACCAGTAATGTCGTCGGCCGTGACCGACCACCACATATCGCGCCGCAGTGCCGTCACGGCCGCTGCGGCCACCGCCGCCCTGCTGCCCCTCGCCCCCGGGTTCACCGCCCACGCCGCCACCGGCCCCGCCTTTGTGCACGGCGTCGCCTCCGGCGACCCGCTGCCCGACGGGATCCTGCTGTGGACCCGTATCACGCCCACCCCGGACGCCGTACCCGGCTCGGGGCTGGGTCCGGTCCTGGAGGTGACCTGGGAGGTCGCCGAGGACCAGAACTTCCGTACGGTCGTCGCCCATGGCTCCGTCAAGGCCACCGCCGGCACCGACCACACCGTCAAGGCCGATGTGCGCGGACTGCGACCCGCCACCGACTACTTCTACCGCTTCGCCGTGGACGGCGGCGTCCGCTCCCCGGTGGGGCGCACCCGCACCGCCCCGGCCCACGACGCGGGCCCGGACGGCGTCCGCTTCGGCGTGGTCTCGTGCGCCAACTGGGAGGCGGGCTACTTCTCCCCGTACCGCCATCTGGCCGCCCGCACCGACCTGGACGCGGTGCTCCACCTCGGCGACTACATCTACGAGTACAAGAGCGGCGAGTATCCGTCCCAGAAGTACGTCGTCCGGCAGCACGCCCCCACCCACGAGATCATCACCCTCGCCGACTACCGCACCCGGCACGGGAAGTACAAGACCGACGCCGACGCCCAGGCGCTGCACGCCGCGCTGCCGCTCATCGCCATCTGGGACGACCACGAGTTCGCCAACGACGCCTGGTCGGGCGGCGCGGAGAACCACTCCCCCGAGGCCGAGGGCGCGTGGGCGCAGCGGATGGCCGCCGCCAAGCAGGCGTACTTCGAGTGGATGCCGGTGCGCCCCTCCACCCAGGGCACCACCTACCGGCGGCTGCGCTATGGCACCCTCGCCGACCTCCATCTGCTGGATCTGCGCTCGTTCCGCTCCCAGCAGGCTTCCGTCGGCAGTGGCACGGTGGACGACCCGGACCGTACGCTCACCGGGCGCGCCCAGCTGGACTGGCTCAAGTCGGGGCTGAGCGCCTCAAACACCACCTGGCGTCTGGTGGGCAACTCGGTCATGATCTCGCCCGTGGCCTTCGGTTCCGTCCCCGCCGATGTGCTGGGCCCGCTCGCCGAGCTGCTGGGGCTGCCCAAGGGCGGGCTGGCCATCAACACCGACCAGTGGGACGGCTATACGGACGACCGCCGCGAGCTGCTGGCCCATCTCACCGGCCAGGCGATCGACAACACGGTCTTCCTCACCGGTGACATCCATATGGCGTGGGCCAACGACGTCCCGGTCAAGGCCGCCAGCTACCCGTCCTCGACGTCGGCCGCGACCGAGTTCGTGGTCACCTCGGTGTCCTCCGACAACCTCGACGATCTCCTGCATGTGGCGCCGCACACGGTGTCGCTGGCCGCGGCCGGCGCGATCAGGGCCGCCAACCGCCATGTGAAGTGGGTGGACATGGACTCCCATGGCTACGGAGTGCTCGATGTCACGCCGGAGCGGGCCCAGATGGACTACTACACCGTCTCCGACCGCACCGACCCGCACGCCACCTCGGCCTGGGTCCGGTCGTACCGTACGCCGTCGGGCACCCAGCGGATCGAGCGCGCCGACAAGCCGGTGCGCTGACCCGCGGGCCACCCCTCACAGATCGGCGAGGAAGCCGAGCGCCACCCGCCACGTGGCCTCGGCGGCCTCCTCGTCGTAGTCCGGCAGCTCCGGGTCGGTGTACAGATGACCGGCCCCGGGGTAGCGGAAGACCTCCACGTCCGCCCCGGCCCGCCGCATCCGCAGATACCAGGCGTTCAGCCAGTCGTGCGGCTCGAACGGGTCGGGGTCGGCCACATGCAGCTGCACCGGCAGATCGTCGGCCGCCGCGTCGTCGGCGATGTCCGAGGTGCCGTGGAGCAGCAGCAGCCCGCGCGCCTTGTCGTCACCCAGCGCGAGGTTCTGCGCGATGGACCCGCCGAGCGAGAAGCCCGCGTAGACCAGCCCCCGGTCCGAATGGGGCGCCGCCGCCGTGATGGCCCGCTTCAGCAGCTCCTCCCGGCCGATCTCGTCGCGGAGCTCCATGCCCTCCTCGACGGTCCCGGCCGTCCGCCCCTTGAACAGATCGGGCACGATCACCTCATGCCCGGCCGCGCGCAGCCGGTCGGCCGCCGCGCGCACCGCGGGCCGCAGCCCGTACGTGGAGTGGAACAGCAGAATCGTCGAAGCACCGGCCACCGCGGTCACTTTCCCTTTCCGTGTGCGGAACGCGTCCTGTTCATGGATCGCGCTGATCCCATCGTGCCAGTTACGGTCTGGGGAAGCCTGATCCAGGGAAGACGGGACACCCGGGAGACTCCCGGAAGGAAGGATGAGCTAAGTGTCAATGGAGGACGTACTGCGTCCGCTCGTCGTCATCGGCGGCTCGCTGGCCATCACGCTGTTCATCGGCTGGGCGGTCGACTGGCTGCTGCGGAGGGCCGACGCCCGGCACCGTGAGACCCCGTTGTGGGGCCTGCTGCGCCGCTGTCGGCTCCCTCTGCAGGTGACCGTGTGCACGGCGCTGCTGAGCGGTTCGTACGACAAGACACGGGCGAAGATCGTCCAAGACCACGGCTCGGCCGTCTCCCAGCTGCTCACGCTGGCGCTGATCGCGGCGACCGCCTGGCTCGTGGTGCGGGTCTCATCGGCGATCGTGGAGTCCTCGTACTCCCGCTACGCCGCCAGCGCCCACAACGCGGCGCGGGTGCGCCGGGTGCGCACCCAGGTGACGCTGATCCAGCGCGTGGTGACGGCCGTCGTGGGGGTCGTGGCGATCTCGGCCATGCTGCTGACCTTCCCCGCGATGCGCACCGTCGGCACGTCCATGCTGGCCTCCGCGGGCCTCGTCGGCATAGTCGCCGGTATCGCCGCCCAGTCCACGCTGGGCAACCTCTTCGCCGGGCTGCAGATCGCCTTCGGCGACATGGTGCGGATCGGCGACACGGTGGTCGTGAACGGCGAGTGGGGCACGGTCGAGGAGATCACGCTGACCTTCCTGTCCGTCCGGACCTGGGACGAGCGCCGGATCACCATGCCGGTGTCGTACTTCACCAGCCAGCCCTTCGAGAACTGGTCGCGGGGCGGCACCCAGAAGATGGGCACGGTCTTCTTCCACCTCGACCACAGCGCCCCGATCGAGGAGATGCGGGAGCGGCTGCGCGAGTTCGTGCAGAAGTCCCCGGCGTGGGACGGCCGGGACTGGAGCCTGGTGGTGACGGACACCACCCCGAGCACGATCCTGGTCCGCGCGCTGATCACCGCGCGGGACTCGGACGACGCGTGGACGGTGCGGTGCGAGGTGCGCGAGAAGATGATCACGTGGCTGCGGGACGAGCATCCGTACGCGCTGCCCCGCGTAGCGACGGCCCCGGCCGTCGTCCAGCCGGTCCCCCACCGCGAGCCGGAGCGCAAGGACCACTTCGCCCGCTTCGACAACGACCTCCGCAAGGAAGCCCCCCACTCCGGCCGCGGCTGAAGGGCCGGGGCGCAGCCCCGGACCCGGGGCAGAACCCCGGATCGGGACCAGGGGCGGAGCCCCTGGCCGGCGCGCCCCCGCTACAGCGGCCTGCGCATTGCCCGGTGGGGGATGCCGCTGCCTTCGTCGAATTCGGGGCCGTGCGCCACATACCCCAGCCGCTCGTAGAAGCCGAGGGCATGGGTCTGGGCCTCCAGGTAGACCTCGGCGAGGCCGCGCCGGCGGGCCTCCTCCTCGACGGCGCGGACCAGCGCCGCGCCCAGGCCCGTGCCGCGCGCGGCGGCCGTGACGGCGAGGCGGCCGAGGACGGCCGTGGTGGCGCCGTCGACGCCCGCGTGGGCGTACTTCTTGTCCGCGGCGGCGCCGTGCAGAAAGCGGGCGGTGCCCACCGGCCGGCCCGTCGGGTCGGTCGCGAGGAGGTGGACGGCGTGCGCGTCGTACGCGTCCATCTCCTCCGCCTCGGGGATCCGCTGCTCGACGACGAAGACCTCGCGCCGGACCGCGAAGCAGGCCGACAGATCCCCGTCGGGCGCCACCACCTGGATCACGCGCTCTCCGCCCGCACGGTGTCCAGCGCCTGCCGCAGATCCTCCGGGTACGGGCTCTCGAACTCGACCCAGCCGCCGTGCCCCGGGTGCTCGAAGCCGAGCCGCATGGCGTGCAGCCACTGCCGGGTCAGCTTGAGCCGCTTGGCGAGCGTGGGGTCGGCGCCGTAGGTCAGGTCGCCGACGCACGGATGGCGGTGGGCGGCCATATGGACGCGGATCTGATGGGTGCGGCCCGTCTCCAGCTTGATGTCCAGCAGACTCGCGGCCCGGAACGCCTCGATGAGGTCGTAGTGGGTGACGCTCGGCTTGCCGTCGGCCGTCACCGCCCACTTGTAGTCGTGCTGCGGATGGCGCCCGATCGGCGCGTCGATGGTGCCGCTCAGCGGGTCGGGATGGCCCTGGACCAGCGCGTGGTAGCGCTTGTCGACCGTACGCTCCCGGAACTGCTGCTTGAGCAGGGTGTACGCGCGCTCGGACTTGGCGACGACCATCAGCCCGGAGGTGCCGACGTCCAGCCGGTGCACGATCCCCTGCCGCTCGGCGGCGCCCGAGGTGGAGATGCGGAAGCCGGCGGCGGCGAGCCCGCCGATCACGGTGGGGCCGGTCCAGCCGGGGCTGGGGTGGGCGGCGACGCCGACCGGCTTGACGATCACCACGATGTCGTCGTCGTCATGCACGATCTCCATGCCCTCGACGGGCTCGGCGACGACCCGCACCGGCTGCGCGGGCTGCGGCATCTCGACCTCGAGCCAGGCTCCCCCGGAGACCCGGTCGGACTTCCCGGCGACGCTGCCGTCGACCTGCACCTTCCCGGCGGCGGCCAGCTCGGCCGCCTTGGTCCGCGAAAAGCCGAACATGCGGGCGATCGCGGCATCGACGCGCTCACCCTCGAGGCCGTCGGGTACGGGCAGGGTGCGGATCTCAATACTCACCCGACGAGTATGCCGGACCGCGAGCCCCGGTTCGTACGCCTGTCGCAGGCCGGCCGTACGGGCCCGGCCGGGCGGCGGCCGGAAGTCAGTCCTTGTGGATCGTGCCGTCCGGGTCCAGACCGCGGAAGGACAGGATGACGATCAGGAAGCCGCCGCAGACGATCGCCGAGTCGGCGAGGTTGAAGACCGCGAAGTGGGCGGGCGCGATGAAGTCCACGACCGCCCCTTGAAAATCTCCGGGGGTGCGGAAGATCCGGTCGGTGAGGTTGCCGAAGGCCCCGCCGAGCAGCATTCCGAGCGCGATGGCCCACGGCAGGCTGTAGAGCTTGCGGGCCAGCCGCGCGATCACCACGACGACCCCGACCGCGATCACCGTGAAGACGATGGTCATGGCCTCGCCGAAGCCGAAGGCCGCGCCCCGGTTACGGATCACCTCGAACTGCAGCCAGGTGCCGACCACCTCCACCGGCGCGTGATGCTCCAGCTTGGCGACCACGGCCAGCTTGCTGACCAGGTCGAGGAGGTACGCGAAGGCGGCGACCGCCAGGAGCACCCCGATCCGGCGCTTCCCCCTGCTTCCGTCCGCGGCTGTGTCAGCGCTGGGCCCGGCGCCTTCCTCGGCCTTCCCCGCGTCTGGCGTACCGATGGCCTGCTCCGCCTCTGTCACGTGAGTCCCTCAACATCGTCCGGGCCAGTCTCCCCCTGGCTGAGGACGAGAGTACGGCACACTCGTGCGGAGGGTCAGCGGCGCTCCTGGCGCTGCTTGCACTCGACGCACAGGGTGGCCCTCGGAAACGCCTGCATCCGGGCCTTGCCGATCGGCTTGCCGCAGCTCTCGCACAGCCCGTACGTCCCGGCGTCCAGCCGCTCCAGGGCGCGCTCGGTCTGGAGCAGCATCTCGCGGGCGTTGCCCGCCAGGGCCATCTCGTGCTCGCGGGTGATGTTCTTGGTCCCGGTGTCGGCCTGATCGTCGCCCGCACCGTCCCCGGAGTCCCGCATCAGCCCGGTGATCGCCTCCTCGGAGGCGAGGATCTCGGTGCGCAACCGGCCGGTCTCGGTCAGCAGCTCGCTGCGCGCCTCGTCCACCTCCTCCGCGGACCAGGGATCCTCTCCGGGGCGTACCGGCAGCTCGCTGGGGTCGACGGGGTTGCCCGCCGCACGGGCCTTGGGCAAGGGGGACGCCGTCGTTGTGGCCTTCTTCTCGGTCGGCGCACCACCCGGGTTCTTCTTCGCAACCACTTTCCTGGCTCCCGTCCTCTTCGCGGGCACCGCCTTCTTGGCGGATGCGGCCTTCTTGGCTGTGGTTTTTTTGGCCGCCGCGACCGGCTTGGCGTTTTTTCCGGCGGACGCGGTGGCCTTCTTCGTCGGTGCGCTCTTCTTCCCGGCCTTCGCGGTCGCCCCGGCGGCGTTCCTGGCGGCCGCCGCGGTCTGCTTCACGGCCTTCTCGCCCGAACCCGAGGCGCTCTTCCTGGCGGGCGCGGCCTTCGTCGCCTGCGCCGTGCTCTTCTGCACGGCGGTCTTCCTAGCCACCATGGCCGCGGCCCCTTCACATATTGTGATCTTGCTCGCGAATCGTTCCGGAACGATAAATCGACTCCGGGCACGCGGCAACGGGGCTCGCCGCCCGATTCGCCCGGCTTGCCCGTACGACAATCCGGTCTCCACCGTTGTGCCCCCCTCGTCGCCCGGTAATCCGGCCGGGATCCGTTACGGGAGAGTGACGCCCCGGGTCCCGCGGACTGCAGCACCCGGCGTATCGCCATTCGGGTCATCTCCCGGTGGGCCCGTACCTCACTCGGCGCAGCGCGGAAATCGGTCGGCGGCGATCTGCCGCGCCCCGTACACTGGGCGAAGCGAAAGGCATGGATGGGGACGAGTAGCGTCGTACGCGGCCATGAGCGACCCGGGGACGGTGTGAGCCCGGGGGCGAGCGCGATGCGAAGGATCACCCCGGAGCCGCCGGAAGAACCCCCGCACAGGGTCAGTAGAACCGGCATCGCGACCCTTAATGAGGGGGCCGGGAGCGCACCCGCTCGCGGCCAAGGAGGGTGGTACCGCGGGAGCCAGTGGCTCTCGTCCCTCCGACGGAACGAAGAGCGTGTGTCCGCCGGAGGAAGAGTCCCGATGACGCTGTATCGCCAGGTACCCGCCCAGGTCGACCTGCCCGCCCTCGAGCACGCCGTGCTCGACTTCTGGCGGGAGAACAAGATCTTCGCCCGCACCCTGGAGCAGTCCGAGGGGCGGCCGGAGTGGGTCTTCTACGAGGGCCCGCCGACCGCCAACGGCATGCCGGGCGCCCACCACATCGAGGCCCGCGTCTTCAAGGACGTCTTCCCCCGCTTCCGCACCATGCGCGGCTACCACGTCGACCGCAAGGCGGGCTGGGACTGTCACGGTCTGCCGGTCGAGCTGGCGGTCGAGAAGGAGCTCGGCTTCAACGGCAAGAAGGACATCGAGGCCTTCGGCATCGCCGAGTTCAACGCCAAGTGCCGGGAGTCGGTGACCCGGCACACCGACGCCTTCGCCGAGCTCACCACGCGCATGGGGTACTGGACCGACCTCGACGGCGCCTACTGGACCATGAACCCCGAGTACGTCGAGTCGGTGTGGTGGTCCCTGAAGGAGATCTTCAAGAAGGGGCTGCTGGTCCAGGACCACCGGGTCGCACCCTGGTGTCCGCGGTGCGGCACCGGTCTGTCCGACCATGAGCTGGCGCAGGGCTACGAGACGGTCGTGGACCCGTCGGTCTACGTCCGCTTCCCGCTGACCTCCGGCCCGCTGGCCGGCCAGGCGTCGCTGCTGGTGTGGACGACCACGCCGTGGACCCTCGTCTCCAACACCGCCGTCGCAGCGCACCCCGAGGTGCGCTATGTGGCGGCCACGAACGGCGAGGAGACGCTGGTCGTCGCGGAGCCGCTGCTGGAGAAGGCGCTGGGTGAGGAGTGGACGGCGACCGGGCAGTCGTTCACCGGCGCCGAGATGGAGCGCTGGGCCTACCAGCGCCCCTTCTCCCTCGTGGAGATCGAGGACGCGCACTATGTGGTCAACGCCGACTATGTGACGACCGAGGACGGCACCGGTCTGGTCCACCAGTCCCCCGCGTTCGGTGAGGACGACCTCAGGACCTGCCGCGCGTACGGCCTGCCCGTGGTCAACCCGGTCCGGGCCGACGGCACCTTCGAGGAGGGCCTGAACCTGGTCGGCGGGCAGTTCTTCAAGAAGGCCGACGAGGCGCTGACCGCGGATCTGAAGGAGCGCGGTCTGCTCTTCCGGCATCTGCCGTACGAGCACAGCTACCCGCACTGCTGGCGCTGCCACACCGCGCTGCTGTACTACGCCCAGCCGTCCTGGTACATCCACACCACCGCGATCAAGGACGCGCTGCTGCGGGAGAACGAGAAGACCAACTGGTACCCCGACTCGGTCAAGCACGGCCGCTACGGGGACTGGCTCAACAACAACATCGACTGGGCGCTGTCGCGCAACCGCTACTGGGGCACCCCGCTGCCCATCTGGCGCTGCGCCGAGAACCACCTCACCTGCGTAGGCTCGCTCGCCGAGCTCTCCGAGCTGACCGGCACCGACCAGACGGGGCTGGACCCGCACCGCCCGTACATCGACGAGATCACCTTCAGCTGTACCGCCGAGGGCTGCCGCCTTACGGCCGTACGGGTGCCGGAGGTCATCGACGCCTGGTACGACTCGGGTTCGATGCCGTTCGCGCAGTGGGGCTACCCGTACCGCAACAAGGAGATCTTCGAAAAGCGCTACCCGGCGCAGTTCATCTCCGAGGCCATCGACCAGACCCGCGGCTGGTTCTACACGCTGATGGCGGTCGGCACGCTGGTCTTCGACCGGTCGTCGTACGAGAACGTGGTCTGCCTCGGTCACATCCTGGCCGAGGACGGCCGGAAGATGTCCAAGCACCTGGGCAACATCCTTCAGCCGATCCCGCTGATGGATCAGCACGGCGCCGACGCGGTCCGCTGGTTCATGGCCGCCGGCGGTTCGCCGTGGGCCGCGCGCCGGGTGGGTCACGGCACGATTCAGGAGGTCGTGCGGAAGACCCTGCTCACCTACTGGAACACGGTCGCCTTCCAGGCCCTGTACGCCCGCACCACGGGCTGGGCCCCGGGCGAGGCCGACCCGGCCCCGGCCGAGCGCCCGCTGCTCGACCGCTGGCTGCTGGGCGAGCTGGGCACGCTCACCGAGCAGGTCACCCAGGCCATGGAGGCGTACGACACCCAGCGCGCCGGAAAGCTGCTGTCGGCCTTCGTCGACGATCTGTCCAACTGGTACGTGCGCCGCTCGCGCCGCCGCTTCTGGCAGGGCGACACCGCCGCGCTGCGCACGCTCCACGAGGTCATCGAGACGGTCACCCGGCTGATGGCCCCGCTGGTGCCCTTCATCACCGAGCGGGTCTGGCAGGACCTGGTCGTCCCGGTGACGCCGGGTGCCCCCGAGTCCGTCCATCTGTCCTCGTGGCCGGAGCCGGACCGGTCCATGATCGACCCTGCCCTCTCGGCGCAGGTGCTGCTGGTGCGGCGGCTGGTGGAGCTGGGCCGCGCGACCCGCGCCGAGTCCGGCGTGAAGACCCGCCAGCCACTGTCGAGGGCGCTGGTCGCGGCGTCCGGCTTCGAGCAGCTCTCCGCCGAGCTGCGAGCGCAGATCGAGGAGGAGTTGAACGTCTCGTCGCTCGCGGCGCTGAGCGAGGTCAGCGGCTCCCTGGTCGACACCACCGCGAAGGCCAACTTCCGCGCACTGGGCAAGCGCTTCGGCAAGGGCACCCAGCCGGTCGCCAAGGCAATCGCGGAGGCGGACGCGGCCGCGCTGTCCCTGGCACTGCGCGAGGGCACCGCGTCGGTGACCGTGGACGGCGAGACGGTGCCCCTCTCCCCCGACGAGGTCATCATCACCGAGACCCCGCGCGAGGGCTGGTCGGTCGCCTCCGACGCGGGCGCCACCGTCGCCCTCGACCTGGAGATCACCCCGGAGCTGCGCCGAGCGGGCCTGGCCCGTGACGCGATCCGGCTGATCCAGGAGGCCCGTAAGAACAGCGGCCTGGACGTGGCCGACCGGATCGCGCTGCGCTGGCGGTCGGAGGACGAGGAGCTCCGTCAGGCGCTGACCGACCACGCCGGCCTGATCGCGGACGAGGTCCTCGCCACGGAGTTCGCCTCCGGCGACGGTGACGACGCCTACGGCGAGGAGTTCACGGACGCCCCGCTGGGCCTCACCTTCCGCCTCCGCAAGGTGTGAGCGAACGGAGCCACCCGCTTCCCGCACAACATCGGCATGGGGGCCACCCGTGACCCCATGCTGGCCGAGCGCGAGGGCGAGGTGACCGCCTCCGCGCTACGGGCGACCGGCACGCTTCCCTCGCCGCGCCCTCCCACGGATTCCGCCGTGGGAGGGCGCAACCATTGATTGAGCAACCCTCGCGGAGAGCAACCAGGTCCGCGAAAGCGGCGCCGGTTCAGGCGCACAAAAGAGCCGGGCCCCGGGAGGAAGCTCCCGGGGCCCGGCCCGTGTGATTGCCGAACGGTCACGCGCTCACGCGCGCCGCGTCAGTTGTCGTCCTCGTCGATGAGGAAGCCCCGCATCGGGCTCGGCGCCTGCTGCATCGGCTGCGGACTCTGCGGCCGCACCGGTGCCATCGGCTGGGTCATCGCGGGAGACATCTGCTGCTGGCCACCGTAGGACGGCGCTCCGCCGTTCTGCTGGTGACCGCCCATGGACTGGTTGCCGCCCATGGTGTGACCACCCATCGAGCCGGCGCCGGCCGAGGCCATGGAGCCGCTCATCGAGGGGGACGGCGGCAGCGAGGCGGTCGCCGGGGTGCGCGGCGGGGCCAGCGAGTCGTCGGCCTGGTTCTCCAGCTGGCGCAGCTGGCTCTCCAGGTACGACTTCAACCGCGTGCGGTACTCGCGCTCGAAGCCGCGCAGATCCTCGACCTTGCGCTCGAGCGTGGCGCGAGCGGACTCCAGGGAGCCCATCGCGACACGGTGCTTTTCCTGCGCGTCCCGCTCCAGCGCGTCGGCCTTGGCGCGGGCGTCCCGCTCCAGGCCCTCGGCGCGGCTACGGGCCTCGCCGACGATCTTGTTGGCCTCGGAACGGGCCTCCGCGATCGCCTGGTCGGCGGTCTGCTGCGCGAGCGAGAGCACGCGCGCGGCGCTGTCACCACCGGGGCCCTGCCCCGGCTGCGGCAGCTGCGGGCCGCCGGGACCGCCCATCGGGCCACCCATGGGACCGCCGGGGCCCATGGGGCCGTTCTGACCCATCGGGCCGTTCTGACCCATCGGGCCGTTCTGACCCATCGGGCCGTTCTGACCCATCGGGCCGTTCTGACCCATCGGGCCGTTCTGACCCATGGGGCCGTTCTGGCCCATCGGGCCGGGTCCGCCCTGCTGCATGGGTCCGGGGCCGTTCTGGCCCATCGGACCCGCCGGCAGCTGCGGGGCACCGCCCGGAAGTTGGGGCGGACCACCCATCTGCTGCTGGCCGGGCGGCACCGGCTGCGGTCCGGATATGGCGGCGGGCACAGGTGCGCCGGGCCTCTCCTGTTGTTCTGGGGGCTTGCGCATCCCTTGTTGCTGACTCTGCGCGGCGGCACGCGTCGCGGCGGCCAGCTTGGCCCGCAGGTCCTCGTTCTCCCTGAGCAGGCGGGTCAGTTCGGCTTCGACCTCGTCGAGGAAGGCATCGACCTCGTCCTCGTCATAGCCTTCTCGGAGGCGGACGGTCGTGAACTGCTTGTTCCGCACGTCCTCGGGGGTCAACGGCATCTCTACTTCACCTCAACGTAGTCGTCGGCAATCGGCAAGACCGTATCGTTCACACCCTGCTCGCAAAATTGCTCACGACGGTGATCAGGATCCAGACGATGATCATCAGCACGAAGAAGGACAGGTCGAGCGCCACACCCCCGAGACGCAGCGGCGGGATGAACCGCCGCAGGAGCTTGAGTGGCGGATCGGTCACAGTGTAGGTGGCCTCGAGGATGACCACCATCGCCCTACCGGGTTGCCACGAGCGTGCGAACTGGAAGACGTAGTCCATCACCAGCCGGAAGATCAGGACGATCAGAAAGCAGTACAGCGCGATATAGATCACCTGCAGTGCGATGTCCATCCCGCGCGTCCCTCTCCCCTGGCTCGTACTCGGCCTCGCGGCCTCGGATGACTCGATGTTGCCGTGTTGCGTCTCAGCTCTGGTTGAAGAACCCGCCCTCTGCGATGCGGGCCTTGTCCTCCGCCGTGACATCGACGTTAGCAGGAGACAACAGGAACACCTTCTGCGTCACCCGCTCAATGCTCCCATGGAGACCGAACACCAGACCGGCGGCAAAGTCGACAAGTCGCTTCGCATCCGTGTCGTCCATCTCGGTCAGATTCATGATAACCGGGGTGCCCTCACGGAAGTGTTCCCCGATAGTACGGGCCTCGTTGTAGGTCCGGGGGTGCAGTGTGGTGATGCGGTACGGCTCCCGCTCGGACACAACCTTGGGCATGATCACAGGTGCGTTCTTCTCCAGGTTCTGACGTTCAGGTGTGATGGATGCCACGGGGGCGATTCGCGCGGGTCGTCCACTTTCCACCGTAAGTGGGGCCGGTTCACGCTGTGCGGGGGGGTGGACGACTCGCACGGATTCGCCCCTTTCCGGCCGCGGTTCGGTCTCCACTACCTGATGACGCCGGCGCTCCCGCTCGGGCTCCGGCTCGGGCTCGAACTCGTCGTCGGGGTCGAACCCCCGGCCGTCGTACCCATCGTCCTCCACGAGGCCGAGGTAGACCGCCATCTTGCGCATCGCGCCGGCCATTCTCTGCGTCCTCCGCTCTGTGGTGGATCGGCTCCGCCACCGGATGCCCTGGATCCACGTGGCCCGCCCGCCTTTTGGCGGGAATGACCATATTTTCTGCTGTGGTCCGACTTCTTCGCGACGTTACCGGAGCCTGGGTCGGACTCCGAGTACCGCAGTGCCAACGCGCACATGTGTCGCTCCGGCCGCCACCGCTTCCTCGAGATCCGAGCTCATCCCCGCCGAGACCATGTTCGC
This sequence comes from Streptomyces sp. NPDC005266, assembly GCF_040607655.1. Classification (NCBI taxonomy): domain Bacteria; kingdom Bacillati; phylum Actinomycetota; class Actinomycetes; order Kitasatosporales; family Streptomycetaceae; genus Streptomyces; species Streptomyces sp. NPDC005266. The sequence goes on from NZ_JBEXHC010000005.1 coordinate 259,620, forward strand.
AGCAGGGTGGGTCACGCGCAGGCGGGATGAGATTTCCATCAGCCGGTCGAACGCCGCCCGCGGCTGCCCCGCGAAGGGACCGGCCAGCGGAGCGACGGTCATCAGCCCGTCGAGCCGCAGCCCTTCGGCCTCGACCACGGCGTCTGCCAGCCGCTCCACTCCGTCCGGTCCGACGCCGCCGCGCGCTCCCCGCTCACCGGAGTCGGCATCGAGCGCGACTTGGATCAGGACGCCCAACTCACGGGCGGCCCCGACCGCCGCACCGGAGAGCACGTCGACCAATCGTCGGCGATCGACGGATTGCACCACATCGACATAACTGGAAACGCTACGCACCTTATTGGTCTGCAATTGTCCGACAAAGTGCCACATCAACGGCAAATCCGCGCATTCCGCAGCTTTAGGGGCGGCCTCCTGATCGCGATTCTCGGCGACATGCCGGACCCCGAGTTCCGCCAGCAAACGGATATCGCTCGCGGGGTACGTCTTGGTGACCACGATCAGGGTCACCTCTTCACGCTTGCGACCGGCCGAGGCACAGGCAGCAGAGATACGTTCCTCCACCTGGGCCAGGTTCGCGGCCAGTTCCGTCTTGCGATCCGTCACAGCTCAGCCGTCCAACCAGACATAGCTCGCGAGCCGCCCCGTGGTGCGCTCGCGCCGGTACGAGAAGTGGTCCACCGATTCCAGCGTGCAGATGTGAGATTGTCCATCCATCTCGACGCCCGCACGGGCGAGTTGGGCGCGCACTCCGGCCGCCACGTCCACCGCCGGGGTGCCCCAGCTGGTCTCGGCCCATGCCTCGGGCACCGTCTCGGCGACCGAGGCGCGCATCGCCGCCGGAACCTCGTAGCAGCGGCCGCAGACCGCCGGACCGGTGCGGGCGACGATCCGGGCCGGGTCGGCACCCTGCGCCGTCATCGCCTCGACCACCGCCGGAACCACCCCGGCGACGAGCCCCGGCCGGCCGGCATGGGCGGCCCCGGCGACCCCGGCCACCGGATCGGCCAGCAGCACCGGAGTGCAGTCGGCGGTGAGGACGGCGAGCGCGAGCCCCCGACGGGTCGTCACCACCGCGTCGACCGCGGGGATCTCCTCGTCGCTCCAGGGGCCGCAGGCCACGGCGACATCCCGGCCGTGCACCTGGTTCATCCAGACGACCGCCGCCGGGTCGAGCCCGAGCCCCTTGGCCGCCAGGTCACGGTTGGTCAGGACGGCCTGGGTGTCGTCGCCGACCGCGCCGCCGAGGTTGAGCTGGTCATACGGAGCGGCGCTCACCCCGCCCCACCGGTCGGTGAAGGCGAAATGCGCGCCGCTCGCGTCGTGCTGTTGCGCTATCACTTCTGGATCGCTTCAGGGTCGTCGCCCCGCCAGGCCGGGCGGCTCACTTCAGGAAGTCCGGGACGTCCAGCTCCTCGGCCTGGCTCTCCGGGTACGGACGGGCCGGGGGAACCTGGGGGTGCGGGGTGGACACCGGGGCAGGCGGGGGCACCTCGGCGACGGGGGCGGGCTCCGCCGGGGCGGGCTCCTCCTCGCGCGGGGTGACGTTGCCGAGGCCGCCGAAGGACGGACGGCCGGTCTCCGGGGTGGACGGGCGGCTGGGGGACGAGGCGCCGGCCCCCTCCTCGCGGCTGCCGCCGCCGTACGAACCGAGCACCTTGTCGCGGTTCTTCGCGGGCGGCTGGCCACCGTCGAAGCCCGCCGCGATCACGGTGACCCGGACCTCGTCGCCGAGCGCGTCGTCGATGACCGCCCCGAAGATGATGTTGGCCTCGGGGTGGGCGGCCTCGCTCACCAGCTGGGCGGCCTCGTTGATCTCGAACAGACCGAGGTCCGAGCCGCCGGAGATGGAGAGCAGCACGCCCCGGGCGCCGTCGATGGACGCCTCCAGCAGCGGCGAGGAGATCGCCATCTCGGCAGCGGCCACCGCGCGGTCGTCGCCGCGCGCCGAGCCGATGCCCATGAGCGCCGAGCCCGCCTCGGACATCACGGACTTGACGTCCGCGAAGTCCAGGTTGATCAGACCCGGGGTGGTGATGAGGTCGGTGATGCCCTGAACACCCGACAGCAGCACCTGGTCCGCCGACTTGAACGCGTCGAGCACGCTCACCTGACGGTCCGAAATGGACAGCAGCCGGTCGTTCGGGATCACGATGAGGGTGTCGACCTCGTCGCGCAGCCCCGCGATGCCGTCCTCCGCCTGATTGGCGCGGCGGCGTCCCTCGAAGGTGAACGGACGGGTGACCACACCGATCGTCAGTGCGCCCAGGGAGCGTGCGATGTTCGCGACCACCGGGGCGCCGCCGGTCCCGGTGCCGCCGCCCTCGCCCGCCGTCACGAAGACCATGTCGGCCCCCTTGAGGACCTCCTCGATCTCCTCGCGGTGATCCTCGGCGGCTTTCCGGCCGACATCTGGGTTGGCGCCGGCGCCAAGTCCGCGGGTGAGCTCTCGGCCGACGTCGAGCTTGACGTCCGCGTCACTCATGAGCAGGGCCTGCGCATCGGTGTTGATCGCGATGAACTCGACGCCCTTGAGCCCGACCTCGATCATCCGGTTGATGGCGTTCACGCCACCGCCGCCGATGCCGACGACCTTGATGACTGCGAGGTAGTTCTGCGGTGCTGCCACGTCGAAGGCCTCTCGCCTCGAGTTACGTGTCGTCACCCCGCCGTTGCCGCGGTGTGCCGACTGATGCCGAATGGGACGGTTCCGATTGCCGACCCCAACCCTAACGCTGCAGTTTAGGGTTACCAGTGCCTCTGTTTCCCGGACTCTTCGGAACAGGACACTAAGTCGACAAGTGGTACGCGTTCAATGAACACGCCGAACCTCCCGCTTTTCTTTTCACCCTATGTGATCACCCAGTGGGCTAGCCAGCCAGGGTGCTGGCCTGCCACTATCACGTCAACTGCGAGACACTGCGGGGGCGCTCGGCGCGCTGACGTCGAAGTGACCCGCGTGCGGCTGAGCTTTCATCAGCGCGATGAGCGTCTTCGCCTTCGCCGCGCCGCTCTCGCCGCTCCCCCATGCGATCGTACGGCCGCCGGTCAGCTCAAGGGTGATCGAGTCGTACGAGCGGACGCGCACGGAACGGGTGTCCGCGCGGACCTTCGCCGGGAGTTGGGTGACCACCCGGACGGCCTCCCGGCGCAGCCTGGTCGCGCCGAAATGGCGCGAACTCGGCGACCGGTCCGGCTCCATTTCCAGCAGCGGAACGCCCTTCGGACGCTTGGTGTCGGTGGCGAACCGGACGCCCTCCGCGTCCACTTCGCGGAACTTCCCGCCCTCTTCGACAATCGCTTCGGCCTTGCGTTCCGTCACATCCAGACTGATGGTGTGCGGCCATGACCGGGACACGTCCACATTCGCTATCCGCGGCAGCCGTTCGCGCAGCCGGTGCTCGATGGCTCCGGTGTCCACCGCCACCAGCGGGGTGTGCAGGGGGACGGCCGCCGCCCCCCGCACCTCCTTGGGGGTGAGGACGGCGGTGCCGGCGACCGTCACCCGCTCGGTCCGCAGCCAGCTCGAACCGAAGAGCAGCCAGACGGCGCCGGCGCCGAGCAGGATCACCGCCACCGCGATCAGCAGCAGGGTGCGGCGGCGGGGCAGGCGAAGCCTTGGGCGCGCCACCAGGACGCGCGGGGGCGGGCCGGACGGCGACGTCCCTCGTGAACCGCGCTGTGCGGTCGTCGGTCCGGCCACGCTCCCTGCCTTCTCACGCCTGGTGGCGTGCCGCGATTGCCTCGTACACCATGCCGACCAGCAGCTCGTCGGCGTCCCGGCGGCCGAACTCGGCGGCGCGCCGCGACATCTCGTACAGCCGGTGCGGGTCGCCGAGCACCGGCAGCACATTGCTCTGCACCCACTCGGGGGTCAGCTCGGCGTCGTCGACCAGCAGTCCGCCGCCCGCCTTGACCACCGGCTGGGCGTTGAGCCGCTGCTCGCCGTTGCCGATGGGCAGGGGGACGTAGGCGGCCGGGAGCCCGACGGCGGACAGCTCTGCGACGGTCATCGCGCCCGCGCGGCAGAGCATCATGTCGGCCGCGGCGTACGCGAGGTCCATCCGGTCCACGTAAGGTACCGGGATATAGGGCGGCATTCCGGGCATGTTGTCCACATGCGGCAGTTCGTTTTTCGGACCGACCGCGTGGAGCACCTGGATTCCGGCGCGCTGCAGGAACGGGGCGACCCTCTGGACCACCTCGTTGAGCCGCCGGGCGCCCTGCGAACCGCCGGAGACCAGCAGCGTCGGAAGGTTGGGGTCGAGGCCGAAGGCCGCGCGCGCCTCGGGCCGGACCGCGGCCCGGTCGAGGGTGGCGATGGAGCGGCGCAGCGGGATGCCGACGTAGTGCGCGTTGCGGAGCTTGCTGTCCGGGGTGGAGACCGCGACGTACTTGGCGTAGCGGGAGCCGATCTTGTTGGCGAGACCCGGGCGGGCGTTGGCCTCATGGACGACGATCGGCACCCCGAGCCGCTTGGCGGCCAGATAGCCGGGCAGCGCCACATAGCCGCCGAAGCCGACCACACAGTCGGCCTTGGTGCGCTCCAGGATCTGCTCGGCGGCCTTGATGGTGCCGCGCAGCCGCCCGGGGACGGTGATCAGTTCGGGGGTGGGCTTACGCGGCAGGGGTACGGCGGGGATGAGCCCGAGTTCATAGCCACGCTCGGGTACGAGCCGGGTCTCGAGCCCGCGCTCCGTGCCGAGCGCCGTGATCCCCACGGTCGGGTCCTGCCTGCGCAGGGCGTCCGCGAGGGCGAGCGCGGGCTCGATGTGGCCGGCGGTCCCCCCACCGGCGAGTACGACATGCACCGAAATTCACCGCTCTCCGGACGGCCGCTTCTTGACGGGCCGTCTCATCGTCTTCCGTCTCACCCGAGCCAGCTTCTTCCGCAAAGCAGGCTGCCGCATGGCCAGCGCCGCCCGCGCAGCGGGCTCCGCCCGTGCGAAGGCGATCAACAGGCCGACGGCGAACATGGTCGGCAGCAGGGCGGACCCTCCGTAGGAGAACAGCGGGAGCGGAACCCCGGCGATCGGCAGCAGACCCAGCACCGCGCCGATATTGATCATGGCCTGGGCCGTGATCCAGGTGGTCACGCCTCCCGCGGCATACCTCACGAAGGGGTCCTCCGTGCGTCCGGCCACGCGGATACCCGCATAGCCTAGAGCCGCGAAGAGTACGAGAACCGACAGCGTCCCCGCCAGGCCGAGTTCCTCCCCGGTAATGGCGAAGATGAAGTCGGTATGCGGTTCGGGTAGTTCGCCCCATTTCTCCATGGATGCACCGAGTCCCGAGCCGAACCATCCGCCGTTGGCCAGGGCGTAGATCCCATGGACCGCCTGCCAGCACTGATCGTGAGCGCCGGGTTCGGTGGCGCCGATACAGGCGAGCCGGGACATCCGGTTCGCGCTGGTCTTGATGAGCAGCACACCGATCGCCCCGGCGAAGGCGAGCACGCCCACGAAGAGCCGGGTGGGGGCGCCGGCCAGCCAGAGCAGGCCGAAAAGAATCGCCGTGAGAATGATCGCGGTGCCCATGTCGCCGCCCAGCATGATCAGGCCGAGCAGCATCGCCGTCGCGGGCACCAGCGGCACCAGCAGATGCTTCCACTGGGCCAGCAGCCGCTTGTCCTGCTTTCGGGCCAGCAGATCGGCGCCCCACAGGACGAGCGCGAGCTTGCCGAACTCGCTGGGCTGGAGGAGGAACGGGCCGCCGAAGGAGATCCAGTTCCGGTTGCCGTTGACCGCGATCCCCAGCCCCGGCACCTGAACCAGGCACATCAGGAACACCGACACCGCCAGCAGCGGATAGGCGAAGGCGCGGTGCAGCTTGATCGGCATCCGTACGGCGAGCAGCATCAGGGCGCCGCCGAGCGCCGCCGCGAAGAGCTGTTTGCGGAAGAAGTACGACGGAGCGAGCCCCGACTGGAGCGCCTTGATCTGGGAGGCGGAGTAGACCATCACCAGACCCAGCACCAGGATCAGCAGCGCGCCGCCGAGGATCAGGTAGTACGCGGTGAGCGGCCGGTCCCAGGCCCGCCGGACGCGCTGCTGCAGCCCGCGCGCCGCGTCCAGGAGGGTGGAGCGCGAGGGGCGGCGCACCGGACGGGAGGCGCCCGCACCGCCCCGCGGGCGCGCCAGAGCCGCCGCCCGCCCCCCGGCGCGCGCGGCCGCCCGCACCCGCGGGGCCGCCCCGGAAGCGGCCCGCTGCGCGGGACGGTCGGAGACGGCCTGGCGGGCCGGTCGGGAGCGCGGCGCGGCGGGCTGGTCAGGCGTCATGTCGTGTCCCCTCCAGTTTCCCCGCGCGAGCGGTTCTCGCGGGGGACCGGCGGGCTACTGATCGTCCGGGAACCGGCCGGAGGCCAGATCGTGCACCGCCGCGGCGAAGGCCTCGCCCCGCTTGTTGTAGTTGGTGAACATGTCCATCGAGGCGCAGGCCGGTGCCATCAGGACGGTATCGCCCGGCCGGGCGAGCCGCGCCGCTTCGCGCACAGCCGCCGCCATCGCCCCAGTGTCGGTCCGGTCGAGGTCCACGACCGGGACATCGGGCGCGTGTCGCGCCAGCGCTTCGCGGATCAGGGCCCGGTCGGCGCCGATCAGCACGACACCGCGCAGCCGCTGTGACGCCGTGACCACGAGCTCGTCGAAGGTGGCTCCCTTGGCGAGGCCGCCGGCGATCCACACGATGTGCTCGTAGGCCCCCAACGACGCCCCCGCGGCGTGGGTGTTGGTCGCCTTGGAGTCGTCGACGTAGGTGACGCCGTCGACGTCCGCGACATGCTCCACCCGGTGCGGATCGGGCCGGAAGGCGCGCAGGCCCTCCCGTACGGCCGCGGGGGGCACGCCGTAGGCGCGGGCCAGGGCGGCCGCGGCGAGGGCGTTGGCGATGTTGTGCGGCGCCGGCGGGTTCACATCCGAGACCTCGGCGAGCTCGTGGGCCTGCTTGTGCCGGTCTTCCACGAAGGCCCGGTCGACGAGGATGTTCTCGACGACGCCGAGCTGGGAGGGGCCGGGAATGCCGAGGGTGAAGCCGATCGCCCGGCAGCCCTCCTCGACCTCGGCCGCGCGCACCAGGTCCTCGGTGGCGGGGTCGGCGGCGTTGTAGACGCAGGCCACCTGGTTGCCCTCGTAGATCCGGCCCTTGTCGGTCGCGTACGCCGCCATGGAGCCGTGCCAGTCGAGGTGGTCGGGGGCGAGGTTGAGGACGGCCCCGGAGTGGGCGCGCAGGGAGGGCGCCCAGTGCAGCTGGTAGCTCGAGAGCTCGACGGCCAGCACGTCGTACGGTTCGTCGCCGAGCACGATGTCCAGCAGCGAGACGCCGATATTGCCGACGGCGGCGGTACGCAGTCCGGCCGCCTCCAGGATGGCCGCGAGCATCCGTACCGTGGTGGTCTTGCCGTTGGTGCCGGTGACCGCGAGCCAGGGCGGGGCGTCCTCGCCGCGCAGCCGCCACGCGAGCTCCACATCGCCCCAGACCGGGACGCCGGCCTCGGCGGCGGCCAGGAAGAGCGGGCTGGTGGGCTTCCAGCCGGGCGTGGTGACGACCAGCTCGGTGCCCTCGGGAAGCGTGTCACCGTCTCCGAGGCGGACCGTGATGCCGAGCGGCTCCAGTTCGGCCGCCTGGGCCCGCTGCGGCTCGCCGTCGCTGCCGTTGACGACGGTCACGGTGGCCCCGAGGCCCCGCAGCGCACGCGCTGCGGGGACCCCGGAGACGCCGAGTCCGGCGACGGTGACCTGCCGGCCGGCGAGGTCGGTGACGTCGAGGTCGGTGACGTCGGGCGTCACTGGGCTCGCCAGCCCGCGTAGAAGAGACCGAGTCCGACGATCACGCACATGCCCTGGATGATCCAGAACCGGACCACCACAAGGACTTCGCTCCACCCCTTGAGTTCGAAGTGGTGCTGGAGTGGCGCCATCCGGAAGACCCGCTTCCCGGTCATCCGGAAGGAGCCGACCTGGATGACCACGGACATGGTGATCAGCACGAACAGGCCGCCGAGGAGGGCCATCAGCAGCTCCGTACGGGAGCAGATCGCCAGACCCGCCAGCGCGCCGCCGAGGGCGAGCGAGCCGGTGTCCCCCATGAAGATCTTGGCGGGCGAGGTGTTCCACCACAGGAAGCCGAAGCAGGCACCCATCAGCGCGGAGGCGACGACCGCGAGATCGAGCGGATCTCGTACCTCGAAACAGGACGAGGGGTTGGTGAGCGTCTCCGCGTTGGCGCAGGACTCCTGGTACTGCCAGACGCCGATGAAGGTGTAGGCGCCGAAGACCATCACCGAGGCGCCGGTGGCCAGACCGTCGAGGCCGTCGGTGAGGTTCACGCCGTTCGACATCGCCAGGATCATGAACAGCGCCCAGATCGTGAAGATCACCGGGCCGAAGGACCAGCCGAAGTCCTGGACGAAGGAGAGCCGGTCGGAGGCGGGCGTCTGCTGCCGCGCGTCCGCGAAGTTCAGCGAGAGGATCGCGAAGGCGATACCGACGATCAGCTGCCCGGCCATCTTCGCCTTGGCGCGCAGACCCAGGCTCCGCTGCTTGACGATCTTGATGTAGTCGTCCAGGAAGCCGACCAGGCCCATGCCCGCGAACAGGAAGAGCACCAGCACACCGGAGAAGGTCGGCTGGCTGCCAGTGATCACCTTCGTCACGGCGTACGCGATCAGCGTCGCCAGGATGAAGGCGATACCACCCATGGTCGGGGTGCCGCGCTTGCTGCCGTGCGTACGCGGGCCGTCGTCCCGGATGTACTGGCCATAGCCCTTGCGGGCCAGCAGCTTGATCAGCAGCGGGGTGCCGATCAGGGTCAGAAAGAGCCCGATGGCTCCCGCGAAGAGGATCTGCCTCATGCCCATCGGCCGGAGACCTCACCCTCACCCTCGAGCAACGCCTGCGCGAGCCGCTCCAGGCCGACCGACCTGGACGCCTTCACCAACACGACGTCCCCCGGTCGCAGTTCGCTGCGCAGCAGTTCCACCGCTGCCCGCACGTCGGACACGTGCACCGACTCCTCACCCCACGAACCCTCGTTCTTGGCGCCCATGTCCAGCCAGGCGGCCTCCTGGCCGCCGACCGCCACGAGCTTGCTGACGTTGAGCCGGACGGCCAGCCGCCCGACCGCGTCGTGCTCGGCGAGTGACTCCTCGCCCAGCTCGGCCATCCGGCCCAGCACCGCCCACGTGCGACCCCCCGGTGTAGCGGCGCCCATCGCGGCCAGCGCGCGCAGCGCGGCTCGCATGGACTCGGGGTTCGCGTTGTAGGCGTCGTTGACGACCGTCACGCCGTCCGAGCGCTCGGTGACCTCCATCCGCCAGCGGGAGAGCTGCCCCGCCTCGGAGAGCGCCACGGCGATCTCGTCGACGGACATGCCCAACTCATGGGCGACGGCGGCCGCGGCGAGCGCGTTCGACACGTGGTGCTCACCGTACAGGCGCATGGTCACTTCGCTGCACCCGGTAGGGGTGTGAAGGGTAAAGGCGGGGCGGCCACCGTCCGAGAGCCGGACATTCTCGGCACGGACGTGGGCGTCCTCGGCCTCGCCGAACAGAACGGTACGGGCCTTCGTACGGGAGGCCATGGCGCGCACCAGGGGGTCGTCGGCATTGAGCACCGCGATCCCGCCGTCCTCGGCGGGCGGCAGCGCCTCCACCAGTTCGCCCTTGGCCTCGGCGATCTGCTCACGGCCGCCGAACTCGCCGATATGGGCGGTGCCGACGTTGAGGACGAGGCCGATCCGGGGCGGGGTGAGGTCCGTCAGATACCGGATGTGGCCCTTGCCGCGCGCGCCCATCTCCAGCACCAGGTGCTGGGTGGTCTCGTCGGCGGTCAGCGCGGTCAGCGGCAGCCCGATCTCGTTGTTGAGCGAGCCCGGCGTCCACACGGTGGGGCCGTGGCGCTGGAGCAGCTGGGCGATGAGGTCCTTGGTGCTGGTCTTGCCCGCGGAGCCGGTGAGCGCGACCACGGAGGTGCCCAGGCGCTGCACGACCGCGCGCGCGAGCGCTCCCATGGCGGCGATGACGTCGGGCACGACGATCGCGGGGACCGGGGCTTCCGCGGTACCGACGGGGCGGGCGGCCAGAACCGCCACCGCGCCCGCCTCGACCGCACCCCGAGCGAAGTCGTGGCCGTCCACGCGCTCCCCGGGGAGCGCGGCGAAGAGGCTGCCGGGCCGCACCTCACGGGAGTCGATCACGACGGGACCCACGACCTTCAGGTCGGGGTCCGGTATGTCGTGCGGTCGGCCACCGACGAGGCCGGCGATCTCTGCGAGGGACAGGGCGATCACTGATCACCTCCGGCCGTGCGGGAAAGCTGCCTGGAGGGGGCTGGTACGCGCATGGCGGTCTGTCATCCCTGGTCGTGTCGGTCTGTGTCCCGGAGCGGCCCGCTCGCCTCCCGGCGCTCGGAATCGCGCCGGCGGGCTCGCTCACTGAGCTCGATGGCTTCGCGTAGTACCTGGCGGTCGTCGAAGGCGCGTACCACCCCGGCGATGTCCTGGCCCTGCTCATGGCCCTTGCCCGCGACGATGACGGTGTCGCCGGGCTCGGCGCGGGCGACGGCGGCAGCGATGGCGTTCGCCCGGTCCTCCTCGACCAGCACATCGCCGCGCTCGTGCGCGGGCACCTCGGCGGCGCCCGCGAGCATGGCGGCGAGGATCGCGAGGGGGTCCTCGGAGCGGGGGTTGTCGGAGGTGAGGACGGCGGTGTCGGCGTGCCGGGCCACCGCGGCGCCCATGGGGCCGCGCTTGAGCCGGTCGCGGTCGCCGCCGCAGCCGAGGACGGCGTGCAGTTTGCCGTCGGTGACCCTGCGCAGGGCGCGCAGTACCGACTCCACGGCGTCGGTCTTGTGGGCGTAGTCGACGACCGCCAGATACGGCTGGCCGATGTCCACCCGCTCCAGCCGGCCGGGGACGCCGGGGACGGCGGCGATGCCGTCGGCGGCCGTCTGCGGGTCGATCCCGGCGACGTCGAGGGCCACGATCGCGGCGAGTGCGTTCGCGACGTTGAAGGGGCCCGGGAGCGGCGCGGCGGCACGCACGGACTCACCGTTCGGGCCGATGGCGGTGAAGGTCGAGCCGAGCGGGCCGACCTCGACGTCCGCGGCGCGCCAGTGGGCGTCGGGGTGGCCCTCGGCGGAGAAGGTGATGACCGGGACCTCGGACTGCTCGATCAGCCGGCGGCCGTACTCGTCGTCGAAGTTGATCACTCCGGCCCGGCTGCGGGCCTTGGTGAACAGCTGGGCCTTGGCCTGGAAGTAGTCCTCCATGCCGGAGTGGAACTCCATGTGCTCCGGGCTGAGGTTGTTGAAGACGGCGACGTCGAAGACGCAGCCGTCGACGCGGCCGAGGACCAGGGCGTGGCTGGAGACCTCCATGACGACCGAGCGGACGTCGCGCTCGCGCATCACCGCGAAGAGCGCCTGGAGGTCGGTGGCCTCCGGGGTGGTGCGCTCGGACTTCATGCGGTCGTCGCCGATCCGCGTCTCGACGGTGCCGATGAGACCCGTCAGGCCGCCGTCGGCCTTCGCGGCGGCCCGCAGGCCGCCCTCGATGAGGTACGCGGTCGTGGTCTTGCCGGAGGTGCCGGTGATGCCGATCTGGAGCAGGCCGCGGCCGGGCTCGCCGTAGATGGTGGCGGCCAGCGCGCCCATCCGGCCGCGCGGGTTGTCCACGACCAGGACCGGCAGCCCCGTGGCGGCGGCGCGCTCGGCGCCGGCCGGGTCGGTCAGTACGGCGGCCGCGCCGAGGTCGGCGGCCTGGGCGGCGAAGTCCGCGCCGTGGAGGCGGGCACCGGACAGCGCGGCGTACACATCGCCTGGGCGCACGGCGCGCGAGTCATGGGTGATCCCGGTGACCGCGGCCTCGGCCGGTGCTTCGGGGGCATCGACGCCCAGCTGATCCGCCAGCTCCGCGAGCGGGATCGGGCGGACCTGGACAGGGCGGGGCGCTCCCGGGTATTCCACAGAAACGTCCTTCTGAGGGGTTTGGTACTGATCAGCGTGGGGCACGGCGGTGAGCGTACCCGGCACACCCACTCCCCCGCGAAATGAGGCGGCGGAACGAGGCGGTACCGGACCGTGGTTCCCGGGGCCCGGCGTGATCGTCGTCACTGCTGAGTCCGCTCACCGGCCGGGGCTGTAGCTCACGGGGAGCCGCTTGGCCTGCTTGCCGGTGGGCGCGGCCTGCAGGCTCTTCAGCCCGAATTCCATGACCTTCTTGTACACCGGTCCGCAGATCTGTCCGCCGAAGTAACTGCCCTTCGTCGGATTCTGTACGGCGCAGTAGACCGTGAGGCGCGGTTTGTCGGCGGGCGCGAAGCCGGCGAAGGAGGCGGTGTAGCCGCGGTAGTGGCCGGTCTTCGGGTCCACTCGGTTGGAGGTGCCGGTCTTGCCCGCGACCTGGTAGCCGGGGATCTTGGCCTTGGTGCCGGTGCCCTGCTGATCGTTGACGACCGACCCGAGCATCTCGGCGAGCGTCTTCGCGGTCTCCTTACTGACGACGCGGGTCTTCTTGGGCGCGGGCGCGGGCGTGAAGCCGCCCCCGGGGCCCTTGGTGCCGCGGACGAGGGTGGGCTCGACGCGCTCACCGCCGTTGGCGATGGTGGAGTACACGGAGGCCGCCTGGACGGCGTTGAGCGACAGCCCCTGGCCGAAGGCGATCGTGTACTGCTGCGAGGCGCTCCAGTCCTGCGGCTTGGCCAGGATGCCCGGGGTCTCCCCGGGGAAGCCGAGTCCGGTGGGCCGGCCGATCCCGAACTTCCGCAGATAGGAGTAGAGAATCCGGTTCTTCTGCTTGCTGTTCTTCGCCAGCTGCTCGGTGGCGAGGATGGTGCCGATGTTGCTGGACTTGGCGAGCACGCCGTTGAGCGTCAGGTACCAGGTGGGGTGGTCGATGTCGTCGGCGAAGGCCCGGTCGGCGCGCGGCAGCCGGTTCGGGACCACCACATGGGTGTCCCACCGCGCCACGCCCTCCTGGAGGACGGCGGCCATCGACATCAGCTTGCTGACGCTGCCGGGCTCGTAGGCGTCCGAGACCGCGGCGTTGCCCAGGGCGTCCGCGTCCGTGGTGGTGATGTCGTTCGGATCGAAGCCGGGGGCGTTGGCCATCGCCAGGATCTGCCCGGTCCGGGTGTCCTGGACGATGACATAGCCGCGGTCGGCCCGGGACTTCCCGACCTGCTCGGTGATGGCGCTCTGGGCGGCCCACTGGATGTCGCGGTCGAGGGTCAGCTCGATGTCGCTGCCGGGGACCGCGGGCTGTTCCTTGACGTCGCCGGTGGGCACCTGGTGGCCGCCGGACTGGGCGTAGACCCGCTTGCCGTCCTTACCCGCGAGCTTCTTGTCCAATTGCTGTTCGAGCCCCGCCGCGCCGCGGCCGTCGGCGCCCACGAAGCCCAGTAGCCCGGCGGCCAGGTCCCCGTTCGGATAGACCCGCTTGCTGTGCGCCTCCCGGTTCACCCCGGCCAGCACATTGGTGCCCTTGCCCTTGGCCGCGGCGTCGTCCAGGGCGTTCTTCAGGTCCTTGATCTGCTTCCAGACCTGCGGGGACTGCTGCCGGGCCAGCACCACGTACTGCGACCTCGGGTTGTCGGTGAGCTTCTTCTCCAGGTCGGCCCGGTCCTTGCCGAGGATCGGCGCGAGGAGGGAGGCGGCCTGGCGCGGGGCGTCATGGGTCTTGGCCGTCTTGGGCGTGAGGAGGTCGGGGGCGGCGGTGATGTCGTACGCGTCCACCGTGGTGGCCAGGGCCACGCCGTCGCGGTCGGTGATGGAGCCGCGCTCGGCGGAGAGCTTCACCGGGATGTAGCGGTTGACGTTGGCCTTGGCCGCGTACGCGCTCGCGTCCACGGCCTGCACCTGGAGCAGCCGTACGACGAAGGCCAGCATGACGAGGGTGAGGCCGAGGCTGATCAGCCGCAGCCGGGGGCGCGGGCTGCCCAGCCGCAGCGGCTGGGACGCGCCGGGGCGCGGGCGCTGCGGCGGGCGTCCGGACACCCCGGGGCGCCGGTCGGGACGGTGCGCGGTGCCCTGGCGCGGCCGGCGCTCGGCGCGTGGGCCGGCCGGCCCCGGCACCCCGCGGCGGCGCGGATCCCGGGGCCCGGTCACGCGGCGCCCATCCGGGATTCGGCGGATGGGCTCGGCTGGGCGCAGACAAGGGTTCGCGTCACCGTGTCACCTACTGAGGGCCGGGGTGGACGTCGCGGAGGCGGAGGGGGACCGCTGGGGTGTCTTCGAGGCCGCCGTGGCGGTCGCCGTGGGCTTCCCCGTGTGCTTCCCCTTGTGCTTCTTGTGCTTCCCCGCGGTCGGCGAGGGGGACGGCGTGGGCGTGGCCGCGACGGCGGGTGAGACCGGCGTCGGGTCCAGCAGGGGTGGCACGACCGGCCCGGGGGCGCCGAGCGCCGAGGGCTGCCCCGTCGCCGGGGCGGGCACACCGCGGACCGTGCCGTCCGGGTTGAGGAAGGCGGGGCTGCCGCCGGGCACCATGCCGAGCTCGCGGGCGCGCCGCTCCAGGGCGCCGGGCGCGGAGAGCTGGTCGACGTCCTGCTGAAGCGCCTGGCGCTCGTCGGTGAGCTCGTCGGTCTGTTTCTCCAGCTTGCTGAGTTCGAACGATCCCTGGTTGAGGGAGGAGTTCAGCAGCAGCAGCGCGATCAGTCCGGAGCCGAGCACGACGACCACGAGCAGGACGAAGGGGGCGCGCCTGGCCGTGGTGGCCCCCGGCGCCCGCCCTTTCGGGCCCCCCGCCCCGCTCATAGCGCCTCCTCGTTCGCTTCTCCGCCCGCGCGGCGCAGAGGTGCGGCTCTCGTCGCCGCCTGCGGCCCGGCGGCCACGCGTACGTCGCTCACAGTCGCTGCTCCTCCCGGATGCGCTCCGCGCCCCGAAGGCGCGCCGGGGCCGCCCGGCGATTCTCGGCGATCTCCTCCTCGGTGGGCAGCTCCGCCCCGCGGGTGAGCAGCTTGAGCCGGGGCTGGTACTGCTCGGGGACGACCGGCAGCCCGGGTGGTGCGGTGTTGCCGGCGCCCGCCGTGAGCACCTGCTTGACCAGGCGGTCCTCCAGCGAGTGGTACGAGAGGACGGCGATCCGGCCGCCGACGGTGAGCGCGGAGACGGCCGCCGGGATGGCCCGCTCCAGGACCGCGAGCTCCCCGTTGACCTCTATCCGCAGCGCCTGGAAGGTGCGCTTGGCGGGGTTGCCGCCGGTGCGCTTGGCGGCCTGCGGCAGCGCGTCGCGGATCAGCTCGACGAGCCGGGCACTGTTGCTGAACGGTTCCTTCGCACGCTCGCGCACCACGGCGTCCACGATCTTCTTGGCGAACTTCTCCTCGCCGTACGCCCGCAGGATGCGCACCAGCTCGCCCGGCGGATAGGTGTTGAGCACCTCGGCGGCGCTGATGCCGGTGGACTGGTCCATCCGCATGTCCAGCGGGGCGTCCTGGGCGTAGGCGAAGCCGCGCTCGGCCTCGTCCAGCTGCATGGACGACACGCCGAGGTCGAAGAAGACCCCCTGGACGCGCGGCACGCCGAGCCGGTCGAGAACCTCGGGCAGCTCGTCGTAGACAGCGTGCACCAGGGTCGCCCGGTCGCCGTACGGGGCGAGTCGCTCGCCCGCGAGCCGCAGCGCGGCCGGGTCGCGGTCGAGGGCGATCAGCCGGGCCGCCGGGAAGCTGCTCAGCAGCGCCTCGCTGTGTCCGCCCAGGCCCAGGGTGCAGTCGACGACGACCGCGCCGGGCTGGGCGAGAGCGGGGGCCAGCATGTCCAGACAGCGCTGGAGCATGACGGGAACGTGGAGAGCGTTGCTGCTCATTGCGCTGCTCGTGCGCCCTTCTGAGGGTCGGGCGAGGAGGGTACGCACCTCCGGGTCCCCGCCCGCTCTGAAGGGGAAGCGGCCATCTGGCGCCGGGGAAGTGACGTCAGGCGGCCGGAGCGGGAGGAGGCCGAGGGGTACGTACGCACCGCGCTCACGCGAAAATTCCGGATCCAAAGGGGAGCGTCACGCCTCCCACTTCGCGCCACTTTAGTCCACTCGTCCCCTCGGTCAACCAACCGGCCAGCGCGTCCCGCCGGGGTGTGGACCGCCTCGTTCGGCCGTGCGGCATCGGGGCGCGCACCCTGTGGAATCCCTCACATCACCCCAACGGGCCACCCGGTTACGCCCGTTTGCCCGCCCTAAAGAGGAGACAAAATCCGCTGGTGAGAGGTATCTTCGTGATCATGTCGATATCAGCGCCGCAGCCAAACCAGTCCGCCGACGACGCCCCCACGGAAGACACGGTGATCGACCGCCTCGTCGAAGCCAACCGGCGGTACTCCGTCCAGTTCCGCGACCCCGGGATGGACGCGCGCCCCGTGCAGCGCGTCGCCGTCGTCGCCTGCATGGACGCGCGGCTCGATCTGCACGAGGCGCTCGGCCTTGAGCTGGGCGACTGCCACACGATCCGTAACGCGGGTGGCGTGGTCACCGACGACATCATCCGCTCCCTGACCATCAGCCAGCGCGCCCTGGGCACCCGCAGCGTCGTGCTCATCCACCACACCGGCTGCGGTCTGCTGACTCTCACCGAGGACTTCCGGCATGAGCTGGAGGCGGAAGTGGGGCAGCGGCCGTCGTGGGCGGTAGAGGCGTTCAAGGACCTCGACGCCGACGTACGCCAGTCGATGCAGCGGGTGCGCACGTCCCCGTTCCTGCCGCACACCGACGACGTCCGCGGCTTCGTCTTCGATGTGACGACGGGTCTGCTGCGGGAGATCGATCCGCGACAGTGACGGATTTTACCGCCTGAACACGTACAAGAGTGACAAATAACCCCGGGTTATCCACAGCCAAGTGACGCGAAGCCGCGGAGACCGCAAGAATGCATAAGTGACATCGCCCCCCGCAACCCAGCGGGGGCCGGTGTCCGCGTATGCGGTGGGCCGGTCCGTTCCGAGGGCAACGGCCCTGAGAACGGGCCGAGGAGGGCCGGGTGACGACCTATGACGAGCGAGCGAGCCTCAGCGATCTGACCACCACAGCGGAGCGGGTCCGCAGGTCGGTGGAGGGTGTGATCGAGGGCAAGCCCGAGGTCGTACGGCTTTCGCTGACCGTGCTGCTCGCCGAGGGGCATCTGCTGATCGAGGATGTCCCGGGCGTGGGCAAGACGATGCTCGCCAAGGCGCTCGCCCGGTCCATCGACTGTTCGGTGCGGCGGATCCAGTTCACTCCGGACCTGCTGCCGTCGGACATCACCGGCGTGAGCATCTTCGACCAGCAACGCAAGGAGTTCGAGTTCAAGCCGGGCGCGATCTTCGCCCAGATCGTGATCGGCGACGAGATCAACCGCGCCTCGCCCAAGACCCAGTCGGCACTGCTGGAGTCCATGGAGGAGCGCCAGGTCACCATCGACGGGGAGACCTACGAGCTGCCCAGCCCCTTCATGGTGGTGGCCACGCAGAACCCGGTCGAGATGGAGGGCACCTATCCGCTGCCCGAGGCGCAGCGCGACCGTTTCATGGCGCGCGTCTCCATCGGCTACCCCAGCCCGCAGGCCGAGCTCGAGATGCTGGACATTCACGGCGGCGTCTCACCGCTGGACGACATGCAGCCCGTCGCGCACGCCCATGAGATCGTCAAGCTGGTCGAGGCGGTGCGCTCGGTGCATGTGGCCGAGGCCGTCCGGCGGTATGCGGTCGATCTCGTGGCCGCCACGCGCAACCACCCCGATCTGCGGCTCGGCGCCTCCCCGCGGGCGACGCTGCATCTGCTGCGAGCGGCCAAGGCGTCGGCCGCGCTGGCCGGGCGCGACTTCGCACTGCCGGACGATGTGCAGGCACTGGCCGTGGCGGTGCTGGCGCACCGGCTGTTGCCCACCGCGCAGGCCCAGCTGACCCGGCGCACCTCGGAGCAGGTGGTGGCGGACATCCTCCAGCGCATCCCGGTGCCCACGGCGGCCCCGCGCGGCTCCGCCCCCATGCCACCGGTGCCGCCCATGCCCCCGGTCGACTACGGGCAGCAGCCGGGCGCCCGGAGGCTGTGATGACCGCAGGGGGGACGAGCGCTGATCCCTGGAGCTCCGCCGGCGGGGAGGACAACGGCGGGCTGCGGGCCGCGCTGGCCGGTCTGACGACCCGCGGCCGGTCCTTCCTGGCCGCGGGGGTCGCCGCCGCGGTGTGCAGCTATGTGCTGGGCCAGGAGGATCTGCTGCGGGTCGGGCTGCTGCTGGCCGCGCTGCCGCTGGTGTGCGTGGCCGTGGTCTACCGCACCCGGTACCGGGTGGCGGGCAGCAGACGGCTGGCGCCCGCGCGGGTGCCGGCCGGCTCCGAGGCCCGGGTGCATCTGCGGATGGACAATGTCTCGCGGCTGCCCACCGGGCTGCTGATGCTCCAGGACCGCGTGCCCTACGTTCTGGGGCCGCGGCCCCGCTTCGTCCTGGACCGGGTGGAGGCGGGCGGGCGGCGCGAGGTGTCCTACCGGGTCCGCTCGGATCTGCGGGGGCGTTATCCGCTGGGCCCACTCCAGCTCCGGTTGAACGACCCGTTCGGGATGTGCGAGCTCACCCGCGCCTTCAGCGCCTACGACACGCTCACGGTGGTGCCGCGGGTCGAGCCGCTGCCCGCGGTGCGCCTGACCGGCGAGGCCGCGGGATACGGGGACGGGCGGCACCGCTCGCCGGCGCTGGCCGGCGAGGACGATGTGATTCCGCGCGGCTATCGCCACGGCGACGATCTGCGCCGGGTGCACTGGCGGTCCACCGCCCGCTACGGCGAGCTCATGGTCCGCCGCGAGGAGCCGCCCCAGCGCGCGCACTGCACGGTGCTGCTGGACACCCGCGAGATCGCCTACCAGGGCTCCGGGCCCGACTCCGCCTTCGAATGGGCGGTCACGGGGGCGGCCTCGGCTGCGGCGCATCTGCTGGAGCGCGGCTATGCGGTCCGGCTGCTGACCGACACCGGCAGCTCGGTGCCGGGCCCGGACGGCGGGGGCGGCTTCACCGGTTCCACGCATGACTCGGCGGAGACGGCCGGGCTGATGCTGGACACCCTCGCGGTGGTGGACCACTCCGACGGCGGCGGGCTCTCGCGCGCCCATGACGCGCTGCGCGGCGGCACCGAGGGGCTGCTGGTGGCCTTCCTGGGCGACCTGGACGAGGAGCAGGCGGCGATGGTCGCGCGGATGCGGCACCGCGCCACGGGGGCGGTGGCGTTCGTGCCCGACAGCGTGGCCTGGTCGCGCGGGGTGCCGGGCGTCGGTCCGCAGCCGCTGGAGGAGCGGCTGCGGCGGCTGCGCGAGGCGGGGTGGACGGCGCTGCCGGTCGCCCCCGGCGACTCGCTGGCCCATCTGTGGCGGCAGGCCGACGCCCAGGGCGCCACCCGGGCCGACGCCCCCGTGATCGGCGGCATGACAGGGGGCTGGGCATGATCCATCAGACGCCCCCTGAGGCGAACGCGGGGGACAGGGCATGAGTGGAAGCGTCCGGCTCTCGATATGCGCGACCGTGGCCACGGTGGCGGCGGCCTGTGCGCTGCTGCCGCTGGTGGATCCGGCCGCCTGGCTGCTGCAGGCCCTGCTGCTGCTGGCCCTGCAGAGCGCGGTGGGCGTGGCGACCCGCCGGGTCCCGCTGGCCCGCCCGCTGACGGTGACCGCGCAGGCTGTGACGGCGCTGTTGCTGCTCACGTTCGTCTTCGCGCGTGGCGAGGCGCTCGGCGGCGTGCTGCCGAGCCCGCAGGCACTCCATGAGTTCGCCCTGCTGCTGCGCGAGGGCGCCGACGATGTGGGGCAGTACGCGATCCCGGCGCCGCTGACCGACGGCATCCGGCTGCTGCTGATCGGCGGGGTGCTGATGATCGGCCTGGTGGTCGACGCGCTGGCGGTGACCTACCGCAGTGCCGCCCCCGCCGGGCTCCCGCTGCTCGCGCTGTACTCGGTCGCGGCGGGTCTGTCCGACAACGGGAGCGACTGGCTGTGGTTCCTGGTGGCCGCGGCCGGCTACCTGCTGCTGCTCCTGGCCGAGGGCCGGGACCGGCTGTCCCAGTGGGGCCGGGTGTTCAGCGGCGGAGCCCCGCATCCGCAGGGCATGCCCCCGTCGGGCCTGGCCGGGGCCGGGGGCAGTCCGGCGCTCGCGCCGGTCCGTACCGGCCGCAGGATCGGCGCGCTGGCGCTGGGCATCGCGCTGGCGGTGCCGATGGTGCTGCCGTCCCTGGACGGCGGGCTGCTGGACCAGCAGGGCAGCGGCGGCGGGCCGGGCGGCGGTGGCGGCACGATCTCGGCGGTGAATCCTCTGGTGTCGCTGCAGGACAGCCTGAACCAGCCGGAGAACAAGGAGGTGCTGCGGTACCGCACCTCCTCGCAGACCACTCAGGACCTCTATCTGCGGATCGTCGCGCTCGACAAGTTCGACGGCACCTCGTGGAAGTCGTCCGAGCGGCATGTCACGGGTGTACCGAACCAGCTGCCGTCGCCGGCCGGGCTCGGCCCCTCGGTCCGGGTCTCCTCCATCGACACCTCCATCTCGGCCGCCGACTGGTACGCACAGAACTGGCTGCCCCTCCCCTACCCGGCCTCCGAAATCGAGATCGACGGGCGCTGGCGCTATGAGCCGGAGGGCCGCACTCTGGTCGGCGACCGCGGCCAGACCACCCGGGGCGCCCATTACCGCGTCACCAGCCTGCTGGTGGAGCCGACCGCCGAGCAGTTGGCCACCGCGCCGACGCCCTCCCCGCGGCTGCTGCGCGAATACACCCGGGTGCCGGGCTCACTGCCGCCGGTGGTCGCCCGGACGGCGCGACGGGTGACGGCGGGTACGACCAACGCGTACCAGAAGGCGGTCAAACTCCAGGACTGGTTCGCCGTCAACGGCGGATTCCACTACGACACCCAGGTGCAGTCCGGCACCGGCACGGCCGCCATCGTCCGGTTCCTGAAGCAGAAGGAGGGCTTCTGCGTCCACTTCTCCTTCTCCATGGCGGCCATGGCCCGGACGCTGGGCATCCCGGCGCGGGTTGCCGTCGGCTTCACCCCCGGCACCGCCGAGGCGGACGGCTCGGTGTCGGTCGGCCTGAAGGACGCGCACGCCTGGCCCGAGCTGTATTTCGAGGGCGTCGGCTGGACCCGCTTCGAACCCACCCCAAGCCGGGGCACCCAGCCCGACTACACCATGGAGCAGACGCCGTCGGGCGAGCCGACCGATGAGCCGTCGGCCGCACCGAGCACCTCGTCCGAGCCGTCGGCCGAGCCGACTGCCTCGGACAGCTGCCCCGCGGACATCAAGAAGCAGGGCGGCTGCGAAGGCGCCGCGATCCAGCAGCCGGACAGCGGCGCCTCGGGCGGCGGTTGGTCGGCGTCCAAGGTCACCAGCTGGAGCTCGCTGGCGCTGCTGCTGCTCGTGCTGCCCCTGCTCCCCATGCTGTACCGGCGGCGGGTACGGGCCCGCAGACTGGGTGACTCGGGCGGCCGCACGGAGCAGGACGCTGCCGACCGGACGCTTGCCGCATGGCGCGAACTGGTCGATTCCGCCTGGGACTTCGGCGTACTGCCCGATGGCTCCCAGACATCGCGCAAGGCGGTGGCGCGCATCGTGCGGATCACCGGGATCGACGGCGAAGCGGCCCAGGCGGCGCAGCGGGTGGCCGGAGCGGTCGAGCAGGTGCTGTACGCGCCGCGGCCGGGCCCGGTCTCGGGCGTCGCGGACGATGTGCGGCAGGTGGTGGCCGGTTTCCAGGCCCGGGCCGGGCGGCGGGTGCGGTTGCGGGCGCTGCTGGCCCCGCGGTCCTCTGTCCGGCTGGTGTGGGCGGCCTCGGCGCGCTGGTCCGCCCTGGTCGAGCGCTGGGGAGCCCCGCGCTGGGCGCGGTGGGCGTCCCAACTGCGCGGGCCCCGCGGCGAGCGGGGCTGAGGCCGCCGGCCCGGGGCCCGGATGCGGGTCCCACCGCCGGGCCGGGGCGAAAAGCGGGTCCCGCCGGGGTCCGGGGTCAAGCGGGTCCCGCCGCCGGGCCGAGGTCCACAAGCAGGTCCCGCCGAGGTCCGGGGTCAAGCGGGTCCCGCCGGGGGCCGGGGTCGAGAAGCAGGTCCCGCCGGGGTCCGGGGTCAAGCGGGTCCCGCCGGGGGCCGAGGTCGAGAAGCAGGTCCCGCCGGGGTCCGGGGTCAAGCGGGTCCCGCCGCCGGGCCGAGGTCCACAAGCAGGTCCCGCCGAGGTCCGGGGTCAAGCGGGTCCCGCCGCCGGGCCGAGGTCCACAAGCAGGTCCCGCCGAGGTCCGGGGTCCAGAAGCGGGTCCCGGGGCGCCCCCGACCTCGCTGGCCCCGGGCGGGTGCGCCGCCCCAGGGCCTGGCCGGGCGCACCCGACCGGAGCCGGGCGCACGTGAGGGGCGGCCGCCACCCGGCGACCGCCCCTCAACCGTTCATCCGTGAATGCTCAGTGGCCCTGCTCATCGCGGCGGCGCTGCCACCGCTCCTCGATACGGGTCATCATCGAGCGGCGCTGGCGGCCTTGACGGCGCGGACCCGCTCCGCCGGGGCGCTGCGCCTCACCCGGCTTGGGAGCCTTGCGCCAGCCGGTCACCGCGAGCACCGCACACCCCAGCATGATGAGGAAGCCCACCACGCTGATCCAGATCTGGGGAACGATCACTCCGACCATGAGGAGCGCGATACCGATCAGAAAACCCGCGACCGCCTGGTAGACCCGTCGCCGGGTGTACGTGCGCAGGCCGCTTCCCTCAAGCGCTGTCGCGAACTTGGGATCTTCGGCGTACAACGCTCGCTCCATTTGCTCGAGCATGCGCTGCTCGTGCTCCGAGAGCGGCACGGAGTCCTCCTACTCGTCGGTCGCGGGGGGCGACCGGGGTGCGACCCTTTCAGGATAGGCAGGGAATCGCCCCCGTGAAACCCGCCCCTCAACGCCAATTCGCCCACCGTTTCGTGTGGGGCCAAAGTTGACGCTGAGACCTGCATTCCCCTCCCGCCGATGCGCCATGCCGGACGGTGTACCCCGATCATACGGGGCCGCGCGTCTGATCGGGCCTCCTGTGGCCTACTCCACCTGCGCCATCGGTCACCCGGCGGCGCGGGTAAGGCGATCAGTCCCGCTCGGCGAGAACGTGCAGCTGAGTGGCGACGGAGTGGAAGGCGGGCAGCTCGGCGGCGGCCGCCTCCAGCCGCAGCAGGGCGTCCAGCGCACCGGGCTCGGTGTCGACCAGCACCCCGGGGACGAGATCGGCGAAGACCCGCACCCCGTGCACCGCGACGATCTCCAGACCGGCCGCCGTCACCAGCCCGGACAGCTGGTCGGTGGTGAAGCGGCGCGGCATCGGGTCGCCGGAGCCCCAGCGGCCCTCGGGGTCCGTAAGCGCCTGCCGGGCCTCGGTGAAGTGACCGGCCAGGGCGCGGGCCAGCACGGCACCGCCCAGGCCCGCGGCCAGCACGCTGAGGGTACCGGCCGGGCGCAGCGCCGCCGCCGCGTTCCGCAGGCCCTCGGCGGGGTCGTCCACGTACTCCAGCACGCCGTGGCACAGGACCACGTCGTAACCGCCCCGCTCGACCACGTCGAACAGGCCGTGGGCGTCGCCCTGGACACCGCGCACCCGCTCGGCGACCCCGGCCTCGGCGGCCCGTCGCTCCAGGGCGAACAGCGCGTTGGGGCTCGGGTCGACCACCGTGACCCGGTGGCCGAGGCGGGCGACCGGGACGGCGAAATTGCCGCTGCCGCCGCCGGTGTCCAGCACGTCCAGCGCTCCCTGCGCGGCCCCGTCCACCCCGTCCGCCACGGGCTCCCGGCCGGTGGCCTTGGCCCGCCGTTCCAGGGCGTCTTTCAGGACATCCCAGACCACGGCGGTACGGAGGGACGCACGGGGGCGCTGCGGGTCTGACACGGCGGGTGGCTCCTCGGCGCGGTGCCGCCACCGCCCGGGGGCGGCGGCGACGGGTTACTGACGTCGGCGCTCCCAGCCTATTGCCTCCGGCGGCGAGCCCCATGCCAGCCCGGGCCCGGCGCCCCGCCTGGGCCCCGCCCCGGCCCCGGCGCACCGGCCTCCGGCCGGCCCCCGCGCCCAGACCAGGCGCAGCCCACGCCACGCTCGGGCCCGGCCCCTCCCACGCCGGGCGCCCAGGCGGACCCGCGCCCAGGCTGCGGCCACGCCACGCACTCGGACCCCGGCCCGGCGCACGACCGAGCCGCCACCCCGCTCACGCCAGGCGTCGGCCGGACCTGCGCGCCGGGCCCGGCCGAGCACTCGCCTGCGGGCCCCGACCCGGCCCGCGCCAGGGGTAGCCCCGAGCTCATGCCGGGCTCTCAGCCCGCCCCAGCGGGCCGAGCGGGCCGAGCGGGCCGAGCGGGCCCCGTACTCGGGGCTACGAAACGGCCCACGCCGGGCGTCGGCCGGGCCATCGGTCGTCGCCACGGCCCGCACCCAAGCCCCCGACCCCACCCACCCCAGGCATCGGAACGGGCCCATACCCGAGGCCCGGCCGAGCACTCGCCCAGGCCCCAACCCGGCCCACACCGCACTGAGGCCCCACCCCACCACGCCAGGCGTCGAGCAGGCCCATGCGCGGACCGGCCGGGCGCACGCCCAGGCGTCGGGCAGGCCCATGCGCGGACCCGGCCGGGCGCACGCCCAGGCGTCCGCACGGCTCGCGCGCTGGAGCCCCACCCACCTCACCTGTCCGGCCGGGCTGCGCACTTGGACCCAAGCCCGCGCCACACCCACCCCAGGCATCGGAACGGGCCCATACCCGAGGCCCGGCCGAGCACTCGCCCAGGCCCCAACCCGGCCCACACCGCGCTGGGCCCCACCCACCTCACCTGTCCGGCCGGGCTGGGCACTTGGACCCAAGCCCGCGCCACACCCACGCTCGGATCCCGGCCCGCCCGCCGGCCTGGCCCCCGCCTGCCCACGCCAACCGCCGGGCCGGGCGGGGCCTTAGGCGCCGGTCGGGCCCGGGTCGTCACCCGGGGGTGTTTGCTGGGGCAATGCGGGCTGGAGCGTCAGCATGCGTTCGACCAGGCGCAGGAACATGGCGGCGGCGCGCAGCAGGTCGTCCGCGTCGCGGCTGCTGGCCGCGCCCTGTATGCCCGCCTCGGCGCGGGCCCGGCGGTCGGCGCCGGAGGAGAACAAGGCGCTCCATTCGGTCAGTTCGGGTGCGACTTCCGGCAGTACTTCCCAGGCGCTGCGGATCCGGGCGCGGCGGCGCGCCGAGGACTCGGGGCGGCCGCGGACGGCGAGCACGGCCGCGGCCGTGCGCAGGGCGGCCAGATGGGCGGTGGCGAAGCGCTCGTTGGCCGGCTCGAGCCCGGCGGCCTCCTCCAGCCCCTGGTGGGCCTGGGTGAGCAGGTCGAGGGCGGCGGGCGGAGCGCCCGCGCGGCGCAGCACGGGGTGGACATCGCTCGCGGGGCCGGTCAACGAAGGGGCAGGGGCGGCGGCACGGTGCCGGCGCGCTGCGGCGGTACTGGCCATGACGAACCTCCTGTCGTCGCGTGGCGGCCGATCTTGTGGTAGAGCGACCGCCGTATGACCCCATCGTGGGACACACCACTGACAATCGACCTGACCTGCGCGAACGACCCCGACGGCCCGAACTCCCCGGCCGTGCCCCATACTTGTTTCTGTACTGACCGGTCAGTTCAAATTTCAAGGGGAGTGGTTCGTGTGGAGGACACCCCAGACGAGGCGGCCGGGGCGGCGGTGACGGCCGAGGGCCTCGGCGTCAAGGGCTCGCGCGGCTGGGCGTTCCGCGGCGTGGACATCGCCGCCGAACCCGGCGCGCTGATCGCGGTCGAGGGCGCGTCCGGCTCGGGCCGTACCTCGCTGCTGCTCACGCTCACCGGCCGGATGCGCCCCGGCGTCGGGCAGGCCACCGTCGACGGTTTGCGTGTTCCCCAACAAATGGCGCGTATACGCAGGATCAGTGCCCTGGCGCATGTGCCCGGCGTCACGGAGCTCGACCCGGTGCTCACGGTCGCCGAGCATCTGCGCGAGCGGGCCCTGCTCCAGCGCCGGTTCGCCGACTCGCCCCGCGGGCTGCTGCGCCCGCGCCGGGAGCGGGCCGCCGCGTCCCGGGCCGCGATCGACGCGGCCCTCACGACGGCCGGACTGGACCTGGACGCGCTGCCCAAGGGGCCGCGTACGGCCGTACGGGACCTGGAGCGGCTGGAGGCGCTGCGGCTGTCGGTCGCGCTCGCGCTGATCGCCCGGCCGCGGCTGCTGGCGGTCGACGACGCCGATATGAAGCTCTCGGACGCCGAGCGCGGCCAAGCGTGGGCGCTGCTGCGGGAGATCACGGAGGGTGGCACCACGGTCCTCGCGGTCTGCAGCCAGGCCCCGGACGGCGCGGTGGTGGTCTCGACCGCGACCGTCGAGGAAACGGCCCCGTACGGGGACCAGACAGAGGACCGCACAGCGGACGAGGACGAGGAAGGGGCGGCGGATGCGCTCGCCGAAACTGGCCGCGCTTGAGCTGAAGCGGTTCGGCAGGGGAAAGCTGCCGCGGGCGGCGCTCGCCGCCCTGCTCCTGCTGCCGCTGCTCTACGGCGCGCTGTATCTGTGGTCCTTCTGGGACCCGTACGGCAAGCTCGACAAGATCCCCGTGGCGCTGGTCAACGCGGACACCGGGGCCACCGTGAAGGCTGAGAAGCTCACCGCGGGCGACGACCTCACCGACAAGCTGCTCGAGAGCAAGACCTTCGACTGGCGCCGGGTCAGCGCCGAGGAGGCCCGTAAGGGCGTCGCGGACGGCACGTACTACCTGTCGCTGACCGTCCCTTCGGACTTCAGCCGGCAGATCGGCTCCAGCTCCGGCAAGTCCCCGGAGACCGGCGCCCTCAAGGTGCGCACGAACGACGCCAACAACTACATCGTCGGCCAGATCTCCCGCTCGGTCTTCTCCGAGGTCCGCGCCGCGGCCTCCACCAAGGCGTCCCGGGGCTTCTACGACAACATCTTCATCTCCTTCTCCGACATCCACGGCGAGACGGAGAAGGCCGCCAAGGGCGCCGACAAGCTCGGAAAGGGCATCGGCAAGGCCAAGAAGGGGACGGGGGACCTCGCCAAGGGGCTGGCGAAGGCGAAGAAGGGCAGCCGCGAGCTGAAGTCCGGGCTCGGCAAGCTCGAGAAGGGCTCCGGGAAGCTGGAGACCGGTGCGGGCGGGGTCGCCGACGGCACCCAGACGCTGGCCGACAAGGCGAACGACGTGTCCGCCGAGGTCGGCCCGTTCCTCAAGAAGAACGGCAAGGAGATCGCCGAGATCTCCCGGCTGGTCGCCCGGGCGTCCCAGAAGGCGTCCGACAACCTCGACACGCTCCCCGAGACGACCTCCGCGGCGGCCCTCAAGGCCCGTAAGGCGTCCGACGACCTCGCCGCGGACTACCGGACGCGCTGCGAGGGGGCGGTGCCCCTCGATCCGGACTGCCCCGCGCTGAAGAAGTCGGTGGCCGCGGCCGACACCGCCGCGGATGTGGCCGAGGACGTCAACACGCTGGTGCGGGACAACACCGACCAACTGGACACCCTCGGCACCCACTTGGACGATCTGAGCGACAAGGCGTCCTGGCTCGCGAACAACGCCCCGCACCTCGGCAGCGACCTCGACACCTCCGTGCGGAAGATCAACGCCCTCAACCGCGGGGCCCATAAGGTCGCCAAGGGCGCCGGCACCCTGCACACCGGTCTGACCACCGCCAAGACCGGCGCGTCCGACCTCGACAGCGGCGTCGGCAAGGCGCGCACCGGCGCGGACACGCTGAACGGCGGCATGTACAAGCTCGTCGACGGCTCCGGCAAGCTGTCCGGCGGACTGCACGACGGCGCCGGCAAGATCCCCGACTACGACAAGCACGACCGCGACGCCCGCACCGAGGTGATGTCGGACCCGGTGCAGCTCGTCAAGCACGCGATGCACAAGGCACCCAACTACGGCACGGGTTTCGCTCCATACTTCATCCCGCTCTCCCTCTGGGTCGGCGCGATGGTGGCGTACATGCTGATCCAGCCGCTCAACGGACGCGCGCTGGCCGCGGGCGCCGCCTCCCCGCGCGTGGCGCTCGCGGGCTGGCTGCCGGTCGCCGCGATCGGGGTGGTCCAGACGCTTGCCCTGATGGCCGTGTTGCACTGGGCGATCGGCCTGCGGATGGTCCGGGCGGCGGGCACGATCGGCTTCCTGTTGCTGGTGGCGGCCTGCTTCACGGCGATCGTGCAGTGGCTCAACGCCCGCTTCGGACCGGCGGGCCGGATCCTGGTGCTGGCGCTGCTGATGCTCCAGCTGACCTCCGCGGGCGGCACCTATCCGGTGCAGACGAGCCCCCGCTTCTTCAACGCCATCCACCCCTTCCTGCCGATGACCTACGTGGTGGACGGGTTGCGTCGGCTGATCACGGGCGGCGGGCTCGGCCCGGTGTGGGCGGCGTGCGGGGTGCTGCTCGGCTTCACCGTTGCCTCCCTCGCTCTCACCGCGTGGTCGGCCCGGCGCCGGCAGGTGTGGTCGGTGGACCGGTTGCACCCGGAGCTGAGCCTGTGAGCGGGACCACTTCGGCAACGGGCACAATCGGCGCCATGGACAGCAGCAGCACGCGCCGCCGGGCCACCCGGCAGAAACTCTTCGAAGCAGCGGTCACCCTGATCGCGGAACAGGGCTTCTCCTCCACCACCGTGGACGAGATCGCCGAGCGGGCGGGGGTGGCCAAGGGCACGGTGTACTACAACTTCGCGAGCAAGACCGTGCTCTTCGAGGAACTGCTGCGGCACGGCGTGGAGCTGCTCACCGCCTCGCTCCAGAGCGCCGCCGACGAGAACGCCGAGCGCGGCGGCAGCCATGTGGGCGCGCTGGACGCGATGGTCCGGGCCGGGCTGGACTTCATCTCCCGCTATCCGTCGCTGACCCAGCTGTACGTGGCCGAGCTGTGGCGCACCAACCGCGCCTGGCAGTCCACCTTGATGATGGTCAGGCAGCGGGCCATAGCGGTGATCGAGGGCGAGCTGAGGAAGGGTGTCACCGCGCGGGAACTGAGTGCGGACATCGACATTCCGCTGACGGCGTCGGCGCTGTTCGGCATGGTGGTGGTCGCCGCGCTGGACTGGCAGTCGTACCAGCCGGAGCGGTCGCTGGACGATGTGCACGCGGCGCTGTCGCGGCTGCTGCAGGGCCGTGTCGGGGGTGCCGGAGCCGTGGCCAAGGGCGTCGCCGGCGCCCCGGGCCAGTGACCCGGACCCCGCGACCTTGACCCGTGATCCGGACGGAGAGCAGAAGGCGCTGTTCCGGCGCGGTTCGATCCCCCATCGACCTGCGCCGGAACAGCGCCTCCCCCCGTACCCCCCGTACCCCCCCGTTCCCCCGTACCCCCCGTTCCCCCGCTCCCCCCGGCCCCCGTTCTCTCCCCCGGCTGGAGCGTTCCTGGTCCCCGGGAACAACTCCGGGGACCCCCGTACCGTCCAGGCCGCCGCGCCGTTCCGCCGCCCCGTGTCGGCGGTGCGGCGCGCGGCCCTTCGGTGTGCTCCACTCTCTCGTCGGCGGGGGTCGTGCCCCATCCGCGCGGCTACTCATCTCATCGACTGAGTATGTGTACTCAGGACCCCGCGCTCATCCCCACGCGTCTCTCCCCCCGCCCGGCGGGGCCGGCTGTCGGTGGCGGCGGATAAAGTCGCGGTCATGGCACGGATTGGGGTGATCGGCGCCGGGATGGGCGCCATGGCGGCGGCCGCCCGGCTGGCCGTCGCGGGCCACCGGGTGGTGGTGTACGAGCGTGGGAGCACCCATGGCGGCGGGGTGGGCCGCCTCGAGCGGGACGGCTTCCGCTTCGATACGGGGCCGGGACTGCTGCAGTTGCCCGCCGTGTACCGGGATCTGTTCGTGAAGACCGGCAAGCGGACACTGGAGCAGAGCGTCGAGCTCACCCAGGTCGATCCCGCGAGCCGGCATCTGTTCGCCGACGGTACGGAGGTGCGGCTGCCCAATGCCTCGCGCGCGGGGGTGGTCAAGGCACTGGACGGCGCCTTCGGCGCGGGCGCGGGCGAGCGCTGGAGCGACTTGGTCAACCGGGCCCGGGAGGTGTGGGATGCCACGCGCCGGCCGCTGCTGGAGGAGCCGCTGCGCGCCGACTGGCAGGCCCTGGGCCGCGATCCGTATCCTGCCGTCCCTGTGCGGCGCGGCTGGTTCGGCGGGCTTTTCGGACGGGGCGAGGCCGGGCCGCCCACGCTCGCCGAGGTGGCTCGGCGTGAGCTGAGGGATCCGCGCGCCGCCGCGCTGCTGGAGAGTTACGCCCTCACTCACAGCCTGGATCCGCGCACCGCCCCGGCCGCGGCCACCGTGCTGCCCTATGTCGAGCAGACCTTCGGCACCTGGTATGTACGCGGCGGTATGCGGGCGCTCGCCGATGCGCTCCATGAGCGCTGCCGACAGCGGAAGGTGGAGTTCCGCTTCCAGGCCGAGGTCACCGGCATCGTCGAGAAGGACGGCCGCGCGGCGGGCGTGGAGTTGGCCGACGGCACCGTCGCGGAGGCCGACGCGGTGGTCGCGGCCGTGGATCCGGCGCTCTTGCCCCCGCTGCTCGGCGGCCAGGAGCCCTGGCGGGACGGGGACGTACGGCCGGACCTCGGCCCGGGGACCGGCACTCCGGGCCGGCTGACCGTCTTTCTCGCCCTGCGCGGCGCCCGCCCCGACGGGACCGCGCACCGGACGGTGCTCCACACCCCGGACCGCGAGGCCGAGTTGACCGCCGTCTTCGGCGACGGCTACGACCTCCGCGAGCCCTGCCCCCGCCCCACGGTGACCGTGCTGCGCCCGGACGACCCCACGGTGCGGCCGGACGAGGACCATGAGGCCGTCACCCTCACCGCGGTCGTCGCCCCGCACGGGCCGGTGGACTGGATGGACGGCACCGCCGCCGAGCAGTACGCCGACCGGCTGATCACCGCCGCCGAGGCCGCCATACCGGGGCTGCGGGACCGGCTGCTGTGGCACGAGGTCCGCACGCCCGCCGACACCGGCACACAGACCGGTGCCAGGGGCGGCGCCGTCCCCGGCCCGGCGCTCGCCGGAGCGGACGGCCGCTTCCTGCGCCCCGCCAACCTCACCCGCCTCCCGGGCCTCTATCTGGCGGGCGGCTGGTCCCACCCGGGTGGCGGGCCGGCCCACGCGGGGATGTCGGGCGCCCTGGTGGCCGGTCTGATCGTGGAGGGCGAGGACTGGCGGGGCTCTCGGTAACGCGGTAGCCGGGGCGCGGAAGCGCCCCGGCCTCACCACTGGTACCGCTCTAGTAGCGGTACTGCTCGTCGTAGCCCGGCTGGTAGCCCTGTTGCTGCTGGTACGGATACGGCTGCTGCTCCGGCTGCTGCGGGGCATCGCCCTCGCGCTGCTGCGGCACCCAGGGCCCGCCCGGCTGCATCACGTCGTACCCCTGGTCCGGCGAGGGGTACGCGGCGTCGGCCGTCCAGTGGTCGCCGCCGAGGGCCCCGGCGCCGTAGGGGTCCTGCTGCCCGTACGCCGCGTACTGGTCGGCGTACTGCTGCTGGCCATATGCCTGCTGCTGGTCGTACGCCTGCTGCTGGCCGTATGCCTGCTGCTGGCCGTACGGCTGGGCCTGGGGCTGGGCGCCGCCGTACGGGTCGGCGTAGGCCGCGTACGCCTCGTTCCCGTAGCCGTACTGCCCGGCCTGCGCCGCGTCGGCGTACACATCCTGGCCGTAACCCTGGCCCTCACCCGGCATCTGACCCTGTATCTGGTCGTTCTGCGAGCCGTAGCCGCCGTACGTCTCGTACGGGCTGTAGCCGCCGCCCGCGTCGTTAGGGTAGGCGCCGGGAGCGGGGGTGAACGGGGACGGCTCCTCGTAGACGCCGTACTCGCCGGTGTCGTCAGGCAACGGCTGCGGCTGGTACGTGAGCGGCTCGGCCGGCTTGACCGGCACCGCCTCCAGGTCCGATACCTGGAGGATCGGCTCCGGGTCCGGCTCGGGCGACAGGGCGTCCTTGTCATCGCGCTCACCGCGCAGCCCCGGCAGCCCGCCGCGCAGCGCCCAGCCGGCGGCGAAGCCGCGCCGGAAGGAGAGGGTCACATACGTCTGGCCGACCGCGAAGGCGGCGGCGCCGATCCCGATCACCACCACGGATGGGATCAGCACCCCGACGACCACACCCAGAAAGCCGACGAACGCCAGCAGCCTCCAGCGCAGCCGCGCCTTGTATTGCAGGAGCACCTCACCCAGCAACCACAGCGCGACGACGCCGAAAGCGATATAGAGGACCGTCCAGCCCATGCCCGCCCCTCACTCGTGCGGCCGCCTGTCGGCTGCCGTCGTCAGGACCGCTGATGCAGTCCCAGATTTTCGTAGATCTCCAGCGTCGCCGGGGAGTGGTTCAAGGTAATGAAGTGAAGCCCGGGGATCTCCTCGGCCATCAACCGCGCGCACAGCTCCGTCGCGTAGTCGATCCCGATCGAGCGTACAGCCGCCGGGTCATCCTTGACCGCCAGGATCCGCTCCGCGAGCTCGGGCGGGAAGGCGGCGTTGCTGAGCTGTGCGAACCGCTCGATCTGCTTGACGTTGGTGACCGGCATGATCTCAGGGATGATCGGCGTCGTACAGCCCGTGGCGGCGACCCGGTCCCGCAGGCGCAGATAGTCCTCCGGGCAGAAGAACATCTGCGTGATGGCGAAGTCGGCGCCCGCGCGGCACTTGTCGACGAAGTGACGGATGTCGGTGTCCCAGTCCGTCGAACGCGGGTGCATCTCGGGGAACGCGGCGACGCCGACGCAGAAGTCTCCCGACTCCTTGATCAGCCGGACCAGCTCGGCGGCGTAGGTGACCCCGTCCGGGTGCCGGACCCATTCGCCCATCGGATCGCCCGGCGGATCGCCGCGCAGCGCGAGCATGTTCCGGATTCCGGCGTCGGCGTACTGGCCGATGATGTTGCGCAGGTCGGCCCGGGAGTGGTTGACCGCGGTCAGATGGGCGACGGGCGTGAGCGTGGTGTCCGTCGCGATGCGCTCGGTGGCGCGCACGGTGCCCTCACGGGAGGAGCCGCCGGCGCCGTACGTCACGGAGACGAAGGTCGGCGAGACGGCTTCCAACCGACGGATGGCGTTCCACAGCGTGCGCTCGCCCTTCGCCGTCTTCGGGGCGAAGAATTCGAAGGAATACGACTGCTCGCCCGATGCGAGTAGATCACGCACGGTTCGTGCGTGATCGGTCCTGGTGGAAGCGGTGCCTAGGGCCATACGGGCAGGTTATCCACCGGGGTGGGCCACGCCCACCCGGAGGCGGTGATATTGCCCTTTTGTCGCTTCCTTGTCCGTAGTGCGGACACCCGGGGACACCTGCGGTTCAACCTAACGGCCCCGTCCCGGCCAACCGGGACCGGGGCGCAGCCCCGGCTCCCAGGCCACCTGAGCTCGCCGAAGCGGGGCCCGAAGGGCACAGGCAGGCGGGGTCCGGGGCGGAGCCTCAGTCGGGGCCGGGTGCGGAAGCCCAGCCGGCATCCGGGGGCGGAAGCCCATGCCTTGCCGGAGCGCGCAGGCCCGGGCGGGGCCCGGTGCGCAGACCCGGGCAAGGGCCGGTCGCAGGCCAGGCAAGGGCCGGTCGCAGGCCAGGGCGGGGCCCGAAGGCCGCAGGCCCGGGCGGGGTCCGGGGCGGAGCCTCAGTCGGGGCCGGGGGCGGAAGCCCAGGCGGGGCCCGGTGCGCAGACCCGGGCAAGGCCCGGTACGCAGACCCGGGCAAGCGCCAGTGCGCAGGCCCGGCCAAGGCCCGAAGGCCGCAGGCCCGGGGCGGGGCCCGAAGGCCGCAGACCCGGGCGGGGTCCGGGGCGGAAGCCCAGGCGGGGCCCGGTGCGCAGACCCGGGCAACGCCCGAAGGCCGCAGACCGGGGCGGGGCCCGGTACGCAGACCCGGGCAAGGGCCAGTACGCAGGCCCGGGCGGGCCCGGTGCGCAGGCCCGGGCGGGGCCCGGGAGCCCGGTTACGAAGCGCGGATCCGCTTGGCCAGGGAGGCCGTCGCTTCCGCCGGGTCGTCGGCCTCCGTGATGGCGCGGACCACCACGACGCGGCGGGCGCCCGCGGCCAGGACCTCGTCCAGGTTGGACGCGTCGATGCCGCCGATCGCGAACCACGGGCGGGCGGGCCGCAGCGCCGCGGTGTAGCGGACCAGGGAGAGCCCCGGGGCGGGGCGGCCCGGCTTGGTGGGGGTGGGCCAGCAGGGGCCGGTGCAGAAGTAGTCGACGCCGGGCTCGACGGCCGCCGCGTCCACCTCCGCCTCCGTGTGCGTGGAGCGCCCGATCAGCGCCTCGTCGCCGAGGATCGCGCGCGCCGCGGGCACCGGCAGGTCGCCCTGGCCCAGATGGAGCACATCGGAGCCGATGGCGTGGGCCACATCGGCCCGGTCGTTGACGGCGAGGAGCTTGCCGTGCCGGCGGCAGGCGTCGGCGAAGACCGCGAGGTGCTCCAGCTCC
Source organism: Streptomyces sp. NPDC005266 (assembly GCF_040607655.1). Lineage (NCBI taxonomy): Bacteria > Bacillati > Actinomycetota > Actinomycetes > Kitasatosporales > Streptomycetaceae > Streptomyces > Streptomyces sp. NPDC005266. The sequence continues at coordinate 294,003 of NZ_JBEXHC010000005.1, forward strand.
TCGGCCGCCTCCATGCCCTTGTCCCGGAGCTGGACGATGTCCACCCCGGCGCCCAGGACGGCGTCGAGGAACCGCGGCAGGTCGCCCTGGCGCTTGCGGGCGTCGGTGCACAGGTAGAGCCGGGCGTCGGCCAGCTGTTCACGTGCGGTGGCGGCGGCCATGAGGTCGGCTTCCCCCCGGGTCGGCGGCATACGGGCCGGGCCGGATGATCCGGACCGGCCCGTACGCCTCGGTCGTTCAAGTACGAGTACGGGTGCGGGTGCGGGTGCGGCGTCAGACGGCCAGTGCCTGGGCCCGGCGCTTCACTTCCGTGCCGCGATTCTCGCGCAGGGCCTGCGCCGGGGTGCCGGGCAGGGTCGGGTCGGGGGTGAAGAGCCACTCCAGCATCTCTTCATCGCTGAAGCCGTCGTCCTTCAGAAGCGTCAAGGTCCCCACGAGGCCCTTGACGACCTTTCCGTCACCGATGAACTCCTCGGGCACCTGGAGCACCCGGTTTTCGCCACGGCGCACCGCGATCAGCTGGCCCTCCTTGACCAGCTGCCGGACGCGCGTCACTTCGACGCCCAGCCGTTCGGCGACGTCGGGGAGGGTGAGCCAGGCGGGGACGAGAGCATCGATCTTTGCGTCAATCTCGGTCACGGAACAAGCCTGCCATCCGGGACCGACAGTCGGTAGCCGGGTGTCCGCCGCGCGGGCCGTCCCGCCCGGGTCCCGGGACCACCGCCCCCGCCGTCACCGACCGGTCACAGAACGGCCGACTTCAGCGGCACCGAGGGGTCCGTGGCCCGTTCGCGGTCCAGCCGCGCCCCTCGTTCGATCAGCTTCCGTCCCTGGGCCAGATCGCGCGGACGGCCGACGGCCAGCAGGGCGACCAGGGCCCCCTCGCGCAGCCAGCACACCGACCACGCGGCGCCCGTCGGATCGCCGCGCCAGATCAGTTCGTCGGCCCCCGAGTGGTACCCCGCGTACTGCACGAACCGGCCGAACTGCTCCGACCAGAAATACGGCACCGGGTCGTAGACCGAACCGGGGTAGTGGGCGGCCGTCCGGCTCCCCACCACATTGGCCGCCACGGTCCGCGGCCCCTGCACCGCGTTGTCCCAGTGGTGCACCAGCAGCCGGGTCCCGTACCGGGTGGACGGGAAGGACGCGCAGTCGCCGACCGCGTAGACGTCCGGCACCGAGGTCCGCAGCCGCTCGTCGGCGGCCACGGACCGGTCCGTGGCCAGTTCGACGCCCGAGCCCGTCAGCCAGTCCGTGGCGGGCCGTGCCCCGATCCCGACGACCACCGCGCCCGCCCGCAGCCGGGTGCCGTCGCCGAGCAGCAGCCCGTTCTCGTCCACGGCGCTGACCGGCGCGCCGGTGACCAGCGTGGCGCCGTAGTCCGCGTACCAGTGGGCCATATAGCCGGCGACCTCGGCCGGGAGGGCGCCCGTCAGCGGCCGGTCCGCGGCCTCGACGACGGTCACGGCACAGCCTGCCTCGCGGGCCGCCGTCGCGAACTCCGCACCGATCCAGCCCGCCCCCACGACCACGATCTCGTGCTGCCGGGCGAGCACGGGGCGCAGCCGTTCCGCGTCGTCCAGGGTGCGCAGCAGATGGACGCCGGGCACGCCCTCGCTGCCGGGCAGCGGGATCGGCTCGGCCCCGGTGGCGATCACCAGGACGTCGTACGACACCGGCCCGGCCTCGGTCTCGACCACCCGCTCGTCCGTGCGCAGGCCGGTGACGGGGACGCCGAGCCGCAGCCCGATACCGAGCGCGGCGAAGTCCACATCGAACGCGGACCCCTCGGCCTTGCCGAGCAGGACGGCCTTGGACAGCGGCGGCCGGTCGTACGGCTGGTGGGGCTCCGCGCCCAGCAGGATGATTTCCCCCGCCCAGCCCTGCTCGCGCAGCGCGACGGCCGTCTGCACCCCCGCCATGCCGGCGCCGACGATCACCACCCGCTGCCCGCTGCCGACGCTGCTGCCGCCACCGCTGCCACCCGAGGACGCCGTCTTCATTGTCGTCGTCTCATCGCTCACACGATCACTGTATTGCGGCAGGTGGGGCGGACCGCAGAGCGCGTGACGAGATCTCGGGCACAGACCGACCGGCCGTACACCTGCCGTACACCGGCCGTACGGCAGGGGCCCGGGCCGCACTTTCCGCCCCTCGGGCCGCGTACTAGGGTGGCGGGACAGAGCACTCGCGGGAGCCCGGCGCACCGGGCTGAGAGGGAGGCTGGCCGGCCTCCGACCGTACGAACCTGATCCGGGTCATGCCGGCGAAGGGAGGGGCAGCGTGCCCGTGCACGCACCACACGGACGTGACGACACCCATGACGCCACCTATGACGCCCTGGTCATCGGGGGCGGCATCATCGGCCTGGTCACGGCCTGGCGGGCGGTCCAGCGGGGGCTGCGCACCGCCGTGGCCGACCCGGCGCCCGGCGGCGGAGCCGCCCAGGTCGCGGCCGGGATGCTGGCGGCCGTCACCGAGCTCCACTACGGCGAGCAGACGCTGCTCGGCCTCAATCTGGCCTCCGCGCGCCGCTATCCGGACTTCGTGGCAGAGCTGGAGGAGGCCAGCGGTAAGGACGTCGGCTACCGCGCCTGCGGCACGCTCGCCGTCGCGCTCGACGCCGACGACCGCGCCCATCTGCGGGAGCTCCACGCACTGCAGCAGCGGCACGGGCTGGAGTCGCAGTGGCTGACGGGGCGCGAATGCCGCCGTCTGGAGCCGATGCTCGCGCCCGGCGTACGCGGGGGGCTGCGCGTCGACGGCGACCACCAGGTCGATCCACGGCGGCTGGCGGCGGCGCTGCTTGTCGCGTGCGAGCGGGCCGGGGTCGTCTTCCACCGGGACCGGGCGGAGCGGCTGACGCTCGATGGCGACCGTAGTACGGGCGCCGAGCTGGCCGACGGGACGCGGCTGGCCGCCGAGCGGACCGTCCTGGCCGCCGGCAGCCTCAGCGGCCGCCTCGCGGGCGTCCCCGAGGCCGTCCTGCCGCCGGTACGGCCCGTCAAGGGCCAGGTGCTGCGACTGTCCGTGCCCGGCCCGTACGCGCCGTTCCTCTCCCGGACGGTACGGGCCATCGTGCGCGGCGGGCATGTCTATCTGGTCCCGCGTGAGAACGGCGAGTTGGTCGTCGGCGCGACGACCGAGGAGCTGGGCTGGGACACCACGGTCACCGCGGGCGGTGTGTACGAGCTGCTGCGCGACGCCCATGAGCTGGTGCCCGGCATCACCGAACTCCCCCTCGTCGAGACCCGCGCCGGGCTGCGCCCCGGCTCCCCCGACAACGCCCCGCTGCTCGGCCCGACCGCGCTCCCGGGGCTGCACCTGGCCACCGGCCACTACCGCAACGGCGTCCTTCTCACCCCCATCACGGGCGATGTCATGGCCGAGGCGCTGACCGGCGGAGAACTCCCGCCACACGCGCGGCCGTTCTCCCCGCACCGCTTCGCGGCCGAGCACCCGTCGCCCCCCGCCGGCCGCCCGTCGGCCCCCGCGCCCCTCGCCCCACAGGAGCAGCCCGTATGAGCGTCACCGCCCGGATGACCGTCTCCGTGAACGGGGAGCCCCGCCAGGTCCCCGACGGCACCACCCTCGACCGGCTCGTCGCGACCCTCACCCAGGCACCCTCCGGCGTCGCCGCCGCCGTCAACGAGACGGTGGTACCCCGCACCCAATGGCCCACGACCCCGCTCGGCGACGGCGATCGCGTCGAGGTCCTCACCGCGGTCCAAGGAGGCTGATCCCCTCATGACGCAGACCACAACGGCCGACGCCGCGACCACCACCGCTTCGCTGACCGCGCCCGATCCGCTGACCATCGCCGGGACCGAGTTCACCTCCCGCCTGATCATGGGCACGGGCGGCGCGCCCAGCCTGGAGATCCTGGAGCACTCGCTCCTCGCCTCCGGCACCGAGCTGACCACCGTCGCGATGCGGCGGCTCGACCCCACGGTGCGGGGCTCGGTGCTCTCCGTACTGGACCGGCACGGTATCCGGCCCCTGCCCAATACGGCGGGCTGTTTCACCGCCGGAGAGGCCGTCCTGACCGCCCGCCTCGCCCGCGAGGCCCTCGGCACGGACTGGGTGAAGCTGGAGGTCGTCGCGGACGAGCGCACCCTGCTCCCCGACCCCATCGAGCTCCTGGACGCCGCCGAGATCCTCGTCGACGACGGCTTCACCGTCCTGCCCTATACGAACGACGACCCGGTCCTGGCCCGCAAGCTCGAAGACGTCGGCTGCGCCGCGATCATGCCGCTGGGCTCCCCCATCGGCTCCGGACTGGGCATCCGCAATCCGCACAACTTCCAGCTGATCACCGAGCGGGCCACGGTGCCGGTGATCCTGGACGCGGGGGCGGGCACGGCCTCGGACGTCGCGCTCGCCATGGAGCTGGGGTGCGCGGCGGTGATGCTCGCCTCCGCCGTGACCCGGGCACAGGAGCCGGTGCTGATGGCGGGGGCGATGCGGAGTGCCGTGGAGGCGGGGCGGCTGGCGTACCGGGCGGGGCGGATCCCCCGCCGCCACTTCGCTCACGCGTCCACCCCGACCGAGGGCCTGCCGGCCCTCGACCCGGAGCGTCCGGCGTTCACCTAGCCGGATGGGCTCGCCGTCCTCGCCGGAGGCACCGGCTTGTCCTCGCCGGATGGGCTCGCTGCCCTCGCCGGAGGCACCGGCCCGTCCTCGCCGGAGGGGCTCGCTGCCCTCGCCGGAGGCACCGGCCTGTCCTCGCCAGAGGGGCCGGCTGCCCTCGCCGGATGGGCTGGACTTTCCCTACCGTGGGAGGCGGAGGTGGTCTCCATGCAGGTGGCCGACCGGATCGAGCGGGAGATCTACGTACGGGCGCCGCTGGACCGGGTGTGGCGGGTCCTGACCACGCCCGAGCACATCCGCTCCTGGTACGCCCCGGCCGGCTGCGAGATCGACCCGCACCCCGGCGGGACCCTCCGCTTCCGCTGGGATGAGCACGGAGAGTTCCACGGCAAGGTCGAGAGGGCGATCCCCGACACCCTCTTCCGCTTCCGGCTGGCCCATGAGCCCGATCACGCTCCGCAGGCTCCCGACCACGCCACCCTCGTCGAGTTTTCGCTCTCCTGGGAGGGCGAGGGCACCCGCCTCCGGCTCACCGAGAGCGGTATCCAGGCCCTGGCAGTCCCCGATGAGGCCAAGGCCAGGCATGCCTCGTCCGCCACCCTCGCCTGGACCTCCGCGCTGGAGGAGCTGGCCGCGATCGCCGCCGCGTCGCACAACTGACGCAACTGACGCACCGGTGTCACTGTTCGGTCGCAGTACCGGTCCCACCTGGGGCGGCCGGTCCTGCCCCGGGGCCATGGCTCGTAGACTGCCGTCGTGGATACGACCCTCCAGGACCCCCTCGTCGGGCAGGTGCTCGACGGCCGCTACCGCGTCGAGGCGCGCATCGCCGTGGGCGGGATGGCGACGGTCTACCGGACCGTCGACACCCGACTCGACCGCGTGCTCGCCCTGAAGGTGATGCACCAGAGCCTCGCGACCGACGCCGCCTTCGTCGAGCGCTTCATCCGCGAGGCCAAGTCCGTCGCCAGGCTCGCGCACGCCAACGTGGTCGGCGTCTACGACCAGGGGACGGACGGGCCGCACGTCTACCTCGCCATGGAGTACGTCGCGGGGTGCACGCTGCGTGATGTGCTGCGCGAGCGCGGCGCCCTGCAGCCGCGCGCCGCGCTGGACATCCTGGAGCCGGTGCTGGCCGCCCTGGGGGCGGCCCACCTCGCTGGGTTCGTGCACCGCGACATGAAGCCGGAGAACGTACTCATCGGGGACGACGGCCGGGTCAAGGTCGCCGACTTCGGGCTGGTCCGGGCGGTGGACACCAACACCAGCGCCTCCACCGGCACTGTCCTGGGCACCGTGTCGTATCTGGCGCCCGAGCAGATCGAGCACGGCACGGCCGACACCCGCGCGGATGTCTACGCGTGCGGCGTCGTGCTCTACGAGATGCTGACCGGCTCCAAGCCGCACGGCGGCAGCACCCCGGCGCAGGTCCTCTACCGGCACCTCAACGAGGACGTCCCGCCGCCGTCCGGCGCCGCGCCCGAGGTCGCCCCGGAGCTGGACGCGTTGGTCGTGTCCGCCACCGCGCGCGATGTGGAGCTGCGCCCCGCCGACGCCGTCGCGCTGCTCGGCCATGCCCGCGCGGCCCGTGCCGCGCTGACCGACGCGCAGCTGGACGCGATGCCGCCGCAGGCCAGGGAGGACGTCTCGGGCGGCTCGGAGGACCGTACGACGGTGATCCCGCGCCCCGCGACCGCCGCTGACCAGCAGCTGAACCACACCAGCCGGCTGGAGCTGCCCCCTGACCGCCCGGCGCCGCGGCGCACGGGGCGCACCGGGCGCCGCGGGCCGCGCCGCCCGGTGCTGCTGGTGGTGGCCGCCGTACTGCTGGTGCTCGGCATCGGCGCCGGGGTCTGGTACATCAACTCCGGGCAGTTCACCGAGGTGCCGCCGGTTCTGCGGAAGACCCAGGCGGAGGCGGAGAAGAAGCTGCACGGCGCCGGTCTGGAGGTGAAGGTCGTCTCGGAGTTCAGCGATGTCGTGCCCAAGGGCAAGGTCATCGATTCCAAGCCCGGCGCCGGTGAGCGCATCCGCGACACGGGCACCGTGACCATCCGGGTCTCCCAGGGTCCGCCCCGGGCCGAGGTGCCCAATGTGGTGGGCAGGCCGCTGGCCGAGGCGAAGCGGAAGATCGCGGACGCGGGTCTCTCGGTGGGCAAGGTGACGCGTAGCTTCAGCAGTGAGACGCCTCAGGGCACGGTACTGTCCACCAGCCCCGACTCCGGCTCCGTGCGCCGCCCGGACACCGCCGTGTCGATCGTCGTCAGCAAGGGCCGGCGGCTCGACATCCCCGATGTCGTGGGCGACTCGGTCGAGGAGGCCCGGTCCACGCTGCGTGACGGGGGCTTCAAGGTGAAGCTCGCGCAGCAGCGGGTGTTCTCGGAGGAGGACAAGGGCTCGATCGCCGAGCAGTCCCCCTCGGGCGGCCAGGGCGCCGAGGGCGACACGGTGACGCTGACGGTCTCCAAGGGCCGCCAGATGATCGAGGTGCCGGATGTCGAGGGCATGAGCGTGGACGACGCGAAGGCCGAGCTGGAGTCGGCGGGCTTCGAGGTCGACGTCGACAAGCCGCTGCTGTTCTCCGGGGACAAGGTGAAGGACCAGTCGGTGGACGCCGGGGAGAAGGCGCCCAAGGGGAGCACGATCACGATCAAGGTCAAGGGCGGCGTCTTCTGACGGGACGGGTCACCGTCACCCGAAGCTGACCCGCTCCAGCCAGAAGTCGAGCAGCTTCTCGTCGCCGAGGATCTCGATGTCCTCACCGCGGGCCGGGCGCCGCTTGTAGATGAGCAGCAGCAGCTCGGTCAGCGGTCCGCGCACCGCGACCGCCGCCTTCTCGTGTGCGCGGCGCCAGACGATGGCGTCGCCGGTGAGGTCGGCCACCCACTCCGCCGCCGCCTCGGGGGCGGTGTCGGTGGCGTGGAAGTGGAGAGTGCGGCCGGGGCCGAGCAGTTCGCGCATCCAGGGGTGGGTCTCGAAGTGCATCGGCAGTGAGCCGAGCTCCATCCACTCGTCGAGGGCGTCGAGGGCGACCTCCTGGTCGACGGTGTACTCGGCGCCGAGCGCCAGCGTCGCGTCGGCCCGGTGGACGACCGTCTCGTGGGTGAAGCGGCGCGCGTAGAAGTCCGTGGCTCCCTCGGGGGCCGGGACCGGCGCCCACAGCTCCAGGCCCGTCCCGGCCTCGCGCAGCGTCTCCGCCAGCCGCTCGGCGCCTTCGGACAACCAGGGGGCGACCACGGCCGGGTCCTCGTCGGCGTACGGGGACAGGTCGCGGAAGTGCGCCTCGGGGGCGGGCCCCGTCGCCCGGGTCCGCACCATCTCCTCGGCCCAGCGCTGGGTGCCGCCGAGGTGGCGCAGCAGCTGGCCGAGGTTCCAGCCGGGGCACGAGTCCACGGGGACCGTCAGGTCCGCGCCCTCGATCGTGGACCGCAGCAGCTCGGTCTGCGCGACGATCTCGGAACAGCGGCGCTCATAGCTCAGCAGAGTCATGTACGTCACAGTAGGGGCGACCACCGGCACCGCGGGCGGCCGTGCCCGCCTGGGATCCTGTACTTGTGAGTACGCACCGCAACCGCAACCCCATCGGCGGCCATGTCCGCGTCGCCGGCGGCCTGGCCACCGTCGGGCTGGCCCATGCCGAGGAGATCGGCGCCGAGGCCGTCCAGGTCTTCGTCACCAATCCCCGCGGCTGGGCCACCCCGCTCGGGACCCCGGCCCAGGACGAGGCGTTCCGCGCCGCCTGCGCAGAGAAGTCCATACCGGCGTATGTCCATGCCCCGTATCTGATCAACTTCGGCTCGCACACCCCGGCCACCGCCGAGCGCTCCGTGGAGTCCCTGCGCCATTCGCTGCGGCGCGGCCGGGACATCGGGGCGCTCGGCGTCGTCGTCCACACCGGCTCCGCGACCGGCGGGCGCGAGCGGGCGACGGCGATCGCCCAGGTGCGTGAGCGGATGCTGCCGCTGCTGGACGAGCTGACCCATGAGGACGACCCCTGGCTGCTGCTGGAGCCGACGGCCGGACAGGGCACCTCGCTGTGCGCGCTGATGGAGGATCTCGGCCCGTACTTCGAGGCGCTGGACCGCCACCCCCGGCTGGGCGTCTGCCTCGACACGTGCCATGTCTTCGCGGCGGGCCACGACCTCGCCGACTCGGGCGGGATGAAGGCGACGCTGGACGAGCTGGTGACGGTGGCGGGTGCGGGCCGGCTGAAGCTGATCCACGCCAACGACTCCAAGGACGTCGTCGGGGCCCATAAGGACCGCCACGCCAATATCGGTGCCGGGCATATCGGGGCGGAGCCGTTCCGTGAGCTGTTCACGCATCCGGCGACGGAGGGGGTGCCGCTGGTGATCGAGACCCCGGGCGGTACGCAGGGGCACGCGGCGGATGTGGCCCGGCTCAAGGAGTTGCGCGCCGGGGTGGCGTAGGGGCGCGCCCGGCGCATTGAGGAATACCCCCTGGAGGTACAGGGTTCCCCCGTCGAGGGAACGGTGACGACCCTGGGGGTATGGACATGCGGCAGCATGAGCACACGCACGGCGCACCCGCACCCGCCTCGGCCACATGGCCCATGGCCGCTCAGGCCACCATGCACTGCCTCACCGGCTGCGCCATCGGCGAGATCGTGGGCATGGCCATCGGCACGGCCCTCTCCTGGCACAACGCCCCGACCATGGCCCTGGCGATCGCGCTCGCCTTCGTCTTCGGCTATTCGCTGACGATGCGAGGGGTGCTGCGGGCGGGGCTCGATCTGCGGAGTGCGGTGCGGGTGGCGCTGGCCGCCGATACGGTGTCGATCCTGATCATGGAGATCGTCGACAACGCGACGATCCTGGCCTTCCCGGGCGCGATGGACGCGACGCTCTCGGACGCGCTCTTCTGGGGCAGCCTGGCGTTGTCGTTCCTGGTGGCCTTCGTCGTCACGACGCCGGTCAACAAGTGGATGATCGGGAAGGGCAAGGGCCACGCGGTGGTGCACCAGTACCACTGATGCGACGACTGATACGACGGCCCGGGAGCGCCCTAGAACTCCGGGCCCTCGCCCGGTTCCTCCTGGTAGGAGTAGCGCTGCTCGGTCCAGGGGTCGCCGACGTTGTGGTAGCCGCGCTCCTCCCAGAAGCCGCGGCGGTCAGCCCTCATGTACTCCACGCCCCGGACCCATTTCGGCCCCTTCCAGGCGTAGAGGTGCGGTACGACCAGCCGCACCGGAAATCCGTGCTCCGCCGTCAGCGGCTCGCCGTCCTTGTGCGTGGCGAAAATCGTCGTCTCCGCCGTGAAGTCCGACAGCCGCAGATTCGAGCTGAAGCCGTATTCCGCCCACACCATCACATGCGTGACATCGGGCGCCGGCGGGGCCAAGGCCACCAGCTCGCCGGCCGCTACCCCGCCCCATTCGGCGTCGAGCATGCTGAATTTCGTAACGCAGTGCAGATCGGCCACGAGCGTCGAGTACGGCAGAGCCGAGAACTCCTCATGCGTCCAGCAGTGCTTTTCGCCGTCCGCCGTGGCACCGAAGACGCGGAACTCCCACCGGTCCGGCCTGAACTTCGGGACCGGCCCATAGTGCGTAACCGGCCAACCGCGCTGCAGTCGCTGCCCCGGAGGCAGCTTCGCGAGCTCCCCCGCGCGGCTTTCCGACTGGCTCATGACTTCCATGGTCTCAGACCGACGGGGGTGGTCATGACCAGGGCATCAACACTCCGGGGCAACTCGCACTAAGCGTGCACTTACTGGACGCCCTACCAGGGGCGATGCGACGATGCGCGGAACCTGCCGTTCCCATTCGGATGGAAGGAGCCCCTCCGATGCAGGGCGACCCCGAGGTCCTCGAGTTCCTCAACGAGCAGCTGACCGGCGAGCTGACGGCGATCAATCAGTACTTTCTGCACTCGAAGATGCAGGACAACTTCGGATGGACCCGGCTGGCGCAATACACCCGGTCGGAGTCGTTCGATGAGATGAAGCACGCGGAGCTGTTGACCGACCGGATTCTGCTCCTGGACGGCCTGCCCAATTACCAGCGGCTCTTCCATGTCCGCCTGGGCCAGACGGTCACGGAGATGTTCCAGGCCGACCGGCAGGTGGAGGTCGAGGCCATCGACCGCCTCAAGCGGGGCATCGAGCTGATGCGGTCCAAGGGAGACATCACCTCGGCCAATATCTTCGAGGACATCCTGGCCGACGAGGAACTGCACATCGACTATCTCGACACCCAGCTCGCGCTGATCGAGAAGCTTGGTGAGCCGCTCTACATCGCCCAGCAGATCGAGCAGCCGGGCGACTGACTGATCAGAGCCACTGATCAGGCGGCCTCGGCGGAGACGGTGGCCGCGGCGGTCGTCGTGGACGTGGACGTCGCCGTCGCCAGGACGACCGGGTCAAGCGCCGCCTCGCGCCGCGGGCACGCACCGCGCCCCAGCAGCGCCTGGATCTTCCGTACGCACGATCCGCAGTCCGTGCCGGCCTTGCAGGCACCGGCGATCTGGCGCGGGGTGCACGCGCCCTTTTCTGCGTGATCGCGCACCTGCTTCTCGGTGATGCCGAAGCATGAGCAGACGTACACGGACTCTCCAGCGTTGCCGTTGATCAGTGAGGTAACCCTTACCTTACTCGCCGAGCTGGACCCATACAACGCAGTGGGGCGCGGATCCCTGTGATCCGCGCCCCACCTGCGTAAACAATCTTTACTGGTCCCGGTACATCTCCGCCACCAGGAACGCCAGGTCCAGCGACTGGCTCCGGTTCAGCCGCGGGTCACACGCCGTCTCGTAACGCTGGTGCAGATCGTCGACGAAGATCTCGTCGCCGCCGCCCACGCACTCCGTGACATCGTCGCCGGTCAGCTCCACATGGATGCCGCCCGGATGCGTACCGAGCTCCTTGTGGACCTCGAAGAAGCCCTTGACCTCGTCCAGCACGTCATCGAAGCGGCGCGTCTTGTGCCCGGACGCCGCCTCGAAGGTGTTGCCGTGCATCGGGTCACAGATCCACGCGACCTGCGCCCCGGACGCCGTCACCTTCTCCACCAGGTCGGGCAGCTTGTCGCGGACCTTGTCCGCGCCCATCCGCGTGATGAAGGTCAGCCGGCCCGGCTCCCGGTCCGGGTCGATCCGCTCGATCAGCGTCAGCGCCTCTTCCGGCGTCGTCGTCGGGCCGAGCTTCACGCCCACGGGGTTACGGATCTTCGACGCGAACTCGATGTGCGCCCCGTCCAGCTGCCGGGTCCGCTCACCGATCCACACCATGTGCCCGGACACGTCGTACAGATCGCCGGTCCGCGAGTCCGTACGAGTCATCGCCGTCTCGTAGTCGAGGACCAGCGCCTCGTGCGACGAGAAGAACTCCACCGTCTTGAACTCCTCCGGGTCCACCCCGCAGGCGTTCATGAAGTTCAGCGCCCGGTCGATCTCGCGCGCCAGCGCCTCGTAGCGCTGACCCGACGGCGACGACTTCACGAAGTCCTGATTCCAGGCGTGCACCTGGCGCAGGTCCGCGTAGCCACCGGTGGTGAAGGCCCGCACCAGGTTCAGCGTGGACGCCGACGCCTGGTACATCCGCTTCAGCCGCTGCGGATCCGGGATCCGCGCCTCCGCCGTGAACTCGAACCCGTTGACGGAGTCACCGCGGTACGTCGGCAGGGTCACCCCGTCGCGGGTCTCGGTCGGCTTCGAGCGCGGCTTGCTGTACTGACCGGCGATCCGGCCCACCTTCACCACCGGGACGGACCCGGCGTAGGTCAGCACGGCGCCCATCTGGAGGAGCGTCTTGAGCTTGTTACGGATCTGTTCGGCACTGACACCGTCGAAGGCCTCGGCGCAGTCCCCGCCCTGCAGCAGAAACGCCTCACCCCGCGCGACGGCTCCCAGGCGGTGCCGCAGCGCGTCGCACTCGCCCGCGAAGACGAGCGGCGGATAGGACTCGAGCTCAGCGATTACCTCGCGCAGAGCCGCTTGGTCCGGCCAGTCAGGCTGCTGCGCCGCGGGAAGAGACTGCCAGGTGTGGCCACCGGCGTCGTGGGTTTCAGCGTTCACGGTCACCCGGTCAAGGTTACGGGGTCCCTACCGTGGTCCATCCCGCCGCCCAAGGGGTGAGACGCCCGCCGTCACCCCTTGAGCTCGAACCAGACCCGTTTCCCCGGCCTGCCGGGCGTCTGCTCCACGCCCCACGCGTCCGTGATCAGCTCCACCAGCGCCAGCCCGCGGCCCTGCTCGTCCCAGGGCCCGGCGGCTGCTTTCGCGGGCAGGCCGGGCCAGGTGTCCCCCACCTCCACGCGCAGCTTGCCCTGCTCCGCGAGGAGGAGGGCGGTGCAGGTGCGGTCGGGTACGTGCCGGATCACGTTCGCGAGGAGCTCGGTCATCGCCAGCTCGGCGGGCTCGGAGAGGTGAGGCATGTCCCACGTGGCCAGGAAGACGCGGAGGAGGCGGCGGAGGTGGCGGGCGGCGTGCGGGGACATGGCGGTCAGGGTGAGGTGGTACTGCGGCGGGGGGTACGCGATGTCTTTGTTCACGCCACAAGGGTGGATCCAGTCGATTACCGTCGGCTACGACGCGAACACAACGCGCTGGTCGTTGGCTGTGCTGATCCAGGGAGCCGCCCGTGCCGAACATCCGAAAGTTGGATCCCACCAGGTCTCCGATGCACTACCTCGGGACGGAACTGCGCCGGTATCGAGAATCAGCGGGGCTCACACAGAGCGAGCTCGGCGAGAGGGTCTACTGCACGGGATCACTCATCGGTCAGTACGAGACGGCTGCCAAGATCCCGACCCCGGACACTACGGCGCGGCTGGATACGGCGCTGGGCACGAATGGGGCGTTGCTGCGGCTGCTGAAGATGGCGCTGAGCTTCCAAGTACCGCTGGGCATCAAGCAGTATGCCGAGCTGGAAGCCCAAGCCTCCCAGAAGTTCGTTTTCGAGCTGGCAACGGTGAACGGCCTGCTACAGACCGAGGAGTACGCGCGAGCTGTACTCGGCGTGCTCCGCAAGGACAACCTCGACTCGCGGGTGGCGAACCGAATGGAGCGCCAGCGCGCCCTGGAGCGGGCCAACCCGCTACTGCTTTGGGCGGTCTTAGGCGAGGCTGCCCTACACCAAGAGGTCGGCGGCCGGGAAGTGATGCGCAACCAACTGGCTCACCTGTTGAGCTTCCGCGACCACGCGTGGGTGCACATCCAAGTACTGCCGTACACGGCTGGAGCGCACGCGGGCACTCCAGGCGCATTCACGCTCTTCCGCTTCGAAAACGGCCCGGACCTCGCTTACAACGAGGACTACATCTCGGGCCACTTGCACGCCAACCCGCAGGATGTCATCGCCCTTACCCTTCGTTACGCTCACCTTCAGGCTGCCGCGCTGTCCGTACAGGACTCGGCTGACCTGATCGCCGAGGTGATGGAGGAACGCTATGGAGTGCAACCCTGAGCCGACCGAGGCACGGTGGCGCAAGTCCAGCTACAGCAGCGACATAGGCAACGAATGCGTGGAGTGCGCCGCACTCGGCGGCGCCACGTGGCGCAAGTCCAGCTACAGCAGTGACACCGGCGGCCATTGCGTCGAGGTGGCCGCAATACCCATCCACCAGGTGGCCATCCGGGACTCCAAGAACCCTTACGGCCCCACCCTGCTGCTCTCCCCCGCCGCCTTCGCCGACTTCGTAGCCGCGACCGCAAGCGGCAAGCTCTGACCACAGCACCGCGTTAAAGCAGAAGCATCCTGCGACGGCCCGGGGCGGGCCCGCGCCGTCGCGGCCCGCCGTCCGGCCTCAGATGTCCATGTAGTCTGTCCCGCTTTTACAGTCGGCCTCGGCCTGCTTGAGGGCTGCCTTCAGCGCTTCCAGTGCCGGAACCGACGCCGCCAATGAGGCACGCTGCTCCTCAGTGAGCGTGGCGAGCGCCTTGGCGAGCATCTCCCCCCAGGCGTTCTCGATCAGAGCCATGCCCTGTTCCGCCTTGAGTGTGGGCTTCAACCGGGTAATCCGCCGGTCGTTCGGACCCTTCTGCCTCTCCAGCATGCCGGCGTTGACCCGACCGCACGGTTGCGCTCACGTTGCTGGCACGCAGTCCCAGATCGCGCGCCAGTTCCTCCACCGTCACCCCCGGCTCGGCGTGGACACCCCTCGCAGGGGCACCGTGGGCTTGACCTTCGAGTCGTATCGAAGGTTTACGGTCGGCGGTATGAGCGCGATGCGGATCTCCCAGCTCGCCGAACGCGTCGGCGTTCCGGCGACCACGCTGCGGTTCTACGAGACGTCCGGGCTGCTGCCCGCCGACAGGACCGCTTCCGGCTACCGCCTCTACGGCGAAGACGCCGTAGAACGGCTGGCGTTCATCGGGGCAGCCAAGCACCTCGGGCTGCCGCTGGAGGAGATCGCCGAGCTGCTGTCGGTATGGGAGTCAGGGGCCTGCCGAGAGGTGAAGGCCGACCTCCGGCCGCGGATCGCCTCCCGCCTGGCTGCGGCCGAGGAGCGGACAGCGGAGCTCGCGGCGTTCACCGCGACCCTGCGCGCCGCGCTTGAACACCTGGACGCGCTGCCGGACCGGACCGGTAAGTGCGACCCACAATGCGGCTTCCTCACCCCCATCAAGCCCACTACCGGGCAGCCAGCCGCCTCCCGGCCAGGCCCGGGACCGGTGGATGTGGCGCTGGCCCCCAGCCGCCATACGGCCGGGGAAGAGGCCGAACGGTGGCGCACGGCCCCGGTAGCGTGCTCGCTGACCGGCGAGCGGATGGCCGAGCGCGTCGCGGCCTGGCGCCAAGCCCTTACCGGCGTCCGCCGCCGCGAGATCCCCGAAGGGCTGCGCCTGACACTGCCGGCCTCGCGCACGGCGGCGGTCGCCGAACTGGCGGCGGCCGAGCAAGGCTGCTGCGCGTTCTTCGACTTCCGTCTCCACATCGACGGCCCTGACCTCCACTTGGAGGTGCGCGCCCCGGCCGAGGGAGCCGGCCTGCTGGCCGAGCTGTTCGCCGACGCCGCCTGCCCCGTCCCGACCCCGCCCGCCTCCTGCCTGCCCTGGCCTGCTTGAAGGACCCGCTGTGCTCGTCGCCCGCTCCGTCGCCCTGTTCGTCGTCGCCGCCCTGTTCGAGATCGGGGGTGCCTGGCTGGTCTGGCAGGGCATCCGCGAACACCGCGGCTGGATCTGGATCGGCGCCGGCGTTATCGCGCTCGGCCTGTACGGAGTGGTGGCCACCTTCCAGTCGGATGACAACTTCGGCCGCATCCTGGCCGCCTACGGCGGCATCTTCGTCGCCGGATCGATCGCCTGGGGCATGATCGTCGACGGCTACCGCCCCGACCGGTTCGACGTCATAGGCGCCGCGATCTGCCTGGCGGGCATGGCGGTGATCATGTACGCCCCACGCGGAGACTGACCGCCCACAAGCGCGAAGCGGGCCCCACACCGGGGCCCGCTCGGGTTCAAGATCATGCGCTTAGCACTCATGGCTGCTCCGTTGCACCGAGGCCGTACGCGAGGGCGGAGCGCTGGGGACGGTCGGACGCAGGGGGCGCGGCGCCTGCGCCGCGCCCCCCCCGTCTCGTCCTACTGGCCGAGCTTCTCCATGCAGAGGGTGAACTGCGCCCTGCCCCTGCGGGTCACCTGGTATTGGCTGTCTCCGTCGTCGCAGGTGTGGTCAAGGGCGTACCGTTCCTTCACCTTGTAGTCCGCCGTACTGGCACCGCAGTCGACGATGGAGAGGTCCGGGGCGCTCTCGGAGCCCTTGTTCTGCATGCAGTCGCCGACATCGGCGACGGCCGCGCTGGTGGTGTCCTTGTGCTCGGGGCCGGTGGTGTTGCCGCGGCTCGTGTAGTACCAGACGCCGGCGATGATGAGGGCCAGCGGGATCGCGATGATCCGGGCCTTGGTCTGACGGCTGAGCGTGCGCGTGGACACGATGAATTCCCCCGTGCTGTGGTGTGTTTCGCGCATCAACGGGATGCGCGCCCCCGTAAGTTAGCCTCCGTCAGCGGCATCGCAAAATGCGAGGTCAGGCCGTCGCACAAGAGCGGTTGAGTCCG
This sequence comes from Streptomyces sp. NPDC005266, assembly GCF_040607655.1. Classification (NCBI taxonomy): domain Bacteria; kingdom Bacillati; phylum Actinomycetota; class Actinomycetes; order Kitasatosporales; family Streptomycetaceae; genus Streptomyces; species Streptomyces sp. NPDC005266. The sequence continues at coordinate 310,612 of NZ_JBEXHC010000005.1, forward strand.
ACATCGGCACCCTTTGGGCATATCCCGCCCCGCGGGCGCCCGGCACCTACGCTGATTCCATGACGACGTACGACGTATGGGTGCGGGTGAACAGCGACACGTCCGGCAGCCGGATGGTGCGCGCCGACACCGTCGAGCAGGTCAGGTGGGACCAGAAAACGCCCCAGCACCTGATCCTGACCCTCAACAACGGTGACGAAGTGCGTCAGGACGTACCGCCCGGCGTGCCGCACGAAGGCCCCGATCTCGCCGAGCACCTGGTGCGCGCGATGGTGAGGGCTGCCGAGCGGCCCGGTGGCCAGACGCTGGTCCTGGAGGTGGACGAGAACACCGGAGACGTCGGGTGGGTCCGCACCCCCCTGGCCGACAAGCCCTGGAAAGGCTGAGCCGACGATCAGGTCAGCTCCCGCCCCCTGGCACAAGGGAATTCCGGCATACTGGGCGTACAGCTCGGGAGGTGGTGCGGCATGGCCCACATCAGCATTCACGTGGACGATGAGTGGCTAAAGATTCTGGCGGCGCGGGTGTCTGGCTACAGCCCCGAGCACACGGTGCTATCCGTGCTCCGGCTAGCCAAGGAGCAGGCCGTGCGTGACGCGCTCGACTACAACGAGCAGCATGGCGCCCACCTGCCCATAGAGGAGGCCGTCGAGGCAGCGGCGAGCGAGAGCAGGAGCGCAGCGCTTCAACGGATTCGTGAGATGAGTGCCGAGGGCGCGTTCGAAGAGCGGCCGGACGCCGCACGTGGAGCAGCGTGAACAACGAGCGTTTCTTAATCGACACCTCAGCCTTCCACCGCCTGCACCACAAGGCCGCGCACGACTGGGATTCGGTCGTGGCTGCTGGCCGTGTGCACATGTGCGACTACACCCGGCTGGAGGTGCTCTACTCGGCCCGGTCCGTCCGTCACGGCAATGACCTGCAGGTCCAGCTCGACAAGTTCCCATGGGTGCCGTTGCCTGATCAGGTCGCCGATCGAGCCGCGACGGTACAGATGCTGATGTTGCGGCGAGGCACACACCGTAGTGCTGGTCCTGTCGATCTCCTAACTGCAGCGGTCGCGGAACTCTGCGGGCTGATCCTGCTCCATTACGACAGGGACTTGGACACGCTCGCAGACATCACGGAGCAGCCGACGCGCTGGATCGCCGACCCCGGCTCACTCGACTGAGCCACACATCCAGGGGCTGAGGTATGGTTCCAGGCATGTTCGCGCGACTGACCATGACCTGGTGGTGGACCGCTCATCCGGCGGCCCACTGAATCGCGCGCACTCATAGATCTCGCGAAGGCCGCCCGAGGGGCGGCCTTCGGCGTTTGCGCGGGCCGTTCCTCCTTCCGGAAGGAACCCACCGCAATGCGAAACGAGACGCCCCCAGACACATCCGCCGTCATCGCACGTCTGCTCTCCGACGACGCCCCGCCCTTCGCCCTGCTGCACCGCCGTACCCCCGGGCACGCGCCGGACACCGTCGAGGTGCTGGTCGGGCCGGTCACCGAGGAGGACCGCCTGACCGATATCGCGCTGCCGACCGGGGCGCCCGAAAGCAACAAGGCGGTGAGCGACGCCCTGGCGCTTGTGCCGTTCCGGCAGATCCGGGAGCGGGGCTTCGACGTACGGGACGACGGGACGCCGCTGGCCGTGCTGCGGCCGGAGGAGTCGTACGAGCTGCCGCTCGCCGAGGTACTGGAGGCGCTGCCCGCGCATGACGTGGCGGTGGAGGGCGGGGCCTTCGACGTGGACGACGACGCGTACGCCGAGATCGTGGGCCGGGTCATCGAGGACGAGATCGGCACCGGTGAGGGGGCCAATTTCGTCATCCGGAGGACCTTCACCGGGCAGATCCCGGGCTTCGCGCGTACCGACGCGCTCGCGCTCTTCCGGCGGCTGCTGGCCGGGGAGCGGGGCGCGTACTGGACGTACGTGGTGCGGCTGGCGGACGGGCGGACGCTGGTGGGGGCCAGCCCCGAGGTGCATGTGCGGATGACGGGTGGGACGGGCGAGCGCGAAGCGCTCTCGTTCGAGGGTGATGGGAGACCGGCGGGCGGGACGGTCGTGATGAACCCGATCAGCGGGACGTACCGCTACCCCAAGGACGGCGCCAGGGCGGAAGGGCTGCTGGAGTTCCTGCACGACCGCAAGGAGGTGGAGGAGCTGTCCATGGTCGTGGACGAGGAGCTGAAGATGATGTGCACCGTCGGCGACATGGGCGGTGTGGTGATCGGGCCCCGGCTGCGGGAGATGGCGCACCTCGCGCACACCGAGTACGAGCTGCGCGGCCGCTCCTCGCTGGATGTGCGGGAGGTGCTGCGGGAGACGATGTTCGCGGCGACGGTGACGGGCTCGCCCGTGCAGAACGCCTGCCGGGTGATCGAGCGCTATGAGCCCGCCGGGCGTGGCTACTACGCGGGGGCGCTGGCGCTGATCGGGCGGGACGGCGGCGGTGCGCAGACGCTGGACTCGCCGATCCTGATCCGCACGGCCGACATCGACGGCGACGGCTCGCTGCGGGTGCCGGTCGGGGCGACGCTGGTGCGCCACTCGGATCCGCGCGGCGAGGTCGCCGAGACGCATGCGAAGGCGGCCGGGGTGCTCACCGCGCTCGGGGTGCGGCCGGCGCCCGTGCGGGAGGAGGCGCCACAGGAGCAGCCGCGGCTCGCGGACGATCCGGGGGTGCGGGCGGCGCTGGACGCGCGGCGGGCGGATCTGGCGCCGTTCTGGCTGCGGATGCAGACGGCGCAGGAGCCGGCGATCGGCGGACTGTCCGGGGAGGCGCTGGTGATCGACGCCGAGGACACCTTCACGGCGATGCTCGCGCATCTGCTGCGCACCTCGGGGCTGACCGTGACGGTGCGGCGGTACGACGAGCCGGGGGTGCGGGAGGCGGCGCTGGCGCACGAGGGGCCGGTGGTGCTCGGCCCGGGGCCGGGCGACCCGAATGACACGGCCGACCCGAAGATGCGCTTTCTGCGCAGGCTGGCCGCGGATCTGCTGGCCGGGCACCGGCATGGGCTGCTGGGGGTGTGTCTGGGGCACGAGCTGATCGCGGCCGAGCTGGGGCTGGCGATCGCCCGGAAGGACGTGCCGTTCCAGGGCGCCCAGGAGCGGATCGGCTTCTTCGGGCGCGAGGAAACGGTCGGCTTCTACAACACCTTCACCGCGCGGTGTGAGGTGGCGGCGGAGACGGAACTGGCGATGCACCGGGTGGAGCTGAGCCGGGACCCGGTGACCGGCGATGTGCACGCGCTGCGCGGGCCGGGCTTCGCCGGGGTGCAGTTCCATCCGGAGTCGGTGTTGTCGCTGAACGGCTCGGCGCTGGTGGCGGAGTTGCTGGCGGCCGTCCTGGTCTGACCGTCCTGGTCCGAGGGCGGACTGGCCCGAGGGCGGACTGATCCGAGGGCGGACTGATCCGAGGACGGACTGGCCCGAGGACGGACTGGCCCAAGGGCGGACTGGCCCAAGGGCGGACTGGCCCAAGGGCGGACTGATCCAAAGGCGGACAGGCCCAAGGCCGGACAGGCCCAAGGGCGGACAGGCCCAAGGGCGGACAGGCCCAAGGGCGGACAGGTCCAAGGGCGGACTGGCCCAAGGCCGGACGTGGCGATGGGCCGGACGCGCGGGAGGAAGCGCGCCCGGCCCATCGCCGTACTGCACCCAGACGGCGTCAGCCGAAGAAGACTTCGGCCTCGGCATAGAGCGAGGGGTCGACGGTCTTGAGGCGTGCGGTCGCCTCGGCGAGCGGGACCCGGATGACGTCGGTGCCGCGCAGCGCCACCATCTTCCCGAAGTCCTCGTCCCGGACCGCGTCGATGGCGTGCAGCCCGAAGCGGGTGGCCAGCCAGCGGTCGAAGGCGCTGGGCGTGCCGCCGCGCTGGACATGGCCGAGGACGGTGGTGCGGGCCTCCTTGCCGGTGCGCTTCTCGATCTCCTTGGCCAGCCACTCGCCGACCCCGGAGAGCCGGACATGGCCGAAGGAGTCCAGCGACTGGTCCTTGAGGACCATGTCGCCGTCCTTGGGCATCGCGCCCTCGGCGACGACCACGATCGGGGCGTACCGGATCTTGAAGCGGGACTCGATCCAGGCACAGATCTGGTCGACGTCGAAGCGCTGCTCGGGGATGAGGATGACGTTGGCGCCGCCCGCGAGCCCCGAGTGGAGGGCGATCCAGCCCGCGTGACGGCCCATCACCTCGACGACGAGGACGCGCATATGCGATTCGGCGGTGGTGTGGAGCCGGTCGATGGCCTCGGTGGCGATGTTGACGGCGGTGTCGAAACCGAAGGTGTAGTCGGTGGCGGACAGGTCGTTGTCGATGGTCTTGGGGACGCCGACGCAGCGGATGCCGTAGTCGCCCGAGAGCCGGGCGGCGACGCCGAGCGTGTCCTCGCCGCCGATCGCGATCAGCGCGTCGACCTCGTGCTTGGCGATGCTCTCCTTGACCCGGCGGATGCCGTCCTCGCTCTTGAGGGGGTTGGTACGGGACGATCCGAGGATGGTGCCGCCGCGCGGCAGGATGCCGCGCACCGCGCGGATGTCGAGGGGAACGGTGTCGTTCTCGAGAGGACCGCGCCAGCCGTCCCGGAAGCCGACGAAGTCATAGCCGTATTCCTGTACGCCCTTGCGCACCACGGCGCGGATGACCGCGTTGAGCCCGGGGCAGTCACCGCCACCGGTCAGCACTCCGACCCGCATCGTTTCTTCCCTTCTCCCGTGAAATCCCGTGATTGGGCCCGGCACGGGGCCACGCTAACGGTGATCCAGGTCACAGGGGATGGGGTGTCGGTCGATTCCCGTCCACGCCAAGGGAGTTGTTTTTGAACTTCACTCTTACGAGGGGTGAGGCGATGCCCAAACCTCACCGCCCGGTCTCAGACGTCGTCCAGGCCGCGCTCGATCGCGTAGCGCACCAGCTCCACGCGGTTGTGCAGCTGGAGCTTGCCGAGGGTGTTCTGCACATGGTTCTGCACCGTGCGATGGGAGATGACCAGCCGCTCGGCGATCTGCTTGTACGACAGCCCCTTGGCCACCAGCCGCAGCACCTCCGTCTCGCGCTCGGTGAGCTGGGGAGCGGCGGGCTGGTCGACGGCGGTGGGGGCGGGCTCGCCCGCCAGCCGCCGGTACTCGCCGAGCACCAGGCCCGCGAGACCCGGAGTGAAGACCGGATCGCCGGCCGCCGTGCGGCGCACCGCGTCCAGCAGCTCCTCGGTGCTGGCCGACTTCAGCAAATAGCCGGTGGCGCCGGACTTGACCGCCTCCAGGACGTCCGCGTGCTCACCGCTCGCGGAGAGCACCAGCACCCGCGGCTCGGGGTGGGAGCCGACGACCTCCTTGCACACCTCGACCCCGGGCAAGCCGGGGAGGTTGAGATCGAGCACCAGCACATCGGGTTCGGTGGCCTTGGCCCGGCGGACGGCCTGCGGCCCGTCCCCCGCCGTGGCCACCACATCGAATCCGGCCTCGGACAGATCGCGGGCCACGGCGTCACGCCACATGGGGTGGTCGTCGACCACCATCACCGTCACCGGGCGACCGTCGTGGCGCTCGGGCTCGGGCTCCATCATCGTGTCGTCTCCCCCTTGTCCTTCGTGCTGTTCATCAGGGCCTTGGGAGCCTTTGGCCCGGGCGCTGCCCTGGGCACCATCAGCTCCACCTCGGTGCCCTGGCCGGGCGCGGAGATCCACTCGGCGCTGCCGCCGAGGTCGCGCAGCCGCCCCCGAATGGACAGGGCCACCCCGAGACGCCCCTCCGCCTCGGCGTCCGCGAGCCGGCCCTCGGGGATGCCGGGGCCGTCGTCCCGTACGGTCACCATCACCGCGTCCGGCTCGTCCTCCACCAGGATCCAGGCGTGGGCGTCGTCGCCCGCGTGGATCCGTACATTGTCCAGCGCGGCGCCGACGGCGGCGGCCAACTCCCCGGCGGCGCCCGCCGGGAGGACCACCGGGGCGCCCGGTTCGGACAGGGTGACGCGGGATCCGGCGTGCGGCGCCAGCAGGGCGCGCAGATCGCAGGGCCCGCCGCCGGTCTCCTCCGGGTCCGCCGGGACGAGCGGTCCGGGCGGTGCCGCCGTGGTCGCCGGGGTCGCCGTGGCCGCGGGCGTGTCCGGGATGTCCGTTCGGGCGTCCACGTCCGCCGCCCCCCGCGGCGGGGTCACCAGGCCGCTGGAGACCAGCGTGCGCAGCGCGATCTCCTGCTCGCCCGCCATCCGGCCCAGTTCGGCCGCCTCGCCGCCGATCGCGGCACCCCGCCGCTGCACCATGGCGAGCACCTGGAGCACGCTGTCGTGGATGTCGCGAGCCAGCCGCTCGCGTTCGCGGGTCGCCGCCTCGATGCGCAGCGCGCGGGCGAGGGTGCGCTCACTGGCGCGGGCCACCTCGACCACATAGCCGATGGCCACACTCGCCACCCAGACCAGCATCAGCATGTGGACGACGTCCTGGGCGAAGCCGCCGCGCTCGACGATGTTGGCCGCGCAGACGACGGTGGAGGCCCACGCGGCCCAGCGCCAGCCGCCCTTGATGGCGAAGCCGAGGACCGCGCCCGCCGTCCATATGGAGGGCAGGGTGGGCGTGCCGTCGGCGATCCGGTCATGGGTGTCGACGAGCGGGGTGAGCAGAATGCCGGTCACCGCGATGGAGAGGTCGCCGACCAGGAACCGCCGGGTGCAGCGCTCGGCCGAGGAGACCATGCGGAAGGTCAGCGCCGTCCACACCGTCAGCACGGCCATATAGGCGCCGGCGCCCAGCGGGTGGTGGTAGTCGCCGAAGGCGTAGACGTAGAGGCTGAGCGCGTACAGCAGCGTGAGCACGCGGTACGCGGTCAGCGCCTGCCACAGCGGCTGCTCGACGGACATGCGTACGGCGTTCTCGCGTCCGGCGCGCTCACGTCCGACGTTCTCGCGTCCGGCGCGCTCACGTCCGGCTCGCTCGCGTCCGACGCGCTCACGTCCGGAACGTTCGCGCTTGGCCTGCTGCTGGGCCACTTCCCCCCACCCCCGGCGCCGGGTCGCGTCTACGCCCCGGCCTTGTGCTTGTCCTTCTCCCTCTCGGCCTTCTCGGTCTGCTTCCGGACCGCCTCCGCCTCCGCGATCTGCTGCTTGGCTGCGGTCGCGTAGATGTCGACGTACTCCTGACCGGAGAGCTTCATGATCTCGTACATCACCTCGTCGGTCACCGAGCGCAGGATGAAGCGGTCGCCGTCCATGCCGTGGTAACGGCTGAAGTCCAGCGGCTTGCCGATCCGGATGCCGGGCCGCATCAGCTTCGGCACGATCTTGCCGGGCGGCTGGATCTTCTCGGTGTCGATCATCGCCACCGGGATCACCGGAGCGCCCGTCGCCAGCGCGACCCGGGCCAGACCGCCCGGCTTGCCCCGGTAGAGCCGGCCGTCCGGGGAGCGGGTGCCCTCGGGGTAGATCCCGAAGAGCTCACCGCGCTTGATCACCTCGATACCGGCCTTGATCGCCGCCTCGCCCGCGCCGCGCGAGCCCGAGCGGTCCACCGGGAGCTGTCCGACGCCCTTGAAGAAGGCCGCCGTCAAACGCCCCTTGACCCCCGGGGTGGTGAAGTACTCCTGCTTGGCGATGAAGGTGACCTTCCGGTCGAGCATCGCGGGCAGGAAGAACGAGTCGGAGAAGGAGAGGTGGTTGCTCGCGAGAATGGCCGGCCCCTCGGCAGGGATGTGCTCCAGCCCCTCCACCCAGGGCCGGAAGGCGAGCTTCAACGTACCGCCCACCGACAGCTTCATTGCGCCGTAGAACAACCGAGGACCTCCTGTATCCGACGAGGAGACCTTAACCTGCCTACCCGGCATGCGGCGCGCCGCGTACGCTGAGGAGCCCGATGCCCGCTTCACCACCGAACGGAGATCCGTGGTGCCGCTGCTTCCCGGAGCCGAGCCGTTCCGCCACGACGGCGGAGAGATCGGCGTCCTCGTCTGTCACGGCTTCACCGGTTCCCCCCAGTCGGTGCGCCCCTGGGCCGACCATCTGGCGGCGCGCGGTCTGACCGTCTCCCTGCCGCTGCTTCCCGGCCATGGCACGCGGTGGCAGGATCTCGCCGTCACCGGCTGGCAGGACTGGTACGCGGAGGTCGACCGGGAGTTGCGCGCGCTCGGCGAGCGCTGCGAGCGGGTCTTCGTCTGCGGTCTGTCCATGGGCGGCGCGCTCGCGCTGCGGCTGGCCGCCCAGCACGGCTCGGCGATCAGCGGCCTCGCCCTGGTCAACCCGGCCAACAAAGTGCACGACCGGGTGGCCGCCGCGCTGCCCGTCGTGCGTCATCTGGTGCCCTCCGTCAAGGGCATCGTGAGCGACATCGCCAAGCCGGGGGCGGAGGAGACGGGCTACGAGCGGGTGCCGCTGCACGCCGTGCATTCGCTGCGCCGGTTCTTCCGGGTGGTCGACGCCGAACTGCCGCAGGTCACCCAGCCGCTGCTGGTGATGCACAGCCCGCAGGACCATGTGGTGCCGCCGGCCGACTCCGAGCGCATCCTGAGCCAGGTGTCCTCGCGGGACGTCACCGAGAAGCTGCTGGGGCGCAGCTACCACGTGGCGACGCTCGACCACGACGCCGAGTTCGTCTTCGCGGAGACGGACACGTTCATCACCCGGCTGACGACGGGTAAGGGAGAGGACACGGGGACCGATCCCGGGAAGGACAGCGGGAAGGAGGGGGCGACGGCCAGTGGCTGAGCGCGATTCGAACGAGAACGAGGCGGACGCGCGGCGCGATGACGAGGCCGCGTTCGCCGAGATCGTCGCTGCGTACGGCGAGGAGCCGCCGGACCCCCCGGGCGCGGAGCGCTGGCCCGCAGCCGAGAACCTCACCGAGGAGTGGGGCCGCGACCGCCCCTCGCCGGAGGCGGACGGCGGCCTCGACGCCGTTGCCGAAGGCAAGACGGCCGAGCGGGGCGAGGGGGCCGACGACGGCAAGGCTGAGGCGGCCGACGCAGTCGGTGAATCGGCGTCCGGCGGGCTCGCCAAGCCCGACAAGCCGATCGGCAGCTTCATCGTCTACGCACCGGGCGTCGGCCCCCGCGACTGGGAGGCCCACGAACCCTCCGACGACGAGTCCGACGAGACCGACGAGGGCCACTTCATCCCGCCGGAGCCGCCGCCGCTGCCCGAGGCGGACACCACGTCCCGCTTCGCCTGGCTGGGCGTGCTCGGCGGTCCGCTGCTGCTGCTCGGCGTGGTGCTGTTCCAGGTGGAGCTGGTGTGGTGGATCACCACCCTGGGCGTCGGCGGCTTCCTGGGCGGCTTCGTCACGCTGGTGCTGCGGATGAAGGACAGCGACGAGGAGGAGGACGAGGACCCGGGGCGCGGCGCCGTCGTCTGAGCCAGTTGTCGTTTCCGGGCCCTGCTGTTCTTGTTGGCCTCGTGGGTCG
>NZ_JBEXHC010000005.1:320090-394302 GCF_040607655.1 Streptomyces sp. NPDC005266
GTCGTGGGCTCAAGCCGGGGCGCTGTTCTTGTTGTCCTCGTGAGTCGTGGGCTCAAGCCGGGGCGCTGTTCTTGTTGTCCTCGTGAGTCGTGGGCTCAAGCCGGGGCGCTGTTCTTGTTGTCCTCGTGAGTCGTGGGCTCAGGCCAGGGCGCTGTTCTTGTTGTCCTCGTGAGTCGTGGGCTCAGGCCGGGGCGACGCGCGGGAGGCGGAGCGCGGCCAGGACCGGGAGATGGTCCGTGGCCGCCGTCAGATCGGCGTCGGTGACGCCCGGCAGCCCCACCGGGACCCCACAGCCGATGATCTCGACGCCCTCGGAGGCGAAGAGCGCGTCGATGCGCTGATGCGGATCCTTCGGCGTCGAGGTGGCCTCGCTCCCCCACGGCTCGGTGGCCCAGCCGTCGCGCAGCCGCCCGGCGATCCGGCGGAAGGCACGGCCGTCCGGCCGGTCGTTGATGTCACCGGCCGCGACGGCGTACGGGACGTCCATCGCGGCCAGCCGGTCCAGCAGCATCCCGGCCTGGTCGTAGCGCTCGGCCGCCGCCAGGCTCAAATGGCAGCTGATCACGCCCAGCCGGATGCCGTTGGTCGCATTGGCCGCCCCCGTGGGGTCCGTGTCCCGGTGGCCGCCGCCGAACCGCAGCACGGCGGTCGCGAATCCGCGCCGGTGCAGCCCGGGGACGCGCGGCAGCAGAATGTCCTCGGTCCGCTCCACCTGGGCGCGCAGCGAGGTGAGGATCATCGGGCCCGTGGCGGTGGCGCCGCCCGTGGTGTAGACGAGCCCGGTCTCCCGGGCCAGCCAGGCGGCGGCCTTGCGCCAGCGGAAGAAGCGCGGCGCCTCCTGGAGGCAGACCACGTCGGGGGCGCAGGCCCGGATCACCCGGGCCAGCGCCTCACGGTCGTCGCGCATCGAGCGGATGTTGTAGCTGAGCACCCGCACCACGGCCGCGTCCGGGCCGGTGCTCGAGCCGGGCAGGTCCGCCGGCGGCACGACGACGCCCCCTCTCCGGCTCAGCCCTGACGGGCCAGGTCGGCGGCGCCGACGAGCCCGGCCTTGCCGCCGAGCTGGGCGGCGAGCACCTGGGCGTGCGGACGCCACTGATTGCCGACGAGCCAGCGGCGGAAGGACTTGCGGATCGGGTCCAGGACGAGATCGCCCTCGTCGGAGACCCCGCCGCCGACGATGAACGCCGAGGGGTCGAAGAGCGAGGCCAGGTCGGCCAGCCCGGCCCCGGCCCAGCGGGCCAGCTCACGGAAGGAGTCGATGGCGACCGCGTCGCCCCGGCGGGCGGCGTCGCTGATGTGCTTGCCCTCGATGCCCTCGGGGGTCCCGTCACCCAGACCGAGGAGCACCTCCGCGCTCTCCGGGGTGGCCGCGGCGCGCTGCTTGGCGTAGCGGACGAGGGCGCGCCCGGAGGCGTACTGCTCCCAGCAGCCCTGGCTGCCGCAGCCGCACAGCAGACCGTCCGGCACGACCCTTATGTGGCCGAACTCGGCCGCCACGCCGAAGCGGCCGCGGTGCAGCTTGCCGCCGATGATGATGCCGCCGCCCAGACCGGTGCCGAGCGTGATGCACACGACGTCGTCATGGCCGACGCCGGCGCCGAAGCGGTACTCGCCCCACGCGGCGGCGTTCGCGTCGTTCTCCACCACCACGGGCAGCCCGACGCGCTGCTCGACCTTGTCCTTCAGCGCCTCGTGCCGCCAGTTGATGTTGGGTGCGAAGAGAACGGTGGCCCGCTTGTCGTCGACATAACCGGCCGCGCCGATGCCGACCGCCTCGACGTCATGGCCGACGCTGACCTTGCGCACGGCAGCCGCGATGGCGTCGACGACCCCCTCGGGAGTCAGCGGGGTCGAAACCTGGCTTGTCTCGAGAATCGAGCCCTCTTCGTCGACCACGCCGGCCGCGATTTTCGTGCCGCCGATATCGACGCCGATGGTGAGTCCCATGAGTCCCTCAGTTATTTGGTCGAACCCCGCCGGGGCTAACGGTACCGGAGGTAGCCCTCAGTCGAGGTCGATGTGTTCACTGCTCGAACCCTTGCCTTCGCCACCCTGACCCCTCCTGCCCGTTTCGCCGCTTTGGGTCCAGCGCTGCTCCTGCCCTGATACGGCGGCATGATAGGCCGCGAGCAGCTCCGTACCGGCGCCGACAAGATGCTCGAATACATCGGGATTGCGCTCTATGACCGGTTCGACGGCCGCTTTCGCCTGTGCGATCAACTGTTGTACGGCGCCCTGCACCGCCGTCCCGGCGATCGGCGCCCGCAGCCCGGCGACCTTGTCCGCGATGGCGTCGGCCAGCTTGCGGAACTCCTCCCCGGCGCTGCCCGGCTCTTCGGCCGCCCCGGCCGCCTCCCGGGCCCGCCGGGCCCTCTCCTCGGCCAGATCCTCGGCGCACGCCCGCTCCCAGGCGTCCGGGTCCATCTCGGTGACCGGCACGTCGTCGGTGATCGGGATGTCGTCGACCGGGGTGTCTGCGGGACGCTCGGTGGCATCGCTCATGGCGAACAACTCCTGCGGCGGGGATGCGGTGCGGGCTGCCGGGGTGCGTTCATCCGGTCTTGTCATCGACGTTACCGGAATGAGGGGGCGAGGTCAGAGGCCGTGACCGGACGGGGGTTGGCGGGTAGGTCAGAGCCTCTTGGGCCACAGGTCCGGGTCGGGCGTGAAGCGGACCTGCAGCCGGCCGTCGCGCAGCCCGGCACCGGAGACGGTACAGCGGCGCAGCGCGGACGGCAGCGGCAGCACCCGGTGGAACGGGCCGACCGTGACGATCAGTTCATCGCCACGGCGCACCAGGCCGAGCGCGTCGCGGTGGGCACCGGGCAGCGGCAGCCGCCACAGCAACACCCCGTCCTCCGCCAGCCGGTCCTCGACGCTCCAGGGGTCGGCGGCCGGACGGTCCGGGCGCGCGTCGGGCGCCCCGACGGCCCCGGCGAGCGCGGCCAGGCCGGCGGTGGGGCGGGGGACTGTGGGGCCCTGGGGGTCCTGCGGGTCCTGCCGGCCCTGCGCGTCCTGGGGGTCCTGCGGGTCCTGCGGGTCCTGCGGGTCCTGCGGGTTCCGGGGGCCCTGCGGGCCCAGGGGGTCTTTCGCGCCGTGGGGGTCTCCCACCCCGTGCGGCTCGCGGCCCAGATGGGGCACCTCCCGGACCGGGACGGCGGGCGCCCACTGCTCGTACAGCTCCTTGAGCGCGGCCTGCTGCTGCCCGGAGAGGCCGGCCAGCCACGCGTCGGCGGTGCCGGTGGGCAGCAGCCGGTTCGCGATCACCGCCTCGACGCGGCAACCGTGCAGCGCCAGCCCGGCACGGGCGGTACGCAGCGCGCGGTCGGCCACCGGGCCGGGTTCGACGACCAGCCGTACCGTCGTGGCCTCCGAGTCGATCACACCCTGCACCCCGGCCAGCTCCCGCTGCCAGCGCTCGGCCGTTTCGTACAGCTTCTGCGCGGGCATCGGCACCCCCGCCAGCTGGGCCAGCATCGGCCGCAGCGCACGCGCCGCCTGCCGCTCGGCCGGCAGCAGCCGCCGCAGACAGCGGCGCAGCTGCTCGGGCAGGGCGAGGATCGCGACGGTCTCCGGCGCGGGCGGCATATCGACGACCAGGACGTCCCAGCCGGTACCGGGAGGGGCGGTCTGCGCGGCGCGCAGGGCGCGCAGCAGCGCGATGGACTCCATACCGGGGAGGGCGGTCAGCTCCTCGCCGTCGAGCGGGGTCGCGCCGAGCATGTCGAGCGCGGCCCGGCCACGCTCCTGGAGGGCGACCAGCTCGGCGCGGAACCACTCGTCCGTGACGATCCGGGCGGCCCACAGACCTGGGGTGAGCTCCACGGGCACCGACCACGGCAGCTGCTCGGGCCCCCGGCCCGGGGCGGAGCGCAGTGGCCCGATGCCGAGCAGGGCCTCGGGGGTGCCGTCCGGGTCGGCGGTGAGCAGCAACGCCCGCTTCCCCTCATGGGCGGCGGCGAGGGCGGTCGCGGCGGCGACCGTGGTGCGGCCCGCGCCGCCGGTACCGGTGACGAGGACCGTACGCATGAGGGAGCCTCCGGCGGGGGTGATGCGTGGGTTCGTGGTGTTCGCGGCGCGGCATCCGAATGATCCGCACCGGCCGGAGCGTACCTCGCGGGGCGGATGGGGGCGCGGGGTCCGTGGGTGGTGGTTGCCGGGGCGATCCGGCCCGTCCGGCGTTCGAGGACACGCCTGGAAGGCGTGCCGGGGGACGGGGCGAGGCCCGGACTCGGCGGCGAACCCCGGACGGGGTGGGCTCAGGCGCCTTCTACGCGCTTCTTGAGGCCCGCCAGGGCGCGGTCGATGATGACCTTTTCGGCCTTGCGCTTGATCATGCCCAGCATGGGGATCTTGACGTCGACCGTGAGCTGGTACGTCACCTCGGTGCGCCGGCCGCCGTCGCGGGCGGCGAGGCGGTAGGAGCCGTCGAGGGCGCGCAGCATCTGGGACTTGACCAGGGACCAACTGACCTGGTCGGCGCCGGTCCAGCTGTAGGCGAGGGTGTAGTCGTCCTTGATCGCCCCGGCGTCGAGCACCATCCGCACCTGCTCGGCGCGGCCCCAGTCGTCCTTGGTGAGGATGTCGGCCTCCTTCACCTCTCCGGACCATTCCGGGTAGCGGTCGAAGTCGGCGATCACCTCCATGACGTCGGCCGGTGCCGCCTCGATCGTGATGCTCGAGCTGGTGTGTTCCGCCATCGCCGTGGCTCCTCCGTACCGGTCCGCCGCATGGGATGTCTGCCGCTGAAGGCTACCGCGCGCGGGTCACCACTCCAGGCTCCAGGGGGCCCCTGTCGAGGCGAAGTGTCCGACATTGACGCACTCGGTGGCGCCGATTCGCATACGGCGGGCGAGTGGCTGATGGACATGGCCGAAGAGGGCGTACTTGGGCCGGACGGTATGAATCGCCTCCAGGAGCGCCGCACTGCCGCGCTCGAAGCGGCGGGCGACGGTGTCGTAGCAGAGCTCGGGGACCTCCGGCGGGATGTGGGTGCACAGGACGTCGACCTCGCCGAGTCCCGCGATCTTGGCGGCGTAGGTCTCGTCGTCGATCTCGTACGGCGTGCGCATCGGGGTGCGCAGTCCGCCGCCCACGAAGCCGAAGACGAGGCCGCCGATCTCGACGCGCTCCCCGTCGAGGACGGTGGTGCCGGGCCGGGTGTACTCCGACCACAGCGACGGAATGTCGACGTTGCCGTATGTGGCATACGTCGGAGTGGGGAACGCGGCGAAAAGTTCGGCGTACTGCCGGCGGACGGCGGACTCGATGGCCGCGCGGCGGTCGAGCCCGTCCCACAGCCGGTCGCCGAGCTCGCGGGCCTCCTCGAACCGGCGGGCGGTGCGCAGCTCGACGAGGCGGTCGGCGTTCTCGACGCCGAAGAGATCGGGGAAGATCCCGCGGGAGTGGTCGGCGTAGTCGAGGAAGAGGACGAGGTCACCCAGACAGAGCAGGGCGTCGGCACCGTCGCCCGCCTTTTCGAGGTCCTCACTGTTGCCGTGCACGTCGCTCACCACGTGGACTCGCATGCGTGTCACCCTAAGACCTACAGCCAGCCGTCCGTAAGGTGATCGGACTGCGCTGACCCGCGTCTACCTGCGGTTACTTTCGGGTCGTGGCTTCAGTCGATTAGTCTGCGGACTGCACGAGGGCGGTGTGTGACGCATCAAACATCTGAGCACAAACCCCTATCCCGGAAGCCATACCCGCGAGTAACGTCCGGGCCGTCCAACCTCTCTCCCCCACCCCCATGCCCTGTAGCGGCGCCGGCGCCCCCACGAGGAGCAGCAGTCTTGCGCGAGTTCAGCCTTCCGGCCCTTTACGAGGTTCCGTCCGACGGGAATCTGACGGATCTCATCCGACGCAATGCCGCACAGCACCCGGATGTCGCTGTGGTCGGCCGCAAGGTCAACGGTCGGTGGGAGGACGTCACCGCGAGAGAGTTCCTCGCAGAGGTGCGCGCCGCCGCCAAGGGCTTGATCGCCGCGGGCGTCTCGCCCGGCGACCGGGTCGGCCTCATGTCGCGCACCCGCTACGAGTGGACGCTGCTCGACTTCGCCATCTGGAGCGCGGGCGGCATCACCGTGCCGGTGTACGAGACGAGTTCACCGGAGCAGGTCCAGTGGATCCTCAGCGACTCGGGCGCGGTCGCCGCCCTGGTCGAGACGGGGGTGCACGAGGCCGCCGTCGAGGCCGTACGGGACGCCCTGCCCGGTCTTCAGCACGTCTGGCGGATCGAGGGCGACGCCATCGAGGCACTGCGGAAGCTGGGCGCGGAGCTTCCGGACGAGGTGGTGGACGAGCGCTCCTCGCTTGCCAACGCCGACTCCCCCGCCACCATCGTCTACACCTCCGGTACGACTGGCCGTCCCAAGGGGTGCGTGCTCTCGCACCGCAGCTTCTTCGCCGAGTGCGGCAACGCGGTGGCCCGGCTCAAGCCGATCTTCAACACCGGTGAGGGTTCGGTACTGCTCTTCCTCCCGGAGGCGCATGTCTTCGGACGGCTGGTGGAGATCTGTGCGGTGCTGGCGCCGATCAAGATCGGGCATGTGCCGGACGTGAAGTCACTCACCGAGGAACTCGGCGCGTTCCGGCCCACGTTGGTGCTGGGCGTGCCGCGCGTCTTCGAGAAGGTCTTCAACTCGGCGCGGGCGAAGGCCCAGGCCGACGGCAAGGGCAAGATCTTCGACAAGGCCGCCGACGTCGCCATCGCGTACAGCAAGGCGCTGGACGCCCCGGGCGGTCCTTCGTTCGGGCTCAAGTTCAAGCACAAGGTCTTCGACCGGCTCGTCTACAGCAAGCTGCGGGACGTGCTCGGCGGCCGTGCCACCCACGCCATCTCCGGCGGCGCACCGCTCGGCGCCCGGCTGGGCCACTTCTACCGGGGCATCGGCTTCACCGTGCTGGAGGGCTACGGCCTGACGGAGACCTGTGCGGCCACCACCTTCAACCCCTGGGACCGGCAGAAGATCGGCTCCGTCGGCCAGCCGATGCCGGGCACGGTGGTCCGTATCGCCGACGACGGCGAGGTGCTGCTGCACGGCGAGCACCTCTTCACCGAGTACTGGAACAACCCCTCGGCGACGGCCGACGCGCTGTCCGACGGCTGGTTCCACACCGGGGACGTCGGCACCCTCGACGAGGACGGCTACCTCACCATCACCGGCCGCAAGAAGGAAATCATCATCACCGCGGGCGGCAAGAACGTCGCCCCGGCGGTGATCGAGGACCGCATCCGGGCCCACGCCCTGGTCGCCGAGTGCATGGTCGTCGGCGACGGTCGGCCCTTCGTGGGCGCGCTGATCACCATCGACGAGGAGTTCCTGCCCCGCTGGGCGGCCGAGCACGGCAAGCCGGAGGGTGTGACCGCGGCCGAGCTGCGGGAGGACCCGGAGATGCTGGCCGAGATCCAGACGGCGGTGGACGACGGGAACGCGGCGGTGTCGAAGGCGGAGTCGGTGCGGAAGTTCCGCATCCTGCCGACGCAGTTCACGGAGGACTCGGGGCATGTGACGCCGTCGCTGAAGCTGAAGCGGAATGTGGTGGCGAAGGATTTCTCCCAGGAGATCGAGGCCATCTACAACGGCTGAGGCGGATGGGGGTCTGGGCTGTCGCCCAGCCCCCGTACGGGGGCTTCGCCCCCGTGGCCCCGCTCAGCCACAGCCGCGTACGGGTGCCCGGGCCCCGGCGGCCCCAAGAGCGGCTCCAGGCTTCGTCCGGACCCTGCGGGCTCCGGGCTTTGTCCGGACCCTGCGGCCCCCGACGGGGCTCCGCCGTCGGCCCGGGAGCCGCCGCGTCGCCCCGTGCCAGGGCATCTCGCGGAGAGCCGGCTTCGCCGGGGGTCAGGGGCGAAGCCGGAGGGCCGGCTTCGCCCCTGACCCCGGCTGGCCCCGCCGGAACTCGGCTCTCGGCGCTCCCGGCCAGGCGGACTCCCAGCTGGGCCACCGGATCCGGCCGAGCGAGGTGGTTCACAGCAGGGTCTGCAGCCGTTCCGCCAGGAGGTCCCAGCGCCAGCGCTCCTCGACCCAGGCGCGGCCCCGCTCGCCCATCCGCCGCCGTAGCTCCGGGTCCTCCAGCAGCGCCACGATCCGCTCGGCGCTCTGCTCGGCGAAGCCGCCCGGCACGACCCAGCCCGTCTCCCCCTCCAGCACCGCGTCCGGCGCGCCGCCCGAGTCGCCCGCGACGACCGGCAGCCCGGTCGCGGACGCCTCCAGGTAGACGATGCCGAGCCCCTCGACGTCCAGCCCGCCACGGCGGGTGCGGCACGGCATGGCGAACACATCGCCCGCGCCGTAGTGGGCGGGCAGCTCCTCCCAGGGGACGGGTCCGGTGAACCGTACGGAATCGGCCACCCCAGTCGTCTCCGCCAGCCTGCGCAGATCCTTGGCGTACGGGCCGCCGCCGACGATCAGCAGTACGGCGTCCGGCACTCGCCGCAGGATCGCCGGCATGGCCTCGATCAGCGTGTCCTGCCCCTTGCGCGGCACCAGCCGCGATACGCACACCACGACGGGCCGGTCCGCCAGCCCCAGCCGGGCCCGGATCTCCTCGCCGCCCGAGCCGGGGTGGAACGTCTTCTCGTCCACGCCGGGCGGGAGTTGGACCATCCGCGCGGCGGCGCGGGGGTCCAGGGCGGCGGCGATCCGGGAGCGGGTGTACTCGCCGAGGTAAGTGATCGTGTCCGTGCCCTCACCGATCCGCCGCAGCAGCTGCCGCGAGGCGGGAAGCTGCGCCCAGGCCGCCTCATGCCCATGCGTGGTCGCCACCAGCCGCCGGGCGCCCGCCTTCCGCAGCGCCGGGGCCATCAGGCCCAGCGGGGCCGCGGCCCCGAACCACACCGAGGAGCAGCCGTGTTCGCGCAGCAGCGCGGCCGCTCGGCGGGTGACCCGCGGGGCGGGCAGCAGCATCGTCGTACGGTCCCGCACGACGGTGAACGGCTGCTCGGCATCGAAGCGCGCGGTCTCCTCGGCGCCCTCCTGGCCGCGTTTCCAGGTGGACGCGTAGACGACGATCCTCGCCGGGTCGAGGCGCAGCGCGAGGTTGTGCAGGAACGCCTGGATGCCGCCGGGGCGGGGCGGAAAGTCGTTGGTCACGAGCAGGGTCTTGTCCATCGGGGCCGACAGTACCGGCTGGGGGTGGCGCGCGGGTCAATCCCCCACCCCGCCCCTTCCCGAAACCGGGGCTCCGCCCCGCACCCCGGCGCGGGCCGGCCCCGCCCCACGCCCTTCGGTTCTAGTGGTCGTCGCAACACCCCAGGACCCCGGACGCCCTTCGGGCGTGTCCGGGGTCGCCGGACGGGCTGGACTTTGCCGCTCCGGCGTCTGAGGAGCGGGGGCTGGACGCGAAGCCCCGTGCGGGATCCAGGGCCGCAGCCCCGGACGGGGCCCAGGCGTACACCACCCAGCAGGGTCCAGGGGCGGGGCCCCAGCGGGCTCGGGGGCTGGCCCTCGGCTTTGGGAAGGGGCGGGGCGGGGCTCCGCTCGCCGCAGGCGCACACCACCCGCACCGGGCCACCGGGCCACCGGGCCACCGGGCCGCAATCAGAGCCGGGGGCGGCCCCTCAGCCGAGCTCTGCCCTCACGTACTCGCGCGTACAACCACCCAGCAGGGTCCAGGGGCGGGGCCCCAGCGGGCTCGGGGGCTGGCCCTCGGCTTTGGGAAGGGGCGGGGCGGGGCTCCGCTCGCCGCAGGCGCACACCACCCGCACCGGGCCACCGGGCCACCGGACCGCCGGACCGCCGGACCACTGGACCACCGGGCCACCGGGCCACCGGGCCACCGGGCCACCGGGCCACCGGGCCACCGGGCCACCGGGCCACCGGGCCACCGGGGCCACCGGGGCCGCCGGGCCACCGGGGCCACCGGGCCACCGGGGCCACCGGGCCACCGGGGCCACCGGGGCCACCGGGGCCACCGGGGCCACCGGGGCCACCGGGGCCACCGGGGCCACCGGGGCCGCCGGGGCCACCGGGGCCGCCGGGGCCACCGGGGCCACCGGGGCCGCCGGACCGCCGGGCCACCGGGCCACCGGGCCGCCGGGCCGCAATCAGAGCCGGGGGGCGGCCCCTCAGCCGAGCTCTGCCCTCACGTACTCGCGCCACAGCGCCGTGAACTCCTCGAGGCTCACCCCCAGCACCCCCCGCAGCGCCGACTCCACCGCCCCGGACCGCTGCGGCGCCTCCCCCACCGCCCGGTAGAACCGCACCAGCCGCTTTCCACCCCATTTGTCGGCGATCAGGCGGCAGGCGAGCCAGCCTTGTTCGTAGGCGCGGGAGAGGCGGTCGGGGCCGGTGCCGAAGCGGAAGTCGTCGTCGCGGGGAAGTGACCGGGGCGGGTGGCCGGCGGCGAGGGAGGCGGTGAGTTCGGGGGCGATCTGGCGTGGGGTGCGGCCGGGGGCGTGGTAGCCGGCCCAGTCGGCGAAGCCTTCGGAGAGCCAGAGCGGGGTGGAGGCGGTGGTGGCGGTGCGGGTGGCGACGTGGGCGGTCTCGTGGGTGATGACGACGCGGCGGCCGAAGTCGCCGAGGATCTGGTACGCCTCGGGGTTGACGATGACCCGGTCGGCGGGGGTGGCGGAGCCGCCGGCGCCGCCGACCTCGCCCGTGGTGACGGCGGCGATGCCCCGGTAGCCATTGGCGGAGGCGCCCAGGAGGGCGGCCATCCGGTTGAGCGAGGCGGGGACCTGGACCACGACCCGCCCGGCCCACTCATGGGGCCAGACGCGGTCGAGGGCGGGCACGGCGCGGTCCGCGGTGGCGGCGACCGCGCGCAGCAGGCGGCGGTCCTGGCCGACGCCGAGCACGAGGCTGTGGCGGCCGCGTACGACGTCGACCGCGCCCTGCTCCCAGAGCTGTTCGGTGGCGCGCTTGCCGTCGACCACGCCGTCGTCGGAGGCGACGTACCACCGCCCGCCGCGCTGGGCGAGGGTCAGGTACTGGGAGGAGATGACCGGGGCGGTGTCGTAGCCGGCGAGCCGGTAGCGGAGTTCGACCTGCGCGGCGATGCGGTGGCCGGTGCCCAGGGCGGGCTGGAAGCCGCCGATGCGCACGAGCCGGTAGGTCCATGAGCGAAGGGGGATGGCGGACATCTGGGTGAAGACCCGCCGCTGCTCGGCCCGGTAGCGGGCGGAGCCGTGGTCGACGGTGGCGAGGTAGGCGCCCGCGTCCCGGTCGCGGATCGCCGCGGCTCGCCGGTCGAGCATGCGTTGCACGGCCCGGCCGTCCCGGCTCTCGGGGTCGTCGGGGGCGGCGACGTGGCCGCATCCGGTCAGCGCGGCGAGGGACAGCGCGCATACCAGCGGCAGGCTCAGCGTCGCCCGCCATCCGCCTGACCTCCGCCGTCTCGTCACGCGTTAGATCGTACGAGCCCGTGCGCCGGGTTCAGACGCGCGTGATGGAAGAGATCGGCATCATGCCGACAGGGTCGTAGCGGACCCGCGCCCCGGGGTACGGCGCGTGGATCACTTGCCCGTTGCCCGCGTACATCGCGACATGGCTGGCGTCGGAGCGGTAGACGACCAGGTCTCCGGGGCGGGCCTGGGACAGCGGCACGGGCTGTCCGGCGTGCGCCTGCTCCTGGGAGGTGCGGGCAATGGCGACCCCCGCGCGGGCGTAGGCCCACTGGGTGAGCCCGGAGCAGTCGAAGGCGGTCGGCCCGGCCTGTCCCCAGGCGTATGGCAGTCCGACCGCCGCACGCGCCGCGCCGAACGCGGCGGCCGCCCACCCCGACGACGGGGGCAGGTCCGGCGCGCCGGGAACACCGCCGGGAACGCCATGCGGGCCGCGCCCGTCCCGGGAGGCGCGTGCGTAGGGGTCCCGCTCCCCCTGCGGCACCGCACCGACCAGCCGCCGCGCGGTGGCCAGCTTGCGCTGTACGGCGCGCTTGTGACGGGCCACGGCCTTGCGGCTGTGCTCCAGCTTGACCAGCTTGGCCGCGGCCTCCGCCCGCTCCTGGCGCAGGGTGCGCTGGGCGCTCTTGAGGACCCGCAGCCGGCCGGCCTGCCGACTGGTGATCCGCTCCAGCGTGGCGGCCTTGTCGAGGTAGTGGGCGGGGTCCTCGGAGAGCAGCAGGGCGATACCTGGGTCGAACCCGCCGGTGCGGTACTGCCCGCCCGCGAGGGCGCCGAGCGCCACCCGCATCCGGTTGACCCGCTCCTGGCCGCGGGCGACGCGGTCCTGGAGCCGTTCCACTTGGTGGCGCAGGTCATGGGCGCGCGTCCGGGCCGCGTTGTACCGCTCGGTGGCCCGCTCGGCCTGGGCGTAGAGCGTGTCGATGCGGCTGCCGGCGGACCGGGCGGCCGGGTGGCCGTCCGCGGGGTCATGCGGCTCGGCCCCGGCCTGCCCGGTGCACAGCGCGGCGGCGGAGGCCGCGGCGACCGCCGAGGCGGTGGTCCAGACGGTGGCCCGGCGGTTTCCGGGCTTCGAGGCGCGGCGAGCGGACGACATGGGGAAGCCGCACTCCCTTCCGCAGGCTGAGGGGACCTGCGCGGCAGACAGTAGCCGTGCGGCTGGGGCCGGATCCAAGGGCAAGGGCGGGCAGACAAACTGACACCCCGCCGGAGACGCAGGTCACCGACGGGGTGGGGGTCAGCGGAACGTGTGGGGGATTCGCCCGAAAGGGGCGGTTGGCACAGCTCTCGCGAGGAGACTGGGATCAGATCCGCACGCCGAACTGGAACGGCATGTTGTCCATCGCCTCGAAGCGCACACTGGCACCGGGCTTGGGGGCGTGCAACACCTGCCCGTTGCCCGCGTACAGGCCTATGTGGTGCATGTCGCCGTAGAAGAGCACCAGGTCGCCGGGCTTGAGCTCGCCCCGGCCGATGTGGGTGCCGGCGTTCGCCTGGTCCTGCGAGATACGCGGGAGCTGGACGCCGGCCTGCTGGTACGCCCAGCCGGTGAGGCCGGAGCAGTCGAAGGAGGACGGACCGGTCGCGCCCCAGACGTAGGGGGAGCCGATCTTGGTCTTGGCGGCGGCGAGCGCGGCGGCGGCCCGCCCCGACTCGGGCACCTCGTTGCCCAGGTCCACGCGCTGGCTGGAGCGGTTGGCGCGCTCCTGCTCCTTGGCCGCGAGGGCGGCGCGCTCCTTGGCGGTGAGGGTGTTCAGGAGCTCCCGGGCCTTGGCGAGCTTGCCCTGGATCTCGTCCTTCTTCTTGCCCAGCGCCTTACGGGTGTCCGCCAGGTCCTGCAGCTTGGTGGACGCCTCTTCGCGCTGCTGCTTGAGCGTGCGCTGCTTGTCGGCGATCTTGCGCAGCGACTGGGCCTGCTTGCCGCTCAGCTGGCTGAGGGTGGACGCCTTCTCGAGGTAGGTGTCCGGGTCGGAGGAGAGCAGCAGCTGGACGGAGGGGTCGATGCCGCCGGTGCGGTACTGGGCGGTGGCCATCGAGCCGAGGCCGTCGCGCAGCTTGTTCAGCTCCTCCTGGCCGCGCGCCACCTTGTCCTGGAGGTCGCCGACCTGCTTCTCCAGCTTCTCCTGCTTGTCCTTGGCGCCGTTGTACTTCTCGGTCGCCTGCTCCGCCTCTTCGTAGAGCTTGTCGACCTGCTCCTTGACGTCCTTCTTGTCCTGCTTGGGAGCGGCCTGAGCGGCCTGGGAGGTGAGGGCGACGGCAGCAGCCGCGGTCACGGTGAAGACGGTTACCCGAGTACGGCTCGGCTGCTTGGGTCGACGGTGGGACGCCACGGGGGCGAGCTCCTTCTTCCTCCAGCCGCCTACCGGGAGTTGGGGGGTTGAATCCCCGGCTCCGCGTGGGGGCGCGGACTCGGCGGTACCTCCGCTGCCATCCCCGATGGATGATCAACCGCGCGAAGGTTCGAGCCGACCTTAGTGACCCCGCCGTGATCCGTTCAAATCCCAACGGCAAAAAAGTGGCCCTTCGAGCGCATCTTTTACAAATATCACACGGGCAGTGACGGTCATTTGACGCTGCGCTGATAATCAGACTTCACTTAGGTGCGCGCAAGTCGCTTCAACAACAGGGCCGATGCCACGGGGCGCGCTCCGGCGCGCGCCACCCCGTCGGCCACCTCTCGATCGGTCGACACCACGACCACCGGCCGCCCCGGCGGCTCGGCCCGCACCAGCTGCCGGACGAGCTCGTCCGCGGTCACCCCTTAGGTGCGCGCAAGTCGCTTCAACAACAGGGCCGATGCCACGGGGCGCGCTCCGGCGCGCGCAACCCCGTCGGCCACCTCTCGATCGGTCGACACCACGACCACCGGCCGCCCCGGCGGCTCGGCCCGCACCAGCTGCCGGATGAGCTCGTCCGCGGTCACCCCCGGCTTGCTGAACAGCACCCGCACCCCGCGCGGCGGGGCCAGCAGCACCGGGGTGGCCAGATCCGCCCCGTCGAAGACACAGGTCATCTCGGCCCCCGTCTGGGCCGCGAGCACCGCGAGACCGCCCAGCAGCCGCAGCCGCTGCTTCTCCAACGGCATCGTCGGATAGCCGGTCTTGGTGACGTTGTAGCCGTCCACCACCAGATGCGCCTGCGGCAGTGCGAGCAACTGGTCCAGCAGCGCCGGATCCGTCTCCGACAGCGCCCTGGTCGCTATGTCCTTCGGCGTCATCTTCCCCGGCTCGACCGCGTCCACCGTGTCCGCCGGGTGCATCGACGCGGGCGGCAGCGCCAGTTCGCGCCGTAGCCCCTGGGCCGCGTCCAGCACCGTGTCCAACAGCAGCCGCAGCCGCATGTCCTCCACGCTGCGCCCCTCGCGCACCGCCCGCCGGCTCGCCTCCACCGCGGACTCCGCCTCCGCGAGCCGGGCCCGCAGCCGGCGCGCCTCGCCGTCCGCGGCCGCCTGCCGCGCGGCTGCCTCGGACCGTACGGAGTCCAACTCGGCCTCGGCCTTGCGCAGCGCCGCCGCGCCCCGCTTCACATCGCTCTGTGCGCTCCGCAGCTTGCGCTGGAGCACGTCGTTCTCCTTGCGCGCCGCGTCCAGCTCGGCGCGGGCGCGCTCGGCCTCACCGCGCGACGCCGCCTTGGCCTCGGCGAGCTCGTCGCGCAGCCGCTGCAGCTCACGCGCCGCCTCCTCGCCGGCCCGCTCGGCGGACGCCCGCTGGGCCTCCTCACCGGCGGCCTCGACCAGCTTGACCCAGCCCACCGGGCGCAGCACATACGCCACCGCGGCGACATCCACCGGATCGGCCGCGGCGGGCGGCGAACCGCCCTCGATCGCCTCGGCCAGCTCCGGCTGGGTCTCCCGCAGCCGCTCCGCGATCCGCTGCCGGAAGACGGGGTCGCTCTCCACCGCGGCGGCCATCGCGTTCCCCGCGAACTTCGCCCGGCGGGTCGGGGTGAATCGGGCGTACTGCCGCAGCTGAGGTGGCAGTTCGGTGACCGTCAGACCACCGAACGCGTCCGCGACGAGCGCCACGACACGCCGCCGCACCCCTTCCGGCAGGGGGCGGTCGAGCGCCTCGGAGACGCCCTCGGCGTCACCGGCCACTCCGGGGCCGCCCGTCCGGTCCACCACCTGTCATCGCTCCGTTCTCAGGCGCTCGCGCTCGTGTCCGGGCGGTCGACCAGCTCGATCTGGTCAACCGCATTGCACCAGCGGCAGCGCACTGACTCAATGGTCTCACTGAGCACCTCGCGCTCCTCGACTCTCGGTTCCCCGGCCAGGTCGAGGTGCACATACTCCACGGCCTTGGTCGAGCGGGTCACGTCGAATCGGGTGAGATTGCCGCACAGCGTGCAGCGCCAGCGGGTCTCGGCGGTCGGCAGGGGAACGGCCATCGTCTCGCGTCCTCGCTTCTGGACTCATCGGCGTCCTGTAACCCTACGGCCTGAGCCCTGACCTGTGCCGGGCCCGTCTCGCGGCGAGGCACTCTGGGCAGGTTGTGCCGGGTACGCGATGATCTGACCATGATCGAGACGTCCGCGGGGCCCGGCCGCCCCCTGATGACGTACACCCTCATCACCCTGTGCTGCCTGGTCTTCGTCCTGGGACCGGCCTCCGGGCTCAATCCCGGCTACGGCACGGGAAGCAAGCTGCTCGAGGCGCAGTCCGCGTACTTCGAGCGCTGGGGGGTGGTCCCGAGCGCCCTGTGGAGCGGCACCCCCGGCGAGCCGCTGACCCCGCTGACCGCGCTGTTCGTCCACGGCAACTGGCTGCATCTCCTCGGCAACATGCTGTTTCTCTACGTCTTCGGCGCTATGACGGAAGAGCGCATGGGCCGAGTCCAATTCGCTCTCTTCTACCTCGCCACCGGCTATCTCGCGCTGCTCGGCTACGCCGCCGCGCACGCCGACTCCACGCAGACCCTGGTCGGCGCCTCCGGGGCCATTTCCGGCGTACTCGGCGCCTTTCTGTGGCTGTTTCCGTGGGCCCGGGTGACCAGCCTCTTCCCGTTTTTGTTCTTTCTGCCGCTGCGCTTCCCCGCCTGGGTCGTCCTGATCTTCTGGGTCGCCCTCCAATGGATGTCCGCCCGCGAGGCCGACGACCGCCCCGGCGTCGCCTACCTCGCCCATCTCGTGGGCTTCACGCTCGGATTTCTCTACGCGTGGGCCCGGTTCGGGCGGACGGCTAGAGTGGGCGCCGCAGCCAGGTCCAGCGAGGGAGAAAGCCAGCCGTGATCACTTCGATCGTGCTCATCAAGACCAGCGTGGACCGGATTCCGGAGATCGCCGAGAAGATCGCCGCGATCGAGGGCGTGAGCGAGGTCTATTCGGTCACCGGAGCGCACGATCTGATCGCGATGGTGCGGGTCGCGCAGCACGACGATCTCGCGGACATCATCCCGGGCCAGATCAGCAAGGTGCCGGGGGTCGCCTCGACGGAGACGCACATCGCCTTCCGCACGTACTCTCAGCACGACCTCGAGGCCGCCTTCGCCATCGGCCTCGACAGCTAGGCCCATGCCGGTGACTTAGTAGGGCTTGCGAGGCGCTGACCTGAAGCGATGCCCCCGATCGGCATGCCTTGGAAGCCTGCAAAGTCACCGGCATTGCAGTGACGCGGAGAAGGATCAGCACTTGACTTCGCCGTAACCGCTCAGGCCCTTTCCGGGCCCTGGGGCACAGCCGGGCCCAGGAAGCGCACCCCTGGGCCCCGGGCTTCAGCCCCGCGCCGGGACGCAGCGGCCGTCCTCGGTGCGGTAGGTCCACCGGGCGCCGTCCCGGACCAGTTCCTTCACGGCGCGGACGAAGCGCTCCACATGCTCATCCGGGGTGCCCGCGCCGAAGCTGACCCGGATCGCGTTCAGCGAACGCTCCCCCGGCGCCGCCTCGGGCGCCCCGCACTCGCCCGGCTCCTCGGGTTCACTGCCCAGCAGGGTCCGTACCAGCGGATGCGCGCAGAAGAGGCCGTCGCGCACGCCGATGCCGTACTCCGCGGAGAGCGCCGCCGCGAAGTGCGAGCTGTTCCAGCCCTCCACCACGAACGAGAGCACTCCCACCCGGGGAGCGTCGTCGCCGAACAGGGACAGCACCCGCACCTCGGGCACCTCGGCCAGCCCCTGCCGCACCGTCTCGATGAGCTGGCGCTCGCGCGCGACCAGCCCCTCGAAGCCGGCCTCGGACAGCGCCTTGCACGCCGAGGCGATCGCGTACACCCCGATCACATTCGGCGAACCGGCCTCGTGCCGGGCGGCGGTGGTGTGCCACTCGACGTCCACCCCGCCATCCTCCCGCCGCGCGACCTTGCGGCTCGCGCCGCCGCCCGCCAGGTACGGCCGCGCCTCCCGCAGCCAGTCGGCCCGCCCGGCCAGCACGCCCGCCCCGAACGGCGCGTACAGCTTGTGTCCGGAGAACGCCACCCAGTCGACATCCGCCTCGGCGATG
Source organism: Streptomyces sp. NPDC005266 (assembly GCF_040607655.1). NCBI lineage: Bacteria > Bacillati > Actinomycetota > Actinomycetes > Kitasatosporales > Streptomycetaceae > Streptomyces > Streptomyces sp. NPDC005266. The sequence continues at coordinate 337,870 of NZ_JBEXHC010000005.1, forward strand.
TCCACCGGATGATGGGGGGCGAGCTGGGCGGCGTCCAGCACGATCCGCGCGCCGTGCGCATGCGCCACCGCCGCCAGCTCTCGCACCGGCCACAGCTCACCTGTCACATTCGACGCACCCGTCACACACACCAGCGCCGCACCGCCGTCCCGGCCCGCCAGCGCCTTCTCCAGCGTCTCCACCGCCTGCCGCGGCGAGCGCGGTGCGCTCAGGTAGCGCACCCGCACGTCCTCCCGCTGCTCCCACGGCAGCAGCGAGGCATGGTGCTCGGTCTCGAACACGAAGACCTCGGTGCCCCGCGGCGCCACGGCGGCCAGCAGGTTGAGGGAGTCCGTGGTCGAGCGGGTGAAGACGACCTGATCGTCCTCGCGGCAGCCGAGGAAGGCGGCGACGTCCTTACGGCTGTTCTCGAACAGATCGGTCGACAGCTGGGAGAGATAGCCCGCCCCGCGGTGCACGCTTCCGTAGTACGGGGCGTACGCGGCGACGTCGTCCCACACGCGCCGCAGGGCGGGCGCACTGGCGGCGTAGTCGAGCGCGGCATACGTCACCTCGCCACCGGTGACCAGGGGGACGCGGACATCGCTGCCGAGGACGGGAAGCGGCTCGCAGGTGGCAACAGACGAAAAAGCGGACATGGCGAATTCTCCCGGGAATGCCGAAAAAGCCGAAAAGGCGTGCATGCGGACGCGCAGGCGGAATCTGCCGCCAGGGCGCGGAAGGAACGAAAGGGAACGGGCCGTCCGGCCCTAGCGCATTCGCTGCATCACGGAAGAACTCCCTCGACCACCAGGACCCCTAGTGCGAGGGGTCCGCGCTTGCCGCAGACCTCGCTGCCTGCGGCCTGGTCATCACCCGGGGCACCCCGCCACGGACGGAGGGTTGCCGGACAGCGGGCCGGGGCCGTAGTCGCTGTCGCTCGTGACCTGGCCGGCAGTATGCCATCGGCTGATCGACGCACGCAGCCCCTGTCCGCATCCCGGACAGGGGCTGCTGCACGACCTTCGGATCACGCGTTGCTCGCCAGCACCCACCGCTCCAGGGCGCTGCCCGCCGCCCCCGAGTCGATCGACTCGGCCGCCCGCGCCACACCCGCCGCGATCCGCTCCGCCAGCGGCTTGTCGCCCGGCTCCGGCTCCAGCGCCACGAGCGCCGCCGCCGAGTTCAGGAGCACCGCGTCCCGTACCGGGCCCGTCTCGCCCGCCAGCAGCCGCCGCGCCACGTCCGCGTTGTACGACGCGTCCGCGCCGCGCAGCGCCTCCACGGGGGCCAGCTCGAACCCGATGTCCCGCGGGTCGAACGTCTCCTGGCGTACGACGCCGTCGCGGACCACCCACACCTGCGAGGTCGACGTCACCGTCAGCTCGTCCAGACCGTCATCGCCGCGGAACACCAGCGCCGAGGAGCCGCGCTCCGCCAGCACACTGGCCATGATCGGCGCCATTCGCGCGTCCGCGACGCCCGTGGCCTGGCATCGCACCCGCGCCGGGTTGGTCAGCGGGCCCAGGAAGTTGAACGGGGTGGCGATGCCCAGCTCGCGACGGGCGGGGGCGACATGCCGCAGCGACGGGTGGAACTTCACCGCGAAGCACATGGTGATCCCCGCCTCCTCGGCGATCTCGGCCACCCGCCGCGGGCTGAGCTCCAGATTGACCCCGAGCTTCTCCAGCACGTCGGAGGCACCGCTGGCCGAGGACGAGGCCCGGTTGCCGTGCTTGACGACCCGCGCCCCGGTGCCGGCGACGACCAGCGCGGACATGGTGGAGATATTGACGGTCCTGGCGCGGTCGCCGCCGGTGCCGACGATGTCGACGGTCGCCCCGGGCACCTCGATCACCTTGGCATGCTCGTACATGGCCCGGACGAGCCCGGACATCTCGGCCACGGTCTCGCCCTTGGCCCGCAGCGCGACGGCGAAACCGGCGATCTGCGCGTCGGTGGCCTCACCCCGCATGATCCGGTCCATGGCCCAGGCGGTGTCATCGGCGCTGAGGTCCCGGCCCCGCAGCAGTGAGTCGAGGACATCCGGCCAGGTGCGGGCCGTCGCGGTGCTGTCGCCTCCGGCGGGGGTCACAACGTCCATGGTCCGCTCCTGGATCCGTGGGGTGGGCAGGGGAAGGGGCCCGCCATACGGGCGTGGCGCCCGTGGCAAGCCTATCGGCGCGAGAACGCCACCCGCCGCACGCCCGTATGGCGGACAACGACCAGGGCCTCGGTCCGGACCCTGAGGTCCGGACCGAGGCCCTGGCGGTGGCGTCAGCTGACGTGCGAGAGATCAGTGGTGGCCGTGGCCGCTGGTGATCTCGTCGTACTCCGCACGCGTCGGCTTCGGAATGACGGCATCCTCGCCGTAGTAGCTCTTGGAGAGCTTCGAGCGGAGCTTCTGCGACGGCTTTATCTTGCGGGCGACCCCGTTCTCGTCCACGGCCGGACCGACCTCGTACGGCTCCGGCTGCTCATGCTGGGTGAGCAGATGCCGCTGCTCCTGCGAGATCGGCTCGTGCACCTCGATGAACTCACCGTGCGGCAGCCGCTTGATGATGCCGGTCTCGCGACCGTGCAGCACCTTGTCGCGGTCGCGCCGCTGGAGGCCCAGGCAGATCCGCTTGGTGGCGATGAAGGCCAGGACCGGGCCGGCGAAGAAGGCGATCCGCACGAACCACGTGATCGAGTTGATCGAGAGGTGGAAGTGGGTGGCCCACAGGTCGTTACCGCCACCGATCAGCATCACGAAGTACGCGGTCAGCCAGGCGACGCCGAAGGCGGTGCGGGTCGGGGCGTTGCGCGGACGGTCCAGGATGTGGTGCTCGCGCTTGTCCCCGGTGATCCAGGACTCGATGAACGGGTAGACGCCGATGGCCAGCAGGACCAGCGGGAAGAGCACGATCGGGATGAACACGCCCAGGACGAGCGTGTGACCCCAGGCGTTGATCTCCCAGCCGGGCATCACCCGGACCAGACCCTCGGCGAAGCCCATGTACCAGTCGGGTTGGGCGCCGGTGGACACCTGGTCGGGCCGGTAGGGGCCGATGGTCCAGATCGGGTTGATGGTGGCGATCGCCGAGATGGCCGCGATCACACCGAAGACCAGGAAGAAGAAGCCGCCCGCCTTGGCCATGTAGACCGGCAGCAGGGGCATGCCGACCACGTTCTTCTCGGTCTTTCCGGCGCCCGGGAACTGCGTGTGCTTGTGGTAGAAGACCAGGATCAGGTGCGCCACCAGCAGGCCGAGCATGATGCCCGGCAGCAGCAGGACGTGGACCGGGTAGAGCCTCGGGATGAGGTCCATACCGGGGAACTCGCCGCCGAACACGAACATCGAGATGTAGGTGCCCACGACCGGGATCGACAGGAACACGCCCTCGATGAACCGCAGACCGGTGCCGGAGAGCAGGTCGTCGGGGAGCGAGTAGCCGGTGAAGCCGGTCAGCATGCCGAGGAAGAACAGCAGGAAGCCGAAGAGCCAGTTGATCTCACGCGGCTTGCGGAACGCACCGGTGAAGAACACCCGCATCATGTGGACGAACATGCCGGCGAGGAACACCAGCGCCGCCCAGTGGTGGATCTGCCGGATCAGCAGACCGCCGCGGACCTCGAAGCTGATGTCGAGCGTCGAGGCGAACGCCTCGGACATCTTGACGCCCTGCATCGGCACGTACGGGCCGTGGTACGTGACCTCTTCCATGCTGGGGTGGAAGAACAGCGTCAGATACACACCCGTGAGGATGATGATGATGAAGCTGTAGAGGCAGACCTCGCCCAGCATGAAGGACCAGTGGTCCGGGAAGATCTTGCGCATATTGGCCTTGGCGAGGCTGTAGATGCCCAGCCGGCCGTCGGCCCAGTCGGCGACGCGCTCACCCGCGGGCGCTTTGCCGCGCCGCTCGGTGTGCCGCGTGGTGTCAGTACTCATCCGCGCTCCCAGAAAGCAGGACCGACGGGCTCCGGGAAGTCGCCCATGGCTTCGAGGTACCCCTGGTCATTGACCGAGATCCGCAACTGCGGCAGGGCGTGACCGGCCGGACCGAAGATCACTCGGCCACCGTCGGAGAGGTCGAACGTCGACTGATGGCAGGGGCACAGGACGTGGTGCGTCTGCTGCTCGTACAGGTTGATCGGGCAGCCGACGTGGGTGCAGATCTTCGAGAACGCGACGATGCCGTCGTGCGACCAGTCCAGCTCGCGCTTGTCCTTGATGTTCTCCGGCTGCAGCCGGACCAGCATCAGGGCCGCCTTGGCGATCTCCGTCTGGAAGTCGTGCTGCTCCTCGCTCATGCCCTCGGGCATGGCGAAGGTCAGCGAGCCGACGACGATGTCCTCGGGGCGCAGCGGCTGCATGGTGTTCTGGTTCATCAGCCGCTTGCCCTTGGCCCACTTGGTGTGCCGGAGCTTGGTGCCCGGCAGCGGACCGAGGTCGCGCAGCAGCACCACGCCGGAGAGCGGCACCAGCGCCAGCGCGCCGAAGAGGGTGTTGCGCGCGAGCTTGCGCCGGCCGAAGCCGGACTCCTCGGCGCCCGTCCGGAAGTCGTCGAGGACCTTGGCCTTGACCTCGGGGGGGGCCTCGATGGGGTGGCGCTCGTCGGCGACCTCCACATCGGACATCAGGGTGCGGGCCCAGTGGACCGCGCCCGCGCCGATGGCGAACAGGGCGATGCCGAGGGTCAGTCCCAGCGCGAAGTTGAGCGCGCTGACGTGGCCGATCGGGAAGACATAGATGTACTTGTCCACCGGGAGGGCCACATACGAGGCGATGAAGGCGATCGTGGCCACCATCGAGACCGTGAACAGCAGGGCGACCGTGCGCTCGGAGCGCCTCGCGGCCCGCTCGTCGATGTCCTGCTTGCGGTGCTCGTGCGGGGGCAGCCCCGGGTCGGCGAACGGGTCCTCGGAGACCGCTACCGCGCCCTCCCCGGCCGCCCGCTCCTGCGGCAGCTTGTCTTCTGCGTCTGGCATCTCGTGGCTACTCATGACTTCTTGGCCTTTGCGGTCCGGGCGGCGACCCAGATGGTGAGGACGATCAGCGCGCCCATCCCGAAGACCCAGCCGAAGAGGCCCTCGCTGACGGGGCCGAGCCCGCCGAGCTCAAGGCCGCCGGGGGTCTTGGTCTTGTCGCTGTTGACCGTGTCGAGGTACGCGATGATGTCCTTCTTGTTCTTCTCCGGCAGCGTGGTGTCGGGGAAGGAGGGCATGTTCTGCGGGCCGGTCTGCATGGCCTCGTAGAGGTGCTTGGGCTCGACGCCATCGAGGGCCGGCGCGTACTTGCCGTTCGTCAGGGCGCCGCCCTTGCCGGCGAAGTTGTGGCACTGCGCGCAGTTCGTACGGAAGAGCTCCCCGCCCTTCGCGATGTCCGCGCCGTCAGGGCTGTACTGGCCCTTGGTGGGGGTCACCGGACCCGGGCCGAGCGAGGCGATGTACGCGGCCAGCTGCTCGATCTCGGCGTCCGAGTAGATCTTCTTCTTCTTCGGCACCTGGGCGCCCGGCTGCTGGGCGGGCATACGGCCGGTGCCGACCTGGAAGTCGACGGCGGCGGAGCCCACTCCGACCAGGCTAGGGCCGTCGGTGGTCCCCTGACCGCCCGTGCCATGGCAGGTGGCGCAGCCGACGGCATAGAGCTTCTTGCCCTCCTCGATGGCGAGGGACTGGGCGGAGCTGTCATCGGCCTTCGCCTCGCTCGGCGAGAACGCGGCGTACAGCCCCCCAGTGACCGCCAGCGCGAAGAGTAGGACGACGAGCGCAGCCAGCGGATGGCGCCGTCGTGCGGAGAGCTTTTTCACGGATTACCCCGGTGTCAGGATCTTCTGCGTCGATGCTTTAAGGACGTGGTTCCGGTCGCGGAGACCGGCTTACTTGATCATGTAGATCGTGGCGAAGAGGCCGATCCAGACGACATCGACGAAGTGCCAGTAGTAGGACACGACGATCGCCGCCGTCGCCTGCTGGTGGGTGAACCTCTTGGCCGCGTACGTCCTGCCCAGGACCAGCAGGAAGGCGATGAGGCCGCCTGTCACATGCAGTCCGTGGAAACCGGTGGTCAGGTAGAACACCGAACCGTACGGGTCGGACGAGAGCGAGAGCCCGTCATGCTTGACCAGTTCGGTGTATTCGAAGATCTGACCGCCGACGAAGATCGCGCCCATCATGAAGGTGATCACGAACCAGGTGCGCAGCTTCTTCACGTCGCCGCGCTCGGCGGCGAAGACACCGAGCTGGCAGGTGAGGGAGGAGAGCACCAGGATCGTGGTGTTCGTCGCCGAGAACGGGAAGTTCAGCGCGGACGCCATTTCCTTCCAGTGCTCGGCTCCGGTCACCGATCGCAGGGTGAAGTACATCGCGAAGAGGGCCGCGAAGAACATCAGCTCGGAACTCAGCCAGATGATGGTTCCGACGCTGGTGAGGTTCGGCCGGTTGACCGACGGGTGCGCGTGCCCGGTATCTACTGCTGTTGCTGTCGCCACGACCGACATTATGTCGGTCGCTTATCCAGCGCTCACTCCCGGGGGTCCCGTTCGGAGTGTCAAGGCCATCGATGCTGCTCGTCGGGGCTCTACGGGCCAGTCCCTCGAAGGAGGGAGAGATCCGTACGCCCCCTCCTCCGCACGGCTGTACCGGAGTAGCATCCGCGACAGGAGCCCAGCGGATCACTTACTTCGCCCGGAGGACGCCATGCGGCCGACCGCAACGGTGCTGGTCTACAGCGATGATGCGAGCACCCGTGAGCAGGTGCGGCTCGCGGCCGGGCGGCGGCCCGCCGCGGATGTGCCGCCGGTCGAGTTCGTCGAGTGCGCGACCCTCCCCGCCGTCCTCTCGGCTCTGGAGGACGGGGGTATCGACGCGTGCGTACTGGACGGCGAGACGGCGCCCGCGGGCGGTATGGGCGTCTGCCGGCAGATCAAGGACGAGATCTTCCGGTGTCCGCCGGTGCTGCTCCTCATCGGCCGCCCGCAGGACGCCTGGCTGGCCACCTGGAGCCGCGCGGAGGCCGCGGTCACCCATCCGGTGGACCCGGTGGCCCTGGCGGACGCGCTGGCCGGGCTGCTGCGCACGCGGCCGGCCGTGGACGCCTGACCTCGCGGGGGCCATCGGGGTCACACCTGGGGGCGGAGCCGGGCCGAGTCGGCCGGGTCGTTGCCCTCGCGCTGGCCGGCGAGGGCGCTGCCCTGGCGCCAGTCGGCCCAGGCCATGTTCCAGTCGCCGTAGCCGTTGTCGAACGCCGTCATGTTGTCTCCGTTGCTGTTCACGACCCTGACGATGTCTCCGAGGCGCACGGTGTTGAAGAACCACTGCGCGTTCGCCGTGGACATACCGGTGCAGCCGTGGCTGACGTTGGCGACGCCCTGGGAGCCGGTGGACCACGGCGCGGCGTGGACGTATTCACCGCTCCACGTCACCCGGGTGGCCCAGTAGACCATCAGGTCGTAGGAGTTCCCGAGCCCGATGCTGGCGCCGGTCATCCGCACGGCGGATTCCTTGGCGAGGATCACCTTGATGCCGTTTCGGGTGTCGAAGCCGGGCATGCCGGTGGTGATCGGGATGGTCCGGATGGGCACCCCGTTCCGCCTCACCGTCATCTGGTGGGTGCCGGAGTCGGTCAGGGCCTCGATGCGGTCACCGGTGGTCAGCCGCAGCGACTTGGCGGCGCCGCCGTAGAGCCCCGCGCCGATCCTGATGCCGTTGAGGTTGGAGTGCACCTTGATCGTGGCGTGGGCGGGCCAGTACTCCTGCGGACGGTAGTGCAGGTTCCGGTCGTCCGCCCAGTGCCAGACCCCCTCCACCGCGGGCTGTGAGTCGACCTTCAGGGCGCGCTCGATGACGGCCCGCGCCGACGGGTCCTTGACCGGTGCGCTCAGCTTGGCGGTGATGGGCTGCCCCACCCCGTACTCGCCCGCCTTCGGGCCGAAGGTGACCTTCAGCCGCTTCTTGGCGGAGCCGGTGGTGGTGAAGTCGATGGCACGGCGGCCCGGGGCGCCGCCCGAGTCCTCCGTGGACACCTTCAGCGTGTAGTGCGCGCCCGCGGCCAGCGGCACGGTGCTGCGCCACCGGCTGCCGTCGGGGCTCAGCTCACCGCGGACGTAACGGCCCGCGGCGTCGGTGGCCGTGACGTCCGTGATCCGGCTGTCGTCCCCCTTGGCCGTCACTTCGAGCGGCTTGTCCGGGTCGGCCTGGTGGCTGTCCCCGTCGCCGCTGAACGAGATCTGGTCGGCGGCGTCGTACGGCTTGGCGGACAGCGGGTCCGAGGAGGGGCCCCCGCATCCACTCAGCCCCGCTATCAGCGGCGCCACCAGCAGAGCGCAGGTGAACACCGCTCGGGTTCGCGATGATCGAGGTGTGTGGCTCATGGGCCCACGCTAAGAACGGCCGCCGCGTTCGGCGCGCGGAGTGAAGCGGCGGAGTGACACCCGGACGGAGCACACACGAGCGGGGCCCGGGCACCTGGGGAGGTGTCCGGGCCCCGCTCGCTGACCGGCCGGAACCGGTTACTGGTTCGCGTTCTCGCCGCGGTAGTACTCGAAGACCCAGCCGAAGAGACCGACCATCACGATCGGGGCCGAGAAGAAGAGCAGCCACCAGCCGAAGGCGATGGCCATGAAGGCCAGGGCCCCACCGAAGGCGAGGGCAAGCGGCTGCCAGCTGTGCGGGGAGAAGAAGCCCAGCTCACCGGCGTCGTCCGCGACATCCGCGTCCTTGTTGTCCTGCGCTCCGGCGTCCACCCGGCGAGCTGTGAAGGCCAGGTAGAAGCCGATCATGATGCTCAGTCCGAAGGCGAGGAAGAGCGCGGTGGTGCCGGCGGGCTCCTTCGACCACACGCCATACACGATCGCCATCACCAGCATGAAGACGGCGAGCCAGATGAACATCCGTCCCTGGATCTTCACTTGCCGGCCTCCTTGCCACCCACGAGGGCCTTGTCACCAGCGGGCACACCGTGGTTCTCGAGCTGGTCGAGCGCCGCGATCTCCGGGTGGTGCAGATCGAACGCCGGGGATTCGGAACGGATCCTCGGCAGCGTGAGGAAGTTGTGCCGCGGCGGCGGGCAGGAAGTCGCCCACTCCAGCGAACGGCCGTAGCCCCACGGGTCGTCGACCTCGACCTTCTTGCCGTACTTGGCAGTCTTCCAGACGTTGTAGAAGAACGGCAGGATCGAAAGGCCCAGCACGAAGGAGCTGATGGTCGAGATCGTGTTCAGCAGGGTGATGCCGTCGGCCGCCAGGTAGTCGGCGTACCGGCGCGGCATGCCCTCGGCGCCCAGCCAGTGCTGCACCAGGAACGTGCCGTGGAAGCCCACGAACAGCGTCCAGAAGGTGATCTTGCCGAGCCGCTCGTCCAGCATCTTGCCGGTGAACTTGGGCCACCAGAAGTGGAAGCCGGCGAACATCGCGAAGACGACGGTGCCGAACACCACGTAGTGGAAGTGGGCCACCACGAAGTACGAGTCGGAGACGTGGAAGTCCATCGGCGGCGACGCCAGGATCACACCGGTCAGACCACCGAAGGTGAAAGTGATCAGAAAGCCGACGGCCCAGAGCATCGGGGTCTCGAAACTCAGCGACCCCTTCCACATGGTGCCGATCCAGTTGAAGAACTTCACTCCGGTCGGGACCGCGATGAGGAACGTCATGAAGGAGAAGAACGGCAGCAGCACTCCGCCGGTCACATACATGTGGTGCGCCCACACCGTCACCGAAAGACCGGCGATGGCGATCGTCGCGGCGATCAGGCCGATGTAACCGAACATCGGCTTCCGGGAGAACACCGGAATGATCTCGGAAATGATGCCGAAGAACGGCAGCGCGATGATGTACACCTCGGGATGGCCGAAGAACCAGAAGAGGTGCTGCCAGAGCAAGGCGCCGCCATTGGCCGCGTCGAAGACATGCGCCCCGAATTTACGATCCGCCTCCAGCGCGAAGAGCGCGGCGGCCAGAACCGGGAAGGCGAGCAGCACCAGCACGGCGGTGAGCAGCACGTTCCAGGTGAAGATCGGCATCCGGAACATCGTCATGCCCGGAGCGCGCATGCAGATGATCGTGGTGATGAAGTTGACCGCACCGAGGATCGTGCCGAAGCCGGACAGCGCCAGACCCATGATCCACATGTCCGCGCCGACGCCCGGCGAGCGGACCGCGTCCGACAGCGGGGAGTAGGCGAACCAGCCGAAGTCGGCCGCGCCCTGCGGGGTCAGAAAGCCGCCCACCGCGATCAGCGAGCCGAAGAGGTACAGCCAGTAGGCGAACATGTTCAGCCGCGGGAACGCCACATCGGGCGCGCCGATCTGCAGCGGCATGATCCAGTTCGTGAAGCCGGCGAACAGCGGGGTGGCGAACATCAGCAGCATGATCGTGCCATGCATGGTGAACGCCTGGTTGAACTGTTCGTTGTTCATGATCTGCGTGCCGGGGCGGGCGAGCTCGGCGCGCATGAGGAGCGCCATCAGCCCGCCGATGCAGAAGAACGCGAACGACGTGACGAGGTAGAGCGTGCCGATCGTCTTGTGGTCCGTGGTCGTCAGCCACTTGACGACGACATTGCCGGGCTGCTTACGGCGCACCGGCAACTCGCCTGCGTGTGAGGCGGTCGCGTCGGCACCCTGAGGTTCGTTGAGGATGCTCACTTGTTCTTGGTCTCCGCGTTCTTGGCGGCGTCCGTCTGCGCAATGCCCGCCGGGATGTAGCCGGTCTGGCCCTTCTTCACCAGGTCCTTCAGGTGCTGCCGGTAGCGCTCCGGCGACACGACCTTGACGTTGAAGAGCATCCGGGAGTGGTCGACGCCGCACAGCTCGGCGCACTTGCCCCTGAAGGTCCCCTCGCGGGTGGGGGTGACCTCAAAGACGTTGGTCTTCCCCGGAATGACGTCCATCTTCATCAGGAAGGGAAGTACCCAGAACGAGTGGATGACATCGCGGGAGGTCAGGATGAACTGGACCGACTCACCCTTCGGCAGCCACAGGGTGGGGCCCGGGTTGCCGTTCTGCGGGTTTCGCTCACCGGGGATACCGGCGTCGTAGACGCCCTCGGCGCCCTTGGGCACCCCGGTGAGCAGGCGGTCGGGGATGGCCGCGATCTCCTTGGCGTTCTGCTTCGGAGTGGCGGTGTCCCCGTCCACGTTCTCCATGTAGTTGAAGCCCCAGCTCCACTGGTAGCCCACCACGTTGACCACGTGGTCGGGCTTCTTGGAGGTCTTCAGGAGCGCGTTCTCATCGCGTGCGGTGAAGTAGAACAGCACCGAGACGATGATGATCGGGACCACGGTGTACAGCGCCTCGATGGGCATGTTGTACCGGGTCTGCGCGGGAACCTCGATCTTGGTCCTGCTGCGGCGGTGGAAGATGACCGCCCACAGAATCAGGCCCCAGACCAGTATGCCCGTGGCGAGCGCTGCCGCCCACGAGCCCTGCCACAGGGAGAGGATCCGCGGCGCCTCCTCCGTGACGGGAGTGGGCATTCCGAGGCGGGGGAAGTCCTTGGATGTGCAACCGGTGGCGGTCGCCAGGACCAAGCCCGCGGCCAGCGCCTGCAGCAGCTTCCGCCGCACCGGGCGCCGCGACGAGCGGTCGGAGCCGTTGGGACTCACGTAGCGCCTTCCCGAGAGTCTCGCCCGCGCGGTCGGCCGCGGCCGTCTGTCTGGTCGGTCGCCGGCCCGGTGCGAGCAGGGGTTTGGATGTTTATGCGGACCAAACCCTACTGGACGCCATTTGGGGCTGCGCGGGGAGGGTGCCCAACGCGCCGGGCCGCTCCCCGAAGGGATGGAATCCCCTGCTCCGCCAGCGGTTTTCGGCCCCGGTGGGGTCGGCGTCCGGCACCGGGACCGCACGCCGCCCAGGACACCCGTTCCGGCGACCGGGCTGCGGGGTACATCCTTTCGGGGGCCCGCCGGGCACAGCGACTAGCGTTTCGTATGTGCCCTACTTCGACGCGGCCTCATCCGCTCCCCTGCACCCCGTCGCCCGGCAGGCGCTGCTCGCCGCCCTCGACGAGGGGTGGGCCGACCCGGCCCGGCTCTACCGGGAGGGGCGCCGCGCCCGGCTGCTCCTGGACGCCGCCCGGGAGGCGGCGGCCGAGGCCGTCGGCTGCCGCCCGGACGAACTCGTCTTCACCCCTTCGGGGACCCGCGCGCTGCACGACGGGATCGCCGGGGCGCTCGCGGGCCGCCGGCGGGCCGGGCGCCATCTGATCGTCTCCGCCGTGGAGCACTCCGCGGTGCTGCACGCCGCCGCCACGCACCAGGCGGGCGGCGGCACGGTGGCCGAGGTCCTGGTGGACCGCACCGGCCGGGTCGCACCCGGTGCCTATGCGGCGGCCCTTCGGGAGGCCCCCGGCCCCACCGCCCTGGCCTGCCTCCAGTCCGCCAACCACGAGGTCGGCACGGTGCAGCCGGTGGCCGAGGTGGCGGACGAGTGCGCGGCGCGGGACGTCCCGCTGCTGGTGGACGCGGCGCAGTCGCTGGGCTGGGGGCCCGTGGAGGGCAACTGGTCGCTCCTGACCGCCAGTGCCCATAAATGGGGCGGCCCCTCGGGCGTCGGGCTGCTCGCCGTGCGCAAGGGCGCGCGCTTCGCGCCCCAGGGACCGGCGGACGAACGGGAGTCGGGCCGCGCCCCCGGCTTCGAGAACCTCCCCGCCATCGTCGCCGCGGCCGCCTCCCTGCGAGCCGTACGCGCGGAGGCCGCCGCCGAGGCGGAGCGGCTGCGGGGGCTGGTGGACCGGATCCGGGCGCGGGTGCCGGAACTGGTGGGGGATGTCGAGGTGGTCGGCGACCCGATGCGGCGGCTGCCGCATCTGGTGACCTTCTCCTGTCTCTATGTCGACGGAGAGGCGCTCCTCCATGAGCTGGACCGCGCGGAGTTCTCGGTCTCCTCCGGCTCGTCGTGCACATCGAGCACGCTGACCCCCAGCCATGTGCTGCGGGCGATGGGTGTGCTGTCCGAGGGCAACATCCGGATCTCGCTCCCGCCCGGCACGGCGGAAGAGGACGTGGAGCGGTTCCTGGACGTGCTACCGGGGGTGGTGCGCGGGGTACGGGAGCGGCTGGGCGCGCCGGTGGAGCCGGCGGGCGCCGCGGAGCCCGTCGCCGACCTCGTGGTCGACACCCTCGGCAAGCGCTGCCCGATCCCCGTGATCGAGCTGGCCAAGGTCATCGGCGAGGTGCCGGTGGGTGGGCTGGTGACGGTCCTGTCCGACGACGAGGCGGCCCGGCTGGACATTCCGGCGTGGTGCCAGATGCGGGGCCAGCACTACGAGGGCGAACTCCCCGCCGAGCGGGGCGTGGCGTACCGGGTGCGCCGCCGGGCCTGACGCCGGGTCGGCGGGCGCGAACCGGTCCGTGGTCCGGCCCGTCCGCCATCCGGCCCGTCCGCCATCCGGCCCGGTGGGGCGCTCCCCACCGGACCGGTCGCGGCTCAGACCAGGTGCTCGTTGATCTCGGCCGCCGCCTCATGCCCGTAGGCCTTGGTGAAGCGATCCATGAAGTGGCCGCGGCGCAGCTCGTACTCCTGGGTGCCCACCGTCTCGATGACGAGTGTCGCGAGCATGCAGCCCACCTGCGCGGCGCGCTCCAGTGAGAGGTTCCAGGACACTCCGGCGAGGAAGCCGGCACGGAAGGCGTCGCCGACGCCGGTCGGGTCGGCCTTCTCGTCCTCCTCCGGACACCCGACGACGATCGGCTCCTCGCCGTCGCGCTCGATCCGCACGCCCTGCGCGCCCAGCGTGGTCACGCGGGTGCCGACCTTGGCGAGGATCTGGTCCGCGGTCCAGCCGGTCTTCGTCTGGATCAGCGCGGCCTCGTACTCATTGGTGAAGAGGTACTGCGCGCCCTCGACCAGCAGCCGGATGTCCTCGCCGTCCATGCGGGCGAGCTGCTGGGAGGGGTCGGCGGCGAAGGGGATGCCGCGCGAGCGGCACTCCTCGGTGTGGCGGACCATCGCCTCCGGGTCGTCCGCGCCGATGACCACGAGGTCGAGCCCGCCGACCCGCTCGGCGATCGGCTGGAGCTCGATCTGGCGGGCCTCGCTCATCGCGCCGGTGTAGAAGGACGCGATCTGGTTGTGGTCGGTGTCCGTGGTGCATACGAAGCGCGCGGTGTGCAGGACCTCGGAGATCCGGACGGATGAGGTGTCCACCCCGTGGCGGTCCAGCCAGGAGCGGTATGGGGCGAAGTCCTCACCGGCCGCGCCGACCAGGATCGGGCGCAGCCCGAGCACGCCCATGCCGAAGCAGATGTTGGGGCCCACGCCGCCTCGGCGGACATCGAGGGTGTCGACCAGGAAGGAGAGGGAGACCGTATGCAGTTGATCGGCGACCAGCTGATCGGCGAAGCGGCCGGGGAAGGTCATCAGATGGTCGGTGGCGATGGAGCCGGTAACGGCGATACGCACGGTGGTCGCTCCTGCGGGGCGGCGGCGAAGTCGGACGCCTCACGCTATCGGCTCGGCCACCCTCGCACGAACGGAAGAAACTACCCGATAGTAGGGCTTTTTTCACTCGTACCCCGCTGCATACGGTGCGTACCCACGGGGTACACGTTGGTAATCCCCTTGAAACAGGGAGGCCGTATGCCGAGCCATCTCCACACCACACTTCCCGCACTGCCCGCCGGCGCCATCGAGCCCGAGTATCTGGAGGGGCTGCGCGGCGACTGTGCGCGTATGGCACCGCATTGGACGGTCACCGTATCGCCTCCGGCCGCGCCCGTATCCCCTTCCCGCATTCGCGGAGTCACGGTGCCGCCCGCGTCGGCCGATCTGCTGGTCGGCATGTCGGACTACGGCGACTGAAGGAACCACCCGCCCCTTCACTCCGTCTCATCGGCATCTCACTCGCGAGGGATGGACCGTAGAACGTGAGCGGAGCCGAAGGAGCGATACGGTGAGCACCGAGGACACCGACACCCCGCAGACCCCCGACGACGACATCCGACAGTCGCGGCGCCGTTCGCCGCTGGCCGTCGTGTCGGTGGCGGCCGCGGTTCTGGTCGCCGGTGGCGGCGGGGCCTACTGGGCCTCCACCGCGACGGACGGCGGCACAGCCCCGGGCGCGGCACGCAAGGACGGATCGCCGAAGCCCCTCGCACTCGACGCCTACGCCTCCCGCGCCGGGCAGGCCGGGAACGGCGGCGACGAGGGCATCGCACCCGGCGAGCCCGACCCGAACGGCGGACGCTATGTGGCCACCGGCAAGCTGCCGGACGGGCCCGGCTCGGCCCCGGTCTATCCGACCGATCCGAAGGTCACCAAGGCCGACGTGGCCCGGCTCGCCAAGGCCCTGGACGTAGCGGGCAGCCCCCGCGCCGACCACGGCTTCTGGAAGGTCGGCGGCCCGGCGGACGGAAACGGCCCGGCGCTGCGGGTGAGCCGCGAGGGGCCGGGCGCCTGGTCGTACTCGCGGTACGGGGCCCCGGGCGGCGACTCCTGCGTCCACCCGGGCGCGAGGACGGACGCCGGCACGACCACGGGCAGCGCGGCCGGCGGCAGCGGCGCGAGCGAGAAGGGCTGCCCGTCCTACCGCGACGGCGCCAAGCACGGCGACAACGGCGCAGGCGAGGGCAGCGACAAGGCCGTGTCCCAGGAGAAGGCCGAGCGCGCCGCCGAGCCGGTACTGAAGGCGCTCGGACTGTCGGACGCGAAGCTGGACGCGCGTGGCCTCTACGGCGCCGTGCGGATGGTGAACGCGGAGCCGAAGGTGGGCGCGCTGCCCACCCAGGGCTGGACGACCAGCCTGGAGGTCGGCGCCGACGGCCAGTTGGTGGGCGGCAGCGGCATGCTCTCGACGCCCCGGAAGGCCGACAGCTATCCGCTGATCGGCGCGGACGAGGCGCTGAAGAAGCTCAACGCGGCCGCGGCCAAGGGCCGTGACACCTCCGGCAAGGTGATGGTGCGCAAGGCCACCTTTGGGCTGGCCGCCCATATGGTGGACGGACGGCGGGCCCTGGTGCCCTCGTGGATCTTCGAGACCCGGCCGACCGGGACCAACGGCGTTGCGCTGACCCTCCCCTACCCCGCCGTGAAGCCCGAGTTCATCAAGAAGGCCGGCACCACCCCGGGCCAGGGCCAGTCGAGCAGCCGACCGGGCAAGCCCGGCAAGAAGACGGACGACATCACCTCGTACAGCGCGGACGGCAAGACCCTGACGCTGCGCTTCTGGGGCGGGGTCTGCAACACCTACTCGGTCTCCGCGAAGGAGACGTCGAAGCAGGTGACGGTGGACATCACGAGCAAGCCCACCCATCCGGGGCGGGCCTGCATCCTCATCGCCAAGCAGCTGGAGAAGAAGGTCACGCTGGACAAGCCGCTGGACGGGCGGAAAGTCGTGGACCGGTCGACCGGTGAGACGTTGCCGCCGCGGAAGTAGCCGTGCGGAGGTGGTCGCACGGACGACGAGAGGGGGCGGGCCCGTGGGCCCGCCCCCTCTCGTCGTCGCTGTGCCGCGCGCCGGGGACTCAGCTGAAGGAGTCGCCGCAGGCGCACGAACCCGTGGCGTTCGGGTTGTCGATCGTGAAGCCCTGCTTCTCGATGGTGTCGACGAAGTCGATCGAGGCACCGCCCAGGTACGGGGCGCTCATCCGGTCGGTGACGACCTTGACGCCGCCGAAGTCCTTGACGACGTCGCCGTCGAGCGAGCGCTCGTCGAAGAAGAGCTGGTAGCGCAGGCCGGAGCAGCCGCCGGGCTGAACGGCGACGCGCAGCGCGAGGTCGTCACGGCCCTCCTGCTCCAGCAGGCTCTTGACCTTCGACGCGGCGGCGTCGGACAGGATGATGCCCTCGCTCGCGGTGGTCTCGTCCTGAACGGTCATCTGCTTCTCTCCCGGGTCGTACGGACTGCTTGCCGTCGGCTCCAACCGACGGCGCCCCGGATTCATTCCGGGCCCAGCGCAATTCTCCTGGCTCTTCATGCTCGCACACGGGTCGGCGGACCGGAATGCGTCACATCGACACGATCCCCATCGTCAAAGTGACGTGAACGGGATAAGATATATAGCGTCAATTTGACGATTACCCCGACCAGGGTTTACCAGCGAAGAAAGAAGGGTGCGTGACGTGACCACCGCCCAGCCCCTCGACGTGCAGCCGACCCCGCTCGCTCTGCTGCTCCTCGGCCGTGAGACCGACCCACGGAGCGAGCGCGGCGTGGAGTGCCCCGGAGACCTTCCGGCGCCCTCCGACCCGGACCTGGTGGCCCGCGCCCGCGCGGCCAAGGAGAAGCTCGGGGACAAGGTCTTCGTGCTCGGCCACCACTACCAGCGCGACGAGGTCATCGAGTTCGCTGACGTCACCGGAGACTCCTTCAAGCTCGCCCGCGACGCGGCCGCCCGGCCGGACGCCGAGTACATCGTCTTCTGCGGTGTGCACTTCATGGCCGAGTCCGCCGACATCCTGACCAGCGACGCCCAGCAGGTCGTCCTTCCCGACCTCGCGGCCGGCTGCTCGATGGCGGACATGGCCACCGCCGAGCAGGTCGCCGAGTGCTGGGACGTGCTGGCCGAGGCGGGCGTCGCCGAGGCGACGGTCCCCGTCTCGTACATGAACTCCTCCGCCGACATCAAGGCGTTCACCGGCAAGCACGGCGGCACGATCTGCACCTCCTCCAACGCCCAGCGGGCCCTGGAGTGGGCCTTCGGCGAGGGCGAGAAGGTCCTCTTCCTCCCCGACCAGCACCTCGGGCGCAATACGGCGGTCCGCGACATGGGCATGTCGCTGGACGACTGCGTCGTCTACAACCCCCACAAGCCGAACGGCGGGCTGACCGTGGAGGAACTGCGCGCCGCGAAGATGATCCTGTGGCGCGGTCACTGCTCGGTGCACGGCCGCTTCTCGCTGGAGTCGGTGCGGGATGTGCGCGAGCGGATACCGGGCGTCAATGTCCTGGTGCACCCCGAGTGCAAGCACGAGGTGGTGGCCGCCGCCGATTACGTCGGCTCGACCGAGTACATCATCAAGGCCCTGGAGGCGGCGCCCGCCGGCTCCAAGTGGGCGATCGGCACCGAGCTGAACCTGGTACGGCGGCTCGCGAATCGTTTCGCCGGGGAGGGCAAGGAGATCGTCTTCCTGGACAAGACGGTGTGCTTCTGCTCGACCATGAACCGGATCGATCTGCCGCATCTGGTGTGGGCGCTGGAGTCGCTGGTGGCGGGGAAGGTCGTCAACCGGATCGAGGTCGACCGGGAGACGGAGCAGTTCGCGAAGCTGGCGCTGGAGCGGATGCTGGCGCTTCCGTAGGCTGCCATCATCCAGCCCGGCCGGCGATTGAGGACACGGCCGAAGGCCGTGCCGGGGGGGCGCCGCCCCTGGCGCCCAGCCTCGGCGGGGCACCCGGCTCCTCCGACGTTGAGGAGCGGGTGCCCCGGGGGCGGAGCCCCGGTTCGGGGCGGGGCGGGGCTGGGTGGGGGCTTTCCGCCGTAGGCGCCCGGTTACATGCCCGGGCGGACCAGGCCCGTTTCGTAGGCGATCACGACCAGCTGCGCCCGGTCACGGGCGCCGAGTTTGGCCATGGCGCGGTTGACGTGGGTCTTGACCGTGAGCGGGCTGACCTCCAGGCGGCCGGCGATCTCGTCGTTGGAGTGGCCGCCGGCGACCTGGACCAGGACCTCGCGTTCGCGGACGGTGAGGGCCTCCAGCCGGGAGGAGTCGTAGGCGCTGTCGTCCTGCGCGCCGCCCTGGGCGAGGAAGCGGGCGATGAGGCCCTTGGTGGCGGTCGGGGAGAGCAGCGCCTCGCCCGCCGCCGCGATGCGGATGGCGGAGAGGAGTTCGTCGGGCTCGGCGCCCTTGCCGAGGAAGCCGCTGGCCCCGGCGCGCAGCGAGTCCACCACGTACTCGTCGACCTCGAAGGTCGTCAGCATGACGACCCGGACGTCCGTCAGCGAGGGGTCCTCGCTGATCAGCCGGGTCGCGGTCAGCCCGTCCGTGCCGGGCATGCGGATGTCCATGAGGACGACGTCGGCGCCCCTGGTGCGGGCGATCTCGACCGCCTCGGCGCCGTCGGATGCCTCGCCCACCACCTCCATGTCGGGTTCGGAGTCCACCAGAACGCGGAACGCGCTGCGCAGCAGCGCCTGGTCATCGGCGAGCAGCACCTTGATCGTCATGAGTCCCCTCCCGTACGCGTCTGCAAGGGAAGTCTCGCCCTGACCCGGAAGCCGCCCTCGGGGAGGGGTCCGGTTTCACAGCTGCCGCGCAGGGCGGCGACCCGTTCCCGCATGCCGAGCAGCCCGTGGCCGCCGCCACCGGTCTCCTCGGGGGTCGTTCCGGCCCCGTCGTCCACCACGGTGACCTCCAGGGCGCCATGGTCGCGGACGATGCGGATCTCGACCTTGGCCTGGGGCCCGGCGTGCTTGTGCACATTGGTCAGGGCCTCCTGGACGACCCGGTAGGCGGTGAGGTCCACGGCGCCCGTGAGGGAGTCGAGCACGTCCTGGTGGTCCGTCTCGACCTCGATCCGCATTCCGGTCCGTGCGAAGCCGTCCACGAGCTGGTCCAGGACGGCGAGGCCAGGTGCCGGTTCGGTGGGGGCGGCGGGGTCGCCGTACTGCCGCAGCAGGCCGACCGTGGCGCGCAGCTCGTCCAGGGCGGAGCGGCTGGCCTCCCGTACGTGGGCGAGCGCCTGTTTGGCCTGGTCGGGGCGGCTGTCCATGACGTGGGAGGCGACTCCGGCCTGGACGTTGACCAGCGCGATGTGGTGGGCGACGACGTCATGCAGTTCGCGGGCGATGCGCAGCCGTTCCTCGGCGACACGGCGGCGGGCCTCTTCCTCCCGGGTCCGCTCGGCCCGTTCCGCCCGCTCCTCGATCGCGGCGATGTAGGCGCGGCGGCTGCGGACGGCGTCGCCGGCGGCCGCGGCGAGGCCGGCCCAGGCGAAAATGCCCAGGTTCTCCTGGGAGTACCAGGGGCTGAGCCCGAAGAGCATTCCGGCCCCGGTGAGCAGCGCGGCCGTGGCGGCGCCGACCCGCCGGGTGGTGGGGCGGTCGGTGCGTGCCGCGACGGTGTAGAGCGCCACCACGACGGCGAGCACGAGCGAGGTGCGCGGCGGCCCCACGTCATTGGTGAGGATCTCCGTGAGGGTCATGGCGCAGGTGACCGCGAGCACGCTGCGCGGCAGGTCCCGGCGGAAGATCAGCGCGGCGGAGGAGGCCACCGCCAGCAGTACGAAGAACACGCCCAGCGACTGGTGGCGCATATGCGGGTTCGCCACCGCGCCGATGAGGATCAGCGCGAGGACGCAGAGGGCCACCACCGTGTCCAGGGCGCGGGGGTGGGCGCACAGCCAGCGGTGCGGACGGGCCAGGCCCGGCCCGACGGCGAGGGGAGTCACGGCATCCAACGGTAAGGGCCGTGGCGGGCGGCCACGGTCGTGGCGACCCGCGCCCGGCGGACGAAGGGGACGGCGGGAGGGGGTGGGAGCTGTGCCGGAGTGCGGTCCGCGCTAAGCGGTTACGGCGAAGTCAAGTGCTGATCCTTCTCGGCGTCCAAGCCCTCGGCCAGGCCGACGGCGAGGGATCAGCGGCGAACTTCACCGCATCCGCTCAGCCCGGGATCAGTCCGTCGTCCTTGAGCATCGCCTTGACTTCCTCGAGCGTGGCGTCGGCGGCGGGCAGGATCAGCTCCGACGGTTCGAGCGAGTCGTCGGGCAGCGGCTCCCCCGCCGAGCGCACCGCGTCGAGCAGCGTGCTGAACGTCCGCCGGAAGTGGTCCTGCTCGCCGCCCTCGATGGCGGCCAGCAGTTCGTCGTCCAGCTCGTTGAGTCCGGGCAGCCGCTCGTCGGAAACCCGCACCTGCCCCTCCCCCATGATCCGTACGATCATGACGACCTCCTCAGGAGACCTCGCCCGGGCAGGGGCGCGGGCTAGTGCTTGTCGAACTTGTGGCTGTTGGGGGACTGCTCGGCCTGGTCCTTCTGGCCGCTCTCGATCGCCTGCTGCGGGCCGCCGCCGGCCAGCTCGGCCTTCATCCGCTGAAGCTCAAGCTCCACATCCGTCCCACCGGAGATCCGGTCGAGCTCGGCGGCGATGTCGTCCTTGGCCATGCCGGACTGGTCGTCGAGCGCGCCGGAGGCCAGCAGCTCGTCGATCGCGCCCGCGCGCGCCTGGAGCTGCGCGGTCTTGTCCTCGGCACGCTGGATCGCCATGCCGACGTCGCCCATCTCCTCGGAGATGCCGGAGAACGCCTCACCGATGCGGGTCTGTGCCTGGGCCGCGGTGTAGGTGGCCTTGATGGTCTCCTTGCGCGTACGGAACGCGTCGACCTTGGCCTGCAGCCGCTGCGCGGCGAGCGTCAGCTTCTCCTCCTCGCCCTGCAGCGTCTGGTGCTGCGTCTCCAGGTCGGTGACCTGCTGCTGCAGTGCCGCGCGTCGGGAGAGCGCCTCGCGGGCAAGGTCCTCACGGCCGAGCGCGAGCGCCTTGCGGCCCTGGTCCTCCAGCTTGGTGGACTGGCCCTGCAACTGGTTCAGCTGCAGCTCCAGACGCTTGCGGGAGGTCGCCACGTCGGCGACGCCGCGACGCACCTTCTGCAGCAGCTCAAGCTGTTTCTGGTACGAGTAGTCAAGAGTCTCGCGCGGGTCCTCGGCCCGGTCCAGGGCCTTGTTGGCCTTCGCGCGGAAGATCATCCCCATACGCTTCATGACACCGCTCATGGGCCTCGCGCGCCCCCTTCTGGCTGACGGACTCGGTACTCCGGCACTTCAGACCCAGCCTACGGGCCCTGCTTCCATTACCGCACTGTTCGGCCGCGCTCGGGCTCCTCCTGCAGGACGATCGGGAGGCGGGAGCCTCCGGCGCAAGGAGGAGTGTGACCCCTGTGTCCCGATACGGCGGGGATGCCGTTGCCGGATCGTTCCCACTGAGGCTGGGGCGCAACCCCGCCAACCCGTACCCTTGGTCTTTGTGTTCCGAAGCCGTTCCAAGGATGAGCAGGCCGCCACCTCCAAGGTGACCGCGGACCAGCCGCAGCAGACCCGTGACCCGCAGGCGCCCAAGGGCCGCCCCACTCCCAAGCGCAGTGTGGCCCAGTCCCAGCGCCGCAGCCTGGCGACGACGCCGGCCAACCGCAAGGACGCCGCCAAGCGTCAGCGGGAGGCCCGCCGCGCCGATCTCTCCCGCCAGCGCGAGGCGCTGGCCAGCGGTGACGAGCGCTATCTGCCCGCCCGAGACAAGGGCCCGGTGCGGCGCTTCGCCCGTGACTTCGTGGACTCGCGGTTCTCGATCGCGGAGTTCTTCCTGCCGCTCGCGGTGGTCATCCTCGTCCTCAGCATGATCCGGGCCGGCGCCATGCAGAGCTACGTGCTGCTGCTGTGGATGGTCGTCATCGTCCTGATCGTGATCAACTCCATCGTCCTCGGCTTCCAGCTCAAGCGGCAGCTGCGCAAGCGGTTCCCCGACGAGAATCTGCGCGGCGCGGTGGCGTACGCCCTGATGCGTACCCTCCAGATGCGCCGACTGCGGCTCCCCAAGCCGCAGGTCAAGCGCGGAGAGCGGCCCTGAGCGGCCGACCTTCCGGCTTCGCCGGCGGGGCGGCCGACTGGCTCGGCCACCTCGGAGGGTTACGGAACACGCTCAGGCAGGCGCTGGTCGCCCACCAGCTCGATGAGCAGATCACCGCGCGCTATCCGGTCGGACAGCGGCTGCGGGTGCTCGATGTCGGCCCCGGCCAGGGCACCCAGGCCCTGCGGCTGGCCCGCGCGGGCCACGAGGTGACCGGGCTCGAGTGCGACCCCACGATGCTGGAGGCGGTCCGCGCCGTGCTCGCCGACGAGCCCGAGGGCATCCGCGAGCGGTTCCGGCTGATCGAGGGCGACGGCCGGGACACCGGTGCGCACTTCCTGCCGGGCGCCTTCGATGTGGTGCTCTGCCACGGCGTACTGATGTACGCACCCGAACCGGATCCGCTGCTCGCCGGCCTCGCCCGCGTGCTCGCGCCGGGCGGTCTGCTCTCCCTCCTCGTACGGAACGCCGACGCGCTCGCCATGCGGCCCGGCCTCGCCGGGGACTGGGAGACGGCGCTCAGCGCCTTCGATTCCCCCGTGTACACCAACCGGATCGGACTGCGGGTCCGCGCCGACCGGCGCGAGGAGCTGACCACGACCCTGACCGCGATCGGCGCGCCGCTGCACGCCTGGTACGGGGTGCGGGTCTTCACCGACCAGGCCCCGAGCACCGAGCCGCTCCCGCCGTCCCCCGAGTGGGACCGGCTGCTGGCGGCCGAGGAGCGGGCTGGGCGCACCGATCCGTATCGCGCGGTGGCGGCCCTGCTGCATCTGTGCGGGGTGCGCGGCTGACGTGAGAGGTACCCGGCTGACGTGCGGCGCGTGCGGGGTACCCGGCTGACGTGCGGCGTAGCGGCTGACGTGCGAGCACCGAGCCGCTCCCGCCGTCCCCCGAGTGGGACCGGCTGCCGGCGGCCGAGGAGCGGGCCGGGCGCACCGATCCGTATCGCGCGGTGGCGGCCCTGCTGCATCTGTACGGGGTGCGCGGCTGACGTGAGAGGTACCGGCTGACGTGCGGCGTACGCGGCTGACCGCGGGTACGCGGCTGACGCGGGGTGGCGGCTGACCGCCGGTACGCGGCTGACGCGGGGTGGCGGCAGTGCCGCCACCCCGCCCGGGACCTACTCCGCCCGCAGACTCATCGGGCCGTAGATCTTCGAACCGTCCTCGAAGAGGGTCACCTGCTCCGCCCCTCCGTCGAGGAGCGCCCGCCACTCCTCACCGATCCACGACTCCGCGTCCCCCTGGGTCGGGAACTCCTCCGGCTGCACCGCGGGCTTCGTCTCCGACCCGTCGGACTTCTCGAACCGCCACGTCCACGCCATGTTCGCCTCCTCCATCCCACCGGTCCACACCTGATACCTGCCCGATATCTGCCCCGCAGCCTAGGCGACTGATCAACCCTTGGGGGTGGCCCCGCGCGACCGGCCCCGGCGGACGCGAGACGATCGGGACGTGGAACTCACTCTTCTGGGCACCGGGGCCCCCGACGGGCTGCCCCGCCACGGCTGCCCCTGCGCGGCCTGCGCCACCGCCGTCGGCGACGAGGCACGCGCCGCGACGGCACTCCTGATCGACGGCGCGCTGCTGCTCGACCTCACCCCGGGGGCCGCCTTCGCCGCCGCGCGGGCCGGGTATTCGCTGGTCGGCGTGCGGCAGGTGCTCCTGTCGCATCCGCACGCGGGCCCGGCCGTCGAGTTCCCCGCCGGCCTGCCGGCCCCCGGGCGGGTACCGGACGGCCGTGAGCTCTCCCTGATCAGCGGCCACCGGGTGCGGGCCGCCGCACTGGACTCCCCCGGCACGGGCTACGACGTCACCGGACCCGACGGCACCCGCCTCCTGTACCTCCCGCCGGGCGCCGCCCCCGCGGGGATCATCGAGCAGGCCGAGCCGTACGACATGGTCCTGCTCGACGTCCTCGGTCGCCCCGATGCCCTGGCCCGGCTGCGGGCGAGCGGGGCGGTGGGCACGACCACCGACGTGCTCGCCGTCCATATCGACCACACCGTCCCGCCCGGCCGCGAACTCCACCGCCGCCTCGCCACGGCCGGCGCACGGGCCGTCCCGGACGGACAGACCGTCATCGTCGGCGAGTACCACGCGGTGCCCGATCTGCCACGGCGCACACTCGTCCTGGGCGGCGCGCGCTCCGGCAAGTCCCTTGAGGCCGAACGGCGGCTCGCCGCCTTCCCCGACGTGCTGTACGTCGCCACCGGCGGCACCCGTGACGGCGACCCCGAATGGGCCGCCCGCATCGCCGCCCACCGCGACCGCCGCCCCGGCTCCTGGCGCACCACCGAAACCTGCGACCTGGCGCCGCTCCTGGCCGACGACGGCCCGCCGCTGCTCGTCGACTGCCTTGCCCTGTGGCTCACCGACGCGATGGACTCCGTCGGTGCCTGGGACGACGGAGAGTGGGCCCACGGTGGCGAACGCGCCCTCCACGACCGCGTCACCGAGCTCGTCACCGCCCTGCGCACCACGTCCCGCACGGTGGTGGCGGTCAGCAACGAGGTCGGCGCGGGCGTCGTCCCGGCCACGGCCGCGGGGCGTCGCTTCCGCGACGAACTCGGCCGCCTGAATGCGGCGTTCGCCGCCGAGTGCGAACAGGTGCTCCTCGTCGTGGCCGGTCAGGCGTTGCCGCTTCGCGGCTAGGTCCCGCGCCGGACGGGCTGGCTCGACCCCGTGCCCGGCCCGGTAGGGTTCGGCGCGTGAGTGGTCTGAATCTCGATGACTTCGCCGACCTGATCGAGCGCCCCGACGGTGGCATCCGGCGCGACGCCGAGGAGCGCCGGGAGCGGCTCGCGGTGCCGTCCGGTGCGCTCGGGCGGCTGGACGAGCTGAGCGAGTGGCTGGCCGCCGCTCAGCAGCGGGTGCCGGTCAAGCCCATCGAGCAGCCCCGTGTGATCCTCTTCGCGGGCGACCACGGCGTCGCCGACCTCGGCGTCTCCGCCCGCCCCGCCCGGAGCGCCCACCGCCTCGTACGCGCCGCCCTCG
Organism: Streptomyces sp. NPDC005266; assembly: GCF_040607655.1. Taxonomy (NCBI): domain Bacteria; kingdom Bacillati; phylum Actinomycetota; class Actinomycetes; order Kitasatosporales; family Streptomycetaceae; genus Streptomyces; species Streptomyces sp. NPDC005266. The sequence goes on from NZ_JBEXHC010000005.1 coordinate 363,324, forward strand.
ACGGCGCGAGCCCCGCCGCGATCCTCGCCCGCCGCCTGGGCGTCCCGCTCCGCGTCATCGACATGGCGCTGGACTGCGACCCGGCCGGCCTCCCCGACGAGGTCACCCGGCATCGGGTGCGCCGCGGCTCGGGCCGGCTCGACATCGAGGACGCGCTCACTTCCGAGGAGGCCGAGCAGGCCTTCCGGACCGGTATGGCCATCGCCGACGAGGAGGCGGACGCGGGCACGGATCTCCTTGTCCTCGGCGACCTCAGCGTCGGCGGCACGACGGCCGCGGCCACCCTGATCGCCGCGCTGTGCGGTACGGACGCGTCCGTGGTGACGGGCCGCGGCGGGGCCGGTATCGACGACCTGGCCTGGATGCGCAAGTGCGCGGCGATTCGCGACGGGCTGCGCCGGGCGCGCCCGGTGCTCGGCGATCAGCTCCAGCTGCTGGCCACCGTCGGCGGGGCCGACCTCGCGGCGATCACGGGCTTTCTGCTCCAGAGCGCCGTGCGCCGTACCCCCGTGATCCTCGACGGAGTCGTCTCGGCGGCGTGCGCGCTGGTCGGGCAGCGGGTGGCATTCCGCGCGCCGGACTGGTGGCTGGCCGGCCAGGCTTGCGGTGAGCCGGGGCAGGAGAAGGCGCTTGACCGGATCGCGCTCACCCCGCTGCTCGACCACGGCGTCACTGTGGGCGAGGGGACCGGGGCGCTGCTCGCCCTGCCACTGGTGCAGGCGGCCGCGGCCCTGGCGGCAGAGCTGCCCGAGCGCGACGATTGATCTCGACGCGTTCTGGCCACGTCCGACATGACGACCGACCGCTCCGGACATAGGGCACGCATACGCCCGAACCGCTGGTTATCGCCTCACCCCTCATATGCTCGACTTTGATGGGAGAGGAAGAGGTCCACGTGCTCCGGCAACCCACACCGCTCAAGGACACCTGGTCACCGCGCGCCGCCGTGTTCGCCGTCTGGTATCTCCGCATCGTCGCCTTCATCAATCTGCTCGGCGCGGTGTGGGTGTCGTTCGGCAATGACATCAAACGGCACAACATCGATGAGTACTTCACCCCGTACCTCCTCACCGCGGGCTTCTTCTCCGGCGCCTTCTCGATGTTCCTGGCGATCACCATGCGCCGGCACAAGCGCGCGGCCTGGATCCTCAACCTCGTCCTGGGCGCGCTGACCCTGGCCCTGCTCGCCCTCGCGATGACCTGGGCCCCGGCCCGGCGCCATCCACAGAACTGGATCTCGCTGGCGTTCACCGCGGCGTTCGTCGGCGCGCTGCTCATCGGGCGCCGGGAGTTCTACGCCAAGGGGGACCGTTCGAACCCCCGGCTGGCGGCGGCCGTGGCCGTCGGCGGGCTGCTGATCGGCTCGCTGCTCGCCGCCGGGCTGGTCACGATCACCAACACCGCGCCCGACGACTACCGTGCCGGCTTCCTGGAGCGCTGGCACTACGGGGTGTTGCGGCTGATCTCACTGGCGACCGTGGAGGGCCACTTCCAGGGGATCTCCACGCCCGGCTGGGCCAACGTGATCATCAACATCATGAGCACGGCGCTGCTGCTGCTCGTCCTGTACGCGGCCTTCCGCTCCCGCCGCGCCGTCGACCCGATCTCCCCGGACGACGAGAGCCGGCTGCGCGCGCTGCTGGACCGGCACGGCGAACGCGACTCGCTCGGCTACTTCGCGCTGCGCCACGACAAGAGCGCCGTATGGTCGCCGTCCGGCAAGTCGGCCGTGACGTACCGGGTGGTGGGCGGGGTGTCACTGGCCTCCGGGGACCCGCTCGGCGACCCCGAGGCATGGCCGGGCGCGATCGACCGATGGCTGACCGAGGCGCGCGAACACGGCTGGATCCCGGCGGTCATGGGCGCCGGCGAGGAGGGCGGCACCGTCTACGCCCGGCATGGCCTGGACGCGCTGGAACTCGGCGACGAGGCGCTCGTGGACACCGAGGAATTCACCCTGGAGGGGCGGGCGATGCGCACCGTCCGCCAGGCGTACAACCGGATCAAGCGGGCGGGCTATACGGTCTCCATCCGCCGCCACGAGGACATCCCCGAGGCGGAGATGGCCGAGTTGCTGCGGCTCGCCGACCACTGGCGCGACGGCGAGACCGAGCGCGGCTTCTCGATGGCGCTCGGCCGGCTCGGCGATCCCCGCGACGGCCGCTGCGTCATGCTCGTGTCCACCGACGGGGAAGGCAGGCCACGGGCGCTGCTCAGCTTCGTCCCCTGGGGCCCGCACGGGCTGTCGCTCGATCTGATGCGGCGGGACCGGGACTCCGAGAACGGGTTGGTGGAGTTCATGGTGCTGGAGCTGATCCAGCGCGCGAAGGAGGTCGGCGTCCACCAGATCTCGCTGAATTTCGCCATGTTCCGGTCCGTCTTCGAGCGCGGGTCGCGGCTCGGCGCGGGCCCCGTCCTGCGGTTGTGGCGCTCACTGCTCAGTTTCTTCTCCCGCTGGTGGCAGATCGAGTCGCTCTACCGCGCCAACGCCAAGTACCGGCCGATCTGGGAGCCCCGCTATCTGCTCTTCGAGAAGAGCACCGATCTGCCGCGGATCGCCATCGCCAGCGCCCGCGCGGAGGGGTTCCTGGAGGCGCCCGGGCTGCCGAAGTGGCTGAACCGGAAACATCTGGAGACCGCCGCGAGCCGCCACACCGACCGCGCACGCGTCACCGGCTGAGCCCTGTGCTACCGCCGTGTGCTGACGCCGTGTGCTGACGCCGTGCGCTGACGCCGTGTGCTGACGCCGCGTCAGGACTCGGTGAACCCGCCGATCCAGTCCTGAAGCCGCCGTCGCACCTGGTTCCAGCGCGCGTCATGGCGCTCGGCGCGGGTCCGGGCCTCCGCGGCGGCCCGGGGCCGGCGGCGGTAGAAGCGCCGGGCCCACGGCGATCCGGGGCGCGCCAGCCGTACGGCGCCGACAATCGCCACGACGGGCACCAGCACCCCGACCACCGCGATCCGCAGCTTCCCCTTGACCAGCGCGAACAGGGCGAACGCGAAATTGACGACGATCTCCGCGACCACGACCGCGCGGTTGCCGCGCTCAGCGGCGGACACCTCGTTCACCCCGAACGGCAGAAAGCCGCTGAGCAGCAGGGCCACCAGCGACGCGGTGATGACCACGACCTCGACGCTCTGGCGCCCCTGCTCGGACCAGTACACGTCGTGCAGATGGAGAATCAGCGCGAACTCATCGAGCACGAGCCCCGCGCCCACCCCGAAGAGCACCGCCGAGATCACCGCCCCGATCCCCTGCCGCCCGCTCGCGATGGCGCCGAACCCGCCGATGACGGTGAGCACGACACCGGGGACGACATGGTGGATGTGCAGGCCACCCGGGGTGATGTCGCGGAACGGGCCCTTGCCCGCCTTGATCATCCGGGTGATGGTCCGCGTGGCCGCGAACGAGAGGATGAACGAGGCCAGAGCCAGGAGCAGCGGCAGCTTGCCGGGCTCGATGATGTTCCGCTCCAACCAGTGGCCCATGGCCTTTCAGGGTGCGCGATACCCTGCGGCGCGATGGACACCACGCCGGAGCAGTCCCCCGAACACCAGCCGCCGCCCCCCGGCCATCCGCCGCCCCCCGGCCATGGCCCGCGGGCGTCATGGAGCGACGGAGTCCGCTTCGCCTTCGGCACGCTGACTGTGCTGCCCGTACGGGTGGCGCGCTGGGACCGGGAGGCGGCGCGCGCCGGAATGCTGTGCGCCCCGCTGGCCGGGCTCATCGTCGGGCTGTGCGCGGGCGCGGTGGGCGGGGCGCTGCTGTTCCTCGGCACGGGCGCGCCGCTGGCGGCGGTCGCCACCGTCGCCGTACCCGCGGTACTGACCCGCGGTCTCCACCTCGACGGACTCGCCGACACCGCCGACGGCCTCGGCAGCGGCAAGCCGGCCGAGGACGCGCTGCGCATCATGAAGCGGTCGGACATCGGACCGTTCGGTGTCATCACCCTGCTGCTCGTCCTGCTCGGCCAGGTCGCGGCACTGGACCGGCTGTACGGGGCGGGCTGGGCGCACGGCGTGGTCGCGGCGGCCGTCTCCGGCGTCGCCGCCCGCTGCGTCCTGACCCTCGCGGCCCGGGACGGCGTCCCGGCGGCGCGTCCGGAGGGGCTCGGTGCGGCGGTGGCGGGGGCCGTGCCGGTGCGGTCCGCGGCTGTCGTGGTGGCGGGGGCCGTGGCGGTGTGCGCGGCGATGGCCCTGCCGCTGGGCCCGTACGCCGTCCTGCGCCCCGCCCTGGCCTGTGTCGCCGCCCTGACCGCCGCCGAGCTGCTCCTTCACCACTGCCGCCGCCGTCTGGCCGGGGTGACGGGCGATGTCTTCGGCGCCCTGGCGGAAACGGCCGCCACGGTGGCCTTGACCGTTCTCACCTTCGGCTGACCGCCCGGGGGCGCGGTCGGTCAGCGGTGGGGAGCCGGGGGCTGGGCCTCGGGGCGGTGCACCCACCGCAGGTGCCCGGTCGCGCCCCGTGGGCGAACCGAGCCTGAGAGGGTGGGCATACGATGCGGACGGGCGCGGCCAACGTCGGCCGACGAACTACCGGAAGAGGGACCCGACCACTGTGACTGCACTGACTCTCAGCACCTCGTCCGCCGCGACACTGCGCGCGGACGCCGTCGTCGTCGGCGTGGCGAAGGGGGCCAAGGGCCCCGTCGTCGCCGTCGGCGCCGAGGCCGTGGACAAGGCGTTCGGCGGGAAGCTGGCCGCCACGTTGGAGACGCTCGGCGCGACGGGCGCCGAGGGCGAGGTGACGAAGCTGCCCGCCGCCTCCGGTCTCAAGGCCCCGGTCGTGCTGGCGGTCGGGCTGGGCGAGGTTCCGGCCAAGGGCGACGGCTACGAAGCGGAGACGCTGCGCCGGGCGGCGGGCGCGGCGGCCCGCGCGCTGGCCGGTTCGAAGAAGGGCGCGTTCGCGCTGCCGGTCGAGGACGCGGCGGCGGCCGCCGCTGTCGCCGAGGGCGCGCTGCTGGGCGCGTACACGTACGACAAGGGCAACGGGGACGCCAGGGACGACAAGAAGAAGAACAACGGCCCCCTCGCCGAGGTCACGGTGCTCGGCGGCAAGCCGCGCGACAAGGCGTACAAGGCGGCGGCCGAGCGCGCCACGGCCGTGGCCGCCGAGGTGAACCGGGCCCGGGACCTGATCAACGCCCCGGCCAATGTCCTCACCCCGGCCTCCTTCGCGGTTACCGCGGTCGCGGCTGCGAAGGAGCACGGACTGAAGTCCGAGGTGCTGGACGAGAAGGCGCTGAAGAAGGGCGGCTACGGCGGCATCCTCGGCGTGGGCCAGGGTTCGGAGAACCCGCCGCGGCTGGTGCGGATCGGCTACACCCACCCGAAGGCCGAGAAGACGATCGCGCTGATCGGCAAGGGCATCACCTATGACTCGGGTGGTATCTCGCTCAAGCCGGCCGGTCACAACGAGACGATGAAGTGCGACATGAGCGGCGCCGCCGCCGTGTTCGCGGCGGTCGTGGCGGCGGCCAAGCTGGGGCTGCGGGTGAATCTGACCGGTTGGCTGGCGCTGGCGGAGAACATGCCGTCGGGTTCGGCCATCCGGCCGGGCGATGTGCTGTCGATGTACGGCGGCAAGACCGTCGAGGTGCTGAACACCGACGCCGAGGGCCGGCTGGTACTGGCCGACGCGATCACTCGCGCCGGGGAGGAGAAGCCGGACGCGATCGTGGACGTGGCGACGCTGACCGGTGCGATGGTCCTCGCGCTGGGCCACCGCACGTTCGGGGTCATGGCGAACGACGAGGCGTTCCGTACGGCGCTGCACGAGACCGCGGAGGAGGCCGGGGAGCAGTCCTGGCCGATGCCGCTGCCGTCGCATCTGCGCAAGAGCATGGACTCGCCGGTCGCGGATCTGGCGAACATGGGTGAGCGGATGGGCGGTGGTCTGGTGGCCGGTCTCTTCCTGAAGGAATTCGTGAAGGACGGCATCACCTGGGGTCACCTGGACATCGCGGGTCCGGCGTTCAATGAGTCGGGTCCGTTCGGCTACACCCCGAAGGGCGGCACGGGCAGCGCGGTCCGCACGCTGGTACGGCTCGCCGAGCGCACCGCGGCGGGCGATCTGGGCTGAGGCCGGGCCGAGGACGAACCGCCGATTTCGCCGTCAACGAAATCGGCGGGGTCCCCCGTACCGGCTACGCAGGAGTAACCCCTGAACTGGGATCTGGAGATATCTCACACATCGGCCCCGCGTCCCGTCCACTGTCAACAAGTGCGAAGATGTTGTCCCGGCAGGACAGGGCCCCCGACACCAGGGCCGAAGCAGATAGCGGCCGAACACCAGCCGCGCCCGGCCGACCGACGGCCGGCCCCGGCGCACCATGCATGGAGGACGTGACGTGGCGAACGACGCCAGCACCGTTTTCGACCTAGTGATCCTCGGAGGCGGTAGCGGCGGTTACGCCGCTGCCCTGCGCGCGGCGCAGCTGGGTCTGGACGTCGCCCTGATCGAGAAGGACAAGCTGGGCGGCACCTGCCTGCACCGCGGCTGCATCCCCACGAAGGCTTTGCTGCACGCCGGTGAGCTCGCCGACCAGGCCCGCGAGGGCTCGGAATTCGGTGTGAAGACCACCTTCGAAGGCATCGACATCGAGGGTGTGCACAAGTACAAGGACGGCGTGATCTCGGGACTCTACAAGGGTCTGCAGGGTCTGATCGCCTCCCGCAAGGTCACCTATGTGACGGGTGAGGGCCGGCTGTCCTCCCCGACCTCCGTCGATGTGAACGGTGAGCGTTACACCGGCCGCCACATCCTGCTCGCGACCGGCTCGGTGCCGAAGTCCCTGCCGGGCCTGGAGATCGACGGCAACCGGGTCATCTCCTCCGACCACGCGCTGGTGCTCGACCGCGTGCCGAAGTCCGCGATCGTGCTGGGCGGCGGCGTCATCGGCGTCGAGTTCGCCTCCGCGTGGAAGTCCTTCGGGGCCGACATCACCATCGTCGAGGCGCTTCCCCACCTCGTCCCGGTCGAGGACGAGAACAGCTCCAAGCTGCTGGAGCGCGCCTTCCGCAAGCGCGGCATCAACTTCTCCCTCGGCTCCCGCTTCTCGGGCGTCGAGTACACCGCCGACGGCGTCAAGGTCTCGCTGGAGAACGGCAAGACCTTCGAGGCCGAGCTGCTGCTCGTGGCCGTCGGCCGCGGCCCCGTCTCGCAGGGCCTGGGCTACGAGGAGGCCGGGGTCGCCATGGACCGCGGCTATGTCCTCGTCGACGAGTACATGCAGACCAATGTCCCGACCGTCTCCGCCGTCGGTGACCTGGTCCCCACCCTCCAGCTGGCCCACGTCGGCTTCGCCGAGGGCATGCTGGTGGCCGAGCGGCTGGCGGGCCAGAACCCGGTTCCGATCGACTACGACGGCGTGCCGCGGGTGACGTACTGCCACCCCGAGGTCGCCTCCGTCGGCATCACCGAGGCCAAGGCCAAGGAGCTGTACGGCGCGGACAAGGTCGTCGCCCTGAAGTACAACCTCGCGGGCAACGGCAAGAGCAAGATCCTGAAGACCGCGGGCGAGATCAAGCTCGTCCAGGTCCGCGACGGTGCCGTCGTCGGCGTCCACATGGTCGGTGACCGCATGGGCGAGCAGGTCGGCGAGGCCCAGCTGATCTACAACTGGGAGGCGCTGCCGGCCGAGGTCGCGCAGCTCGTCCACGCCCACCCCACGCAGAACGAGGCGCTCGGCGAGGCCCACCTCGCGCTGGCCGGCAAGCCGCTGCACTCCCACGACTAATCACCCCGAGCGCGAACATCCGCACAGATCGTTAAGGAGCAACCGAAAACCATGGCGGTTTCCGTAACCCTGCCGGCGCTCGGCGAGAGCGTGACCGAGGGCACCGTCACCCGCTGGCTCAAGGCCGAAGGTGAGCGCGTCGAGGCCGATGAGCCGCTGCTCGAGGTCTCGACCGACAAGGTCGACACCGAGATCCCGGCCCCATCCGCGGGTGTGCTGACGTCCATCAAGGTGGCCGAGGACGAGACGGTGGAGGTCGGCGCCGAGCTGGCCGTCATCGACGACGGCGAGGGCGCCCCCGCGGCCGAGCCCGCACCGGCGGCCCAGCCCGAGCCCGCCGCGGCCCCCGCCGCCGAGGCCCCGGCCCCGGCCCCCGAGCCGGCCGCGGCCGCTCCGGCCGGTGGCGCCGAGGGCACCGATGTCGTCCTGCCCGCGCTGGGCGAGTCGGTGACCGAGGGCACCGTCACCCGCTGGCTCAAGGAGGTCGGCGAGTCGGTCGAGGCCGACGAGCCGCTGCTCGAGGTCTCCACCGACAAGGTCGACACCGAGATCCCCGCCCCGGCCGCGGGCACCCTGCTCGAGATCCTGGTCGCCGAGGACGAGACCGCCGAGGTCGGCGCCAAGCTCGCCGTGATCGGTACGGCCACTCAGGGGGCTGCCGCTCCGGCCGCCGCGCCCGCCCCGGCTCCGGCGGAGGCCCCGGCCCCCGAGCCGGCCAAGGAGGCCCCGGCCCCGCAGGCCCCGAGCGCCCCGGCGCCGCAGGCCGTCACCCCGGAGCCGGTCGCCCCCGAACCGGCCCCGGCCGCTCCGGCGCCCGCCCCGGCCCCGGCGGCCCCGGCCCCGTCCGCGGCGGCCCCGTCGATCCCCGCTCCGACGGCCCCCGAGGCCGAGGGCGCGTACGTCACCCCGCTGGTGCGCAAGCTCGCCGCCGAGAACAACGTGGACCTCTCCACGGTCAAGGGCACCGGCGTGGGCGGCCGCATCCGCAAGCAGGACGTCATCGCCGCCGCCGAGGCCGCCAAGGCCGCGGCCCAGGCCCAGGCCCCGGCCGCCGCCGCGCCGAAGGCCGCCCCGCAGGCGGTGTCCCCGCTGCGCGGCCAGACGGTCAAGATGCCGCGGATGCGCAAGGTCATCGGCGACAACATGATGAAGGCGCTGCACAGCCAGGCGCAGCTGACCAGCGTGGTCGAGGTGGACGTCACCAAGGTCATGCGGCTGCGCGCCCAGGCCAAGGAGGCGTTCGCGCAGCGCGAGGGCGTCAAGCTCTCGCCGATGCCGTTCTTCGTGAAGGCCGCCGTCCAGGCGCTGAAGGCCCACCCGGCCATCAACGCCCGGATCAACGACGACGACACCATCACGTACTTCGACGTGGAGAACGTCGGCATCGCGGTGGACACCGAGAAGGGCCTGATGACCCCGGTCATCAAGAACGCGGGCGACCTCAACATCGCCGGTATCGCCCGGAAGACGGCGGAGCTGGCGGGCAAGGTCCGCTCCAGCAAGATCACCCCGGACGAGGTGTCCGGCGCCACCTTCACGGTCAGCAACACCGGCTCGCGCGGTGCGCTGTTCGACACGATCATCGTGCCGCCGAACCAGGTCGCCATCCTGGGCATCGGCGCGACCGTCAAGCGCCCCGTGGTCATCGACCACCCGGAGCTCGGCGAGACCATCGCGGTGCGCGACATGACGTACGTCGCGCTCTCCTACGACCACCGCCTGGTGGACGGCGCCGACGCGGCCCGCTACCTGACGGCCGTCAAGGAGATCCTCGAGGCCGGCGAGTTCGAGGTCGAGCTGGGTCTCTGAGACCTGTGAGGCACCACTGCCGCGCCCCGCACGGTTGGCCGTGCGGGGCGCGGTTTTCGCTGCCGCGATAATGGCCGCAGTTCACCGCTGGTCCCGAAGGAGCGCCCCATGGCCCCGCCCGTCGTCCACTCGCTGCGCGAGCAGATCCGCGAGCACATCGTGGAGGGGATCGTCAGCGGGCGGTGGAAGCCGGGCGAGCGGATCGTGGAGCGGCGGATCGCGACGGAGCTGGAGGTCAGCCAGACGCCCGTCCGGGAGGCGCTGCGCGAGCTGGAGTCGCTGCGGCTGATCGAGTCGGCCCCCAACAAGGGCGTGCGGGTGCGTAATCTGACCGCCTCCGACCTTGAGGAGATCTATCCGGTACGGGCCGGGCTTGAGCAGATGGCCGCCGAGCTGGCGGCGGGCCGGCTGGCCGAGGACACCTCCGCCCTGGAGCCGGAGGTGCGGGCGCTGTACGCGGCGGACCGCGCGGCGGACGGGGAGGCCCAGGTCCGGCACACGGTGGCCTTCCACCGGGAGCTGGTGCGCGCGTCGGGCAACAGCGTGCTGCTGCACACCTGGGAGTCGCTGGGCATCGAGATCTGGACCACGCTGTCCATCCGCTGGCTGGGCACCGTGCAGCAGTCGTACGCCGAGGAGCACCAGGCGGTCGTGAACGCGTTCCGGCGGCGGGATCCGCGGGTGGGCGAACTGGTCAAGGAGCATGTGCTCGGCTGTGCGCCGCGTGCCTGAATCGCGCGCCCAAGGTGTGCACCGCGTGCCTAGTTTCGCGGCACGGAATGCCAATTTCGGCTGATGGAGCATTTTTTTGGCTTCCAGGCTTTGATCGATCATCGATCAGAATTACAGTCCCTCCATGACCGATCTCGCACGCCCGCGGCCGAGCGCGCTCGACCAGCTCCCCGACCGGGACCCCGAGGAGACCGCCGAGTGGGGCGCCTCCCTGGACGCCGTCAACCAGGCGGCCGGACCCCACCGCGCCTCGTATCTCATGCGCCGCACCCTGGAGCGCGCCGAGACCGCCGGGCTCGCCCTGCCGCCCCTGCTGGAGACGGACTACGTCAACACCATCCCGACCGCCGCGGAGCCGGCGTTCCCCGGTGACGAGGAGATGGAGCGCCGCATCACCGCCTGGAACCGGTGGAACGCGGCGGCGATGGTCACCCGCGGCAGCCGGGACGGCCTCGGCGGCCACATCGCCACCTTCGCCTCCGCCGCCTGGCTGTACGAGACGGGCTTCCAGCACTTCTTCCGCGGCAAGGAGACCGACGGCAGCGGCGACCAGCTCTACATCCAGGGCCACGCCTCCCCCGGCATCTACGCCCGCGCCTTCCTCGACGGGCGGCTGACCGAGCACCACCTGGACCACTTCCGCCGCGAGGCGGGCGGGAACGGTCTGCCCTCCTACCCGCATCCGCGCCGGCTGCCGTGGCTGTGGGAGTTCCCCACCGTCTCGATGGGCCTCGGCCCGATCTCCGCGATCTACCAGGCCCGGTTCAACCGCTATCTGGCCGCGCGCGGCATCAAGGACACCTCCCGGTCCCATGTCTGGGCCTTCCTCGGCGACGGCGAGATGGACGAGCCCGAGTCGACCGCCGCCCTCGCCCTGGCCGGGCGCGAGGGCCTGGACAATCTGACCTTCGTCATCAACTGCAATCTGCAGCGCCTCGACGGCCCGGTGCGCGCCAACTTCAAGATCGTGCAGGAGCTGGAGGCACAGTTCCGCGCCGCGGGCTGGAATGTCGTCAAGTCGCTGTGGGGCTCCGCCTGGGACGAGCTGTTCGCGCTGGACACCTCGGGCGCGCTGGTGCGCCGGCTGCGCGAGGTACCCGACGGCCAGTTCCAGACGTACGCGACCCGCGACGCCGCCTACATCCGCGAGCACTTCTTCGGCACCGACCCGGAGCTCGCCCGGCTGGCCCAGTCGCTGCCGGACGCCAAGCTCACCGAGTGTTTCCGCACCTCCCGGGCCGGCCACGAGCCGCGCAAGGTCCACGCGGCCTACCGCGCGGCCGTCGAGCACAAGGGCGCCCCCACGGTCGTCCTCGCCCAGACCGTCAAGGGCTGGACGCTCGGCCCCGGCTTCGAGTCGCGCAACGCCAACCACCAGATGAAGAAGCTGACGGGCAAGGAGTTCCGCGCCATGCGTGACCTCCTGGAGCTCCCCATCCCCGACAGCAAGCTGGACGACGCCCTCGTCCCCTACGCCCACCCCGGCCCCGACTCGCCCGAAGTCCGCTACCTCCAGGAGCGCCGCGCGGCCCTCGGCGGCCCCGCCCCGGCCCGCAAGGTGCACCCGGTGGCCCTCCCGGAGCCGTCCGCGAAGCCCTTCGAGACGCTCGCCAAGGGCTCCGGCAGCCAGGAGATCGCCACCACCATGGCTTTCGTCCGGCTGGTCAAGGACCTGATGCGGGACAAGGAGACCGGGAAGCGCTGGGTGCCGATCGTGCCCGACGAGGCGCGGACCTTCGGCATGGAGTCGCTGTTCCCCACTGCCGGGATCTACTCCCCGCTCGGCCAGACCTACGACCCGGTCGACCGCGATCAGCTCCTGTACTACAAGGAGGCGGCGAACGGTCAGATCCTCAACGAGGGGATCACCGAGGCCGGTTCGATGGCCGACTTCACCGCCGCCGCGACGTCCTACGCGACGCACGGCGAGCCGATGATCCCCTTCTACATCTTCTACTCGATGTTCGGCTGGCAGCGCACCGCCGACCAGATGTGGGCGCTCGCCGACCAGCTCGGCCGCGGCTTCCTGATCGGCGCCACGGCGGGCCGTACCACGATGACCGGCGAGGGCCTGCAGCACGCCGACGGCCACTCCCATCTGATCGCCTCCACCAACCCGGCGGCGCTCGCCTACGACCCGGCGTTCGCGTACGAGGTCGGTGTGATCGTGCGGGACGGGCTGCGGCGTATGTACGGCCCGCAGGCCGAGGACGTCTTCTACTACCTGACGGTCTACAACGAGACCAAGGTGCAGCCGCCGATGCCCGAGCGGGACGGGGTCGAGGAAGGCATCCTCAAGGGCCTCTACCGCTACCAGGAGGCCGAGGCCCCGGCCGAGGACTCCCCCCGCATCCAGCTGCTCGCCTCCGGCACCGCCATCCACTGGGCGCTGGAGGCCCAGAAACTCCTCGCCGACGACTGGGGCGTGGCCGCCGACGTGTGGTCCGCCACCTCCTGGAGCGAGCTGCGCCGCGACGCCCTGTCCTGTGACGCGGCGCAGCTCAACGGCGAAGACCGGGTCCCCTACGTCACCCGTGCCCTGGCCGGCGCACCGGGCCCGGTCCTCGCGGTCAGCGACTGGATGCGGGCCGTCCCCGACCAGATCGGCCAGTGGGTCGAGCAGGACTGGTCCTCGCTGGGTACGGACGGCTTCGGCCTCTCCGACACGCGGGAGGCGGCACGCCGCCACTTCGGCGTGGACGCCCCGGCCATCGTGGTGGCCGCGCTGTCCCGCCTCGCCCAGCGCGGCGAGATCAAGCGGACGGCTCCGCGGGAAGCCGCGAAGCGGTACGGAATCTGAGAGGCCGCGTTCTCCCTCGGCGGAGGGGCTGGCCGGTCCAGCCCCTCCGCCGAGTTCTGTGACACCGCCCGGGCAGCCGTGCGCACCCGCGCCGGGGCGAACCCCAGGCCCTGGACCCGCGAGATTTCCGGCCCGTCCCGGCGCTCGCAGGACCCGGGACGCAGCCCCGGCGGCCCCCAACCAGGCCCCGGCGGGGGCCGGGGCTCCGACCCCGGGCAGCCGCAGCCGGCCGCGCCCCCGGGACGGGCACGGCATCATGGGGCGAGTGCGTGCTGCTCGGCTTATCAAGATGGTGCTGCTCCTCCAGGGTCGGCCCTCGATGACGGGGGCCGAGCTCGCGCGGGAGCTGGAGGTGTCGGAGCGCACCGTCACCCGGGACGCCGCCGCGCTCTCGGAGGCGGGGGTGCCGGTGTACGCGGACCGGGGCCGGGCCGGGGGATATCGGCTCATCGGCGGCTATCGGACCCGGCTGACCGGTCTAGGGCGGGCGGAGGCCGAAGCGCTGTTCTTGTCGGGTGTGCCGTCAGCGCTGCGGGAGATGGGGCTCGCGGACGCCGCGTCCGCCGCCCGGCTGAAGGTGTCCGCCGCGCTCCTCCCGGAGCTGCGCGACGCTTCGCACAGCGTGGCCCAGCGTTTCCATCTCGACGCGCCCGGCTGGTGGCAGGAGCCGCAGACGACCGAGCTGCTGCCGCTCATCGCGGACGCCGTCTGGGACGATCTGCGGATCACGGTCCGCTACCGCCGCCGGGACGGGGAGGTGGAGCGGGAGCTGGAGCCGTACGGGCTCGTGCTCAAGGCGGGGGTCTGGTATCTGGCGGCGCGTGTGGAGGGCGACTTCCGGGTGTACCGGGTGGAACGGTTCGCCGCCGTCGACCCGTCCGGCGCCCGCTTCGCCCGCGCCGGGGGCTTCGATCTGCCCGCCTTCTGGGAGGAGCGCGCGGCCCAGTTCGCCCGCTCGATCCTGCGCGAGAAGGCCGTCGTACGGCTGACCCCGAACGGCGCCCGGCGGCTGCCGTACGTGACGGACCGCACGGCGGCCGAGGAGGCCGTCCGCGACGCCGGCGAGCCGGACGGGCAGGGGCGGATCACGGCCACCCTGCCCGTCGAGTCGTACGAGGTCGCCTACGGGCAACTGCTGTCGCTCGGCCCGGAGGCGGAGGTGCTGGGGCCGCCGGAGCTGCGGGCCCGGTTCGCCGCGGCGGCGCGCCGGGCCGCGGAGCTCTACCGGTAGTCGTCGGCCGTGCCCCGCTTGCCGCCGAAGACCACGTCCCGGAAGTAGCCGAAGGCGTCCGGCCGGGAGCCGTCGAGGTCGGTGAACCCGTAGACCTTGGCCAGCTCTCCGCTGGAGACGGACGTGCCGCTCCACCGCGCCCGGTCCGGGTCGGCGGCGAGCGCCGCGACGGCCCGGCCGACGAAGTACGGCGACTCGGCGACGGCGAAGTGCGGCTCTTTCTCCGTCGCGTCCCGCCAGTTCTCCTCGGTGACCCCGAAGTGGTCGAGCATCTGCTCGGAGCGGAGAAAGCCGGGGGTGACGGCCACCGCCGTGCCGTCGAATTCCTTCAGTTCCTCGGCGAGGCCGAAGGCCGTGCGGATCGGGGCGTTCTTGGTGAGATCGTAGAAGAGGTTCTCGCGGTAGGTCTTGTTGAACTCGGCGGTGCCGTCCGTCACCTCCACCACCAGGCCGCCGGGCCGGCGGATCAGCAGCGGCAGTGCGTAGTAGCTGGTGATGAGGTGGGTCTCGACGCCGAGCCGGAGCATCCGCAGCCCGTTCCTCAGGTTGGTCTCCCAGGACTTGATGTTGAACTCGATCAGGGCCTCGCCGCCCCAGACGTCGTTGACCAGGATGTCCAGCCGCCCCTGCTCGCGCTCGATCCGCTCCACGAGCGCCGCCACCTGCTCGGGCACCAGATGGTCGGTCGGGACGGCGATGCCGGCCCCGCCCGCCGCCGTGATCAGCTCCGCCGTCTCCTCGATGGTCTCGGTCGCCCGTCCGACCTCGCTGACCCGCTCCCGGGTGGTGCGCCCCGTCGCGTAGACGGTGGCCCCGGCCGCCCCCAGCTCGACGGCCATCGCCCGGCCCGCGCCGCGGGTCGCCCCCGCCACGAGCGCGATCTTGCCCGCCAGTGCGCCGCCCTGTGTGCTCACGTCCATACGTCCTCTCGGTGTGGATGCCGTCCCTCGGTGTGGATGCCGTGTGGCTGCGCGTTCGACCCTCGCAAGGAAACCCGACACGTGCTGTCGGATATAACGAGAGGGCCGCATCTGGGTCGCTCCGAGTGCGGGGGCGCCGGGGAGGGCCGATCCTGGTCCCGTGATGATGGACGAGACGGAGTTCTGGGGGCTGGTCGACAGCGCTCGGGAGGCCGCCGAGGGCGATCCCGAGGACCAGTCCGACCTGCTCGTCGAGCAGCTGTCACAGCTCGACCCCGACGCCGTCCTGGACTTCGCCCGGCACTTCGAGGCCCGCGCCAACCGGGCGTACCGCTGGGATCTGTGGGGCGCGGCCCGGGTGCTGCTGGGCGGCGTCGGCGATGACGCCTTCGCGGCGTTCCGCTACTGGCTGATCGGCCAGGGCCGGGAGGTCTTCGAGGGCGCGCTGCACGATCCGGACGCGCTGGCCGAACTGCTCGAGGACTTCGACGAGCAGGTGGACGGGGACTGCGAGGACCTGGGGTACGCGGCGGACGAGGCGTACGAGCGGCTGACCGGCGCGCCCCTGCCGGCGCTGGGGCTCGGGCCGCCGCCGGACGAACCGATCGGGACGGCCATCGACTTCGAGAACGAGGCGGTGCTGGGGGAGCGGTTTCCGCGGCTGTGGGAGCGCTTCCGGGCCTGACGTTCCTCAGGGGTCGAGCCGGCGCCCCATCAGCACATCGTCCGCATACTCCCCCTCCAGCAGGAACTCCCCCGGCAGCACGCCCTCCACCGCGAACCCCTCGGACTCGTACAGCCGCCGCGCCGGGGCGTTGTGCCCCAGCACCCGCAGCGTGATGCGGGTCGCGCCCTGCCGCCGTGCCTCCGCGTACGCCGCGCCGAGCAGCGCCCGCGCGACGCCCCTCCCCCGCGCCCCCTCGTCCACCGCGAGCCCCTGGATCTGGCGGACATGCGCGTGGCAGGCCAGCGGGGATGCCGGGACGAGCCGTATATAGCCGACGGCGGGCCCGCCGGCCTCGGCCACGAGAATGTTCTCGGGGCGGTTGCGGTGGGTGAAGAAACGGTCGAACGGTGGCTCCGGCCGAGGCTGTACGGAATGCAGCGGCGACCAGGTGCGCCGGTCCATATCGGCCAGCGCCGCCTCGTCGTCGATCACGGCTGGGCGGATGATCAGCTCGGGCGGCTCGGCCATGCGCCCAACTCTGTCACGCGCGCCCCGTCGTCCGACATCCCCCCGAAGATCGGGGGCAGGATGGTGCCATGCGAATCGCGGTCACCGGCTCCTCCGGACTCATCGGCACGGCTCTCGTCCGCTCGCTGCTCGAGGACGGCCACCAGGTGGTGCGTCTGGTGCGGCGCCCGCCGCGCGGGGAGGGTGAGGTGGAGTGGGATCCGCAGCGGCAGTGGGTGGACACGGCGGGGCTGACGGGCTGTGAGGCCGTCGTCCATCTCGCGGGCGCGGGCGTCGGCGACCGACGCTGGACCGACGCGTACAAGAAGGAGATCCGCGACAGCCGGGTGCTGGGCACCGCCACCATCGCCGAGGCGGTGGCCTCGCTGGACACCCCGCCTCGGGTGTTGGTGAGCGGCAGCGCGGTCGGGTACTACGGCGACACCGGGGAGCGCGCGGTTGACGAGAGTGCGCCCCCTGGGCACGGTTTCCTCGCGGACCTCTGCCAGGAGTGGGAGGAGGCGACGGCCGCGGCACAGGAGGCGGGCGTCCGCACGGTGTTCACCCGCACCGGCCTGGTGATCTCCTTGCAGGGAGGGGCGTGGGGCCGGCTCTTCCCGCTCTTCAAGCTCGGGCTCGGCGGGCGGATGGGCAGCGGCCGCCAGTACTGGAGCTTCATCGCTCTGCAGGACCACATCGCCGCCCTGCGCCACATCCTCGACACGGCCGACCTCTCGGGCCCGGTCAACCTCACGGCGCCCACGCCGGTCACCAACCGGGAGATGACGAGGGTCATGGGCCGCGTCCTGCGCCGTCCCACCCCCTTCTCGGTCCCCGCCCCGGCGCTGCGCCTCGCCCTGGGCGAGATGTCCGGCGACATCCTCGGCAGCGTCCGGGCCCTCCCCCGCCGCCTCCTGGACTCCGGCTTCTCCTTCGCCTACCCGCACGTGGACGAGGCCCTGAAGGCCGCGCTGACGTCGCGTTGACGGAGCGGGGCGGCATCCACCCACAACGGGTGATCAAAACGGCGGTGTGCGACCGTTGTGCGCCCGTGCCCGGTCGATGCGCGTCTGTCATCGACCGCTTTTGTCCTTAACGTCATGACCGTCCCGCGTAACCCGTGTCACGAAGCCGTCTCGCGGGACTCACGCATCCGGGCCGCCGGTCGGGGCTACACGCCCCCGTAACGGACACACCCGAACTCGGGGAGGGCACGTGCTCAGCAGCGCGCACCGCACGGACGTCGTCATCGTGGGAGCCGGACTCGCGGGGCTGGCCGCGGCTCAGCTGCTGACCAGCGCCGGAGTGGCGGTCACCGTCCTGGAGGCCGCCCCACGGGTGGGCGGGCGGATGACCACCGACACGGTCGACGGCTTCCGGCTGGACCGTACCGGCCAGCTCGTCAATACGTCCTGCCCGGAGCTGCGGCGCACTCCGGGGCTCGGCGCCCTCGCTCTGCGCCCCTTCGCCCAGGGCGTGCTGGTCCACAGCGAGGGCCGCACGCACCGGATCGGCACGCCACGGAGCATGAGGGGCGCATTCACCTCGGCACGCGCCCTTGCGAACGCCGCCCGTGCGCCCCTCGGCGGCGGGCTCGATCAGGCCCGACTCGGTGCCGCGCTCGGCAGGCTCGCCGCCCTGCCCGCGGACCGCCTACTCGCCCGCCCCGACCGGCCGGTCTCCGAGACCCTGGGGGGGCGGGGCCTACCTGCCCGTACCGTCGAGGGGGTGCTGCGCCCGCTGCTCGTCTCGCTGCTGAGCGACCCGGAGCTCACCACCTCCAGCCGCTGCGCCGATCTCGCGCTGCGCGGCTACGCACGCGGCCGGCTCTGCCTGCCGGCGGGCGGCGCGTCGACCGTCCCCGAGCTGCTGGCGGCGGCGCTGCCGCCGGGGACGGTCCGTACGGGCGTACGGGCCGTATCGGCCTCCACCACCGCCGTGGCCACCGCAGAACACGGCGAGATCGGCTGCCGTTCGGTGCTGGTGGCCACCGGGGCGCACGCCGCGGCCGAGCTCCTTCCCGGGCTGCGCCTCCCGGCCTTCCACCCGGTCACCATGGTGCACCACACCGCCGACCGGCCGCCGCTGCGCGAGCCCGCGCTGATCCTCGCCGCGGACGGCCAGGGGCCGGTCGCCCACACCACGGTGGCCAGCGAGGTCGACCCCTCACGCACCCCACCGGGCCGGGTGCTGATCACCTCCACGGTGCTGGGCACCGCGGCCGCGCTGCCGACCGCCGAGCTCGACCGGGCCGCGAGGGCGCAACTGCGGGCCGTCTACGGGGCGTCCACGGCCGACTGGGAGCTGCTGGCCGCGCACCACGACCCGTACGCGGTCCCGGCCATGCCCGCGCCGCACGACCCCCGGCGGCCGGTGCGACTGCTGTCGGGGCTGTACGTATGCGGCGATCACCGGGACTCCAGCACGGTGCAGGGCGCACTGGTCTCCGGCCGCCGCGCCGCCCGCGCGGTCCTCAGCGACTTCGGCGTCCGGCCGGGTGCCGGCACCGGAACCCTCCCGGCCGCGGCGGCCTGAACCCGCGTCAGCCCGAGGGGGCCGGAGTGGGTTCGGGGGTGGCACTCGAAAGTGGATGGACGGCCCACACCCAAAGTGCAAACATATACCGTATGACACATGTTCATGCATTGAATCGAAGTCCTGGCCCTGTGACCTGGCCGACAGGCTTCCGGGCCTACACAGGGCACGGCGGACTGCGCGAGCACGGCGACGACATCTCAATCGTCGCGTCGGACCGGCCAGCCACCAGCGCGGCGATGTTCACCCGGAGCCTCTTCGCGGGTCCGGCCGTAACCCTCAGTCGTGCCCACGCTGCGGGACAGAACCTGTGTGCCGTGACGACGCTGGCGCAGAACGCGAACGTCGCCACCGGGCGCCAAGGAGAGGAGAACGCCGCCGAAGTCGTTCGCCGCGTCGCCGGGATCCTGGGCATCCCGGAGGACGAGGTGCTCATCGGTTCCACCGGCGTCATCGGACGCCCTCTACCGATGGGCACCATCCGTACGCACTTCGACGAGACCGCCACGCGCGGCCTCGCGGCGTTCGTGGCCGGGCCGCTGGATGTGGCCCGCGCGATGATGACCACCGACACCCGCCCGAAGACCGCCCTACGGACCGTCGGGCAGGCCCGCATCGTGGGCATCGCCAAGGGTGTCGGCATGCTGGAGCCCAATATGGCCACGATGCTGGCCTACGTGTTCACCGACGCGGACATGTCCCCAGCAGACCTGGACAGCGCATTGCGCGGAGCGGCGAATCGCACGTTCAACTGTCTGAGCGTCGACACCGACACCTCCACCTCTGACACCGTGGCGGTCATCGCCAACGGCGCCGCAGGTCCAGTCGATCCGGCGGGGTTCTCCGAAGCTCTCACCGACCTGTGCCTGGACCTCACCCAGCAGATGGCCAGTGACGGCGAAGGCGCCACCAAGCTCCTGCGTGTCACGGTCGGCCAGGCCGGCGACTACGGACAGGCCAAACGCATCGCCAAGAGCGTGGTGAACTCCCCTCTGGTCAAAACCGCGGTCCATGGCGCCGACCCCAACTGGGGTCGAGTACTGATGGCCATCGGCAAGAACGCCGACGACAGCGATATCGCGCCGGGCAACGTCACCGTGAGGTTCGGCGATATCGAGGTGTACCCCGAAGAGCCCGAGGCCGACACCCTCGACAAGCTCATCGGCATCATGCGCCAGGACGAGGTCGGCATCGTCATCACGCTCGGCCTCGGACAGGCCGAAGCCACGGTCTACGGCTGCGACCTGTCCGCCGACTACATCCGCGTCAACGCGGACTACACGACATGACCGGGCTCGACCGCAGCAGCGGATCCCACACCGTTCCCGTCATTCCCCACTGGCAGGGGCCGGCTGCACGTTTTCCCCAACGGCTGGCGGAGGGTGCACATCGGCTGAGCGCGCTGCTCCCCGCAGCGCGACGCACTGTCGCCGAGATCGCCCCCGCCCCGGACGGGATCAGGACGGCGTACGGCACCTCGATGCGCTGACCCGCTCGACGCAAGCAACCAGCCGCGCTGGGCCGGAGCGGCGATGACACGCTGCTCACCGTGGGTGGCGACTGCGGGCGCAGGCGGCCATCAGAGCCCCTGAGGGTCGGCCCCCGGGCCCTCCCCGCCACCAGGGGCCCGGGGGCTACCCCAGCGCCCCTGGTGCCCTGGGGCTACCCCAGCGCCGCCACCCGCTCCCGATACCCCCGTACCGGCGCCGCGTCCCGGTACGGTTCCAGCCGGCGCTCGAAGTCCCGCACGTACTCCAGCGCCCGCATGGACCGCATCTCCGACGCCTGCTGCGCCGCCTCCGCCCCCAGCTGGCACGCCTGCTCCAGCTCGCCGAGGCCCAGCCGCGCCGTCGCCAGCACCACCCTGCAGAAGAGGTTGCCGCGGGCGAAGCCGGGGCCGCGCAGCTGGAGCGAGCGCTCCGCGTGCTGGGCGGCGGCCCGGTACTGCTGGAGATCGCGGTGGCAGTGGCCGAACTCGTCGGCCAGCTGCGCCGCGTCGAAGAACCGCACCCAGTACGGCACCTCGTCGCCCGGCCGGGCGGTCTCCAGCGCCCGCTCGGCGCGCGCCAGCGAGGCGGTGCAGGCCCGCACCTCGCCCAGGACGCCATGGCCGCGCGCCTCCACCGCGTGCAGCAGCGACTGCACCACCGGCGGGGCGCTGCCGCCCACCCCCTGCTGGGCCACCCGGGCCAGCTGCACGGCCTCCCGGCCGTGGCCCAGATAGACGGCCTGGCGGCTCATCGTGACCAGCACATAGCTGCCGTACGGGCGGTCTCCGGCGGCCTGCGCCAGCCGCAGCGCCTGAACGAAGTACCGCTGGGCCAGCCCGTGTGCGGCGATGTCGTACGACGTCCACCCGGCGAGCCGGGTCAGGTCCGCGATCGCCGCGAACAGCCGCCGCCCGGTCGACTCGCTGTAGGTGCCACGCAGCATCGGCTCGCCCTCGTGCTCGAGATAGCGCACCAGGGCCTGCCGGGCGTGACCGCCGCCGTAGGTCCGGTCCAGCGTCCGGAACAGCTCGCTGACCGAGCGCAGCGCCGCGATGTCGCCCATCGTCACCCGGTGACCGGGCCCGCGCCGATCACGGTCGGCATGGCGCTGCCGGGGCACGGGCGCCCGGCCCTGGGCGGGGGCGCGGCCACCCTGCGCGGGCAGCCGCCCGGCCGCGGGGACCGCCGGTGAGCCGACGCCCGCACCGGCCGCCGCGCCCGCCGTGGGCCCCGACGGCTCGCCGCGCGCCACCCGGTCGTCGGGCCGCCCGATCAGCCAGTCGCGGCTGGGGACCACCAGGCCCGCCGGGGTGAAGGCGATCTTCCGGAGCTCCGCATGGCTGCCGGAGTCCTTCCGCCACAGCCCACTGACGATGTCCACCGCCTCCTGCGGGGTGGCCGCGAACTCCAGCCCCGCGTAGACGGGCGCACAGGCGTCGAGGCCCAGGTCCTGCGCCGTCAGCCGGCGCCCGAGGCGGCGGGTGAACACCTCGGCGATCAGCGCCGGTGTGGTGCCGCGCGGCTGCTGCCCGCGCAGCCATCGCGTCACCGATGTTTTGTCGTACCGCAGGTCGAGGCCGTGCTCCAGCCCGAGCTGGTCCACCCGCCGGGCGAGCCCGGCGTTGGAGAAGCCCGCCTCGGCGATGAGCGCGGCGAGCTGACGATTGGGAATGCGCTGCGGGGGTCGTTCCGTCATCAGCCTGCCGGTCTCCCTGTTCGCTCTGTGGAACGGCGCGAATTTAACGTTCGCTAGAGCGCTGATCGCGAACGTCGGGCGGCATTCATCCGATCGTGTGAGAACGGACCGGATGGGGACTGATCGGCGCACGGTCGTACAGTGGCTGAGGCGCCGCCGTGAGGCTCCGCCACTCAACTGGACGCCGCAGAGGAGCTTGCCGTGACCGCCGTGACCGCATCTTCGGAGCCGGGGGCGACCCCGGGCTCCCAGGCGCTGCGCTACGTCCACCTCGGCTTCGGCGCGAACGCCGTCGACTACGAGGAGGCGTGGCAGGAGCAGCGCCGGGTGCACGCCGCCCGCTTCGCGGATGAAATCCCCGACACCTGTCTGCTGCTGGAGCACCCGGCGGTCTACACGGCGGGGCGGCGCACGGCCGACAACGAGCGCCCCCTGGACGGCACCCCCGTGGTGGACGTGGACCGCGGCGGCAAGATCACCTGGCATGGCCCCGGCCAGCTGGTCGGCTATCCGATCCTCAAGCTGCCCCGCCCGGTGGACGTGATCGCGCATGTCCGCCGTCTGGAGGAGGCGCTGCTGCGCACCTGCGCGGAGTTCGGCGTGGAGGCGACCCGGGTGGAGGGCCGCAGCGGGGTGTGGGTGCTGGGCGACCCGGTGGACCGGCGCCCGGCGCTCGGCGGGCTGAAGCTGGACTTCGACCCCCGGGTGGACGACGAGGAGTTCGATCCGCGGCTGAACGGCCCGGAGTACGCCCCGTCCAACGCCGGCCAGCGCCGCGAGGACCGCAAGCTCGCCGCCATCGGCGTCCGCATCGCCAAGGGCGTGACCATGCACGGCTTCGCGCTCAACTGCAATCCGGACAACACCTGGTTCGACCGGATCGTGCCGTGCGGGATCCGGGACGCGGGCGTTACCTCGCTCTCCGCGGAGCTCGGCCGGGATGTGCCGGTGTCCGAGGTGACCCCGGTGGTCGAGAAGCATCTGCGGACGGTCCTGGAGACCGCGGTTCCGCTGCCGCGGGCGGTCTAGCCGCAATGCCGGTGACTCAATAGGGCTTGCGAGGCGCTGACCTGAAGCGATGCCCCCGATCGGCATGCCTTGGAAGCCTGCGAAGTCACCGGCATCGGGTCTAGCCGCGGGCGGTCCAGGAGCGTGCGGTCCAAGCGGTTACGGCGAAGTCAAGTGCTGATCCTTCTCGGCGTCCAGGCCCTCGGCCAGGCCGAACGGCGAGGGATCAGCGGCGAACTTCACCGCATCCGCTCAGCCGCGGGCGGTCCAGGAGCGGGCGGTCCAGGAGCCCGGGAATGCGCCCCCGGACCCACCGGTTGCCCTGGACGTAAATCCGTACGAATGACGGGCGTACCCTGGTGACCGCCGACGATTCGAAAGCCGCGCCAGCGAAATCGCCAAGCCGAGCCGCCAAGCAAAGAGGAGTGCCGGACGTGTCCGCAGTCGCACCCGACGGGCGCAAGATGCTGCGCCTGGAGGTCCGGAACAGCCAGACCCCCATCGAACGCAAGCCCGAGTGGATCAAGACCCGGGCGAAGATGGGCCCCGAGTACACCGAGCTGCACGGCCTGGTGAAGCGCGAGGGCCTGCACACGGTGTGCCAGGAAGCGGGCTGTCCGAACATCTACGAGTGCTGGGAGGACCGCGAGGCGACCTTCCTCATCGGCGGCGACCAGTGCACCAGGCGTTGTGACTTCTGCCAGATCGACACCGGCAAGCCGCAGGCCCTGGACCGCGACGAGCCGCGCCGGGTGGCCGAATCCGTACAGACGATGGAGCTGAAGTACGCCACCGTCACCGGTGTCGCCCGCGACGACCTGGAGGACGGCGGCGCCTGGCTGTACGCGGAGACCGTCCGCCAGATCCACGCGCTGATGCCCGGCACCGGCGTCGAGCTGCTGATCCCCGACTTCAACGCGGTTCCCGAGCAGCTCGCCGAGGTCTTCTCCTCCCGCCCCGAGGTGCTCGCGCACAACGTGGAGACGGTGCCGCGGATCTTCAAGCGCATCCGTCCCGCCTTCCGGTACGAGCGCTCGCTGGAGGTCATCACCAAGGCGCGCGAGGCGGGTCTGGTCACCAAGTCCAACCTGATCCTGGGCATGGGCGAGGAGCGGGAGGAAATCAGCCAGGCGCTGCAGGATCTGTACGACGCGGGCTGCGAGCTGATCACCATCACGCAGTATCTGCGTCCCTCGGCCCGGCACCACCCGGTGGAGCGCTGGGTCAAGCCGCAGGAGTTCGTCGAGCTCAAGGAGGAGGCGGAGGAGATCGGCTACGCCGGTGTCATGTCCGGCCCCCTCGTCCGTTCGTCGTACCGGGCGGGCCGCCTCTACCAGCAGGCCATCGAACGGCGTAACGTCGCAGTGGCCTCACAGGCTGTGTGACCACCACGCTCCGCGACGGAGTGACGGTGTCGGCAACACGCTGTGTGAGTACCGGCACACCGCATGCACCACGGCCCGCGCACTTCCGCAGGTCAAGGGCAGATACGGGCCGCGTCCAGGCTTCATCGGTGTTTGACCGACCGGTCACGCACTGGTAACACCATTGGGTAACGATTGAGCCACGCACTGAACGGTGTGCGCGTTGTGATCATCCGCCGCTTCCGAGGGGTACCCATGCCGGCTGAGCCCGTACGCCCGTCCGTCACCGAAGCGCTGCTCGCTCTGGAGGGTCTGCTGCTGCGCGGCGGACAGCGCACCGCCCGCCGCAACGCGTGGACCGCGGTGCTGGAGGACCGGCGCCGGGCGAAGGACCGACACGAGGCCGAGCATGTGCTGGAGGCCGTGTCCACGGGGGCTACTCAGGCCACGTAAACTTCGCTGTATGGCGAGGAAGGAAACATCCGAGAACCCCGGGCGGCTGAAGCAGATCGCCCTGACCTACAAGATGACCAAGAAGGTCGATTCGAAGGTCGGTCTTGTCGTCGCTGGCGTGGGAATCGTCACCTTCGGTGTCCTCCTCGCGATCGGCTTCCTGATCGATCACCCGATCTTCCTGGGCATCCTGGGCTTCGTCCTGGCCTTCCTCGCGATGGCGATCGTTTTCGGCCGCCGTGCCGAGCGGGCGGCCTTCGGACAGATGGAGGGCCAGCCGGGCGCGGCGGCGGCCGTACTGGAGAACGTGGGCCGCGGCTGGTCGGTGACCCCCGCGGTGGCCATGAACCGTAACCAGGACATCATCCACCGGGCCGTGGGCAAGGCGGGCATCGTGCTGGTCGGCGAGGGCAACCCGAACCGGCTCAAGGGCATGCTGGCCGCCGAGAAGAAGCGCATGGCGCGCATCGTGTCGGACGTGCCGGTGCACGATGTGATCGTGGGCTCCGGCGAGGGCCAAGTGGAGATCAAGAAGCTCCGCACCACGCTGCTGAAGCTGCCGCGGGTGCTGCCGGGCTCGCAGGTCACGGTGGTGAACGACCGGCTGCGGGCGCTGGGCGACCTCATGAGCAACATGCCGATCCCGAAGGGCCCGATGCCGAAGGGCATGCGGATGCCGAAGGGGCGGTGAGCACAGACGAAAAGGCGGTCCGGAACAGATTCCGGACCGCCTTTTCGTATACGTCCACGTCTGCGCAGGTCTTCTGCGCAGATCTGGGGTCTGGGGGGACGTCTGGGGGCAGGACCTGGACCCGCGGTCCAGACCGGTCTAGACCCGGACCTGGACGGCGCGGGCGAGCCGGTCGTGCAGCCCGCGGGTGTCCCGGTCCCAGACCACCGCGGGGATGACGAGGACCAGCAGCACGCTGCGCAGCACGGCCCGCGGCAGGCTCAGCCGTACCCCGCCCTCGCCGATCACCCGCAGCTTCAGCAGCAGCTTGCCGGGGGTGGCCCCGACGGTGCCCACCGTGATGAGGCTCAGCATCAGGAAGACGAGCAGCGCCCAGTTTCCGGCGGCCTGCGCGTTACGGCCGGCCAGCAGCGCGTACGAGACGAGCAGGCACAGGGCCCAGTCGATGAAGAGTGCCCCGAAGCGGCGCCCCAGCGGCGCGATGGCGCCGGGTCCGCTCTCGGGCAGCCCCAGCCCCTGACCCCGGTAGCCCAGGTCGACGCCCATCTCCTCGGCAGCCGCGCGGGGTCCGGAGAGCCACGATCCGATTGCTTGCCTCTTGTCCACCCGACTACGTTACTGCGACCGCATACGTTTCCCTCGGGGCGGGCCCGGGGCAGGGCCGTCCGACGCCCGTCCGACCCCGGTGCGGCCCCCCAGCCGCCCCATCCGGCCCCATTTCGGCCCCCGTGGGTCCTCACGGATCGCCCGCAAGCCGGTTAACCTGGGTGAAACAAATGGGTCATGCCCGGGAAATCCCGTCTGCCTATGGTCGGAGACCGCGCGCCACCGCACATGGACCGCGCCACCGGACAAATCCCGTCCCCCCGCGGCCGGGCTAGGAGGAGTTGGATGTTCCAGAACGCCGACGACGCTCGGAAGTTCATCTCGGATGAGGACGTCAAGTTCGTCGACGTCCGATTCTGCGACCTTCCCGGCGTCATGCAGCACTTCACGGTTCCGGCGGAGGCGTTCGACCCGAACGAGGAGCTGGCGTTCGACGGCTCGTCGATCCGTGGCTTCCAGGCCATTCACGAGTCCGACATGGCGCTCCGCGCGGATCTCTCGACGGCGCGTGTCGACCCGTTCCGCCGGGACAAGACCCTCAACATCAACTTCTTTATTCACGACCCGATCACGGGTGAGCAGTACAGCCGCGACCCGCGGAACATCGCCAAGAAGGCCGAGGCATACCTCGCCTCCACCGGCATCGCGGACACCGCGTACTTCGGCCCCGAGGCCGAGTTCTACGTCTTCGACAGCGTGCGCTTCGAGACCAAGGCGAACGAGGCCTTCTACCACATCGACTCCGAGGCGGGCGCCTGGAACACCGGCGCGCTGCAGGACAACCGGGGTTACAAGGTCCGCTACAAGGGCGGCTACTTCCCGACCCCGCCGGTCGACCACTTCGCCGACCTGCGCGCCGAGATCTCCCTCGAGCTGGACAAGGCCGGCCTCCAGGTCGAGCGCCAGCACCACGAGGTGGGCACCGCCGGTCAGGCCGAGATCAACTACAAGTTCAACACGCTGCTGGCCGCAGCCGACGATCTGATGCTTTTCAAGTACATCGTCAAGAACGTGGCCTGGAAGAACGGCAAGACCGCCACCTTCATGCCGAAGCCGATCTTCGGCGACAACGGCTCGGGCATGCACGTCCACCAGTCGCTGTGGCAGGGCGGCTCCCCGCTCTTCTACGACGAGCAGGGCTACGCGGGCCTCTCGGACACCGCCCGCTACTACATCGGCGGCATCCTCAAGCACGCCCCGTCGCTGCTGGCCTTCACCAACCCGACGGTGAACTCCTACCACCGCCTGGTCCCCGGCTTCGAGGCCCCGGTCAACATGGTGTACTCGCAGCGCAACCGCTCCGCCGCGATGCGTATCCCGATCACCGGCTCCAACCCGAAGGCCAAGCGCGTCGAATTCCGCGCCCCGGACTCCTCGGGCAACCCGTACCTGGCCTTCTCGGCCCTGCTGCTGGCCGGCCTCGACGGCATCAAGAACAAGATCGAGCCGGCCGAGCCGATCGACAAGGACCTCTACGAGCTCGCCCCCGAGGAGCACGCGAGCGTCCCCCAGGTCCCGACCTCCCTCCCGGCCGTCCTCGACTCCCTCGAGGCCGACCACGAGTTCCTCCTCCAGGGCGGGGTCTTCACCTCCGACCTGATCGAGACCTGGATCGACTACAAGCGCACCAACGAGATCGCCCCGCTCCAGCTGCGGCCGCACCCGCACGAGTTCGAGCTCTACTTCGACGTCTAAAGACGTCGCCTGAACGGGCTACAGGCCGTCGGCCGTGCTCTTCCCTCATGGGAGGACACGGCCGACGGCCTTTTGTATCGACGGAAGTATTCCGGAGAGGTCAGGTCCTGTCCGGCGGATCATGGGCGACCATGATCCGCCGGCACCCCGTGGTTCTTCAGTCCTTGCGGCCGGTCAGGGCCACCGTGACGCCGAGGCCGATCATCGAGAGGCCGCCGACCCCGCCGACCAGGGCCAGGCGCCGCGGGGAGCGGGCGAACCAGGTGCGGGCGGTGGCCGCTGCCAGGCCCCACACGCTGTCCGAGGCCACCGCGATGGCGTTGAAGATCAGGCCGAGCAGCAGCATCTGCAGCGTGACATGGCCCTGGTCGCGGTCCACGAACTGGGGCAGCACGGCGGCGAAGAAGACGATGGTCTTGGGGTTCGCCACGCCGACCGCGAACCCCTCCCACAAGGTGCGCAGGCTGCCGTGCGCCGGGCCCTCGCCGCTGAAGGCGGCGTGCAGCGAGCCGCGCCGGCGCACCGCCTTGATGCCCAGGTGGACCAGATACGCGGCGCCCACCAGCTTCAGCGCGGTGAAGACGAGCGCCGAGCGCTCCACGAGGGACCCGACCCCGAGGGCCACGGCCACGACGAGCACATAGGCCCCGAGGGTGTTCCCCACGACCGTGGTCAGCGCGGCGCGGCGGCCCTGCGCCAGCGCCCGTCCGACCACGAACAGCACGCTGGGGCCGGGGACCACGATGAGCAGGAAGGACATGGCCGCGAAGGCGAGGAGACGGTCGGCGGACACCATGACGGGCATCGTAACCACGAACCCGGTGGCCGCCTCCAGTGCTTTTCCGCAGGCCGGGCCCGCCCTGTGCCCGACGCCGGTGGCCGGGGCGGGTGTCCTTGCCCGGCGGGGTCGTTCCACGATCGGTGGACCTCCGCCGAAAACCCCGGGCACTCGGGACGGGTCTGCGGCACTCTGTGTCACACCGCTCCGAAAACCCACTGTCAGGGGTGATTTGTGACAGCCCGGACCACCGCCGAGCAACCGGCCGAGCCGCCGATCGAAGGGCAGCCCAGTGAGGAACTGCGGTTCCGGCCGCCCTCATTGACGGCGCTGCAGAGAACTCCCGTCACCACCCGGGCGATGGCCCGCAGATTGCCGCAACTGGTACGCCGGTCGCTGGCGTTGGCGTGGAAGGTGGACCGTACGGCGGTGGTGGCGCTGTTGGTGTGTCAGGCGCTGTCGGGGTTCTTTGAAGCCTTCGGGCTGCTGGCAACGACGGGGACGATCACGGCGCTGATCTCGTCCGGGCACATCACCGAGCGGCTCCGGGAGGCGCTGCCCTCGATCGTGATGCTGGCCGGAGCGGCGGGGCTGCGGGCGCTGCTGGGGATCGCGGTCAACAACATCTCCAGCAGGCTCTCCCCGCGGATCTCGCGGGAGGCCGAGACGCAGATGCTGGACGCGGCGATCAGCGCCGAGCTGGCGGCGTACGACAACCCCGGGTTCAACGACAAGTGGGACGCGGCGGACCGGGGCGCCGAGGTCGCGCGGGACCTGATCACCGAGTCGCAGCAGCTCATGGCCTGTCTGTCGTCGCTGATCGCGGCGGCGGGCGTGGTCACCGTGCTCCATCCGGCGCTGCTGCCGCTGCTGTTGCTGGCCGCGCTGCCGCAGGGGATCGCGGGGATGAAGGGGGCCCGCGTCCACTACGAGACCAGCCGCGCGATGAGCGCCGACCGGCGCACGTTGGGGCTGCTGCGCTGGTACATGGTGGACAAGGACATCGCCGATCAGCTCCGTGTCGGGACCATGGCGGAGTTTCTGCTGGAGCGGTACCGGGCGATCGGGGCGCGGGTGGACACCGCGACCGACAAGGCGGTGCACCGGGGCGCCCGGTATGCGGTGCTGGGAGCGGTGGCCGGAGGGTTCGCGTCCGGGCTGGTGTGGGCGGCACTGGCGCTGTTGCTGGGCTCGGGGCAGATGTCGGTGGCGTCGGCGGGGACGGCCGTCTTCGCGCTGCGGACGGTCGGCGCCTCGCTGCAGGGGATGGTCGGGTACGGGACGCGGCTCTTCCGTACGGGGCTGTATCTGGACGACTGGGCGGAGTTCATCGAGGAGGCGGGCGGGCATCGGATGCGGCGTGGCAGCCGGGTGCCGGAGACGCCGAAGGTGATCAGGGCGGAGGGCCTGACGTACGCGTACCCGGAGTCGGACGCTCCGGCCCTGGACGATGTCACGCTGGAGGTGCGGCGGGGCGAAGTCCTCGCCCTGGTCGGGGAGAACGGCTCCGGGAAGACCACGCTGAGCAAGCTGCTGACGGGGCTCTATCTGCCCACCAAGGGGGCGGTGACCTGGGACGGGGCAAACGTCGAGGAGTTCGCGCCGCAGGCCATGTGGCGCCACACGGCCGTCGTGCCCCAGGACTACGCGCACTGGCCGCTGTCCGCCCGTGACAACATCACCCTCGGCCAGCCGCACGGCGGCGACGCGGCAGTCCGGGAGGCCGCGGAGCACTCGGGGGCTCATGAGGTGGTGGACGGGCTGCGCAGCGGTCTGGACACGCTGCTGGCCCGGCAGTGGTGGGGCGGGGTGGAGCTGTCGGGCGGCCAGTGGCAGCGGATCGCGCTGGCCCGCGCGTTCCACCGGCCCGCCGGGCTGCTGGTGATGGACGAGCCCACCAGCGCGCTGGACGCCCGAGCCGAGCACCGGATCTTCGCAGGGCTGCGGCGGATGGCGCGGGATCGGGCGGTCGTGCTGGTCACCCACCGGCTGGCGAATGTCGCAGTCGCCGACCGGATCGTCGTCCTCGACCATGGGCGGGTCATCCAGCAGGGGACGTTCAAGGAGCTGACCCGATCCCCGGGACTCTTCCGGGAGTTGTGGGAGCTGCAGAACGACCGGGGGGTGCCGGGGCCGCGCGGCGAGACGCCGTGAGCCGGGCCGGGCGAGGAGGGCCCGGGCAAGGTCAGCCGGGGCGGGGTCAGCCGGGCGGCGAGAAGGGCCCGCACAAGGTCAACCCGGGCGGGGCCAGCCGGGCG
>NZ_JBEXHC010000005.1:394401-441626 GCF_040607655.1 Streptomyces sp. NPDC005266
GCCGAGAAGGGCCCGCACAAGGTCAACCCGGGCGGGGCCAGCCGGGCGCCGAGAAGGGCCCGCACAAGGTCAACCCGGGCGGGGCCAGCCGGGCGCCGAGAAGGGCCCGCACAAGGTCAACCCGGGCGGGGCCAGCCGGGCGGCCAGAAGGGCCCGCACAAGGTCAGCCGGGCTGGGGTCAGCCGGTCCGCCGGGCGGTTTCGGTCGCGCGGGCGCGGGAGGCGGATATCTCGGCGTACGCCCGGTCGCGGCCCTCCCAGTGGGAGCCCTCGACGGACTTGCCCGGTTCGAGATCCTTGTATACCTCGAAGAAGTGCGTGATCTCCATGCGGTCGAATTCGGGGACGTCCTGGATGTCCTGGACGCCGGCGTAGCGCGGGTCATGGGCCGGGACGCAGAGGATCTTCTCGTCCGGGCCCTTCTCGTCCCTCATCACGAACATGCCGATCGCCCGGCAGAGGATGACACAACCGGGGAAGGTGGGTTCGCCGACGGTGACGAGGGCATCGAGCGGATCGCCGTCGCCACCGAGGGTGTGGTCGATGTATCCGTAGTCGGCCGGGTACTTCGTGGCGGTGAACAGCATCCGGTCCAGCCGGATCCGCCCGGACTCTTGATCCATCTCGTACTTGTTGCGGGACCCCTCCGGGATCTCCACGACGACGTCGAACTCGGCCTGCTCCATCGTGACCTCCGGTCACCCGTGCCCTCCGGTGTGCTTCCAGTGTGCGCCGTGCACGCCGGGCGGGCAGCTCGGGTCGCGGGTGCGAAGCCCATGCTCAGGCGCCCCGCATCAGGGCCTCGACCTCGGCCTCGAAGAGCACCGACGGATCGAAGCCCATCCCCGTGAACTGGCCTTGCACATCGAGGCTGATCACGCCGTGGAGCCGGGTCCAGGTACGCAGGGCGCGGCCCTTCAGCTCTCCGTCTGACGCGGGGCCCTGGGCCCAGGGGCCGGCGCCCTCCAGATGGCGCGAAAGCTGCGCCTCCAGCTCCGTGACGGGCTCCCCCGGCTCCCCCGGCTCGCCGGGCCCCTTGAGCTGCTCGGGCTGCTCGGCCCGCGCGGCACGGGCGCCGTTCAGGGTGGCGCAGGCGTCGAGGATGGTTCGCATCAGCCGGGCGGCGATCTCGGTGGTCTCGGGCGGGGCCTGGTAACCGGGCACCGGGGTGCCGTAGATGAGCAGATAGCGGTCGGGCTGCTCCTTCGCCCAGTCGCGGATGGCGTGGGCCAGCGCACGGAAGCGGTCGGCGGGGGCGGCGTCGGCGACGGCCTGGGCGGTGACCTCGGCCAGATCACGGTAGGCGTCGGTGATCAGCTCGGTGAGCAACTCGTCCCGGCCCGCGAAATAACGGTAGAGCGCGGGGCCGGTCATGCCCATCGCCTTCGCGATCGCATTCACCGAGATGCCCGCGGTGCCCGCCTCGGCCAGCTGGGTCAGGGCTACGGCCTTCGCCTCCTCCCGGGTCTGTTTGCGGTAGCGCTCGCGCCGTGCTGTCGCCATGGACACGCCTCTCATACGGGCCTTGGAAGGTGGGCCTTGACACCGCCAGGGTAACAGGTTCATTGTTTTGTTAGAAGTTCTCACCGCCGAGAGAAGACCTTACGAGAAGCGGGGTTCGCCATGCTCACCGAAGTCGTCCTGCCTGGTCCGGTGGAGCCGGAGGGGCTCCGGTTGCGCACCCGTCCGCTGCCCGAGCCCGGCCCCGGGCAGGCGCTGGTGGCCGTCGAGGCGTCGGGGGTGTCCTTCGCCGAGCAGCAGATGCGGCGCGGCAAGTACTACGACCAGCCGCCGTTCCCCTTTGTGCCGGGATACGACCTGGTGGGGATGGTCGCCGCGACCGGGGCCGGAGTCGACCCGGCGCTGCGGGGCCGCCGGTTCGCGGTGCTGACGAAGACGGGCGGCTGGGCCAGCCATGCCCTGGTCGACGCCGGCGATCTGGTGGAGGTGCCGGATGGGGTCGACGCGGGCGAGGCCGAGACGGTGGTGGTCAACGGGATCACGGCATGGCAGATGCTGCACCGGGTGGCCAGGGCCCGGCCCGGTATGACCGTGCTGGTCCACGGCGCCAACGGCGGGGTGGGATCCACCCTCGTCCAGCTCGCCCGGCACACGGGCATCAAGGTCATCGGCACCGCCTCCCCACGCCATCACGAGGCGGTGCGCGCGCTGGGCGCCACCCCTGTCGACTATCGCGATCCGGATCTGCCCGCGCGGGTGCGCACGCTCGCCCCGGGCGGGGTGGACGCGGTCTTCGACCACGTCGGCGGCGAGGGCATCGTCGACTCCTTCCGGCTGCTCGCCCGGGGCGGCACGCTCGTCTCGTACGGCACGGCGGCCACCCGGGACGTGCCCGGATCGTCGCGGGCGCCGGTGCTGAAGCTGCTGGCCCGGCTGATGCTGTGGAATGGGCTGCCCAACGGGCGGCGGGCGCATTTCTTCAATCTATGGGCCGGACGACGGCGGCTGACCGCCTATCAGGCGCGCGTCCGCGAGGACCTGGGGCAGGTTCTGGCGCTGCTCGCGAGCGGTGATCTCACGGCCCACGTGGCGGCGCGGCTGCCGCTGGCCGAGGCCGCGGAGGGGATGCGGCTGGCGGAGTCCAGCACCGTCACCGGCAAGGTTGTCCTGGTGACGGGGCACGGCACCGGTCCGGCCGGCAACCGCGCCACCGAAGGGGCCGCCCGATGACCAGCCCCGGACGGCGCACCGGCCCTGACGACGGACCAGGCCGGGCGGCGAACCAGGCCCGGGCGGCGAACCGGCCCGGCGGCGGTCGGCCACCGTCTGGAGGCCCCACGATGCGGGCCCGGCGCGTCAGCCCCTTGTCACGTCACACTCCGGGCCTGCCGGCGGCACCGGCCCTGACGACGCACCAGCCCCGGGCGGCGCGGCGCACCGGCCCTGACGACGGACCAGCCCCGAGCGGCGCACCGGGCCCGGGCGGCGAACCAGCCCCGGGCGGCGAACCGGCCCTGACGACGGTCCGGGCCTGCCGGCGGCACCGGCCCTGACGACGGACCAGCCCCGGGCGGCGAACCGGCCCGGCGGCGGTCGGCCACCGTCTGGAGACCCCACGCGGCGGGCCCGGCGCGTCAGCCCCTTGTCACGTCACACTCCGGGCCTGCCGGATGCGGCATTCTCATACGCGCGTGCCCAGCCTGCGGTTGGCCAGGACGGACACCTTGCGGCGTACGGCGGTGACCTCGTCGGTGTCGACGTCTCCCACCAGCAGCCCGGGGCCCGCGTCCAGCCGCTCGCGCACGGTCCCGTCTGGCCCGATGAGGGCGCTGTGGCCGATGCCGGTGGGGGCGGAGGTCGCGGGGGTGCCCCCGGCCGCCGCCGGGTCGGCCTGGCCCACGGCCGCCAGCCATACGGTGGCGTCCAGCGCCCGCGCCCGGGTCAGCAGCTCCCACTGCTCGCGCTTGCCCGGTCCGGCGCCCCAGGAGGCGGGCAGCAGGGAGAGCACGGCGCCCTCATCGGCATGGGCCCGGAAGAGCTCTGGAAACCGTACGTCGTAGCAGGTGGCGAGGCCGATACGGACGCCGTCGAGGTCGAAGGTCACCACCCGTGAGCCGGGGGCCACGGTGTCGGACTCGGCGAAGCCGAAGGCGTCGTAGAGGTGGATCTTGTCGTAGGCGGCCTCGACGCCGGGGCCGGTGGCCAGCAGCGTGTTGGTCACCCGGCCGTCGGGCGCCGGGGTGAACATGCCCGCCACGACCACGAGTCCGGCGTCCTTGGCGATCTGCCGGAGCCCGGTGGCCCAGGGGCCGTCCAGGGGTTCGGCCAGGGGGGCGAGGGAGGTGCCGAAGCAGGCCATCGCGGCCTCGGGGAACACGACGAGGCGAGCGCCGGCCTCCGCCGCGCGGTCCGCCTGCTCGCGCAGGAGGGCGAGGTTCTGCTCGGGGTCCGGGCCGGTGGTGATCTGGCTCAGGGCGATGCGCATGGGGCGGACGGCCTCACTCTCTGGTCGGTGGGTCACGCGGTGTCCGGGCGGTGTTCTCCCCCACCTTGCCCCCTCCCATGGCATCGGCGTGCGACGGGGCGGCAGGGCACCGGACCTCAGGGCACGGGGCCGCAGGGCACAGGGTCGCAGGGCACGGGGTGCGGAGGGGCGCCGGGAGGAGGGGACAGGCCGCGACCGCACCCGTGGGGGTGCGGCCGACGGCCTTTCTCGTCACCAGGGGTCAGGCTTCCCGACCCTTACGCATCACCATCCCCGCGGCCACCAGCCCGAACAGGCAGGTGAAAGCGCCGACAATGACGTTGTTCCAGATCACTCCGGCATCGGCGCCTCTGCCGACCACCCAGGGGGAGATGATCATCCATACACCGATCGCGGACATGGCCCAGCACAGGCTGTACATCCTCCTCGGCGCCGTGGTGAGGCCGATGCCCAGCAGTGCCACGGCGATCCCGAGGATGAGGTTGTTGGCCATGAGGTCCGGGTGGGCGCCCGAGAAGTGCACCACCCAAGGGGAGATGGCGAAGTACAGACCGGCGAGAAGCACCGGTCCGTCGAGGAAGACAACATCCCGCGCGTCCATCATGCGGGCGTAACGCTCCCGCATCTCGGTCACATCGGGGTGACCAGTAAGATCGCCTCTGGTACGTGAGACGTCGGCCATACGACTCGCCTCCTTCGATCCATGCAAGTCCGACCGCGCAGTGCGGTAAAACACCGCACCACCATTGTGCGCCTCGCCTTGGTTTAAAGGTAGATGTCGGATTGGCACCGTTAGTTCACTGTTCGCTACCAGTTGGCGCGGCCGACCCCTTTTCCGCGCCGGTTTTCCGCGCCGGCTACGCGGGATGGGTCTCCTCGTTCTTCTGGTAGCAGTCCCGGTCCAGATCGCGGATATCGACGGTCGTCTGCACGGTCAGCCCCGGGACGGGCGCCACATGGGCGCGGGCGACGTCCAGGACGGCGCGGGACAGCTCACGCTTGGTCGCGGCGTCCCGGCCGGAGAGGATCGACACCTCGACGTGGAGCATGGCGAGACCCGGGGCGCCGTCGCCGATGTACGCCTCCTCGACGCGCCGGAAGCGGGTCTTGCAGGCCCCCACCCCACCGTCGATGGTCTTGGCGATCACCGGGTGCAGCGCGGTGCCGAAGGCCCGGCGGTCGAAGGCGTCGGTCAGGGTGTCGGAGTAGTCGACGACGATGTGCGGCATGGTGCAGGCGCTCGTCGCGGGGCTCGGCGGGGCTCACATGGGCCGGTTACGTCGGCATCCTCGCACCTCGTCCTCGTACGGGAGCGAGCGCCCCCGCCCGGTTGTCTGCTTCAATAGGGGCATGGCCAGCCTTCACGACACCGCGACGGGTCGACTCGACCTTGAGCCGTTCTGGCCGTCCCGGCAGGCGCACCACTTCGACCGCGAGTGTTGCCGCGCATCCGATGCGCGGGCCCGCTCGCTCGGCCACTGACACCACCAGCAGGTCGCCCAGCCCGCGCGCACGACGTCCACCGACGCCCTTCTGCGCGAAAGAGCTGACTCCCATGACGCACGTCCGTAGCCTGTCGTCCGCCGTCACCACCCCTGTTGCCGCTCCCGGCTCCGCCAACCGCCAGCGGCTGCGAGCCGTCGCACCCGACGAGGTGCCACCGGTCGCCGAGTTGCTGCACCCCGGCGCCACCTGGCTGCCCGCTCCCCCGCACACCCTCCCCACGCTCCCCGGCCATCCGCCGATGGTCGGCTATCTGGTGCTGGTCCCGGCCGACCAGCCCGAGGCCGCCGCGGCGCCCCTCGGCGGCACGGCACCCGTCGGCGGAGCCGCACCGCTCGCCGGGGCGGTGCCCACCGGCCGGGCGGGCAGGGGAGACGAGCTCGTACGCATCGACCCCGACCAGCGGACCGCGCATGTCGCGGGGCGCCCGCTGGATCTCACGTATCTGGAATTCGAGCTGCTGGCCCATCTCGTCGCGCATCCGCACCGGGTGCACACCCGCGATCAGCTGGTGACGACGGTGTGGGGGTACGGCCATGTCGGCGACGGCCGGACCGTCGATGTGCATGTCGCCCGGCTGCGCCGCAAGATGGGCGCCGAGCACCGGGGGACGATCATGACGGTGCGGCGGGTGGGCTACAAGTACGTGCCGACCGCGTAGCGCGGTACGCCAGGGAGCCGGGCGGGCCGGAAGGCCGGCCCGCCCGGCTCCGCCGTTCGCGCACCTAAGCGGATGCGGTGAAGTCAAGTGCCGATCCTTCTCGGCGTCCAAGCCCTCGGCCAGGCCGAACGGCGAGGGATCAGCGGCGAACTTCACCTCCTCCGCTTAGCGCCCCGCCCCCACCAGCGGGCGGCGCGGCCCCTCCGCCGGCCCCTCGCCATGGCCGAGGGTCGGCAGCCACCGCAGTGCGCGCGGCAGATACCAGTTGCGCTCGCCGAGCAGCGCCATCACCGAGGGCAGCAGCACCATGCGTACCAGCGTGGCGTCCACCAGCACCGCGACCGCGAGCCCGACCCCCATCTGCTGCATGTCCTGCATCCGCAGCAGGGCGAAGACCGCGAACACGGCGATCATGATGGCGGCCGCCCCGGTGACCGAACCCGCCGTGGTGCGGATGCCCTCCCGAATCGCCTCCCGTGTCGGCAGGCCCCGGTCGTGCGCCTCACGGATCCGCGACACCACGAAGACGTGATAGTCCATCGACAGCCCGAAGAGGATGACGAGGACGAACAGCGGCATCCACGCCTCGATCGCCCCGGCGGGTTCCATGCCCAGCGTCTCCGCTCCCCAGCCGTGCTGGAAGACGGCGGTCATCGTGCCGTACGCGGCGCCCACGGACAGCAGATTGAGCAGGATGGAGGCGATCGCGATGGGCAGCGAGCGGAAGCAGACCAGCATCAGCACGAAGGTCACGGCGGCGATGAAGAGGAAGACGGGCGCGATATCGGTCTTCAGCCGGTCGATGAAGTCGAGGTTCCCGGCGAGCTCGCCGCCCACGTACGCCTTCCGGGAGACCGGGCCGAGGATCCGCGGGACAAGGTCGTCCTGGAGCGTGTGCAGGGCGCGCCGGGACGCGGCGTTCTGTCCGTTCCCGGCGAGCGGCACCTCGATGCGGGCGACGCCCTCCTTCCGATGCAGCTCCACTTCGACCGTCCTGCCGAACCGGCCCGAGGCGGCGAGCTCCTTCCTGAAGTCGGCGACGGCCGCGCCGAAGCGGGGCGAGGCGATGTCGTCGGCCCGCACCACCACCTCGGCCGGGGCGGGCCCGCCGGGGAAGGCGCCGGTGATCTCCTTGTAGGCGACGGTCAGCGCGGCGTCGGAACCGAACTGCTTCTCCATACCGAGCTGTTCGGTCTTCATGCCCAGCGCGGGCGCGCACAGGAGCAGCAGCAGCGCTCCCGAGACTGCGGCGAACAGCTTCGGCCGGGCCAGCACCGGCCGCATCAGCCGGTCCGAGACGCCGCCGGCGGCGTGCACACCCTTCCTCCGGCGGCGGTTCAGCAGCGGCACCCGCCCGGCGTCGATCCGGTCGCCGAGCCAGGACAGCATCGCGGGCAGCACCGTCACCGAGCCCAGCATCGCCATCAGGACGACCAGGATGGTGGCGGCCGCGAAGCCCTTGAAGAGCAGCAGCCCGGACAGGAACATCCCGGACATCGCCAGCATGACCGTGATCCCGGAGACCAGCACGGCCCGGCCGCTGGTGGCCGCCGCGATCCGCAGCGCGGTCGCCGCGTCCCGGCCCGCGGCCCGCTCATCGCGTTCGCGCCGCAGACAGAACAGGCAGTAGTCGACGCCCACGGCCAGCCCCACCAGGAACATCACCGAGTTGGTGGACTCGAACAGGGGCAGCTTGTGGCTGACGAACGCCAGCAGCCCGAAGGTGCCGACGCAGGCCGTCACCCCGAGCAGCACCGGCAGCAGCGCGGCGACCAGCGCCCCGAAGACCACCAGCAGAATGCCCAGCGCCAGGGGCACGGCCGTGAGCTCGGCCTTCTTGAGGTCGTCGGTCAGCATCCCGCTCAGCATGTGCTGCGCGGTGGCGTCCCCGAACTCATGGACCGTGACGCCCTGATGCGCCGACTCCGTCTTCTCCACCGCGTCGAGGACCGGCTGGACCCGGTCCCCCGCGGTGTCCGGGTCGCCCCTCAGCTCAAAGCTGATCAGTGCCTCCCGTCCGTTCTTCGAGCGCACCGGTGGCTGGATCCGTACCGCCTCGCCGGTCTTCTCCAGGCGCGCCGCGAGGTCACGGGCCGCGTCCCGCCAGCCGTCCGTCCGGCCGGCCCGAACCATCACCATCTCCCCGGCCGGCGTCTGGAGGCCCGCGTCCTCCAGGATCTTCTCGGCGCGTGCGGAGTCGCCGGTGCCGTTCTCGGAGTTCGTCATCTGCCGGGACCCGGACATGCCGCCGGCCACGGCGACCACGACGACGAACAGCAGCCATCCGATGATGGCGGTCTTGCGGTGGCGGGTGCTCCACCCGCCCAGCCGCACGGCCAGGCCCTTCCTCGCTGCGTTCATGGCGTCTCCCCCGGGGGATATGGAGCGGAATCGGTCACGTCCTCGACGCTAGAAACCGGCGCGCTCCCGCCCCAGCCGGGCAGCCACCCGATCGCCGGGACGTAAGGAGAGGCCCGAGGGTGGTGCCGGGTACACCTCCGGACGGGGACAGGCCCCCCTGACCGGGCACCAACGCGCCCCCACACTGAAGGTGACGGACAATGAGGCCGAGGGGACCGACCGCCGAGGGGGACGCCGGATGAAGGCACGCAGGGCGCCACTGGCCTGCGCCCGGGGGCTGGGCCTCTCCTTTCTCGCGCTGGTGTCGATCCCCTTGTCCGTGCTGGCCATCGTGTCGATCTGTCTCGTCCCGGTGGGCGTGGGGGTCTTCACCACCCCTCCGCTCATCAAGGCGGTGCGCGCCCAGGCCGATCTGCGCCGACTGCTGGCCGCCACGTGGTCCGGGGTCCGGATCCGGGCGCCGTACCGGCCGCTGCCCGCCGATCGCCGCACCGGTGTCACCGGACAGGTGGAGCTGTGCGCCTTCCTGCTGAAGGACCGGGCGACCTGGCGCGATCTGCTGTGGCTGCAGGTCGACATGGTGGCCGGATACCTCACCGCCCTGCTGGCCTTCGCCTTCGTGCCGTACGGAATCGAGGGTTCGGTGCTGGCCGCGGGGGTCTGGAGGCCCATCGTCGGCGCGGCCGGCACCTACTGGTACGGGTTCATCCCCATCGACTCGCAGACCAGGGCCTTCCTCGCCGCCCTGCTCGGGTTCGGCTTCATCGCCCTCGGGCTGTTCCTCTCCCCCGTCCTGCTGCGCACCCACTTCCTGCTGGCCCGCGCCTTCCTCGACCCGACCCCGACCATGGCGCTCGCCGAACGGGTCCAGCGGCTCACCGAGACCCGGCACGACGCCGTCGACACCTCCGCCGCCGAGCTCCGCCGTATCGAGCGCGATCTGCACGACGGCGCCCAGGCGCGCCTGGTCGCCATGGGCATGAGCCTGGGCACGGTCGAGGCGCTGATCGAGAAGGATCCCGCCCAGGCCAAGAAGCTGCTCGCCGCGGCCCGCGCGAACTCGGCCGAGGCCCTGTCCGAACTGCGCGACCTGGTCCGCGGCATCCACCCGCCCGTCCTGGCCGAGCGCGGTCTGGGCGACGCGGTACGCGCCCTGGCGCTGCGGATGCCGATGCCGGTCGAGGTGACGGTGGAGCTGGCGGGCAGGGCCGCCGAACCGGTCGAGTCGGCCGCCTACTTCGCCGTCAGCGAGGTGCTCACCAATGCGGCCAAGCACGCGGGCGCGGCGCGGATGTGGCTCGACCTGCACCACGAGGACGGGATGCTGCGCATCGCGGTGACCGACGACGGCCGGGGCGGCGCGCGGACCTCACCGGACGGTGGGCTGGGCGGGGTCGAGCGGCGTCTGGGCACCTTCGACGGGATCCTCGCGGTCAGCAGCCCGGTGGGCGGGCCGACCATGGTGACGATGGAGATTCCCTGCACGCTGTCGGC
Organism: Streptomyces sp. NPDC005266; assembly: GCF_040607655.1. Taxonomy (NCBI): domain Bacteria; kingdom Bacillati; phylum Actinomycetota; class Actinomycetes; order Kitasatosporales; family Streptomycetaceae; genus Streptomyces; species Streptomyces sp. NPDC005266. The sequence goes on from NZ_JBEXHC010000005.1 coordinate 404,366, forward strand.
GCCGAGGCCCACCGGGTAGCAGCCCATCGGGCCGGGCCGGGGAAATCCGGCGGCGGAGTGAACGGCGTTGGTGTTAGCGTGCTGAAGCCGGTCGCGGGACTCCGATGCGACTTCCGGAACCCGCCTGCTAAGCGACGATTCGCAGTTCGTGTCCTCATTCCCCGACCGGCCCCCGAACCCCCGAGCCGGAGGCCACGTTGGAGACTTGGGCCGACCTGGTGGCGGCGGAGGATGTGCTGCTCTTCGTGAACGCGGCCATCACTTCCACGGGACAGCGCGAATTCCACTCAGAGGCGGGCGAGCAGCGCATGTCGCTGGACTTTCTCCACGCCTACATGCTGGAGAACTACCGCGACCTGTACGCCGCGACGCTCGCGCTGAACATCAATGACCACAATGCGGCGCTCATCGTCCGGCGGCTGCTGGAAAGCGCCTCGGAGGCCACCTTCGAGCAGCGCCGCGCCGAGGGCCGGCTCATCGCCCGGCGGCTCGCCGATCTCCCGCCGCCCAGGGTCTACCGGCTCTTCCGGGCACTGCGCCGGGCCGGGGTCAACAACCGCCGCACCCGTGCCATCATGCGGGACTGGCTGGCGGCCCGCCCGGATCCGGCGTTCGACGCCGTGAAGTACCGGGGCGGGGTCAAGTCGGCCGCCCGCCACGCCCATCTGCCGCTCGCCGCCGATCTCGGCCCGTTTCTCTTCGAACCCGTCGGCCGCCGCGGGGAGGGGTTCCGCACCCCGCTGCTCGACGCGTGGCGCCGTGCGCACTACGAGCAGTCGGCGGTGTACGAGCTCCCCTACACCGTCGCCGAGGGTTTCGCGGCCAAGCACGGCATCGACCGTGCCGTCTTCCTGGAACGCATCGCCCCGCGGCTGACCCGGCTGGAGCGGCTGCGGCTGCAGGAAGCGGCCCGGGCGAGGGGCCCGGAGGCGTTCCAAGCCGTCCGGGCCGACCTGGCGGCGATGCCGCTGACCCGGCTGGCCACGTATGTCCTCTCGCTGCCGCTCGATGAGCGCACCGCCCGCCGCGCCGAGCTGACCGCCGCGCTGCGGGCCGCCGCGCTGCGCACCGCGGGCGCCCGCGCCGGGACCTGGGGCCGGGTCGCGGCGGTCCTCGACGACAGCTTCTCCTCCTTCGGCTCGGTGCGGAAGCGCCGCCGTCCCCTCGCGGTCGCGCTCGGCTGTCACTTCCTGCTGGAGGCGCTGGCGGGCGACTTCACGCCGCTGTGGCTCTCGGGCCGCGGCGACGCGCTGCTGCTGTCTCCGTACGGCCCCACGCCGCTCGGCGAACGGATCCTGGACGCCCTGGAGCACCGGCCGGACCGGCTGGTGATCGTCTCCGACGGATGGGAGAACGCACCGCCCGGCCTGGCCGGAGAGGTGCTGCGCGTCTGGCGCACCCGCCTCGACTCCGACCGCCGCACCGGTGTGGTGCATCTCAACCCCGTGTACGAGGCGGCCGACTTCGACGTGCGGCGGCTGTCCCCGGCCGTGCCCACGGCCGGTGTGCGGGATGCGGAGGACCTGCCGACGCTGGTGGAGTTCGCGCGGTTCGCGGAGGGGCGTACCGGCCTGACCGAGCTGCGGGCCCATCTGGACGCGCGGGTCCGGCACTTCCTCAAGGAGGCACCACCGGCATGACCGCGACGACGGCCTTCGACCTGGCCGGGCTCACCGCCCTGCCCGCCCAGACCTGGGGCGCCATCCGGCTCGTCCCCCTCGTACGCGAGGAGCCGATCACCGATCTGCGCCTGGAGGGGCGGCTCTACGGTGACGACATCGCCGCCGTCGCGCTCGACCGGCGCACGGCCTACTTCTCCTACATCCCGCACGGTTCGTCGCGACATGGACGAAGGACGGGGGCCCGGCCGCGGCATACGGCACCCGGCTGCGGCGGGAAGGCGAAAGGCAGCCGGTGCCCCCGTGCGCCCCGCTCCGCTTCCACCGCCGGATGGCCCGCCGCACCGACAAGAACCGGCTGCGCTTTCTGCCCATGCACCTCGCGCTGGAGGGCTATCTGGCTCTCCACTTCGGCGGTCCGGCGCTGGTGTGGGAGGAGTGGTCGCACCAGGCGGTCGGCCGGGGCCTGTCGCCGCGCGCCGAGCAGGCGTACGCGGGAGCCGAGGTGGCGGGCCTGGGCGACGCGCTGCGGGCCTTCGAGATCCACCCCGGCCAGTGCGGCGTGCTGGTGTACGCGGCCGATGCCCTGGCCGCCGCCTTCGTCGTGCCGCATCCGGACGACTACCGCGCGCTGCATCCGTCGCTGCTGCACGATCTGTACGGGGAGCTGGTGTACCACTACGCGATGCTGTACGGCCCCGTCCCGGACTTCCGTGCCCGCATCCGCGACAGCGCGGTGTCCTCCCTGGCCGGTCTGCGGGCCGAGGCGGCCCGGCAGCGGACGGAGTGGGCGGACTTCCACCGCTCCACGATGGCGGACGGGCTGCTCGACGCCTCGTACGACGTCCAGCGGGTCCACCGCATGGGGCCGTTCGCCCTGTCCCGCTTTCTGCCGCCCTTCCACCGCCGCACCGAGCAGCACATCGGCGAGACCATCACCCACGAGGACGGACGACTCGCCTACCTCAAGACCTTCCGGCTCTCGGAGCACCAGGTCCGCCGCGGCCATCTCCTCACGCGCCTGGCGGCCGCCGACTGGAACCTCAAGGCGGCGGCCGACGGCCTCGGCATCACACCCGCCCAGTTGGCGCTGCGCATCGAGTCGGCGGGGTTCGGCCCGCTGCTGCGCCAGGACGTGCTGGACCACTACCGGGCAGCGGCCCGCCGCGGGGGCTGAGGGGGTGGCGGGGTCGGTGCGGAAGCGGAAGAAAACCGGTGCCGTCGCGTCCCGCGTTCGCTTGGGTGGTGGCGGGGTCGGTGCGGGAGAAATCCGGCGCCGTCGTCCCGCGTTTGCTTGGGTGGTGGCATGGACGAACAGGAGTTACTGGAGCGGTCCGGCGGGCCGATGACGCGGGGGCGGCTGGCCGTCGGGCTGCGGGCGCTCGGTCTGGCCGAGGGCGATGCCGTCATGTTCCACACCCGGCTGTCCGCCCTCGGCTATGTGGCGGGCGGACCGCCGACATTGATCGGCGCGCTGCTGGACGTCGTCGGGGAGCGCGGCACCCTGATGGCGTACTGCGGCTGGAACGACGCACCGCCCTACGACTTCACGCGGTGGCCGGCGGCATGGCAGGAGGCCGTCCGCGCGGAGCATCCCGCCTACGATCCGCGGCTGAGCGAGGCGGACCACACCGTCGGACGGCTGCCCGAGGCGCTGCGCCACTGGCCCGGTGCGGTGCGCAGCCGCCATCCGGATGTCAGTTTCGTCGCGGTCGGGGCAGCGGCCGGGGAGTTGATGGCCGATCACCCGTGGGGCGATCCGCACGGCCCCGGCAGCCCGCTGGCGCGGCTGGTCGCCGTGGGCGGGCGGGTGCTGCTGCTGGGCGCGCCGCTCGACACGTTCACCCTGCTGCACCACGCCGAGGCGCTCGCGGAGGCGCCCGGCAAGCGGTATGTCACCTACGAGCAGCCCGTCCTGGTCGACGGCCGGCGCGTCTGGCGGCGGTTCCATGACATCGACAGCGAGGACGAGGCGTTCGACTACTCCTCGGTGGTGCCCGAGGGCCAGTGGCCGTTCACGGTGATCGCCCAGGACATGCTGGCCGCGGGGATCGGCGTGCGGGGCAGGGTCGGCGCCGCGGAGAGCCATCTGTTCGAGGCGCCCGCGGCCACGCGCTTCGCCGTCGAGTGGATCGAGCGGAGCCCGAACTCATGAAGCTACCCGTGCGCGTTGTGATCGCCGAGGATCTGTTCCTGCTGAGGGACGGGCTGGTGCGCATGTTGGAGGCGTACGACTTCGAGATCGCCGCCGCCGTCGAGAGCGGGCCCGAGCTGGCTCGGGCGTTCGCCGAGCTGGAGCCCGATGTCGCCGTGGTGGATGTGCGGCTGCCGCCGTCGTTCACCGATGAGGGGCTGCAGTGTGCGCTGGCCGCGCGGCGGGAGCGGCAGGGGTTGCCGGTGCTGGTGCTGTCCCAGCATGTGGAGCAGTTGTACGCGCGGGAGCTGCTGGCGGACGGCAGTGGGGGCATCGGGTATCTGCTCAAGGACCGGGTGTTCGACGCGGACCGGTTCATCGACGCCATCCGGCGGGTCGCCGCGGGCGGTACGGCGATGGATCCGCAGGTGATCTCGCAGCTGCTGGACCGGCGGGGGCAGGACCGGCCGATGGGGCGTCTGACGCCGCGTGAGCGGGAGGTGATGGAGCTGATGGCGCAGGGCCGGTCGAACACGGCGATCGCGGCTCAGCTGTTCGTCACCGAGCGGGCGGTGGCCAAGCACACGTCCAATATCTTCGCCAAGCTGGGGCTGCCGCCGTCCGATGACGACAATCGCCGGGTGCTGGCGGTCCTGGCCTATCTGGACCAGGGGCACAGCCGGGACTGAGGCCGTCCCGTGCGCCCCATTGCTCCCGCTCCTCAACGCTGGTTAAGTGCCGTTGGCACACAACGCATTGGCCGTTGTCCGTTGGGGGGCGCATGAGCGACCTGAGCAGACGCACGCTGATCGGAACCGCCGGAGCTCTGGGGGCCGGAGCCGCGTTGGGGAGCTCTTCCCTCGCCGCGGCCGACGCGCCGGACGGCGCACGGGACATCGCACAGGACACCGCCGTGACCGCTTTTGACACCGCCCCCGCGCGGGCCGCGCTGCACCGGCTGCTCCCCGAGCACGCCGACCAGTTCCGGCTGGTGGCCCTGGGCAAGGGGGAGGGGAAGGAGCGGTTCGAGGTCACCGGGTCGCCGGGGCGTCTCACCGTGGCCGGGACCAGCCCGGCGGTGCTGCTCACCGGGGTGCACTGGTATCTGAAGTACACGTGCCACGCACAGATCACCTGGTCCGGCGATCAGCTGAACCTGCCGAAGAGGCTGCCCGCGCCCCACCGCCCCGTCCAGCGATCGACCGCGCTGCCGCACCGCTTCGCGTTCAACGACACCCATGACGGCTACACCGCGCCCTTCGCCGACTGGGACCGCTGGGAGCACCTGATCGACATCGCGGCCCTGCACGGCTGCAACGAGCTCCTGGTCACCGCGGGCCAGGAGGCCGTCTACCACCGGCTGCTGCAGGAGTTCGGCTATACGGAAGCGGAGGCGCGTGCCTGGCTGCCCGCCCCCTCCCACCAGCCCTGGTGGCTGCTGCAGAACATGAGCGGTTACGGCGGTCCGGTGTCCACCGAGCTGCTGGAGAGGCGGACGGCGCTGGGGCGGCGCATCGCCGACCGGCTGCGCGAGCTGGGCATGCGGCCTGTCCTCCCCGGCTACTTCGGCACCGTCCCGGACGGTTTCGCCGCCCGTAACGCGGGGGCCCGTACGGTCCCGCAGGGTGACTGGGCGGGGCTCAAGCGCCCCGACTGGCTCGATCCCCGGACCGAGGCGTTTAGGAAGGTGGCGGCCGCCTTCTACCGCCATCAGCACGAGCTGTTCGGCCCCGCCGAGCTGTTCAAGATGGACCTGCTGCACGAGGGCGGCGACCCCGGCGACGTCCCGGTCCCGGACGCGGCCCGCGCCGTGGAGAGCGCCCTGCGGAGGGCCCGCCCCGGCGCCACCTGGGTGATCCTGGGCTGGCAGGAGAATCCGCGCCGCGATCTGCTGGACGCCGTGGACCACGACCGCATGCTGGTCGTGGACGGCCTGTCGGACCTCGACACCGTCACCGACCGGGAGAAGGACTGGGGCTCGGTCCCGTACGCCTTCGGCACCATCCCCAACTTCGGCGGCCGCACCACGATCGGCGCCAAGACCCATATGTGGGCGCAGCGGTTCACCGTCTGGCGCGACAAGCCGGGCAGCAAGCTCGTCGGCACGGCCTATATGGCGGAGGCGGTCGAGCGCGACCCGGCGGCGTTCGAGCTGTTCAGCGAGTTGGCGTGGCGGGAGGAGGCGGTGGACCGCGCCGACTGGTTCCGTCGTTGGGCGGATGTGCGGTTCGGCGGACGCGATGAGCGGGCGCGGGAGGCGTTCGCCGCGCTGCGCGACACGGCGTACCGGATCAGCAGCAAGGACGGCCGGCCGCACGATTCCGTCTTCGCCGCCCGCCCCTCCCTCTCCGCCCGCTCGGGAACCCACTGGGCCACCCACACGCCCGCCTTCGACCCGGCCGGCTTCGACGTCGCCTTCGCGGCACTGCTGGCCGTGCGGCCCGCGCTGCGCGACAGCGACGCCTACCGCCACGATCTGACCGACACCGCCCGGCAGGCGCTCGCCAACCGCTCCTGGCAGCTGATCCCGCAGCTCCAGGACGCGTACCAGCGCAAGGACCTGGAGACCTTCCGGCGGCTGGCCCGGCTGTGGCTGAAGCTGATGCGGCTGAGCGACGCCATGACCGGCGCCCACCGCCGCTTTCTGCTCGGCCCCTGGCTGGAGGACGCCAAGCGGATGGCGACCGGGGCCGAGGAGTCCGCCCAGCTGGAGCACGCCGCCCGCGCCCTCATCACCACGTGGGCGGACCGGGTCACGGCGGACGGCGGCAAGCTCGCCAACTACGCCAACCGGGACTGGAACGGCCTGATCGGCGACTTCCACCTCCCCCAGTGGCAGTCCTATCTGGACGAGCTGGAGGACGCGCTGGCCCAGGGGCGGGCGCCGCGCGCCTTCGACTGGTTCGCGGTCGAGGAGCCGTGGACGCGTGAGCGCAAGAGCTATCCGGTGCGGCCGACGGCGGACGCCCACCACACCGCCCAGCGGGTGTACGAGGCGCTCGCCAAGGCCCCGTACCAGGGCACGGTGACCGTCACCACCGAGCCCGCCACGCTGCCGCCCGGCGGCTCGGCCGCCATCACCGCCGCCCTGCGGAACGTCAACGGACTGCGCCCCACCGGCCGGGTCGACTTCGAGCTGACCCTGACCGGTCCGGCCCCGGTACCGGACGGACCGAGCCGGCTGCCGAGCGTCCCGGCGGGCGGCACCGGGGAAGTCCGCTGGCGCGCGACCGCCCCCGACGGGCCGCTGGACCGTCCGCTGAAGCCGCTGCCGTACGAGCTGGCCGTGGCGTACGGGCCGCGCGGCGAGGACCGGGTGCGCACTGTGCGCGGCGGCACGCTGTGGCTCGGCGGGCCGCTGGCGGACGGCCTGAGGACGGTCACCAACAGCGGCGCGGTCTTCGGGCAGCTGGGCGAGCGGTTCGCGATCGACGGGGCGGGCCAGGACCTGTGGAAGGCCACTGCCGAGTTCGGGGCGGTCTACCGGGCGGGGGTGCTGGCCGTCGGCGGCGCGGTGACGGCGAAGGTGGAGCGCCAGGCGGCCACCGGGCCGTGGGCGCGGGCCGGGATCATCGTCCGCAACGCCCTCGCCACGGCGGGCTCCCCCGGCTTCGTCAACCTGTCCGTCACCCCGGCGAACGGCGTCGTACTGTCGTACGACGCGAACGGCGACGGCACGCTCGACACCTACCAGCGGATCACCGGCGTGAAGGCGCCCGCACTGCTGCGGCTGACCCGCACCGCCACCACCTCCTACACCGGCGAGCTGTCCACCGATGACGGCGCGACCTGGCGGAAGGTCGCCACGGTGACGGCGCCGGACTCGGCGGCGGGCGCCCAGGACGCCGGGCTCTTCATGAGCGCGGCGAACGGCGGCAGTGGTGTCCGGGGGACGGTCGAGTTCAGCGGCTGGCACACCAACACGCCGTAAATCGAACGGGGTCACCTCACCCGCCGCCGTCGGCGGCGGGTGAGGTGACCAACCCGCGCCGCCACTCGTTCTACGCAACGTGGACCAGCAGCAGGCGACAGCCCCCGACGACGAAGACACCACCGGCCCGATCGACGTCGAGCAGGCCGAGGCCGCCATCGTCGAGCACTACCCGCGGCTGGTGCGGCTCGGATACCTCATCCTGCCGCCCGGTATGGGGCGCACCCGCCGGGTGCTGGCCGCCCACGCGCTGGCGCAGCGCGCGCTGCCGCGCAACCGGGCGGGCGGCGCGGGCGCCGAGCCGCACTCGGACCTCGAACTGCCCTGGCAGCGCGGGACGAAGGGGTCGGCGGCCGACGCGGGCTACGCCTACGTACGGCTGCGGGTGCTGCGCCACGCGCTGCGCGCCGCCCGGCCGCGGCGCTGGTGGCGGGTGCCGCAGCCGCTGCCGCAGGTGTTCGGGCTGCGGCTGTTCCCGCGCTCCGGCGGGGCGGATGAACTGGCGCTGGACAAGGCGCTGTCCGAGCTGTCCGGGCCCGGCCGCGCCGCGTACGTCCTGCGCGAGCTGGAGCGGCTGAGCGACCGCGAGGCGCGCAAGCTGCTGCAGGCCGCCGGGGTCGCGGATCCGCGGACTGCGCTCGCCGAGGCGGACTCGGTGCCGGAGCCGGCGGGCAGCCGGGACGGGTCGCTGCTGGAGTCCGCGGAGTTCGACCCCTGTTCGCTCCAGGCGCGGCCGACGGATCTGATGCGCCGCCGGCAGCATCTGCGGGCGGCGCTGGTGGCCGTGGTGGCGCTGGTGGTGTGCGGGACGCTGCTGGGGATGCCGGGCAAGGGCTGGGGGCCGAGCGGTGCGGCGGCGCCCTCGTACGCCCGCAATCCGTCCTCCGAACGGGCCCTGGATCCGGCGAAGCTGACGCGGGCCGCGCCCGACGCGTGGCGCACGGCCACCCGCGCCGACTTCTCCTCCTGGCCCGCGCGCGGTGACCGCGTCCGCGACACCGCGCTGTTGCGCCGCGCCCTGGCCGTATGGGCGCGGCCGGGCCGCTCGGTGCGGCTGTCGGCCACCCTGGGCACGCAGTCGGGGCCGCCCGCCGGGCCGCCGCAACTGCTGTACGCGGGCGAGGTGGACCAGGCGGCGGTGGTGCTGCTGTACGACGGGCTGCGGGTCGCCCGCTACGCGGAGGCGAAGAGCGGCGACGGCGAGGCGGTGGCTCTGGACCTCGCCCGGCTGGATGCCGCGAACGCCGCCACCTCGACCGCGCTGGTGCTCAGCCGCACCGACGGCAACGTCCGCTATCTGACGGCCCCCTGGGTGCGTCACGCGTGGGTGCGGGACCTGGTACGGACCGGGACCGCGCCGCGCCCGCTGCACCGCACCGCCGACGGGGTGACCGAGCCGGTGCGCACCCTGCCCCAGCTGCGCCCCTGCCGCGGCTGGCCGGCCCTGCAGCTCGGCTCGCGGCTCGTCGCCGACCTGGGCGAACTGGCCCCGGCCCGGCTGACGTACGGCAGCCCGGCGCGGGGCGCCCGTGATGTCGAGGGACGCGCGGCCCGCGCGAGCTGGGCCCGGACCGCCTGCCGGCTGCCGCTGATGCAGGCGCGGGGCGTGCGCACCGTGAACTCCTGGCGCTTCGCCGCCCAGCCCCTTCCCGAGGCGGGCGGCCACGCGGCCTGGCTGTGCACCCGCGCGGACACCTGGCGCGGCACGGGCAGCAGGGTGCTGGCCCAGTTCCAGCCCTGGGACACGCGCCGCGGGGCGGCGGGGGCGATCGCGGCCAGCGCCGACTCCTCCCCGGCCTGCGGCCCCCGTGAGCCGCGGGTGCTGGCGGGCGTGCTGTGGAAGGCGCGGTCCGGCCACTGGTACCTGCTGGCCGCGGGCAGCCGCCAGGTCACCAGGATCACGGCGACGGGCGCCGTCCGGGGCCGCGCCTACGGCCGCGCCCTCACCCTCCCCGCCAAGGCCGGCGCCCGCGCCGACCTCAAGGCCCGGCTGCGCAACGGGGACCGCCTGGGCGCCCTGCGCTGACGCCGCGCCGACTCGGTGGCGCTGGCATCTTATTCGGGGAAGAGATATCGACGGCAGCTACTGGCGGACAGGGCCTGGCACCGGAGCGCCGGCCCGATCGACCTGCTCGTCGCCGTCACAGCCGCGCATCACACGCTCACTGTGCTCCACACGGACGCGGACGTCGAAGCCATCGCCCAGTTCACCGGCCAGCCGGTACGCCGGATCGGCTGAGCAGCCGATCCGGCGCCGGTTGCCGTGGCTAGTTGCCGCGTCAGCCAAGGTTTGCCCGGTAGCGAGGCGTCCTGGTGCGGTCAGCTGCAAGGCGCCGGATCGGCCTCGTAGTGGGCCTACTCGGTCGATTCGGCAACGCCGCAGATGGCCGTGGCAGGGCGGCGAGCGGGGTGAACCTTGGCTGACGCGGCACTAGCGTCCGGTGGCGTAGACGGCGACCGTCCGCGCCGGGACGGTGAACGTGCCCGTGGACCGGTCGTACGTGGACGTCCTGACCGTGGCGTCCGCGCCCCGCGCCTGGATCGGGTGCAGGGCGTACGGCGTCCCGGCCAGGGCCGCGACGTGCTGGGACTGCCGGTCCCGGGTGGCGTTGAAGACCACGACGAGACGTCCGAGCCGCATGGTGATCACCCCCGGTGTCTCCTCGGTCCCCGACAGCGGGAAGGACAGCGCGGACTGCACTCCGGCCGCGGTGGACTGGCTGAAGTCCTTCTCCGTCGTGCGGATCCGCACCAGATCGCGGTAGGCCGCGGAGGCGTTGGTGATCTCGCCGCAGCCGGGGCGTGCCGCCGGGTTCGTCAGCAACGGCTTGGCGTACTGCCACTTGGACTGGTTGTCGGCCGCCGGGGGCAGCCCGCGGCCGAGGCCGTTGCCGTCCTCGCACCGCCAGTGGATCGCGTTGAACCAGTCGCCGCTCTCGAAGGAGTTGCGGTCCAGCGACTTGGAGCGCAGCAGGTCCGTGCCCGCCTGGCTGAGCGCCGGGCCCTGGGAGAGGGTGGTGGTGGCCAGGGCCAGGACCTGCATCCTGGCCCGGTCCGCCGCCGGGGTGCGCTCCGGCAGCTTGAAGGCGAGGGCGTCGTAGAGGGTCTCGTTGTCATGGGCGTCGGCGTAGGCGACCGCCTCGCCGGGGGCGGCGGCGTAACCGGCCGGGGAGCCGTTGTAGTCGACTTCGGAGCCCTTGACGTGCCGCCCGCGGGTGTCGGTGAAGGCGTAGTCGGCGAGGTTGCCGGAGAGCCCGACCTTGATGAGGTCCTGGTCGTGCAGGAGTCGGGCCCGCTGGTCGGCGGAGGAACCGTTGGCGGGTGAGGAGTTGGGGTCGGTGAAGAGGCCGGTGGCGAAGCCCTGCGCCCGCGGGTCCTCGTCGAACGGCCCCCCGCCGCGTATCGCGTCCCGCGCGCGGTCGCTGAAGGTGGCGATGCCGGTGCCGGCCATGTTGCGCTGCGTGGCCTGGACGAAGCGGGCGTCGTTGGCCACCTCGCCGAAGTTCCAGCCCTCGCCGTAGAGGATGATCGACTTGCCGTCCACCCCGTCCTTGGCGGGGGTGAGGGCGTCCAGGGCCTTGCGTACGGCCAGGATGTTGGCCTTCGGGTGGTGGCCCATCAGGTCGAAGCGGAAGCCGTCGACCTTGTACTGCTTGGCCCAGGTGACGACCGAGTCGACGATCAGCTTCCCCATCATGGCGTGCTCGGGCGCGGTGTTCGCGCAGCAGGTGGAGGTGGCCACGGTGCCGTCGTCCAGCAACCGGTGGTAGTAGCCGGGCACGATCCGGTCGAGGACGGACATGGCGTCCTGCCCGGAGGCCACGGTGTGGTTGTACACGACGTCCATGACGGCGCGCAGGCCGGTGCGGTTCAGGCCCTGCACCATCTGCCGGAACTCCCGGGTGCGGGCCGGGCCGTCCGGGTCGCTCGCGTAGCTGCCCTCGGGAACGGTGTAGTGCAGCGGGTCGTAGCCCCAGTTGTAGCCGTCCTTCGCCGCCGCCTCGCCCACGCACTTCTGCTGCTGGTCGGAGTCGGCGGGCAGCGCGGCCAGATCGCAGCGGGGCCGGGCCTGGCCGGACTTCCGCTCCGGGACGGTGGAGAAGTCGAAGGCGGGGAGGAGATGGACGTAGGAGGTGCCGGACCGGGCGAGCTGCCCCAGGTGCCGCATGCCGTCCGAGCCGCGGTCGGTGAAGGCGAGGTACTGGCCGGGGTGGGCGCTGCTGCGGTCCTCGATGGAGAAGTCGCGGATGTGCAGCTCCTGGATCCGGGCGTCGCGCAGCGGGACGGCCCGGGGCTTCTTCAGCGCGGACCAGCCCTTGGGCGCGAGCGTGGGGTCGGCCGGATCGGTGACCAGGCTGCGCGCGGAGTCGGCGGTCAGGGCGGTGGAGTACGGGTCGGTGACCTCGTTGGTGACCGTCTTCCGGACGCTGGGCGCCCAGACCGTGACCCGGTAGCGGTACGGCTTGTTCCGCCAGTCCTTGGTGCCGGTCACGCTCCACACCCCGCTGGCTGCGTCCCGCCGCATGGGGACGGTGCGGCCGTCGAGGTCGAGCGCCACGGACTGGGCGGTCGGCGCCCAGACGGAGAGAGTGGGGCGGCGGCTGTGGAAGACCGGCCCGAGGGCCGTCCGGCGGGCGGCGGCCGCGTAGAGGTCGTCCAGGACGCCGGGGATCTGCACCCCGGTGCGGCGCAGCTCGTGGTGGTCGTCGGCGGCGCGCTGGACGGCGGTGACCGGCCCCCGGAGGGCGGTGGGCGCCTTGTCGCGGTCGCGGGGGTCGACGGCGAAGGCGGGGCGGCCGGCGAGGTGGGGGTAGGCGGCCTTCTGGGCGTTGGTCAGGGTCGTCGGGGCCAGCCGCAGGGTGCCGCCGCCGGAATAGCTCAGCTCCTCGTCGGTGCCGGCGGTGTGCTCGACCTTCCAGACGACGGTGGCGCGGTCGATCCACTGCGCCTCGGCGGTGGCGGGTTCGGCGGCGTGCGCGGGCTGCTGGACCGCGGGAGCCGCCGCCGCGCACAGCGCCAGGGTGGCGAGGGCGGCGGCGGTGCGGCGGAGGGTGACTTTCACGGGTGGTGGCTCCTTGGGGGGTGGAAGGGGGAGCAGGGCTCAGCCGCAGCTGCGGGCGCCCACGTGCAGCGCCAGCGCCGTGTTCGCGCCGAGGGTGGCCGTGAACTGGCCCGAGGAGTCGACCGTGACGGGCTTGCGGCTTTGGACATCGCAGTAGGTCCCGGCGGGCAGCGAGGTCTGGAAGGTCCGGGTGAGAGCGCCGCCTTCGTGGTTGATGGCGACGTACGCCTTGTCACCGCGCCCGAAGGCGATCGCGTTGTTGCCGTTGTCCCACCAGTTCGTGACGGCGGCGCCCCGCGCCGTGTTGCGGAAGGCGACCATGCTGATGATCTCGGGCCACTTGTGCTGGCACTTCCAGCCGTCCTGCCAGCACGCGTTGACGGTGCCGCCGTTGGGTGGTCCGGCGTCGTTGTCGCTGAACTCGTAGCCGGAGTGGACGTCCGGGGAGCCGTAGGGCCAGGCCAGCATGAACACGTTGGCCAGGGTGTAGTCGGCGCCGTCCTTGTAGCTGAGGGTGGAGCCGTTGCGCTCGGTGTCCCAGTTGTCGACGAAGACGCCGGACTGGCCGCCGGCCATATAGCCCCAGTCCTCGCCGAAGTTCTTCAGGTAGGCCAGCTTCTCGTGTCGGAACACCCGTTTGAGGTCACGGCCGTAGCGGAACTCCTGCACATCGCCGTTGCCCAGGTACTCCGTCGGGGAGACGGCCTCGCCCGCCCCGTAGATGACCTCCTGCTTCCAGTAGACGCCCGGATCGCTCAACCGGCTCTTGATCGCGGCCAGGTCCTCGGCGGGCATGTGCTTGACGCCGTCGACACGGAAGCCGTCCACACCGAGCGAGAGCAGATCGTTCAGATACTGGGCGATCCGGCCGCGGACGTACGGCTCTCCGGTGTCCAGGTCGGCCAGGTGCACGAGTTCGCAGTGCTGCACATGCCAGCGGTCGGAATAGTTGGTGACCTCGGCGGTGCAGTCGTCCATGTCCTGCGACTGGTAGATGCCGGGGTAGTTGTACTTGGTGTACGTCGAGCCGCCGGTGCCGGTGCCGGACGGGGATGAGGTCATGTGGTTGATGACGGCGTCCGCGACCACCTTCACGCCGGCGGCGTGGCAGGTGTCGATCATGTTCTTGAAGGCGGTGCGGTCGCCGAGCCGCCCGGCGATCTTGTAGCTGACGGGCTGGTACGAGGTCCACCACGCGCCGCCCTGGACGTGCTCGGTGGCCGGGGACACCTCGACATGGCCATAGCCGGCGGGCCCCAGTGTGCTGGTGCACTCCTTGGCGACGGAGTCGTACTTCCACTCGAAGAGCTCCGCGGTGACGTCCTTGGTGCCGGGCGGTGTCGCCTGCGCCGCCGGTTGGGGCGCAGCGGCGAACGCCGTCACGCCCGCCGCGAGGGCGAGCGCGGCGGAGATGGGTCTTCTGGCCATCGTTCCTCCTGCGTGGGGGGATCCGTGGGGGGATGGGGGTGACGTCCGAGCCTCGTACGGCAACGCGCCATTCCCGTAAGGCCAGTTGAAGGTTCTTGCTGTAAGGAGTCATTCACCTGTCGGCAACCGGACCGTACCCGCGCCGATTTGTTGTTGCAAGACCTTTCGCAAGGGATTGCGACGGTGTTAACTTCAACCACGTTCTCCGGTCCGGCCGGTCGGGGGCCCCTCGCACGGGGCCCCACGCGCCCGCCCGGTCGGGCCGGATTCTTTGGGGCTCGAGCCTCCCCCCGGCTACCGCTGGGAGGTCCCCCCGCCGGGGCGCTCAAGCCTCCCCCCGGCTACCGCTGGGAGGTCCCCCCGCCGGGGCGCTCAAGCCTCCCCCCGGCTACCGCTGGGAGGTGCCCCCAGCGGGCCGCGGCGGCACCTGGGCCGTGGAGCCGCGGACCACCAGGTCCGGCTGGAAGATGAACTCCGTGCGCTGCACCGGGCTCCCGGCCATCTCCTCCAGCAGCGCCCCCACCGCCGCCGTCGCCATCGCCTGCACCGGCTGGCGGACGGTGGTCAGCGGGGGGTCGGTGAAGGCGATCAGCGGCGAGTCGTCGAAGCCGACCACCGAGACGTCCCAGGGCACCCGCAGCCCCCGCCGGGCCGCCTCGCGGACCACTCCCAGCGCCATCAGATCGCTGCCGCACACGATGCCGGTGCAGCCCTGGTCGAGCAGCGCGGCGGCCGCCACCTGCCCGCCCTCGACGTTGAACAGGGTGTGCCGGACGAGTTCCCCGGCCTCGCCCGGCGGCCGGCCCAGCACCTCGGCCGTCGCCGCCGTGAACCCCTCGACCTTGCGCAGCGCGGGGACGTACCGGGCGGGGCCGACCGCGAGCCCGATCCGCTCGTGGCCGAGCGCGGCCAGATGGCGGACGGCCATCCGTGCCGCCGCCCGGTCGTCGGGCGAGACGAACGGGGCCTGGATGTGCTCGTTGTAGCCGTTGATCAGGACGAACGGCACCTTGCGGTCGGCCAGCCGGGCATAGCGCGCCGGGTCGGCCGTGGTGTCGGCGTGCAGCCCGGACATGAAGACGATGCCCGCCACATCGCGTTCCTCCAACTGCTCGACCAGCTCGTCCTCGGTGGCGCCGCCGGGCATCTGGGTGCACAGGATGGGGGTGTAGCCGTGGCCGGCCAGCACCTGCTCGATGACCTGGGCGAAGGCGGGGAAGACGGGGTTGGTCAGCTCGGGGATCACCAGCCCCACCAGCCCGGCGCTGCGCCGCCGCAGTCGTACGGGACGCTCGTAGCCCAGAACGTCGAGCGCGGCGAGCACCCGCTGCCGGGTGGTGCCCGCGACCCCGGCCTTGCCGTTGAGCACTCGGCTGACGGTGGCCTCGCTGACCTTGGCCTGGGCGGCGATATCGGCGAGCCGCGGGGGCACGGGTGCGCTCACGCGGTCCACCACACGGCCGTGTCGGCGGGCACGGCGAACTCTGCTCCCGTGTCCGGGAGTTGGCCGGTGTCCGGAAGTTGGCCGGTGTCCGCGAGTTGGGCCGGGGCGGCGCCGTCGGGGTCGCTGTGCGGGCCGGGACGGTGCGGCGCGGCCTCCCGCCAGGGAAGCGCGTCGCTCGCCAGCAGCGGACGGCCCGGGGCCGGGATGCCGACGGGGGCACCGGTGGTGTTGATCGTGCAGATGAGGTCCGGCCCGTCGCCCGGGGACCGGCGGCGGAAGGCCAGGACGCCCTCGGGGGCCGGCAGCCACTCCACCGTCTCCCCCGCCCCGAGGGCAGGATGGTCACGGCGGACGGCGAGCGCCTCGCGGTACAGCTCCAGCGTCGAGCCCGGGTCGCCGGTCTGGGCCTCGACGCTCAGCGCGGCCCAGTCGTCCGGCTGGGGCAGCCAGCTGGGGCCGCCGGGCCGGGGGCCGAAGCCGTACGGGGGCTCGGTGCCCGACCAGGGGATCGGCACCCGGCAGCCGTCACGCAGCCCGTCCTGGCCGGTCCCGCCCGCCCGGCGGAAGAAGGCGGGGTCCTGGCGCGCCTCGTCCGGCAGATCGGTCACCTCCGGCAATCCCAGCTCCTCACCCTGGTAGACGTAGGCCGAGCCGGGCAGCGCCAGCATCAGCAGAGCCGCGGCCCGGGCCCGCCGCAGCCCCTGCGCGGGGCTGTCGGTGGCGTAGCGGGTGGCGTGCCGGACGACATCGTGATTGGAGAGCACCCAGGTGGTGGGCGCGCCGACCGGCCGCATCGCCGCGAGCGACTCGTCGATGACCTCGCGCAGCCGTTTGGCCTCCCAGCCCGTCCCCAGGAAGTGGAAGTTGAACGCCTGGTGGAGCTCGTCGGGGCGCACGTACAGCGCGGTGCGCTCGGTGGTCGGGGTCCACGCCTCGGCGACGCCGATGCGCTCGCCGGGGTATTCGTCGAGGACGGTGCGCCAGCTGCGGTAGATCTCGTGCACCCCGTCCTGGTCGAAGAACGGCAGGACGTCGTTGCCCAGCAGCCTCAGCTGTTCGCTGCGGCCGAGGTCGGGCAGCCCCTCGGCCTTGACCAGGCCGTGGGCCACATCGATGCGGAATCCGTCGACGCCGAGGTCGAGCCAGAAGCGCAGCACCGAGCGGAACTCGTCCCGGACGGCGGGGTGGTCCCAGTTGAAGTCGGGCTGTTCGGGCGCGAAGAGATGCAGATACCACTCGCCCGGGGTGGAGTCGGGGTTGTCCGTACGGGTCCAGGCGGGCCCGCCGAAGAGGGACTCCCAGTCGTTGGGCGGCAGCTCCCCGTCCGCTCCCCGCCCGGGACGGAAGTGGAACCGCTCGCGCGCCGGTGACCCGGGGCCCTCGCGCAGCGCCTGCCGGAACCAGACATGCTGGTCGGAGCAGTGGTTGGGGACCAGGTCGACGATGATGCGCAGGCCCAGCGCATGGGCCTCGCGGATGACCGCGTCGGCGTCGTGCAGGGTGCCGAACAGGGGATCGACGGCCCGGTAGTCGGCGACGTCGTAGCCGGCGTCGGCCTGCGGGGAGGCGTAGAAGGGGCTGAGCCAGACGGCGTCCACGCCCAGCTCCTTCAGATACGGCAGCCGGGCGCGTACGCCGTCGAGGTCGCCCACGCCGTCGCCGTTGCCGTCGGCGAAGCTCCGCGGATAGATCTGGTAGATCACCGCGTCCCGCCACCAGCCCGGGGTGTCACCCGGGGGTGCCATGGCGGCGGAGCGGTCGGCGAGGTACTGCGTCATGACGTCCTTGGATTCCTTGTGGGGGTGTGTGACCCGGGGTCAGGACTTGGTGGCACCGGCCGTGAGTCCCGCGACCAGGTGGCGCTGGGCCCACGAGAAGACGAGCGCCGCCGGGATGGCGATCATGACGGCGGCCGCCGTCATCGAGCCCCAGTCCGAGGTGTACTGGTTGACGAAGGTCTGCAGCCCCGCGGCGAGCGTCAGGTTCTCCTCGCCCGTCATGAAGGCGGAGGCGTAGGCGACCTCGGCCCACGCGGTGATGAAGGTGTAGAACGCGGTCACCGCGATGCCGGGCTTGGCCAGCGGCACGACCAGCCGCCAGAAGGTGCCGAACGGGTTCAGCCCGTCGACCCGGCCCGATTCGTCGATCTCGACGGGGATGGTGTCGAAGAAGCCCTTCATCATCCAGGCGCAGAACGGCACGGCGATGGTGAGGTAGGTGACGATGAGCCCGATCGGCTGATTGAGCCAGCCCAGGGTCGCCATGATGTTGTAGAGCGGCACGATGAGGATGGCCACCGGGAACATCTGGGTGATCAGCAGCAGCCACATCAGCGGGCGCATGCCGGGGAAGCGGAAGCGGCTGACGGCGTACCCGGTGGTGGCCGCGACGAAGACGCCGAGCGCCGTGGTGACGAGGACGATGAAGAGCGAGTTGCCGAACCAGCTCAGGAACTCGGTGTCGTTCAGGACATGCTCGTAGTTCCGCAGCGTCGGGTCCTTCACCACATCGGTGCTGAACGACTCGCTCTTCGGTTTGAACGAGGTCACCAGCAGCCACAGCGGCGGGAAGACCGCGACGACGGAGGCGATGAGGAGCGTCGTGTGGAGCCCGATCGAGGCGAGCGGGCCACGTCGTTGGTCGCGCATGGCTACCACACCTCTCCCTGCTTGCGGAGCGAGCGGCGGTAGACCACCGCGAAGAGCATGAGGATGAGCAGGATGAGCACACCCCAGGAGGAGGCCCCCGAGAAGTTCCGCGGGCTGTCGACGAAGGACAGCCGATAGGCGTACGTCACCAGGATCTCCGTCGCGTCGCCCGGTCCGCCGCGGGTGAGCAGGAAGATCACCGGGAACATGTTGAAGGTCCAGATGGTGGACAGCAGCACCACGGTGGAGCTGACCGAGCGCAGCCCGGGCAGGGTGATGTGGCGGAACCGCCGGAAGGGGCTCGCGCCGTCCATCTCGGCGGCCTCGTACAGCTCACCGGGGATCGACTGGAGCCCGCCGAGCAGGGCGACCAGCATGAACGGCACCCCGAGCCAGACGTTCACGGCGATGACCGAGACCTTGGCCATGGTGGGGTCGTTCAGCCACGGCACCGCGTCGATCCCGCCGCCGTGCAGCACCTTGTTGAGGATGCCGTTCTTCTCGTTGAAGAGCAGCCGCCAGGCGAACACGGAGACGAAGGCCGGGACGGCCCAGGGCAGGATCAGCAGCGACCGGTAGAGGGTGCGCCCCGCGAACCGGCGGTTGAGCAGGACGGCGAGGCCGAGGCCGAGCGCGAAGGTCAGGGCCACACAGCTGACGGTCCAGGTCACGGTCCAGCCGAGCCGGTCCCAGAAGACCTGGTTCTTCAGGATGTCCGTGAAGTTGTCGAGGCCCACGACCTTGTACGTGGCGGGGATGTGATTGACCCCGATGGTGCGCTCGACGTTGGCCTCGTTGGCATCGGTCAGCGACAGATACAGGCCGCGGCCCAGCGGATAGCCGATGATCAGCCCGATGACGATCACGACGGGCGCGATCATCGCCCAGGCGTACCAGTGGCGGGCCAGCGCGTTGCGGATCCGGCCGGGGGGTTGCTCGCCGGTCTTGCGGACCCGGCCGCGGGCGCTCTTCACGCCCGCGGCCGGGTCCGCCGACCGGCTGGTGTCGACAGCCATCGTCGCCGGCCCTACTTCCAGTCGCCCTTGAGGAGCTTGCGGTACGCGTCACCGACCGACTTCGCGGCGCTCTCCGGGGAGGTCTTGCCGGTCAGGACGTTCGGGAACTGGACCAGGATCGCCTGGAAGAGACTGTTGCCCTCCGGGATCCAGGGGCGCTCGACGGCCTTGCCGACGGCGTCCTTGAAGAACTTCACATTGGCGTTCGCCGCGACCGTCTTGTTCTCGTAGACGGAGGTGCGGGTGGGCAGCAGGCTGAGCTTCTCGGTGGTCTTCGCCTGGACCTCGGCCGAGCTCATGTACTTGGCGAAGGCGTAGGAGGCGTCCAGGTTCTTCGACCCGGCGTAGACGGTGAGGTTCTGGCCGCCCTGCGGGGCGCCCTGTGCCGTGGATCCGGCCGGGACCGGGACCACGCCGAGGTTGGACTTGTCCTTGAACGCCTTGCCCGCGAGGGTGTCCTCGATCGCCCACGGGCCGTTGATCGTCATCGCGACGTCGCCGTTCTTGATGGCCTGCTGCATGTTCTCCCAGCCATCGGTGGCATCGGTCTGCGCCGCGCCCGACTTGACCAGGTCACGGGCGGCCGCGAAGGCCTTGACGCCGGGAGCGTCGTCGACGGTGACCTTCTTGGCGCCGGTGTCGAGCAGATCGCCGCCCTCGCCGTAGATGAAGGGGAGGTACCAGTAGGCGTCGTCGCCGCGCAGATACAGGCCGGTCTTGCCGGTCTTCTGCTTGATCTTCTTCGCGGCGGCCTTGAGCTCGGTCCAGCTGGTGGGCGGCTTCACCCCGGCGTCCTTCAGCATCTTCTTGTTGTAGAAGAGGCCGAGGGTGTCGATGACCTGCGGTACGGCGTAGGTCTTGCCCTTGAACTTCGTGCCGGCGGCGGCCTTGGGCAGATAGTCGGACTCGTCCGCGAGGGCGGCGGTCCCGTCCAGCGGGGCGAGGTAGCCGATGTTGGCGAGGTCCTGGGTCCAGGCCACCTCGGCGCGCAGCACATCCGGGGCGCCGGAGCCGCCGGAGCCCGCGGCGTTCTTGAACTTGGCCAGGGCCTCGCCGAACGGCACGTTGACGTACTTGACCTTGACGTCGGGGTACTTCTTCCGGAAGCCCAGGGCGAGCTCCTTGTAGGTACCCTTCTCGGCCTCGTTCGACGTGTCCCAGTAGGTCACGGTGCCGGAGAGATGACCGCCGGACTTCTTGTCGCCGCCGTTGTCACTGTCGCCACCGCATGCGGTCGCCGCGAGCGCCATGGCCGCGACGAGCGCAGTGGCCGCTATGCCACGTCGCATCTGAACTCCTCCAAAGACGGCCGCTCCATCGCGGCGCCGGGTTGCCGAGGAACGTAACAGGGGCGCAAGAAAGCCGAAAGACCTTGCGGTAAATTTCTGCAAGGCACCCGGATTCGTTACATCCGCGTGTCCCACCGGTAGCCGCTCCGCGCCCGAACGAGCGCTTGACATACGCCCGAAGCGCCCCCTGAGGACACCGCCACCCCCTGCAAGCTCTTCCACAAGCCATTGCAGAGCTGTTACGTTCCCGCCATGACCCAGGAGCTCACGACCTCCCGCCAGGCCGACCCGGTACGACCGTCCGAGGCGCTCGGCTGGTGGCGCGACGCCGTCATCTACCAGGTATACGTGCGGTCCTTCGCCGACAGCGACGGCGACGGGATCGGCGATCTGCGCGGAGCCAGGGAGCGGCTCCCCCATCTCGCCCGGCTGGGCGTGGACGCCATCTGGCTGACCCCCTTCTACGCCTCCCCGCAGGCCGACGGCGGCTACGACGTGGCGGACTACCGCGCCGTGGATCCGCTCTTCGGCACCCTCAGCGACGCCGACGATCTGGTGCGCACCGCCCATGAGCTGGGGCTCAAGGTGATCGTGGACGTCGTCCCGAACCACACCTCGGACCAGCACCCGTGGTTTCGCGGCGCGCTCGCGGACCGGCCTCGGGGGGCGGCCCGCGAGCGGTACCACTTCCTCCCCGGGCGGGGCGCGGACGGCGAACTGCCGCCCAACGACTGGGAGTCGGTCTTCGGCGGCCCCGCCTGGACCCGCACCACGAACCCGGACGGCACCCCCGGCGAGTGGTATCTGCACCTCTTCGCACCCGAGCAGCCCGACCTCAACTGGGACTGCCCCGAGGTCCGCGAGGAGTTCGATTCGGTGCTGCGCTTCTGGCTGGATCTGGGCGTGGACGGATTCCGTATCGATGTCGCCCACGGCATGGTCAAGGCCGCCGGGCTGCCCAATATCGGCCACACCGAGCAGGCCAAGCTCATCGGCTCCCAGGTGCTGCCGTTCTTCGACCAGGACGGGGTGCACGAGATCCACCGCTCCTGGCGCCGGCTGCTCGACTCCTACCCCGGCGACCGGATCGGCGTCGCCGAGGCATGGGCACCCAGCGCCGAGCGGCTCGCCCTCTACGTCCGCCCCGACGAGCTGCACCAGGCGTTCAACTTCCAGTTCCTGAAGTGCCCCTGGGACGCGGCCGCGATGCACGCGGTGATCGACGAGTCGCTGGCCGCCACCGCCTCCGTCGGCGCCCCCACCACCTGGGTGCTCTCCAACCACGACGTCGTCCGGCACGTCACCCGCTACGCCACCGACACCCCGGGGCAGGGCCTGCGCCGGGCCCGCGCCGTCGCCCTGCTCACCCTCGCGCTGCCCGGCTCGTCCTATCTCTACCAGGGCGAGGAGCTGGGCCTTCCCGAGGTGACCGACCTCCCGGACGAGCTGCGCCAGGACCCGGCCTTCTTCCGTACCTCCGCCGACGGACAGGACGGGCAGGACGGACAGGACGGCTTCCGCGACGGCTGCCGGGTGCCGATCCCCTGGACCCGCTCGGGCGAGTCCTGCGGCTTCGGCCCCGGCGGCAGCTGGCTGCCGCAGCCCGGCGACTGGGCAGAGCTCTCGGTCGAGGCGCAGACCGGCGACCCGGCCTCTACGCTGGAGCTGTACCGGGCCGCGCTCGCGCTGCGCCGGGAGCTGCCCGGCCTTGGCGACGGGCCGATGACCTGGCTCCAGGCCCCGGAAGGGGTGCTCGCGCTGTCCCGTCCGGGCTTTGTGTGCACGCTGAACACCCTCGGGGAGGAGGTCGAACTGCCGGTTCCGGGGCGCGCGCTGCTGTCCTCGGCGCCGCTGGCGTACGGCGCCGGCCCGGCGCCCGCTACCGTGCGCATTCCCGCTGATTGCTGCGCGTGGTGGGCAATTCGACAGGCGACCGGTACAGTCCAACCCCATGACCGCACGGCTTGCTGACATCGCAGCCCAGGCGGGGGTCAGCGAAGCCACCGTCAGCCGCGTCCTCAATGGCAGGCCGGGGGTGGCCGCCGCCACCCGCGAATCCGTTCTTGCCGCCCTGGACGTCCTCGGCTACGAGCGCCCGGTCCGGCTGCGGCAGCGCAGCGCCGGGCTGGTCGGACTGATCACCCCCGAACTGGAGAACCCGATATTCCCCGCGCTCGCCCAGGTGATCGGGCAAGCACTGACCCGTCAGGGCTACACCCCGGTGCTGGCCACCCAGACGCCCGGCGGCTCGACCGAGGACGAGCTGACCGAGATGCTGGTGGACCGGGGCGTGGCCGGGATCATCTTCGTCTCCGGGCTGCACGCGGACACCTCCGCCGATATGCAGCGCTATGACCAGCTGCGCGGCCAGGGGGTGCCGTTCGTCCTGGTGGACGGCTACTCGCCGAAGGTGCGGGCGCCCTTCATCTCGCCCGACGACCGGGCGGCGATGCTGCTGGCCGTCACCCATCTGGTCTCGCTCGGGCACACCCGGATCGGGCTCGCGCTCGGCCCCAAGCGGTTCGTCCCGGTCCTGCGCAAGATCGAGGGATTCCAGAGCGCCATGCGCGACCGGCTGGGGCTCGCGCCCGAGGAGTCCGCGGAGCTGATCGAGCATTCTCTCTACACCCTGGAGGGCGGCCAGGCGGCGGCGTCCGCGCTGATCGACCGGGGCTGTACGGCGGTGGTGTGCGCGAGCGACATGATGGCGCTGGGCGCCATACGGGCGGCGCGGCAGCGAGGTCTGGGGGTTCCTCAGGACATCTCCGTGGTCGGCTTCGACGACTCCCCGCTGATCGCCTTCACCGATCCGCCGCTGACCACCATCCGCAAGCCGGTCCAGTCGATGGGCCAGGCGGCGGTGCGGGCGCTGCTGGAGGAGATCGGCGGCACCCCGGCGCCGCCCAGCGAATTCGTCTTCCTCCCCGAACTGGTGGTCCGCGGCTCCACGGCCTCCGCGCACGGCAGCCCCTCACGGGCCGGGACATAAGAGGCGAAGAACCGACCTGAGGCCGATCCGCCGGGGACCGCGTCTGGCAGACTGTTGCCCTATGGGTGAAGCGACGATCAGGACTCCGGCAGGCCGGACGGCCACCCCGTCACCCATCGAGACGGCCGAGGCGCATTCGGCGCGACACCGTATCTGGGCCGCCCAGATGGCCCGGGCGCGCACCCCGCGAAGGCCCCGGCTCTGGTTCGAAATCGTCCTGATCGCCGTCAGCTACTGGACGTACTCCCTGATCCGCAACGCCGTCCCGGAGCAGCGGTCCGAGGCGCTGCGCAACGCGGGCTGGATCTGGGAGTGGGAGCACCGGCTCGGCATGGCCTTCGAGCGTGGCGTCAACCATGCGATCGACTCGGTCAGCTGGCTGATCGTGGGCATGAACTACTACTACGCCACGCTGCACTTCATGGTGACCATCGGCGTGCTGGTGTGGCTCTACCACTGGCATCCGGGCCGCTATGCCGCCACCCGGCTGGTGCTCTTCGCGACCACCGGGGTGGCCCTGCTCGGCTACTACTTCTTCCCGCTCGCCCCGCCCCGGCTGATGAGCGGCGGGCACTTCATCGACACCGTGGTGGTCCACCGCACCTGGGGCTCGATGGCCTCGGGGAACCTCGCGAACATGTCGAACCAGTACGCGGCGATGCCCTCGATGCACATCGGCTGGTCGCTGTGGTGCGGCCTGGCCATCGCCATGCTCGCCCGCCCGGTATGGGTGCGGATGCTGGGGCTGCTCTATCCGACGGTGACTCTGCTGGTGATCGTCGCCACCGCGAACCACTTCTGGATGGACGCGGTGGGCGGTGTCCTCTGCCTCTCCTTCGGCTTCGCGCTGTCGTACGCCTGGTACGGCTCGCTGCCGTACCGGCTGCCCAAGCAGGTGACCGGGCGGCGGCCGGCAGTCGAGCGGGAGAGGGAGCGCGAGGGCGAGCTCAGGACGGCCTGACCGGCCGTTCCCCCGTGCCACCGGTCATGATCTGCACGGTTTGATCGTCCTTGCCCGGGCCGCCATTCTGTTCCGGGTGTACACAGCCGACGCTTCCGTCTCAGCCACCGTGTCCGACACCACCGGCACCACTGGCACCACCGCGCCCACGGGCGCCTTACTCCCCCACCCCCGCACCGCGGAACCCCGCTTTCCGCTGGTGGCCACCGATCTCGACGGCACGCTGCTGCGCAGCGATCTGACGGTCGCCCCGCGCACCCGCGCGGCGCTCGCCGCCGTCCACCGCGCCGGGTCACGCCATCTCGTCGTCACCGGGCGCCCGGCCGCGTCCTGCCGGGAGTTCCTGGTCGCGATCGGCTACCGGGGGCTCGCGGTGTGCGGACAGGGCGCACAGCTGTACGACGCCGGTGCGGACCGGCTGCTGGTCTCCGCCGCGCTGGACCGGGAGCTGGCCCGGTCGGTGGTGGAGCGTACGGAGGAGGCGCTGGGCGCGGGACCGCTGGAGCTGGCCGTGGTCACCGCCGCACCGGAGAACCGCTTCGTGGTCACCCCGCGCTTCTCCGACCGGCCGCGGACCGGATCCGAGGTCACCGAGCGGGAGAAGCTGTGGTCGGAGCCGATCGAGAAGGTGCTGATGCGCCATCGGGAGGTGCCGGACGGCCGGGTCGCGGCGACCGCGGAGCGGGTGGGCGCGGGCGAGGTGGCGGTGACGCACTCCGAGAAGGGCATGATCGAGGTGCTGCCGGCCGGGACCGACAAGGGTGTGGGGATGCAACTGGCTGCGGACCGGATGGGGTTCACGCCCGCTCAGACCATCGCCTTCGGCGACATGCCGAACGACATTCCGCTGCTGTCCTGGGCCGGGTACGGGGTCGCCATGGGCAACGCCCACCCCGATCTGCTGGCGATAGCCGACGAGGTGGCGCCCGGTCATGACGAGGACGGGGTCGCGGCGGTCCTCGAGCGGCTCTTCCCCCGTACTTGAGCGCCGCTGGAGCGCCCCACCTCACCCTTGACGAAAGCTACACAACTAAACAGAATGTCCAAGGTGCGAGCTGAACCTCATTACGTGGATGAGCGCTCCGGCGCCTCCTACCCGCTCGACGAGGACCGCTGGCGGGGTGACGACGGCGCTCCCCTCACCGTCTCGCCCCTGCCCGGCATCACCCGCGAGGAGGTGGACACCGGGGCCCGGTCGTTGTGGCGCTACCGAGCGGCCCTCCCGGTGGCCATCGACGCCCCGGTGTCACTGGGTGAAGGGTGCACCCCGCTGGTCGAGAAGGACTGGGGGGAGGGTCGGGTTCACTTCAAGCTGGAGTGGTTCAGCCCCACCGGCAGCTTCAAGGACCGCGGCACCAGCGTGATGATCTCGCTCCTCGCGCGGCGCGGCGTGCGGGAGGTCATCGAGGACAGCTCCGGCAACGGCGGCGCCTCCGTCTCCGCGTACTGCGCCGCGGCCGGCATCCGGGCCAGAATCCTCGCCCCCGCCTCGACCTCCCCGGCCAAGGTCCTCCAGAGCCGGGCGTACGGCGCCGAGGTCCGACTGGTGCCGGGCGACCGGGACGCCACCGCGGCCGAGGCACTGCGCCAGTCGGCGGGTACGTACTACGCCGGCCACAACTGGCACCCCTTCTTCCTCCAGGGCACCAAGACCCTCGCCTACGAGCTGTGGGAGGACCTCGGCTTCACCGCCCCCGACGCGGTGGTGACGGTGGCCGGCGCCGGCTCCACCGTCCTCGGCTGCGACCTCGGCTTCTCCGAGCTGCTGGCGGCCGGCCAGATCGCCCGCCGCCCCCGGCTGCTGGTCGCCCAGCCCGCCAACTGCGCGCCCCTGTACGCCGCCTTCCGCGCGGGCACCGAGCATCCCGTCCCGTTCGACCATGCCCCGACCATCGCCGAGGGCACGGCCATCCGGCAGCCCGTCCGCTTCCCGGAGGTGCTGCGCGCCATCCGCCGCTCGGACGGCGACATGGCCGGCCTCCCGGAGGAGGCCATCGCCGCCGCGGTCCGCCGGCTGGGCGCGATGGGCCTGTACGCCGAGCCGACCAGCGCGACCGCGGCCGCCGCGATCGACGTCTTCCGGGCCCGGGGCGCGATCCGCCCCGGGGAGACGACGGTGGTGCTGCTGACGGGCTCGGGGCTGAAGGCGGCCCCGGCGATGAGCGCGCTCTTCGGCGGCGGCTCCGGCGGCGGCGAGCGCGAGGAGCCGCGATGACCCCGGAGCGGGACGACGGGGGCCGGGTCCCCCTGAGCGAGGACGACCTGCTGCTGCGCGAGGCCGAGAAGATCGTCCTCGCCATCGGCCGGATGTTCCCCGGGCTGTGCGAGGTGGTCCTGCACGACCTCCGCCATCCCGACCAGGCCATCCGCGCCATCGAGTCCAATCTGTCCGGCCGCGCGGTCGGCGACCCGGCCACCGAGCTCGGCCTCGCCCGCATCCAGGACCCCGGCTTCCCCGGCATCGTCCAGAACTACGCCAACAGCTTCCCCGACGGCCGCCCGGCCAAGAGCACCTCGATCGGCATCAAGAACAGCGCGGGCACCTACATCGCCGCGATCTGCCTGAACCTCGATGTGTCCCTGTTCGCCAGCGTCGCCCGGAGCCTCACCAACCTCGTCCGCACCGACGAGCAGGAGCAGCCCCTCACCGAGACGCTCCGCGCCCGCACCGTCACCGAACTGCGCACCGTCGTCGAGGAGTTCGCCGCCGCCCGCGGCCACACCCCCCGCAGCCTCGGCACCCCCGCCAAGAAGGAACTCGTCCGCTCCCTCAGGACCAGTGGCTTCCTCCAGGTGAAGCACTCCGTCCAGGTCGTCACCGAACTGCTCGGAGTCTCCCGGGCCACCGTCTACAACTATCTGCGCGGGTAGCGACGAAGTCGCCTCAGTTCGTGGCCGTGCACTGCTCCGTGGGTGGGGTGCCGTCCGGCCAGGCGAGCTTCTCGAACCGGATATGGCGCTTCGGGTCGGGGGACAGCTTCACGATGGCCACGGCCTTGTCGTACGGGGTTCCGTAGCCGTCGAGGCAGATCCAGCCGCCGGCTCCCCGCACCATCTGGTCTCCGTGCAGCCGCGGCCACGCCGCCGCGATGGACCTCAGGTCCGGCACCTGGTCCTTCCTGGTCGTGCGGTTGCGGATGCCGGCGACAGCGGTCATCGCGGAGTCGTGCATGGTGATCGTCCTGCCGTCGGGGATCCGGGCCGGGCCGATGTCGCCCGCCGGGGAGGACTTCCCGCCGCGGACCAACTCGCTCAGTGCCCTGAAGTCATCGGCCGAGCCTCCCGTCCGCGGAGGATTGCCGGTGGTCCAGGCGTGCTCATGGGAGATGGTCGCGTACTCCACTGTCAGCCCGGCACCGTAAGTGAACGCGTCCCAGTCCATCGTGGGGTCGTACGCCAGCGTCGAGGCGCCCGACACCGTGACCACGCGGTAGTGCTTGTCCGCGCATCCCCGTTTGCCGAGTGCGCTGATCAGCTGGGCGAGGGCGGGGGGACGTCCGGAGAAGTAGACCGTGGTGGCCGGGGAGTCACAGAGGTTGTTGACCATCTGGACGAAGTCGCTGGGGATGACCTCCGAGGAGTCGTACTGCTCGGAGTACGGGGTCCCCTTGGTCTCCTCGTGGAAGGCCTTGCGCAGCGACTTGGCGTAGAGGTCCTCCGCATGGGTGTCCTCCACCAGGAAGGTCTCCTGCGGTGTGACCTTCAGATGGTGGGTGAGCGCCCGGGCCTGGTCGCGGTTGGAGGGGACGATCTTCGCCAGCCCCGGATACCTGCGGGGGTGCTCGCGGTCGTTGCCCAGGTCATCGGCGGTGATGGGGCCGCCGACCACCGCGATGCCCTTGTCGTTGGTCAGATAGTCGATGGTCCGCTCGGTGCGTGTGACGCTGAGGTTGAAGCCGAAGACCGCGCGCAGCCGGTCCTTTCCGGACCGCGACGCCGTGGCGAGCTGGTCCGACACCTCCTTCCAGCGGGTCATCCGGTGGCCGGGATTGGCGAGCACGAGGCGGATCGGCGGAACGTCGGCACTCTCGTGGTTCGCCCGGTACTGCGCGAGATAGGCGCCCTGGACCTCCCGTACCACCTGGGCGCGCTCCGCCGCCTCCTCCTCGGGGAAGGTCATCGGGATCATCAGGGCGATGGTGGCGTAGGGGCGGTCGCCGCCGGTGACCTTCTTGTTCTCCGCCTTGATCCGGTCCGATACCTGGCGCAGTTCGGGCATGAAGGCGTAGCCGCCGTCGGTGACGCCCGTGCACTCGCTGTCGCCCTCGCGCTTCTCGACCCCGGCCGCGCAGGAGCGGTCGGGCCGCAGCAGGACGATGCCCACGGCGACGAGGCCCAGGACGAGCACCACCACGAGTGCCTGGTTCAGGCGGCGGCGGATCGGGGGAAGGGCGGCATGCCAGTTTCGGATCGCGATGAAGGGATTGGCCATCAGCTGCTACCTTCCGTCGACCGGCAGATCAGGGGCCTGCACCCCGTTCACCAGGGCATCGATCCAGCCACCGTCGGCGATGGCGTCGACATACGCGTTGTACCCCCGCTGGGGCCGAGGGCTGTTGCCGTAGTCGGCGCAGAGCACCTCGAGGGTGGTGCGGACATGCACCATGTCGGTGTCCCGGTGGCCGGGCGGCACCGCGGACAGCGGCGCGGAGAGGCGCCATACGATGGCCAGCAGTCGCCGGATCGCGGCGTGCACACGCTTGTCCGCGTCGGTCCCGCAGGAGGAACACGCCGGCAGGCCCGCCGGGTCGGGAGGATCCTCCGGGGCGAATCCGGCCCATGCCGGGGGTGCGGCGGCGGCAAGGTTGAGATCGCTCAGCCATTCGGCGGGGGTGCGCCGGAGATACCGGTGGTGCATCGCCCGCACCACCAGGGTGTCGATCCGGCCCTGGGCGAGCGCGTGATGCAGATACCGCGGCTCGTGCTGTTCCGAGTCGTAGAGGCGCACATCACCGGCGTTGTAGTGGGCGGCCAACGCGGCGTGTATGCCTGACCAGCGCCCCTCGTCGGCCCCGGCTCTCAGCTCGTGCAGCAACAGCGCGCGCAGCGCCCGGTCGGTGACCAGCGGGGTGTCTTCGTACCGCTCCGGCGGCCAGGGCCGGTGGTTCCAATGAGGCCGCTTGAGGGTGGAGTCGAGCAGCCCTCTGACGCGCAGGTCGGGGGTCTCGCCGGGCAGCACGGAGGGAGCCAGGCGCAGCAGCCGTTCCGCGGCCTTGGAGTCGAGTGCGGGCGCGACGCGGATCACCTCCTCCCGTACGGCGTCATCCGGCAGCGATCGCTCCAGCAGCCGCGCGCCGACACGCGACGGCGAGTCGGGGGACGGAAGCGACAGCAACCGGTCGAGGACGAAGGGCTCCGGCTCACCCAGCCGCCTCCTCGCGGCGCGGGCGAGCAGCAGGGCATCGCCCGTACGGCCGCCGCTGAGCCTGCCGATGACGGTCGGAAGGGCGGGAGGGCAGGCGGTGTCGCCGAGCATGGCGCGGATCTCGCCGTCGGTGACCCGCGGGACACCGAGTCGCAGCAGCCAGGACCGCGGCGGGCAGCGCTCCGGAACCGTCCAGTGCGCCGCGTCGGTGGTGGGCGCGAGCCCGGGGCCCGAGCCATTCCCGAGGGAGGTGGCGAAGACGATGGGGAGCATGACCCGTCCGCGGCCGCTCCACTCCCCGGTGGCCTGCGCGTACTGGGCGACGAGCGGGTCGAGAAAGCGCTCCCGCAGCGCCTGGTCCACATTGTCGAGCAGGATGAGCGACGGATGCTGGGTCTTGCGGGCCCAGTAGCCGTACGCGCCGTTGATGTCCGCCAGCAGCGCGGCGATCAGATGCGCCTCCACCTCGGCACGGTCCAGTCCGCGTCTTCGGAACTTGCGGACCAGCGCGAAGAGCCGCTGCACGGCGTCGCCGTCCAGATGGTCCAGCCGCGAACGCCACCACGTCCAGCGGCCCCCGTCGCCCTCCCGCGCGAGCAGGCTCTCCGTGGCGGCGCTCAGGACCTCCTGGAGGCCGGGCACCCCGGGCAGCAAGCCCGCCGCGACCCCGCCCAACGCTTTCAGCCAGCGCCCGATCACGTCTTGTCGCGCCTGAGGAGCGGGATTCGGCTGGGCGAGGAGGGAACGGAGCTCCTCCTCCGCGGTCACCAGCTGGGCGGGCCACACCTCCTCGCCGTCCGGCGCCTCGGGCCGCCAGGCGGTGAGGACCAGCAGCGCGGGCGAGAGCCGCGGGAACGCCACCGTGCGACTGCTCCCGTCGCGCTCGTAGCCGAGCTGGTGGGAGACGGTGAAGAGCAGGTTGGTCACGGGGGATGCGTTCGCGGTGTCCAACCGGTCGCGGTCCCCGTGGTCGACGGCCGAATACGGGGCCTCCGCGAGGTCCACACAGGCGGTCGGCACAAAGGCGTGGTATCCCTCGTAAAGCGCCCTGATCAGGGCCGTCTTGCCGGTGGCCCGGCCGCCGACGACCTCCACGACGGGGTCACCGGCTGGAAATTTCCGCTCCACCCATGGGCCTCCACCCGGCGGCATGCCGATCAAGGCCGGAGCCAGCGTCTCCACGACACGGCTCAGGTTGTACAGGCTGCTCCTCATCCACGCCCCCCGTAGCTCGCCCACCCAGCCGCTATACCCCCGTGGAATGTGCGCTATGTACGGGCGGCCCGGCCGGGACAAAAGCTGCCACCACGGCTGGTTGCGGGCACCTCCTCGCCCCCCCTGACCGGCTGAGGTACCCGCTGGGTAGGATCGGCGGCCCACACGGGGGACAGGGGTGAAGGATGCGGGCGAAGGGACTTCTCCGCGGGCGCCGCAAGGCCGCGCTCGCGGGCGCCACCGCGCTGCTGCTCGCCGCTGCCGGGCTCGGCACCTGGGCCGCGGACAGCTGGCCGTTCGACGGCAAGGACCGCTACTGCTGGGGCGCTTGGGAAGAGGACAGCGGTCCCGACTTCCTGGGCGAGGCGGCGTTCTACGACGGCAACGGCAGCCGTACGTCCGAGGAGACCGCGCCGACCCGGCAGCGGCCGGCCGGCCGGTGCACCGTCGCCATCCGCTCCTCCTACGAAAGCGGCAGCAGCGGCAAGAACGTCACGGACACCGAGGTCACGGTCACGTACGGCCCGGCGCCCAAGGACGCCGCACGGCGCATGGAGTGGCTCGACGACTACCTCGGCGACCGTGCCATGCCACTGCCCGACGGGCTGCCCGGGGCCACCGACGGCAGCCATGCGCTGCTGGTGCTGCCCAAGCGGTGCGACACCCGCGACGGCCGGCCCACCGCCGTCACGCTCGACTCGGACGCGCAGACGAGCTGGAGCGACGGGTCCATGCCGGGCAACGCGGGGCTCGGTGGCTCCCGCTCGGTGGCCGAGCTGCTGGTCTCCGCCGCCAACCGCGGGATGCGGGCGGCGGATTGCGCCCCGGCCACGCCGCTGCGGGTCACCTCACCGGTGCTCACCCTGCCCGAGAAGGACGAGTTCGTCTTCTCGCGTGCGTGCCGGATCAAGGGGATGGACTTCGAGCGGGAGACGGCGGCGGACCTCGAGTACCAGGTCGGCGCGGTCACCCGGGATCTCCAGTCCTGTTCGGTGCGGACCGACCGGGGCGCGGGCCGGTTCTTCGACGCCCTGATGATCGCCCAGCCGAGGCTCGCCGCGCTCCTCGACGGGGCGACGGGCAGCAAGCCGCCCGCAGGCGGCTGGCGGGGCACCGGGGTCTTCGCCGACACCTACCAGGTCGTGCGGGCCGACTGCGCCGACCGGCCCGTCACCCTGCTGATGCTCGCTCCGTCCGTGCACCAGATGAGGCCGTACTTCACCGCCTTCACCAACGCCGTGACGCGACGCCTCGGTTGCGCGCCCGTCGCCCCTGGGGGTACCGACCGATGACCGGCACCGAGAACACCGGCAGCGAACACGACGACGCCGCCGGCCGCGAGGACCACGAGCCCGCCCGGCCCCGCCCCTGGTGGCACTGGCGACAGCTGACCCGCGGCCGGGTGCGCCCCGCGCTGGCCGCCGCCGTCGCCGGGGCGCTGCTCGGCGGCGCAGGCGTGGCCTGGCAGGCGCAGGCGGGCCCGTTCGCCGCGGACGACCGGGCCTGCTGGGGCGCGCTCGGCAGCGGCGATGTGGCGACGCTGTTCCACGGCAAGACGGACATCGAGACGTCCGAGGTGCCCATCAGCGAGGACCGCATCGGCAGCGACGGCCCTTCGGGCTGGTGCCGTCTGAAGTCGCCGCGCGGCCACCGGGTCACCATCCAGGCACACCAGCTCGACGCCCGGTTCGGCGGCGCGGGCGACCAGTGGGCCGATGAGTATCTCTCCGCCCGGCTCACCCCGCTGGGCGGCGGGCTGCTGGGCATGGCCTCGGACACCCGGGCCTGGCTCGCGGTGCCGGACGGCTGCCTCGGCAGGGCGGACGAGGACGAGGGCCCCGTCGTCATCGACATGGAGGCGGGCTGGACGGTCTACGACGACGAGGTGGACACCGCGGAGCGCGCCCTGCTCGCCCGCGCCGTCGTCAAGCTCGTCAACGGCTTCATGGCGGAGAAGGAGTGCGAGGGCACCATCGCCGACCCGGTCGACCGGATGCCGAAGCCGGCCCGGTTCCTGGACGAGAAGCCGGACGCGCTGTGCGGCATCAAGGGCCTGCGCCTGCCGAAGGCGCGCGAGGGCGACCTGTCCCTCCATCGCCCCCTGATCACCCGGGGCGCGGGCCCGGTGCGCACCTGTGACCGCGATGTGCTCTTCGACCATCCCTCGCTGCGGCTGATGACGTCCGAGGACCCCCGGCTGGCCGCGCTCTACCAGCGGCTCTCCCGGGCGGGCGGCAAGCGGTTCAAGACCGCCGGCGGCGAGGGCGGATCCGGCTTCGTCCGTGACGACATGGGGCTGTTCCAGGCCGAGTGCCAGACCGGGGAGGTCACCTTTCTGGTCCGGGCGCGCGACGCGGAGCACCCCCGCGACATCCGCGCGCTCCTCCCCCGCTACGTGGCCGCGGAGGCCGACCGCATCGGCTGCGGCCCGCTGCGCATCACCCTGCCCGCGCCCGGCTGAGGACACCCGGCGCGGTGGGTCGGCGTCATCCCTCGTAACCGGCGTCATCCCTCGTAGTCGTAGAAGAGCCGCTCCATCACGGCCCGCGCCCGACGGGTCGTACGGCGGTAGTCCTCCAGCATCTCGCCCACATGGCCCGGCGGGTAACCCAGGTAACGGGCCACCGCGGCCAGCTCCCGGACGTCGCTGGGGAAGGTGTCACCCGGGCGGCCGCGTACCAGCATGACGCCGTTGCGCACCCGGGTCGCCAGCACCCATGCCTCGTCGAGGGTCTGGGCGTCGTCGGTGTCGATGAGACCGGCGGCGTGGGCTGCGGCCAGCGCCTGGCGGGTGCGGGTGGTGCGCAGCCCGGGCTCGGCCCAGCCGTGGCGCATCTGGATCAGCTGGACGGTCCACTCGACATCGCTGAGCCCGCCGCGACCGAGCTTGGTGTGGGTCGTGGGGTCGGCGCCGCGGGGCAGCCGCTCGGACTCCATCCGGGCCTTCAGCCGCCGGATCTCGCGGATCGCGTCCTCGCCCAGCCCCCCGGCCGGGTAGCGCAGCGGGTCGATCAGCTCGACGAAGCGCTCGCCGAGCCCGGGGTCGCCCGCGACCGGCTCGGCACGCAGCAGCGCCTGACTCTCCCAGACCAGCGACCAGCGGCGGTAGTAGGCGGCGTACGAGCCCAGGGTGCGCACCAGCGGTCCGGACTTGCCCTCGGGGCGCAGATCGGCGTCGATGATCAGCGGCGGGTCCGCGGTGGGCAGCTGGAGCAGCCGCCGCATCTCGTTGGCCACGGCGAAGGCGGCGCGCGAGGCCTCCTGTTCGTCGGCGCCCTCGCGCGGCTCGTGCACGAACAGCACATCCGCGTCCGAGCCGTAGCTCATTTCATGGCCGCCGAAGCGGCCCATGCCGATCACGGCGAAGCGGGTGGGCAGCTCATCGCCCCAGGTGTCGCGGACGGCGGCGCGCAGGGCGCCCGCGATGGTGGCGGCGTTGATGTCGGAGACGACGCCGCCGACCAGGTCGACCAGCGCCCCCGCGTCCGGGGGCGGCTCGGCGGCGGCGAGAGAGTCGGTGGGCCGGGCGGGCACATGAGGTTCGGAGTCCCGCAGGGCGCTGGGAACCTCTGGGGTCTTCGCCTGCGCCGGGGCGGGCGCGGTGGGGGCTGCGACGGTGGTCGCGGACGCGGGCTCGCCGCCCGGCGGCGGCCAGCTCACGGTCGGGTGGAGCGCGCCGTTCGCCAGCCGTGCGCTTTCGATGATGTCCGCCGCGACCGTACGGAACAGCTCCCGCCGCCGCACCCCGCGCGCCACGGCGACCGCCTGCTCCGCCCCGTCGGCGCGCCCCACCGCGGCCAGCACCTCCTGCTCCAGATGGGCCCGGCCGCGCGGGCGCAGCCCCTCCGGGTCGCCTAGCAGGGCGACCGCCTCGGGGGCGCGCAGCAGAAGATCGGGGGCGAGCCGGCCGGCGGACAGCACCCGCGCCAGGTTCTCCGCCGCGGCGCCCTCGTCGCGCAGCAGCCGCAGATACCAGGGGGTCTTGCCCAGGGCGTCCGAGACCTTGCGGAACCCCAGCAGCCCGGCGTCGGGGTCCGCCGAATCGGCGAACCAGCCCAGCAGCACGGGCAGCAGCGTCCGCTGGATCGCCGCCTTACGGGACACCCCCGACGCCAGGGCCTCCAGATGGCGCAGGGCGGCGGCCGGGTCGGCGTATCCGAGCGCCTCCAGCCGCTGCCCCGCCGCCTCCGGGCTCAGCCGGGTCTCACCGGGCTCCAGCTGGGCCACCGCGTCGAGCAGCGGCCGGTAGAAGAGCTTCTCGTGCAGCCGCCGCACCTCGCGCGTGTACCGTCGCCACGCGGTGCTCAGCTCGGTCACCGGCTCCGTACGGAACCCCAGCGACCGGCCCAGCCGCCGCAGATCCGCCTCGTCCTCGGGCACCAGATGGGTCCGGCGCAGCCGGTAGAGCTGGATGCGGTGCTCCATGGAGCGCAGAAAGCGGTACGCGGCGTCCAGCGCGGCGGCGTCGGAGCGCCCCACATAGCCGCCGGCGGCCAGCGCCGCGAGCGCGTCCAGCGTGGTGCCGCTGCGCAGGCTCTCATCCGACCGGCCGTGCACCAACTGCAGCAACTGCACGGCGAATTCGACATCGCGCAGCCCGCCGGGGCCGAGCTTGAGCTCCCGGTCGATCTGGGCCACCGGGATGTTCTCGACGACGCGGCGGCGCATCTGCTGGACGTCCGGGACGAAGTTCTCCCGCTCGACGGCCTGCCAGACGAGGGGGTCCACCGCGTCCATGTACGCCTGGCCCAGGGCGGCGTCGCCCGCGACCGGCCGGGCCTTCAGCAGCGCCTGGAACTCCCAGGTCTTGGCCCACCGCTGGTAGTACGCCAGGTGGCTGGACAAGGTCCGCACCAGCGGGCCGTTGCGCCCCTCGGGACGGAGGTTCGCGTCGACCGGCCAGATGGTGCCCTCGACGGTGACGTCCGAGCAGACCCGCATCAGCCGGGAGGCGAGCCGGGTGGCGGCCTGCATGGCCTTGGCCTCCTCCACCCCTTCCACGGCCTCCGCCACGAAGATGACATCCACGTCCGAGACGTAGTTGAGCTCCCGCCCGCCGCACTTGCCCATCCCGATGACGGCGAGCCGGCAGGCGGCGGCGTCCTCCGGCTGCTCCTCGGCCGCGATCTCCAGCGCGGCCCGCACGGTGGCGGTCGCCAGGTCCGCCAGCTCGGCCGCCGCCTGGGTGACATCGGTGGTGCCGCACACATCGCGCGCCGCGATGGCCAGCAGGGCGCGGCGATAGGCGATGCGCAGCGCGTCGGGGCGCGGCAGGTCCGCCCCCGCCGGACCCCAGACTCCCTCGGCCAGGGCCTGCTCGAAATCCGGCGTGGTCGGATGCAGATCCGCCGGCTCGTAGGTGACCAGGGCATGCCAGTCCTGCGGATGCCGGGCGAGATGGTCACCCAGCGCCTCGGAGGCACCGAGCACCCCGAGCAGCCGGTCACGCAGCGGCTTGGCGGTGACCAGGGTGTCCAG
Organism: Streptomyces sp. NPDC005266; assembly: GCF_040607655.1. Lineage (NCBI taxonomy): Bacteria > Bacillati > Actinomycetota > Actinomycetes > Kitasatosporales > Streptomycetaceae > Streptomyces > Streptomyces sp. NPDC005266. The sequence goes on from NZ_JBEXHC010000005.1 coordinate 440,945, forward strand.
CAGCGCCTGCCGCGAACCGGCCCGCTGCCCGCCGTTCTCCCCCTCGGCCCCCTCCTCGGGCAGCGCCTCGACGAGCCGCACCAGCCCGCGCAGCGCCAGATCGGGATCGGCGGTCGCCCCGAGCGCCTCCAGCAGCACCGAGTCGGTCCGCACCCCGGACAACTCCGGCGCGTCCAGCAGCCGCTGGGCGGCGGAGGCATCGGTGAAACCGTGCCGCAGCAGCCGAGTGACGTTGCTGCTCCTGCGTCCCTGCGGTACGGCCATGCCGCCGCCTCCCGTCCCTGCCGTGATCAAGGCTCGCTGAGAGCCTAAGCGACCCCGCCGTCGAAAGGGCAGGTCCGGCGGGGCAGGGCCGGAAAACCTGTTGCCGCCGCGCGGCGGCTCGCCTTCATCGGGCTTCCCCTGGACCCCGGCGCACGAGGAGGAACGCGCCGGGGCCCGCCATGCACGGCCGGCCGGCGCACTTCAGGGGGAACGGGGAGGGATGCGCCCACGACGCCTTCGCCGTGCGTACGCCCGGGGCTTTTTGCCGGGCTGCGGCTGCCCCGAAGCCAGTAGTCGCCCGACCGGCGGCCCAGGGTGAAGCCCGCGAAGCCCCACGCAAGGAGCCCGCGCACGTCAGCCCCCACGCAAAGAGCCCGTGCACGTCAGCCCCAGGGCCAAGGAGCCCGTGCACGTCAGC
>NZ_JBEXHC010000005.1:441723-501951 GCF_040607655.1 Streptomyces sp. NPDC005266
AGCCCCCACACCAAAGAGCCCGCGCACGTCAGCCCCCACACCAAAGAGCCCGCGCACGTCAGCCCCCACACCAAAGAGCCCGCGCACGTCAGCCCCCACACCAAAGAGCCCGCGCACGTCAGCCCCAGGGCCTTGGCGGCGTGCCCGTGCGCAGCCTCCATCAGGGCTCGGATCGCCTCATCCGGTGACGAGTTCATCGGCCACTCTCCTGAGCTGTTCCACGGTGAGGCCGGCTTGATCTCTTCCCCAGCTCCCAGCAGCGGGGGCTGCGTGCAGTTCGGGGGCCGTCCGGGAGCCACGGCCGACATCAAGGCCGACATCAACGACCGCACACGCAGCCGGTCAGCCCCGCCACCCTGACCAAGGGCCTGGGAGGCCGCCCTGATCCTCACCAGAGGCCTGCCCGAACCTGCGGATCAAGAGATCTGGGGACAGTCTCCGACCGAGGCCGCCCCGCTGACTGCGATCATCGGCACGCCAGGCGCCTCAGGTGAGACGCGCGTCACCATCATTTGGCCCATCCGGCTGTCACATCTCGGCGGACCGCATCCGTCAGTGCTGTGTAACCGTCGACATGGCAAGGAGATCACCATGGATGCCCGTCTCAACCTCTTCGGCAACTCCGTCGCGACCAAGTTCCTGAAGCACATCAACTCGGCGGGCAAGGTCGTAACGGACTCGACGCTGCCGCCCGCGACGCAGGAACTGGTGAAGATCCGCGCCGGCCAGATCAACGGCTGCGGCTTCTGCACCGACATGCACACCAAGGAGGCCGCGCACGCCGGGGAGACCTCGGTACGCCTCAACCTGATCGCGGTATGGCGGGAGGCCAAGGTCTTCACCGAGGCCGAGCGGGCCGCCCTGGAACTGACCGAGCAGGGTACCCGTATCGCCGACGCCGCCGGCGGCGTCACCGACGAGGCATGGGCGAACGCCGCCAAGCACTACGACGAGGACCAGCTGGCCGCCCTGGTGTCCATCATCGCCCTCATCAACACCTACAACCGGATGAACGTCATCATCCAGCAGCCCGCCGGCGACTACCAGCCGGGCCAGTTCGCCTGACGACGAGCCCCGGGCCCGGAGGGCGACCGCCTGCCGCACACGAACGGCACCGGCCCTCCGGGCGCCCTCCGGCTCACCGGCCGCCGCCGGTCAGGCGGTGACGAAGCGGTCGTGCGGCTCGCCCCGGATGCGTCCCGGGGGGAGCTTGCGGCCGTAGGCGATCAGCAGGAGGTCCTGGGCGGCGCCGGTGAGGGGTGCGCCGGTGCCGTAGGACCAGTCGAGGTCGTCGGCGCGGAACTGGACGCCCTCAAGGTCTGCGCCGAAGAACTTCAGGCTCCTGGGGTCGATCGTCGTCTCCAGCAGGACGCGCACCCGGTCTCCGGGACCCGGCGGTCGAGCCCCAGGGCGACGGTGATGTCCAGGCCGTGGATCACATCGTGGCCCAGCGCCGTTTCGATCCCGCCCACCGGCGGCTTCCAGGGGTGATCGGCGTTGCCACGGAGGAAGGCGGCGAGATCGCCCGTGGAGGCGGCGGCCGCGTCCTTGCGGGCGAGGCGGTCGGCCATCCGGTGGAGGCTGCCGCGCGCCTTGGCCAGCTCCCACAGCACAGCGGGGAGCGGGTAGCGGAAACCCATCGACATATGGGCCGCGACCTCCCGCACCCGCCACCCGGCGCACAGGCTCGGCGCGTCCCACTGCCCCGGCCGCAGCTGGTCCAACAGGTCGGCCAGTTCCCGGCGTTCGGCCGCGATCGCTCTTCTGATCTCCATGGGATCAAGCGTCTCCGGGGCTCTGCGAGAAGTCCAAGAGCCCACGGTTCTCGCGGTCAGAAGGAACGGTCATGGCGCGTCCGGTGGAACCCTGTCCCCGAAGTCCCTTCCTCCTGGGGCCGCTTGGCCCCACGGGGAGGGTCTGGTCGGCCCTGTCTCCCCCCGGACCCCGCCGATGATCATGGAGCGACCGGGAAGGGCCGAGCCTCCCCGCTCGTCGGCTCTTCCCGGCCCTGCCGACCTGTCCATGCTGCTGTTCTTCTACAACGTCCGGAAGACCGCCAAGTACGGTAAGAAGGCCGAGACCGACGACCCCTGGGGCTACGGCCGCTCCCTGGAGTGGGCCACCTCCTGTCCGCCGCCGCGCCACAACTTCGTCCGGCTGCCGAGGATCCGCTCCGAATCGCCCGCGTTCGATCCGCACCACCCCGAGATCACGGCGCTGGAGTCCGCACCCCGCTGAGCGCGCCGCCCACGCCAAGGGCTCCGGCCGGAGACGGTCGGAGCCCTTGGTGTGTCCTGGAAGACCTGCTACAGCACCGGCAGGTTCTTGCGCAGCTCGAAGGGGGTCACCTCGGAGCGGTACTCCTCCCACTCCGACTTCTTGTTGCGCAGGAAGAAGTCGAAGACATGCTCACCGAGCGTCTCCGCCACCAGCTCGCTGCGCTCCATCAGGGCGATGGCCTCGCCCAGGTTCTGCGGCAGCGGCTCGATGCCCAGGGAGCGGCGCTCGGCGTCGGAGAGGGCCCAGACGTCGTCGTCGGCGCCGGCCGGGAGTTCGTAGCCGCCCTCGATGCCCTTGAGGCCCGCCGCGAGGAGGACGGCGTAGGCCAGGTAGGGGTTGGCGCCGGAGTCGAGGGAGCGGACCTCGACGCGGGTGGAGCCGGTCTTTCCGGGCTTGTAGAGGGGGACGCGGACAAGAGCGGAGCGGTTGTTGTGGCCCCAGCAGATGTACGAGGGGGCCTCGCCGCCGGCGCCCGCGGTGCGCTGGGAGCCGCCCCAGATGCGCTTGTAGGAGTTGACCCACTGGTTGGTGACGGCGGAGATCTCCCCGGCGTGGCGCAGCAGCCCGGCGATGAAGGAGCGGCCGACCTTGGAGAGCTGGAATTCGGAGCCGGACTCGTAGAAGGCGTTCCGGTCGCCCTCGAAGAGGGAGAGGTGGGTGTGCATGCCCGAGCCGGGGAATTCGGAGAAGGGCTTGGGCATGAACGTGGCCTGCACGCCCAGCTCCAGCGCCACCTGCTTCATGACCAGGCGGAAGGTCATGATGTTGTCGGCGGTGGAGAGCGCGTCGGCGTAGCGCAGGTCGATCTCCTGCTGGCCGGGGGCGCCCTCGTGGTGGGAGAACTCGACGGAGATGCCCATCGACTCGAGCATGGTGATGGCCTGGCGCCGGAAGTCCATGCCGATGTTCTGCGGGGTGTGGTCGAAGTAGCCGGAGTTGTCGGCGGGCACCGGGCGGCCGCCGTCGACGGGCTTCTGTTTGAGCAGGAAGAACTCGATCTCGGGGTGGGTGTAGAAGGTGAAACCGAGGTCGGAGGTCCTGGCCAGGATGCGCTTGAGGACGAAGCGCGGGTCGGCGAACGACGGGGAGCCGTCCGGCATCAGGATGTCGCAGAACATCCGGGCGGTTCCGGGTGACTCGGCGCGCCAGGGAAGGATCTGGAAGGTGCCGGGGTCGGGCTTGGCGATCATGTCGGATTCGTAGACGCGGGCGAAACCCTCGATCGCGGAGCCATCGAATCCGATGCCTTCGTCGAAGGCGCCTTCGAGTTCGGCGGGTGCGACGGCTACGGACTTGAGGAAGCCGAGCACGTCGGTGAACCACAGCCGCACGAACCGGATGTCGCGCTCTTCAAGCGTGCGGAGCACGAACTCCTGCTGCTTATCCATGGTCCCCTATCCTTGCAGGTCAAACGGCTGTTTCGCGGGCACGGGGCTCCTCGACGGCCCCAGTATCACGCGATGGGGTTTCGGAGAGATTTCGTCCGCTCCCGCGCTTCCTCACCACGATGTGTGCATCGTACTTTCATGCGGGCCCGCACGGAGCCGAGCGTTCCGCGCCCCGGCGGCGTCTTCAAGGTCTGCGATACCCCTTGGGGGTAGGCTGTCGAAATCACGATCATCAGATAGATCGTATGGAGGCGTCGATGCGCGGACAGTCGATGCGCGGGCAGCGGTGGGCGGCCGCCGGGTACGGGGGGCCACTCCCCGCCGCCGAGTGCGGGGGACCGCCGCCCGCCGCCGGGCACGAGGGGCCGCCGCCCACCGCCAGGCACGGAGGGCCGCTCCCCACCGCCCGGTACGAGGGGCCGCCGCCCGCCGCCGAGTGCGGAGGGCCGCCGCCCACCGCCCGGTACGGGGGACCGCTCCCCACCGCCGGGTACGGGGGACCGCTCCCCACCGCCGGGCACGAGGGGCCGCTCCCCACCGCCGAGTGCGGAGGGCCGCCGCCCACCGCCGGGCACGAGGGGCCGCCGCCCACCGCCAGGCACGGAGGGCCGCTCCCCACCGCCCGGTACGGGGGGCCGCCGCCCACCGCCGAATGCGGGGGGCCGCCGCCCTGCCCCGCGCTGCCGCTCCGTACCGCGCTGCCACTCCGTACCGTCTCGCTGCTCCGCGCCGCGTCGCTGCTCCGCGCCGTGTCGCTGTCCGGGATCGTCACCACGCACCCCCTCGGCCATTCGTCCGAGTCCGACGGCATGGGCCCCCTCTGCGTCGGCCGACCGCCGGCGCTGCGCATATAGCGGCGCGTCCGCCCCTGCCCCGCCTCCCCGCGGGGCAGGGGCGGACGCGCCGGCCTCGCACGCGCACATCACACATCAGCATTGGGGTGCTCACTCATGCACGCACACTCTCGCCGCGCCGTGCTCGGCGCGGGAATCGCCACCGCGGGCAGCGGACTGCTCGCCGGCTGCACCTCCTCCGGCCCCGGCCCTGGGCCCACTTCCGGTGCTGCCGGGCCCGGGCTCTCCGACGGCATGGACGACAACGGGATGGACACCGCCGGCGAGCGCGCCGACGCGACCACCGGGGCCGCGCCGCAGTACGTGTCCCCCCACGGCCCGGAGGTCGCCGCCCGCGAGCGGGGGCGGGGACCGGGACCGGTGCGGAAGTTTCTACTGACCGCCACCGCGACCACGCTGGACCTGGGCACCCGCAAGGTGAAGTCCTGGGCGTACGAGGACCAGGTGCCGGGCCAGGAGATCCGGGTGACCGCGGGCGACACGATCGCGCTCAGGCTCGCCAACAACTTGCCGCAGCCCACCACCCTGCACTGGCACGGCATCCGCCTGCGCAACGACATGGACGGCGTCCCCGGCATCACCCAGCGGGCGATCCCGACCGGCGCGACCTTCGACTACCGCCTCACGGCGCTGTATCCGGGCACGTACTGGATCCATCCTCATTCCGGCGTCCAGCTGGACCGGGGGCTGTACGCGCCGCTGATCGTCGAGGACCCGAAGGAGCCGCTGGCGTACGACAAGGAGTGGGTCGTCGTCCTCGACGACTGGCTCGACGGGGTGAAGGGCAGCACCCCGGACGCGGTGCTGGAGGAACTCGGCGGCGGTATGGGCGGCCATGGCATGGACGGGGCCATGGACGGCCTCGACCTGGGTCCCGGGGGCGGCATGCGCGGTGCGGCTCCGGTGTCGCCGCGCTCGAAGCCCGGCCCCAAGGCGTCCCCCTCCCCCTCGGCTCCCCCGTCCGGTCCGTCCCGAAGGCTGGTGGGTGCCACGAGCAGGCTGCTGGGCGGTGATCCGGGGCATATCGCCTACCCCTACTACCTGGTCAACGGCCGCACCCCGCAGTCCCCGCAGGTCTTCCGGGCCAAGCGCGGCGACCGCCTCCGGATCCGCATCATCAACGCGGGCGGCGACACCGCCTTCCGCGTCGCCCTCGGCGGCCACCGGATGACCGTCACCCACACCGATGGCTACCCCGTCGTGCCCGTCACCACCGACGCGCTGCTGCTGGGCATGGGCGAGCGGTATGACGTCCTGGTCACCGTCAAGGACGGGGTCTTCCCGCTGGCCGTCCTCGCCGAGGGCAAGACGCGGTCCGCGATGGCGGTGCTGCGTACGCGCGGCAATGCCGCCACGAGGTTTCCGCGCCCCAAGGAGCTGGACGGCAAGCTGGTCACGGCCGGCCGGCTGCGGGCCGCGGACGAGGTACGGCTCACGCCCCGCGAGCCCGACCGGACGATCCGGATGCGGCTCACGGGCTCGATGGAGAAATGGAACTGGGCGATCAACGGCAAGCCGTACGAGCCGTCACAGCGCTATCCGGTGCGGGCGGGTGAGCGGGTCCGGCTGACCTTCATCAACGGCACTCCGATGTGGCATCCGGTGCATCTGCACGGCCACACGTTCGCGCTGCCGGACGGCGGCCCGCGCAAGGACACCACCATCCTGCTGCCGCATCAGAAGGTCAGCGTGGACCTCGACGCCGACAACCCGGGGCTGTGGATGGTCCACTGCCACAACGTCTACCACTCGGAGTCGGGGATGATGACCATCCTCGGTTACCAGAAGTAGCCGCCGGTCGAGCGCCCCGGGCCCGCGTGCGTTCGTCCGCGCGGGGCCGGGCCTGGCACGGATGCCCCCGTCGGCGTGAGAAGGGAGACACTCCCGGCTATCGCGTCAGACAGACGATTACACTGGGCGCGTGCCTCAACTTCGCCTCGCTCTGAACCAGATCGACTCGACCGTCGGCGACCTCGCCGGCAACACCGAGTCGATCATCCACTGGACCCGGCACTCCGCTGAGCAGGGCGCCCATCTGGTGGCGTTCCCCGAGATGGTGCTGACCGGCTACCCCGTCGAGGACCTGGCGCTGCGCTCCTCCTTCGTCGAGGCGTCGCGCGACGCGCTGTACGAGCTCGCCGCGCGCCTGGACGCCGAGGGCCTCGGCGAGCTGCCGGTGATCGTCGGCTATCTGGACCGCAGTGAGGGGGCCCGGCGCTACGGCCAGCCCGCCGGTGCCCCGCAGAACGCCGGCGCCGTGCTGCACCGCGGCTCGGTCGTCCTCACCTTCGCCAAGCACCATCTGCCGAACTACGGGGTCTTCGACGAGTTCCGCTACTTCGTCCCCGGGGACACGCTGCCGATCGTCCGGGTCCACGGCATCGAGGTCGCGCTCGCCATCTGCGAGGACCTGTGGCAGGACGGCGGCCGGGTCCCGGCCACCTGCGCGGCGGGGGCCGGGCTGCTGCTCTCGATCAACGCCTCGCCGTACGAGCGCGAGAAGGACGACACCCGCCTCGACCTGGTCCGCAAGCGGGCGCAGGAGGCGGGCTGCACCACCGCGTACCTCGCGATGATCGGCGGCCAGGACGAGCTGGTCTTCGACGGCGACTCGATCGTGGTCGACCGTGACGGCGAAGTCATCGCGCGCGCCCCGCAGTTCGCCGAGGGCTGTGTGCTGCTCGATCTCGACCTGCCCGCCGCCGACCCGGACTCCGTCCCGGAGGGGGTCGTGGACGACGGGCTCCGCATCGACCACGTCACCCTCTCCGCCGACCCGCTCCCGGCGTACGAGCCCGATCCGGAGCTGACGGGCGGCGAGGCGGAGCGGCTCGGCGACGACGAGGAGGTCTACACGGCACTGGTCGTCGGGTTGCGGGCCTATGTCGCGAAGAACGGTTTCCGCAGTGTGCTGATCGGCCTCTCCGGTGGTATCGATTCCGCGCTCGTCGCCGCGATCGCCTGCGATGCGGTGGGCGCGCAGAACGTGTACGGCGTCGCCATGCCCTCGCGCTACTCCTCCGAGCACTCGATCGAGGACGCGGCGGAGCTGGCGCGGCGCACCGGGCTGAACTTCCGCACGGTCTCGATCGCCCCGATGTTCGACGCCTATATGGGCGCGCTGCACCTCACCGGGCTCGCCGAGGAGAACCTGCAGTCGCGGCTGCGCGGCACGATGCTGATGGCGATCTCCAATGAGGAGGGCCATATCGTCCTCGCCCCGGGCAACAAGTCCGAGCTCGCGTGCGGCTACTCCACGCTCTACGGGGACTCGGTCGGGGCGTACGGGCCGATCAAGGACGTCTACAAGACCTCCGTCTTCCGCCTGGCGAAATGGCGTAACCAGGCTGCGGAAGAGCGGGGCCAGACCCCGCCCATCCCCGAGAACTCCATCACCAAGCCCCCGAGCGCCGAGCTGCGGCCCGGCCAGGTCGACACGGATTCGCTCCCGGACTACGACGTCCTCGACCGGATCCTGGAGCTGTACGTCGACCGGGACCAGGGGCGCAAGGAGATCGTCACGGCGGGCTTCGAGGACGCGCTGGTGACCCGGATCCTGCGGCTGGTCGACACGGCGGAGTACAAGCGCCGCCAGTACCCGCCAGGCACGAAGATCTCCGCCAAGGGCTTCGGCAAGGACCGCCGCCTGCCCATCACGAACCGCTGGCGCGAGGCCTGAGCAACGCGCTGATCAGGTCCAGCCACTCCGCCGGCGCCTCTGGCACAGGCCCGGGGCGAACGCGGCGCGCTCGGCCCCGGGGACGCCGCCCGCCACCTTTCGAGGACGCGCTGGTGACCCGGATCCTGCGGCTGGTCGACGCGGCGGAGTACAAGCGCCGCCAGTACCCGCCAGGCACGAAGATCTCCGCCAAGGGCTTCGGCAAGGACCGCCGCCTGCCCATCACGAACCGCTGGCGCGAGGCCTGAGCAACGCGCTGATCAGGTCCAGCCACTCCGCCGGCGCCTCTGGCACAGGCCCGGGGCGAACGCGGCGCGCTCGGCCCCGGGGACGCCGCCCGCCACCTGGCGGTGGTGGTACGGGGTCGCCAGGGTGTCCGGCCGACCAGCTCCACCCGGTCGACCGCGCCCGGTGGCATGGAGGCGCGGGTCGCCTCGCCCGCGGCGGTCAGTCCCTCGGGGGTCATCCGGTCCAGATGGGGCGTACCCGCGGCGCTCAGGAGCATCCAGCGGGCCGCCGCCTCCTGGTCGGACGATCTGAGGTGGCTCCGCGGCGTGCTGCGGCCAGTCCCCGACCAGCGGGCGCATAAGGGGGCCGGGGTGGGCGAGGGTGGCGGTGAGGACCAAGGCGGTCACGGAGCGGACGCGAAAAGGGCCCCGCCGAAGCGGGGCCTTCTCACGCGGACGCTTCAGCCGACCTCGGACAGCTTCGGCGTCGACTCACTGCTCGCCACGACCCGCGACTCGGCCGCCGGCGCGCGGTCCGTCAGACCGGCGATCACCGCGATCGCCAGGCCCACCACCGCGAGCCCCGCCCCGACCAGCGTCGGGGAGGTCCAGCCCCAGCCCGCGGCGATGGCGACGCCGCCGAGCCAGGCGCCACCCGCGTTCGCGAGATTGAAGGCGGAGTGGTTGGAGGCGGAGGCCAGCGTCGGGGCGTGCTGGGCCTTGTTCATGACCAGCATCTGCAGCGGGGTGGTGGTCATGAAGCCGACCGCGCCGAGCACCACGACGGTCGCCAGCGCCGCCCACTTCACATGGACCGTGAAGTCGAAGACGACGAGCACGGCGGCCAGCGCCGCGAGCGACCCGTACAGCGTCGGCCGCAGCGCCCGGTCGGTCAGCGGACCGGCGATGAGGGCACCGAGCGTCATACCGATGCCGAACAGCGCCAGCACCACCGTGACCGACGACTCACCGAGCCCGGTGACCTCGGTCATCATCGAGGCGAGGTAGCTGTAGACGGCGAAGACACCGGCGAATCCGAAGACGGCGGTCAGCAGGCCCAGCACCACCTGGCGGTTGCGCAGCGCGCCGAGCTCCTGGCGCAGACCGCCGTGGTTCTCGTCGGCGACCTGCGGGACGAGCCGGGCGAGCGAGGCCATGGCGATCACGCCGATCGCGGCGACGACCAGGAAGGTCGCGCGCCAGCCGAGGTGCTGGCCGAGCAGGGTGGCCACCGGTACGCCGACGATGTTGGCGATGGTGAGGCCCAGGAACATGGTGGCGACCGCGCGGGCGCGCCGGTCCTCGGTCACCAGCCGCGCGGCGACCACCGCGCCGACCCCGAAGAACGCGCCGTGGGGCAGCCCGGCGAGGACGCGTCCCGCGATCAGCAGTCCGAAGGTGGGGGCGAGGGTGGAGGCGAGGTTGCCCACCGTGAAGAGCGCCATGAGCAACACGAGCATCCGCTTGCGCGGGATCCGGGAACCGAGGGCGGTCAGCAGCGGAGCGCCCACCACGACCCCGATGGCGTAGGCGGAGACGAGGTACCCGGCCGTGGGCACCGAGGTGCCCAGGTCGTCCGCGACATTGGGCAGCAGGCCCATCATCACGAACTCAGTTGTACCTATGCCGAAGGCGCTCACAGCGAGGGCGAGCAGGGCCAGGGGCATGAGAAGCCTTTCAAACGAAGGAGAGACGTGCACGGGAGGCGTATGTTCTCTAGCTGAACAAAGTCTCTCACGGCGCTTGTTCCCGCAAGGATCACCGAAGTGAACGGGACGTTGGATCTCTCACCCCACGCCCCCTCAACCCTCCAGTAACCGACCGGACGGTAACCGATGGTCAGAAGTCGACCGACGCCGCCACCGGAAGGTGATCGCTCCCCGTGCCGTGCAGGGTCCGCGCCGAGACCGGGTCCACTCCCCGCACCATGATCTGGTCGATCCGCGCCATCGGGAACGAGGCCGGCCAGCTGAAGCCGAAGCCGTCGCCCGCCGCGCCCTGCGCGGATCGCATCTGCGAGGTGACCGGGGCGAGCGCCCGGTCGTTCATGGTCCCGTTCAGATCGCCGAGCAGGATGGCCCTGTCGAGCGGCTCGGCCGCGATGGCCTGGCCCAGCGCCTCGGCGCTGGCATCGCGCTGCCCGGCGGTGAAGCCCGCGTTGAACTTCACCCGCACGGAGGGCAGATGAGCGACATAGACGGCGACCTCACCGTGCGGCGCGGCGACAGTGGTGCGCAGCGCCCGCGTCCAGCCGAGCTTGATGTCCACCGGCCTGGTACCGGACAGCGGGTACTTGCTCCACAGCCCGACCGTGCCCTGCACGGTGTGGTACCGGTAGGTGTCCGCCAGCGCACGCTCGTACGTCGGCACCGCGTTGGCGGTCAGCTCCTCCAGGGCCACCACGTCCGCGCCCGAGGCCGCGACCGCCTCGGCGGTGCCGGCCGGGTCGGAGTTCTGCGCGTTGACGTTGTGGGTGACGACGGTCAGTGCGCCGCCGCTGCCGGACTTGTCGAAGAACATCAGCCCGCCGAAGAGATTCAGCCATACGGCCACGGGCAGCACCAGCGCGAGGACGGCGCTCGCCGACCGCCGCACCAGGGCGAGGACGAGCAGCACCGGGACGGCCAGGCCCAGCCAGGGCAGGAAGGTCTCCAGCAGGGAGCCGAGGTTTCCCACGTCGTTGGGGATGTCGGCGTGGAAGATCATCACCAGCGCGAGGACGACCGCGAGCGCCGCGAGCACCAGACCGCGCCGCCAGATCCCGCGGTCGTGCCGGAGCCGGTGAAGGAGGCGGCCGACCCGGGAGCCGGATCGCTGGGGCGCGTCCCCGTGCCGTTCCGTCTCCTGCGTGTACGCCTGCGCCATTCGCTGTCCCTCACTGCCTCAACTGCCGCGCCTAGGGCTACGACCCTAGGCGATGACCAGCGCTTTTCCCGACGCCCCCGGCGGGCGTCCCCTAGCCCCAGTGACGTAGGGACGGCAAGGCGAGGTTCCGATTCCGGAGGTATCGGGGGCGGTTGTGACACAACAGGCACAAACCCACAGCGGGTGACCGGTCGCGCGCGGGTCTCACCCCTGCGGGGAGACCCCCTGGAGGACCGTATCGACGATCTGCTCGGCCAGCCCCTCGGGGAGTTCCGCGCGCTCGTGCAGGATCGACCGGCTCAGCATCGGGCCGGTGAAGAGGTCCGCGAGCAGCTCAGGATCCACATCGGCACGGATGTCACCGCCCTCCTGCCCGCGCCGCAGTACGGCGTGCAGGGACGCGCGGCGGGCGGCTATGACGTTCTCGTCGTACGCCCGCCACAGCTCCTGGTTCGCGTGCATCTGGGTGACGACGCCGCGCAGCAGGGCGGAGCCGCGCTTGGCGAGCCCGCGCCGGCGCATGAACTCCAAAATGGTCACGAGGTCGTCCCGTACCGAGATCCCCGCCGGTTCCGGGCCGGGTTCCTCCAGGGAGCGCAGCACATCGAGCATCAGCGCGTCCTTGCCGGGCCAGCGGCGGTAGACGGTGGCCTTGCCGACGCCCGCCTCGCGGGCGATCCCCTCGATCGACAGCGCGCCGACCGTGACGCCCTCCTCCAGCAGCCGCAGCGCCGCCTCGATGATCGCGGCGTCGGCGGCGGGGCTGCGCGGGCGGCCGCGCAGCCTGGGCCCACCGCAGTCGGATGCGGTCACCGGTCGGCTCCCGTCCCCGCCCGCTCCCGCGGCGCTGCGCTGTCAGGGGCCTGGCCGGCGGCGTCCTTGCCGGGCAGGAAGGCCAGCACGACCAGGGCGCCGAACAGGGCCACGCCCGCCGAGCCCAGCGCGGCGATGTGCATCGCATGGACGAAGGAGTCCTTGGCCGGGCCCACCAGCGCCTGCCCCTGGGGCCCCAGCCGCTCGGCGACGGCGAGGGTCGCCTCGACGGACTCGCCCGCCGCGTGCCGCACTGAGGCGGGCAGTCCGGGGACGGCGGCCAGCTTGTCCTGGATGCCCTCGCGGTAGGCGGTGGAGAGCACCGAACCGAGCACGGCGACCCCGAGCGCGCCGCCGACCTGCCGGAAGGTGTTGTTGAGGGCCGAGCCGGAGCCGGCCTTCCGGCGGGGCAGCGCCTGCATGATCGCGGTGGTGACCGGCGGCATGATGTGGGCCATCCCGGTGCCCTGGGCGAAGAAGAGCACTTCCAGCACCCAGATCGGGGTGTCCACGTCCAGCAGCAGGAACCCCGCCATCGTGGCGGCCACCAGCAGCATGCCGCTCGTGCACACCGCGCGGGCGCCGAACCGGTCGACGACCAGCCGGGCGCGCGGCGCGAAGAGCAGTTGGGCGACGGCCAGCGGCAGGATCAGCAGCCCGGACTGGAGGGCGCTGTAGCCGCGCACGCTCTGGGTGTAGAAGACCATGAAGAACGTCACGCCCATGAGGGCGAAGAAGACCAGCGCGACGGCGGCGACCGCGGCCGAGAAGGCGGGCTTGCGGAAGTAATCGACATCGATCGCCGGGTGGTCGCTGCGCTTCTCGTGCACGACGAACAGCGCCAGCACGGCGAGCCCGCCGCCGATCGAGGCCAACACCTTGGCGTCGGTGAAGTCGGCGAGCTGGCCGCCCTTGATGATCCCGTAGACCAGCAGCACCAGACCCACGATGGACAGCGCCACTCCCAGCGGGTCCAGCCGGCCGGGCTCGGGGTCCTTGGAGTCGGGGACGAGCACGACCATCGCGATCAGCCCGGCGATCACGATCGGCACATTGACGAAGAAGACCGAGCCCCACCAGAAGTGCTCCAGCAGCAGCCCGCCGGTGATCGGGCCGATGGCGATGGCGAGGCCGACGGCGGCGACCCAGATGCCGATGGCCTTGGCCTGCTCCTCGCGCTCGAAGACATTGACCAGGATGGCGAGGGTGGCGGGCATCACGAAGGCGGCGCCCAGGCCCATGACCGCCCGAAAGCCGATGAGCTCACCGGGCGAGCCGGAGAAGGCGGCGAGCACGGATCCCATGCCGAACACGGCCATGCCGCCGAGCAGGACCTTCTTACGCCCCAGGCGGTCGCCGAGGAGCCCGGCGGTGAACAGCAGCCCGGCGAAGACGAGCGTGTAGGAGTTGATCGCCCACTCGAGCTGGCTCTGGGTGGCGCCGAGTCCGGTCGGCTTGGGGGTGGCGATGGTCTTCATGGCCACGTTGAGTATCGAGTTGTCGAGGACGACGACCAGAACGCTGACCATGAGGACGACCAGGATCGCCCAGCGCCTGCGGTGTATCTCCTCCGGCACCCGAGGGGAGGGAGCTGTCATGCGGCCCAGGCTAAAACCGTTTCGATACGGAACCGTCTCGTATTGGAAAGTCTTTGCGAGCCATTGGCCATCGAGTGCCGTTCCAAGGCCGTGAGGGCCATGAGGAGGGTGGCCAAGGCCACCCTCCCGCGATCTCCGGCCCCACTTTCGCCCCGCAGGGAGCCGTGCCAGCATGGGGGTGGTCCGGGGACGCCGTCAGGGCGCCTCGAGATGACGAACAGGAGGCGTCGCAATGACGCACGTCAGCCCTGCGCAAAAGCAGTCCGGCACGACGCTCTACGGGGGTTCGGGCTCCCGCCGCATCACCGTCCGGGACATCGCCGCCGCCAAGGAGCGCGGCGAGAAGTGGCCCATGCTCACCGCCTATGACGCGATGACCGCCTCCGTCTTCGACCAGGCGGGCATCCCGGTCATGCTGGTCGGCGACTCGATGGGCAACTGCCACCTCGGCTACGAGTCCACCGTGCCCGTCACGATGGACGAGATCGCGCTGCTGTCCGCCGCCGTCGTACGCGGCACCCGGCGCGCCCTCATCGTCGCCGACCTGCCCTTCGGCTCGTACCAGGAGGGCCCCGTCCAGGCGCTGCGCAGCGCCACCCGCCTGGTGAAGGAGGCGGGCGCGGGCGCGGTGAAGCTGGAGGGCGGCGAGCGCTCCGCCCATCAGATCGAGCTGCTCGTCCAGTCCGGCATCCCGGTCATGGCGCACGTCGGCCTCACCCCGCAGTCCGTCAACGCCTTCGGCGGCTATCCGGTGCAGGGCCGTGGCGAGGAGGCCGCCCAGCAGCTGCTGCGCGACGCCAAGACGGTCCAGGACGCGGGCGCCTTCGCGGTCGTTTTGGAGCTGGTGCCGGCCGAGCTGGCCGCGGAGGTCACCCGCTCGCTGCACATCCCGACCGTCGGCATCGGGGCCGGCCCCGACTGCGACGCGCAGGTCCTGGTGTGGACGGACATGGCGGGCATGACGGACGGCCGGGTGCCGCGCTTCGTCAAGCAGTACGCACAGCTGCGCCAGAGCCTGGGCGACGCGGCGCGGGCCTTCGCGGAGGATGTCGTCGGCGGGGCGTACCCGGCCGAGGAGCACTCCTTCCACTAGCCACTGCGGTACACCGACAGCCCGCCGATCTTCCCCCGTCGGCGGGCTGTCTGCCGCTTGTCCGCAGCTTGTCGGTGGTCTGTCGGTGGGGGGTGTCATTGTGTGCGGCATGACGCGACAGAAACACAGGATCAGGGACGGCAACGCCGTCGAAGTACGGGGGCTGGTCAAGCACTTCGGCGACACCAGGGCCGTCGACGGAGTGGATCTGGACGTGCCGGAAGGCACCGTCCTCGGTGTGCTCGGCCCCAACGGCGCCGGTAAGACCACCCTCGTCCGCTGTCTGTCCACCCTGCTGGTGCCGGACGGGGGCACCGCCGTGGTGGCCGGATACGACGTGGTGCGCCAGCCCCGGCAGCTGCGCCGCACCATCGGGCTGACCGGGCAGTACGCCTCGGTCGACGAGAAGCTCTCCGGCTGGGAGAACCTCTACATGATCGGGCGGCTGCTCGATCTCTCCCGCAAGGAGGCCCGCGGGCGCGCCGACGCGATGCTGGAGCGGTTCTCGCTCACGGACGCCGGCAAGCGGGCCGCGCGCACCTACTCCGGCGGTATGCGCCGTCGGCTCGACCTCGCCGCGTCCATGATCGGCCGGCCCGCCGTGCTCTACCTCGACGAGCCGACGACCGGCCTCGACCCGCGCACCCGCAACGAGGTGTGGGACGAGGTCAAGCGGATGGTCTCGGAGGGCTCCACGGTCCTGCTGACCACGCAGTACATGGAGGAGGCCGAGCAGCTGGCGAACGACCTGACGGTCATCGACCGCGGCAAGGTCATCGCCGAGGGCCGGGTGAACGAGCTCAAGGCGAAGGTCGGCGGCCGCACCCTGCAGATCCGCCCCTGCGACCCGGGCGAGCTGCACCGCATGGTCGGCGCCCTCGCCCAGGCGGGGCTCGACGGCGTCGGCGGCGCGACCGCGGATGTGGCGGAGGGCCTGGTCAATGTGCCGATCATCAGCGATGAGCAGCTGACGGCGGTGATCGGCCTGCTCGGTGAGCGCGGCTTCGCGATCTCCGGGATCGACACCCATCTGCCCAGCCTGGACGAGGTGTTCCTGGCCATCACCGGCCAGAAGACGTCCACGCCGGAGGACGAGACCACGACGGACAAGGCACTTGAGGAGGTTGCGGTATGAGTACGGCAACGATGACCGCGCCCCCGAAGGCGCTGCCCGACGAAGGGCGGATCGGGCTGCGGGCCAATCTGCGGCACATCGGCGCGCTGGTGCGCCGCAACGCCCTCCAGATCAAGCAGGACCCGGAGTCGATGTTCGACGCCCTGCTGATGCCGATCATCTTCTCGCTGCTGTTCGTGTACGTCTTCGGCGGTGCGGTGGCGGGCGGCGACCGGGGCGCGTACGTCAACTACTTCATCCCCGGGATGATGGCGATGGGCGGGCTGAACATCGCGATGTCGGTCGGCACGGGCGTCAACGACGACTTCAACAAGGGCGTCATGGACCGCTTCCGGACGATGCCGATCGCCCGCTCCTCGGTACTGATCGCCAAGCTGATCGTGGAGACCGGCCGGATGCTGGTGTCCACCCTCGTCCTGCTGACCATGGGCTTCATCATGGGGTTCGAACTCAAGACCGGTCCGGCGGAGCTGTTCGCCGCCGTCGTCCTGGCCCTGGCCTTCGGCTCCTCGCTGACCTGGATATTCATGCTGCTCGGTCTGTCACTGAAGACGCCTCAGGCCGTCCAGGGACTGGGGTTTCTCGTGATCATGCCGCTGCAGTTCGGCTCGTCCATCTTCGCCCCGACGGCGACCATGCCGGGGTGGCTGCAGGCCTTCACCAAGTACAACCCGCTGTCCCAGCTCGCGGACGGGGCACGAGCGCTGACCAGCGGCCATGGCCCGATCGCGCATCCGGTGACCATGGTCCTGATCTGGGCGCTGGCCATCACGGCCATCACGGCGCCGCTGGCGGTGGCCAAGTTCCGCAACAAGACCTGAGCCCGTTGGCGGGGGCCCGCACGGCGAGGGACCCGCACGGCGGCAAGACCGACAAGAAATCGAAAAGCGAGGCTAGGACCCCTCCCCGGGAGCGGAGGCCCGGGGAGCGGTCTGCGCGACGATCTCGTTGAGGGTCTTGCGCGCCACGTCCGTGTGCGCCGGATCCGTGCGGATGTGGAAGGTCATGACGTACGAGCGGCCGCCGGCGGAGAAGACGCGCAGCATCTGCAGTTCGTAGTCGTCAGGCGAGCCGTCCGAGGGGCGGGGCGTCTGGCTGTACCAGGTGCCGGCACCGTGCCGCTTCCACGCCGTGCTGGGCACCGGCGACCAGTACAGCCAGCGGCTGAGACGTTCCCTGTCCGCATCGCCGCACGGGGAACCCGGACAGCGCGCCACACGCAGCTGCAGCTCACCGCCTTCGCTCTGCTGCCCCGGCGTGATGGTGCAGGTAACCGTGTCCCCCGGGCCGTCCGGATCCGAGCAGCGCATCCGCGGGCCGCGGAACACGAACGGGACGCCCTTCAGCGCGTGGATGTCGGAGCGTTCGGTCCCCCGCCAGACGGGGCCGAGCAGCGGCGCCGCCGAGACCGCCCGGTATCTGTCGTGCCGTGAGCCCGCCGGCGGCTGCGGGCGGGGCAGCCGGGCCAGCGCCCTGGCGGGCGACTCGGCGGCTGCTCCCCCCGCCTTCCCGCCGTCGAGCCCGGCGTTGTGCAGGGCTTGCCGCACCAGGTTGACCGCGACGGCCAGCTCGCGGCGGGCGTCCGCGTACTCCTCCGCGAAGACCACCTGGACCACCACATTGCCCACCCGGGCCGTCACCCGTGCCCCCTCGGCCCTGCCGACGTATCCGTCGCCCCAGTCCGCCGGAAGCTCCTCCGTGCCGACGCTTGCGCGGTCGCCGAGCCCGGCCACCTCCGGGCGGCCGCTCTCACCGGCGTAACGGACCCGGTCATCGGCCTCACGCCGGGCGCTGCGGTAACCCGTGGCGGTCGTGTGCTCGGTGCTGACGCTCAGTTCGACGACCGCGCCTCGTCCGGGACCCTGTTCCGTCCACCGGCATCTTCGGCCTTCGTACCCTTTGAGTTTCGTCACCTCGGGGCTCGCCATCACCGGCGCCAGGTCTCCCGTCCGCAGCAGCTCGCAGGCGGGCGCGGTCCTCTCGTAGGGGCCGTGCCCGTCCGCGGTGAAAGCCGGTGCGGTGAACAGCCAGAAGCACAGTGCCAGGAACGCCAAGACAGGGAACCGGAGCGCCGCTTGGGGCATGGCCGGGGTCCCGAGGCCGAGCCGGACGCCGCCCCTCCCGGGCGGGCCGCCCTCTGCCAGCCGGTCGCGCAGCTCCATGTGCCGGAAGTAGTAGCGCCCACCGGACTGCCGCAACACGCCGCGGGCGTGTGCGTCCTTCAGAAAGGTGCTCAGCCGCCAGGGCAGCCGGC
The DNA here is from genome assembly GCF_040607655.1 of Streptomyces sp. NPDC005266. Lineage (NCBI taxonomy): Bacteria > Bacillati > Actinomycetota > Actinomycetes > Kitasatosporales > Streptomycetaceae > Streptomyces > Streptomyces sp. NPDC005266. The sequence continues at coordinate 459,910 of NZ_JBEXHC010000005.1, forward strand.
CGGCCGAGGCCAGCCACAACCGGGCGAAGGTGTAGCGGCCCCATGCGCTGAGCAGGGCGCCCTGCAGGAAGAACGCCGCGACGGAGGCGGCGAGCACCAGGTTCCGGTCCTCCGGCCCCGACTGCCCCCAACCGGCCATGCTCGCCCAGATGACATGCGCCAGCGGCGCGACGAGCAGCAGAGCCGTCTTGGACGTCAGGAACGGGTCGGCGAATTCCAGCCGGAGCGAGCCGGCCGTCAGCGCCACCCGCCGGTCGGCGCGCAGCAGTTCCCAGGGGCCCGGCGCCGACACCGGGTCAGCGGGCACGCTCAACGACCCGAAGGGCCGCCACGGCCGCCAACGGCGCGTGAACGACCAGCGCCGGGGCCCGGGCAGTTCGCCGGCCGGTGTGCTCGTCCAGCCCGCGAACTGGGCCACCAGCGCCACCCCGGTGAAGGACACCCACAGGGGCCCCTGCCACCACCACCGGTCCACCGTGGCGGTGCCCCCGCCGGCCCAGCACATCGCGGCCACCACGAGGGCGAGCGGCAGCAGCAGCGCGAGCCATCCGGCGAACGGCGGCAGCGCCAGATCGAGCCGCCACCAGGCGAGTTCCTGGGTGTCCGCGGCCTTCAGATGGCGGGCGAGGAAGCCGAGGCTCTTCGACGCCCGGCGGGACTTCCAGGGCCCCCGTGCCGCCCGGTCGTCCAGGGCGATGTCGTACACCGCCGGGACGAACGCGTCCAGCAGATGCGCCTCGACGGCCCGGCGGCTCGGGAAGCGCCGCCGGTCGAGCAGCTCCATCGGGTCGGCGCGGGTGTCGCTGTAGGCGGCCCGGGCCAGGCCCACCATCAGGGGCGTGGACAGGGCCTCGCGGACCGCCCGGGCGGCCGGGTCGGCCCCGGGCGCCCGCAGCCGTTCCAGCACCGGGTGCCACTTGGTGATCGCCGTTCCGTCGTACGAGGTGAGCCGGGTGGTGCGGGGCAGGAACTTTGCGAGCTGCGCGACGGTGAGCGGCTGGATCCCGACCACCGCGGCCGCGGTCAGCGCGTCCGCCGCTGTGACGGACGTGGCGTACGCGTGGGGCCGGCTGGTCAGCACGAAGCGGCGGTCGCGGCCGAGGCCCCGGTTCAGTTCGCGCAGTGCCCTGGTCCGGGCGGCCGGATTGATCTCGTCGAAGCCGTCGAACACCGGCAGCACCCGGCCGTCCTGCAGCAGAGCTCCGGCGATCGCCCGCCGTACCGTCTCGTCCTGGGAGAGCTCCGGGCAGAGCGCGGCCACCCGGCCGGCCGCCCACTCCAGGGGGCCCTCGGTGAACGGGTCCCAGGAGGCCAGGGGCAGGACAACGGGGACGGGGCCGTCCGGCGTCCCGGGGTCCAGGAGTGCGCGGGCGAGGCGAAGCGCCAGCACCGACTTGCCCGCCCCGGCCCGGCCCAGCACGACCAGCCTGCGCTTCGGCAGCCGCTCGAAGACGTCGACGATGTCGTGAATCTCGCCACCGAGGTCGAGCGGCTCCTCGCGGTCTCCACGGATATTGATCCAGTGGTCGGCCAGTTCCGGCGGGCCGGCGGTCCAGCGCACCGGCAGCGGTACCGGGTCGTGCACGCGGGCGAGCCGCTCCTCCCGGTCATACGCCGCACGCACCCGGCCGGCCAGCAGGGGGACGGCGGAGGCCAGCTGCTTCTCCGGGACCACCGTCTCCCGGCGGCCGAAGAACCCGCGGCCCAGTGCCAGCAGCTGCCCGACCGCGAGGAGCGCCACCAGCGCCCCGGCGATACGCGAAGACACCGCGGAACGGCTGAGCAGCACCGCGCCGGAGGCGCCGAGCGCCACCGCACCGGCGGCGCGCACGCCCTGGGAGCGGATGGTCGGCGCCGGAAGGTGGATGTGGACCGAGCCCGCCTGCACCAGCCATCCGGTCGTCCCGCCGGCGAACTCGTTCCGGACGTGCGCCGCCGTCTCCTCCCGCGCCCGTAATCGCATCGCTTCCCCCCGCCGCTCTGGTGACACCCTGCCGCGCCTGTCCGCGCCGGTCCACCCTCCAGTCCTGTCCGGACGTCTCCCGAGTACTCTTTTCCCTGCCCACCCTCCCGTTTGCCCCTCAACGGCCGGAGGGGCCTGTTGTGGAGACCCCCTTGTTCAGGAACCGAAAGTCGCTGTGGTGGCTGCTGGGGACGCCCCTCGCCTATCTCGGCGTCCTCCCCCTCGCCAACCGGGTGCACCCCACCCTGCTGGGCATCCCCTTTCTCGCCCTGTGGCTGGTGATCGCCACCTTCCTCACCCCGCTGTTCGTATGGCTCGCCGCCCGGCGCGATCCCATGTGGCAGGCCGCGCGGAACCCGGGTGAGCGGGACCACGGCGCAGGCGACCACGGCGCGCGCGACCACGGCGAGGGGGAGGTCCGATGAGCGGGAGCGCGATCGTCTCCGTCTCCGTCCTGGCCGTCTTCATGATCGCCACTCTCGGCCTGGGCATCGCGGCCGCCCGCGGACGGGCCCGCGGCGATCTCGCCGAATGGTCAGTGGGCGGCCGCAGCATGGGCCTGGTCCTCACGCTCGTGCTGATGGCGGGCGAGACCTACACCAGCTTCAGCTATCTCGGCGCCGCCGGCTGGTCGTACACCAACGGCATCTCCGGGCTGTACGTCGTGGCCTATCTGTCCATCGGCATGACCATCAGCTACGTGGTCGGCCCGATCCTGTGGTCTTACGCCCGCACGCACGGACTGCACAACATCAGCGACATCGTGAGCCATCGCTTCGCCGCGCCGTGGTTCGGCGCGCTGATCGCGGTGCTCGCCACCGTCTTCGTGCTGCCCTACATCCAGCTCCAGATCACCGGCATGGGCGTGGTCGTCGCCACCGTCAGCTACGGCACGATCGGGCTGTCCCTCGCCTATCTGCTCGCCTTCCTCATCTCCGAGATCTTCATCCTGGTCAGCGGGTTGCGCGGCAGCGCCTGGGTGTCGGTGCTCAAGGACAGCCTGGTCGTCATCACTCTGGGCATCGTGTTCGTGTACGTACCGCTGCACTACTTCGGCGGCCACGGCGCGCTGCTGCACCGCATCACCACCGAGCACAGTGCGTGGCTGACCCTGCCCGGACCGGCCAACCAGGCCCTTGGCCTCGGCTGGTTCATCTCCACCGCCATCCTCAACGGCGTCGTCTACACGATCTTCCCCACCCAGGTGGCGGGGTTCCTCGGGGCGCGCAGCGCGCAGGTACTGCGGCGCAACGCGATGCTGATGCCCTTCTACCAAGTGCTGCTGTTCGTGCCGGTGCTGCTCGGCATGGCCGCGCTCTTCGTCGCCCCCGGGCTGAAGGACTCCAATCTGGCCCTCTTCGAGATGATCAGCAGGGAGATGCCCGCCTGGCTGGTCGGGCTGATCGGCGCCGCCGGTGCGCTGTCCTCGATCGTCCCCACGGCGGTCTTCATGCTGGTCATCGGGACGATGTGGGGCCGGTCGGTGCTGGGCGCGCATCCGCGTACGGCGCCGCGCCAGCGGCAGCTGTCGCAAGCGGTCGCGCTGCTCGCGGGGGTTGTGGCGCTGGTCATGACCTACACCTGGCCCAACGCCCTGGTGCGGCTGTCGGTGCTCAGCTACGAGGGCATGGCGCAGCTTCTGCCCGCCGTGCTGATCGCGCTGCTGTGGCGGCGGATGTCGGCGCTCGCGGCGGTCTGCGGGATCGCGGTGGGGGTGGGCCTGGTCCTCTGGTTCGTCTTCACCGAGCACGACCCGTTCCACGGCATCAATGCCGGGCTGATCGCGCTCGCCGCCAATCTGCTGGTCATGGTCGGCGTCACCCTGCTGCGGCCGGACGACGCCCCCGCGGACCGGCTGGCGCGGGCCGAGGACGCGGCGGAGATCGCAGGAGAGCGGGAACCGGCACCCAGCGGCTCCTGAGCCACGCGGTCAGACGAGGGCGGTGGCCTCCTTCAGGGTGAGGCCGCCGCCCTCCGCGTACGCCCGTTCGTACGCCGCGTCGCCGAGCAGCGCCCGCGCCGCCGCCTCGGTGTGCGCACGGCCCGTCCGTTCGGGGACCGACACGCGGTAGTGCAGGGGCTCGCGCAGCGCGTCGTACGCGCCCACCAGGCGCGCCGCGGCCTTCATCCGCTCCGCTCCGCCGAGGACGCCCAGCGCCTCGGCCGCGGTCAGCAGCTGGGTCACCGGGACGAACGGCGCCACCAGCTCCGTCACCCGCTCGTTCGTCTTCGCCAGGGCCCCGCGCACCGTCACCAGCGCGTTGCCGGGCCGCCCCTCCACGAGGTCCAGCCAGGCCAGCATCCCCTCCGCCACCCCCTGGAACAGACCCAGCGCCCGGACACCGAACTCCCCATGGAGTTTCAGCAGATGGGCCCGCGCCTCGGCGGTGCGGCCGGTCATGCCGTACCGCTGCGCCAGATGCAGCCGGGCATACGACAAGGCCTCGGCGCTCACATGCGAACCCCGCTCGACCACCTCGCTCAAAATCCGCTCGCCCTCCGCCGCCTCCTCCTCGTCCCCGAACTCCACGAACACCCCGGCCAGCCGGGCCCGGAGCAGCAAGACCTGCGCATGCGCCCCGAGCTTCTCGGCGTAACGGATCGCCGCGCGGTAGTCGTCGGCCGCCGCCGCGCCCTCACCGCGCTGCTCCCGTGCCTCACCACGGCCGGAGAGCGCCTCCGCCGCGCCCCACGCGTCGCCGAGTCCGGTGAAGATCTCCAGACTCTCGTCGGCGTCCGTGGTGGCACCCCGGTCCCGGCCGCTCCGCTCGTTCATGACCTTGGAGCGCAGCTGGAGGTTGAACGCCAGCTCCCACGCGTAGCCCAACTCACGGCAGGTGCGCACCGACGCGTCGACGATCTCCGCCAACCTGTCGAAGTCGCACTTCAGGATCACCGCGAAGAACCACATCAGGCCCGGGACGCGGCATGTCTGTGGCAGCCCGGGACGGTAGGCGGAAACGATTCCCTCCAGCTCGCGCTGCGCCTCGTCGCTCGCCATGGAGCGCACATCGCCCTCGACGTTGGCCAGCGCGAACAGCCGCACCCCACGTCGCGCCTCCGCCAGCACCTCGGGCGCCATCGGGGGCGGAGCGGCCGTGCAGCTCTCGTACAGCGGCGCCGCCGGTGCCACCGGCGGGTCGAAGGGGTTGGGGCCCAGCCGCGCGACGGCGACCCCCCACTGGCGGGCCTCGACGCGGTGGCCCCGCAGATGCCAGAACCAGCCCAGCGAGAGCACCAGGCACAGCGCCTCCTGCTCATCGCGCGCCGCCACGGCCCGGCGCAGCGCGGTGCGCAGATTCTCGTGCTCGGTCTCCAGCCGGTCCAGCCACTCCCGCTGCGCCGACCCGCGCAGCAGGGGATCGGCGGTGCGGGCCAGCTCCCGGTACGCGACCAGATGCCGACCCTCGACCGCCCCCCGCTCCCCCGCCTCGTCAAGCCGCTCCGCCGCGTACTCACCGACGGTCTCCAGCAGCCGGTACCGCATCCCCCCGTCGCCGCCGGGCGCGGCGACGACCAGCGACTTGTCGACAAGCGAGCCGAGCAGGGCGGCGACGTCGCGGGGATCGACCGGGTCGATCCCCGCGCCCCTCCGGGGCGCCTGGCCCCCGGCTCCGGCCCGCGCGCCGGAGCCGGAGCCGTCGTACGCGGCGGAGGCGTCGTACGCGGCGGAGGCGTCGTACGGGGCGGCCGGGGGCGCGGCGCCGGCCCGTGCCTCCGTCTGCCCCGCCGGCACGGCGCCGTCCCGGCCGATCGCCGTCGCACCGTTCCCGGCGAAGCCGCTCCCGGTCCGGCGCGACGTCGCGCCGGACACCCCACCGGCACCGGACGCCCAGCGACCGCCCGGTGCGCCCGTGTCCCACGGCCCTCCGGGGCCTTCGCCGGGCGGTGCGCACCCGGCGGGCCGGGGCGCACCGCCCGGCGGGGCCTGCGGGTCGCCGCAGACCGCTTCCGCCGCCGTCAGATCGCAGCCGCCGGCGAAGACCGACAGACGGCGCAGGACGGTGCGCTCGGGGGTGTCGAGGAGGTGCCAGGACCAGTCGACGACGGCGCGCAGGGTCTGCTGACGGGGCAGCACGGTCCGGCTGCCGTTGGTCAGGAGGCGGAAGCGGTCGTCCAGGCGGTCGGCGAGCTGACGCGGGGTGAGCAGCCGCAGCCGGGCGGCGGCCAGTTCGATGGCCAGCGGGAGGCCGTCGAGGCGGCGGCAGATCTCGGCGCACGCCACCGGGTCGTCCTCCGTACGGAAGCCGGGCCGGGCCGCCGCACCCCGGTCCTGGAGGAGGCGCAGCGCCACCGGGTCCGGCAGCGGCTCCACGGGCCGCACCAACTCGCCCGGGACGGCGAGCGGTTCGCGGCTGGTCGCCAGCACCGTGACGCCGGGGCACCGGGCGAGAAGGGACTCGGCGAGCCGGGCCGCGGCCTCCACGAGGTGTTCGCAGTTGTCGAGCACGATCAGCATGCGGCGCGGCTCGCAGTGCTCCATCAGCCGGACGAGCGGATCGTGCGCGGCCGGATCGGCCGCGGCGCGCAGCCCCTCCGCCGCCGTGCCGCGGATGACGGTCTCGCGCGCCCCGAGGGCGGTGAGCACCGTCTCCGGCACGGTCTCGGGGTCGTCCACGGGCGCGAGCTCGGCCAGCCACACCCCGTCCGGCCAGGCTCCCGCCACCGACTCGGCGGCCTCCTGGGACAGCCGGGTCTTCCCGGCGCCGCCGGGCCCGAGGAGGGTGATGAGCCGGTGGGCGCCCAGGTCGGTGCGGAGCGACGCCAGGTCGGTCTCCCGGCCGACGAAGCTGGTGAGGCGGGCCCGCAGATTCCCGCCGCCGGGGCGGGCGGCGGTGGCAGGGAGAAGGGGTCCGCGTTCGGGTCGTTCGGGTGCCAGCAGCTCCGCGTGGAGAGCGCGCAGCTCGGGGCCGGGGCCGGCGCCCAGCCGGTCGGCGATCTCCGTACGGATCGCCTCGTACGCGGCCAGCGCCTCCGCCGTACGGCCCGCCTCCCGCAGGGCACGGACGCGCAGCGCGTGCAGCGGCTCGTCCAAGGGGTGCGCGTCGCACAGCCCGGCGAGCACGGGGAGGGCCCGCTCGGCGCGCCCGAGGGCGAGGTCGGCGGCGATGCGGGCGCGCCGCGCCTCGAGCCGCCGCGCCTCGGCGCGGGCGGCGGCGGCCGCGCCGTCGGGGAGATCGGTGAGCGCCGGGCCGCGCCACAGGGCGAGGGCGTCGTCCAGGAGGCCGGCGGCCTTGCCCGGGTCGCCGTCCGCGAGTGCGCGGGCGCCCTCCCCGGCGAGCCGTTCGAAGCGGTGCAGATCGACATCGTCGGGCCCGGCGCTCAGCCGGTAGCCGCCGGGCACCGACGCCACGGCGTCCTTGCCGAGCGCCCGGCGGAGCCGGCCGACCAGGGCCTGAAGGGCGCCGTTCCCGTCGGCGGGCGGGTCGTCCCAGATCTCGGCGATGAGCGCGCCGGTGGTACGCGCTCTGCCGGGGCTCAGGGCGAGAGCGGTCAGCAGTGCGCGCAGGCGGGCGCCGCCGAGGTCGACAGGGGTGCCGTCGTCACGGTGGGCCTGGGTGGTGCCGAGGATGGCGTAGCGCACGGGCCCATTGTGGTCGATGCCCCGTCAGGCGGGGCACCAGCCTCAGACGCGCATGAATTGCGACGAGTCGAGGACGAGCGTCTGGTCGTCCACGGGGATCTGGATCTTCTCGCCGAAGGTACCGGACACCGAGTGCTGATAGTTCCCGTCCTCCGGCCGGGTCAGCAGCGTCCAGCGGGCGGTGAGCACATTGACGACGAGGTACGCCTCGATGCCGCGCAGCGCGTAGTGGTCGGACTTCGTGCTGTAATCCCGCTCCTCGCTCTCCGGCGAGACGACCTCGACGACGAAGCGGAGCAGGTCTTCCGGAAGCTTGCTGTCGCGCGGAAGCACCTTGTCGCTCGGCACGGCCGACACGTCCGGCTCCGGGCTGTAGCCCTCCCGGGGCGGAACCACTTTGAACTCACCGACCGCCGTCCAACCCGGCAAGCTCTGCTCGATCTGGCTGGCGATGCGCCGCTGCGTGGTCCAGTGCGCTTGGGTAATCGGTACCAACGTCAGTCCGTTCCTGGTCAGCCGCAGCCGCATGCTCCGGGGCAGCCGAATCTGCGCCTCCAGATCCACCGCCCTGTCCTCCGCGATCGTCACTTTTCCTCCCTGGCCAGGTTGGTCTCAGACTAGCCGCTGGACACCCCGCCCGTGTGGCCCCGATCACCCCTGTTCCCGCTTGCCCGGAACTGTGCGCACACTGGTCGTCGTTCCACCGTCAGTGATCAGGACCCCGTATGGAGACACCCACCCCATGACCACCGCAGTCAGCCGCCGCGACCGCCGCATCAGCCCCGTCTTTCTCGGCTTGGTCGCGATCATGGTCGTGTCCGCGTGGGCCGTGTGGACGGACTACTCCGCGAGCCCCGGCTTCGCCGTCTTCCTCTTCGTCGTCTCCGGCTGGGTCGTCTCGCTGTGTCTGCACGAGTACGCCCATGCCCGCACCGCGCTGCACGGCGGGGATCTGTCGATCGGCGCGAAGGGTTATCTGACCCTCAACCCGCTGAAGTACACGCATGTGGCGCTCAGCATCGTGCTGCCCGTCATCTTCGTGATCATGGGCGGCATCGGGCTCCCCGGCGGGGCGGTCTTCATCGAGCGGCACCGGATCCGGGGGCGCTGGAAGCACAGCCTGATATCGGCCGCCGGGCCGTTCACGAATGTGCTGTTCGCGGTCGCCCTGACGGCGCCGTTCTGGCTGGGCGCGGTGGACCGGGTGCCGGAGGTCTTCCGCTACGCCCTGGCGTTCCTGGCGATGCTCCAGGTCACCGCCGCCATCTTGAACTCACTGCCGGTGCCGGGCCTCGACGGCTACGGGGTGATCGAGCCCTGGCTGTCGTACCGGGTGCGACGGCAGGTGGAGCCGTACGCGCCGTTCGGGCTGCTCGCGGTCTTCGGGGTGCTGTGGATCCCGGAGGTCAACCAGGGGTTCTTCGACGCGATCGACGCGCTGATGCGGGCCATGGGCGTATCGGCGTGGGACACGTACTGGGGCCAGGAATTCTTCCGGTTCTGGCAGGGCGAGCCCAGCGCGTACCCCTCGGCACGCTGATCATGGCGCGGTCAAGGTCCGGTTCGACAAGACCACCTGCCTGGCCTGCCCGGTCCGCGCCCAGTGCACCGCCTCCGCCACCCGTCCCCGCGCCCTGGCCCTGTTGCCCGGCTGCCCTGTTGCCCAGCTGCCCGGACAGGGGCAGCCCTGAAATCATCTCGCCCGTGCTCGCCTCGTCCGGTAGGGTCCCGGGATTGTTTCGCTGCTGGGAGCCATGAGGTTCGCGTGCGGCCTCCCCAGCGGTTCCCAGGCTGAGAGTAGGTTCCGTTCATGGCATGTCGTATCAGTGAGCTCGTCCTCGATTGCCGCGACCCTGAGGTGCTGGCGCGGTTCTGGTGCGAGGTCCTGGACTTTGTCGTGCTCGATCGCGAGGACGACGGCTCGATGGAGATCGGGCCGCGCGAAGGGTTCGGCGGTCCGCAGCCGACGATCATCCTCAGTCGCAGTGATGAGCCGGAGAAGGGGAAATCCCGGCTGCACATCGACGTCAACGCCACCGACCGCGATCAGGACGCCGAGCTCGAACGCCTTCTCAAGCTCGGTGCTCGCCCGGCCGACATCGGCCAGACAGGGGAGGAGCAGTGGCATGTGCTGGCCGACCCCGAAGGCAATGAGTTCTGCCTGCTCAAGGCCCGCCTCGCCCCACTCTGATGCTCATCGGCCACGCCTCGACACCAGGGGCCTGGGGTCTGCCGCGAAGCCCGGTGTGACGGGCATGTCGTGATCGTCAAGTAAGTGAGGTCTCCGGTAGAGGGTTCATCGAGTTCATCGACCAAGAAGAACCTGAGCACCGGAGACCTCGTGGCCGCCCTAGCGGTGACGAGGCGGCTTGACCTGACCGATGGGCAGTGCGCGCGGCGGGAACCGCTGTTGCCTGCGCCCACGCGATCGGGTCGGCCGTCAGTGTGGACGAAACGGCGGCTCATCGACGGGATCAGGTGACGGGTACGGGTCGGTGCGCCCTGGCGGGACGTCCTGTCGCACACCGATGATCACTGGTGGCCGCACCCGTCCCTCAGCCGCCCCGCCATCAAGATCACGGTCTACTGCCGGAGTACCAGGTCGCGCTGATACCAGGTGCCCGGCTTACCGCCGAGGTGGGCCGGGTCGGCCGGACCAACCGGGACGAAACCGGCCTTGATCAGCACCCTCTGGGACGCGGCGTTATCGCGGGCGGTGGCCGCCCGCAGGGCGTGCAGCCCGTGCCGCGCCGCCGCCAGCCGACACAGCTCCCGGACGGTCGCGGTCGCCACGCCGCGGCTGGCGACGTGCTGCGCGACCCGGTAGCCGAGTTCGGCAGTGCCGTCCTCGAAGTCGTACAGGTTGAACCGGCCCAGCACCGAACCATCCTCGCCGACGAGCACGTAGAAGGCGCCGATGCCGGCCTCTTGTTCAGCCAGCAAGGCGCTGTGCCGGTCGGTGAACTGGTCGTAGTACTCGTCGCCGCGGTCGGAGACCGAGGCAGCGAAGTAGGCGCGGTTCGTCAGCTCGAAGGCCAGGACCGCCGGGGCATGGCCAGCATGCAGCCGCTTCAGTTCAGGCACTGCCCGACCCTACCCGGATGGCGCGTCGGGGGTCAGCTGAGTTTCCGCCAGCGGCGGACAGCCCCAAGACCAGGCCACATAACGATCTACGGCTGGAGCACTCGGGCCTGTCCGGCGGATCATGCCGGGCTTGGCGGGGTCTGGCATGACCGCCGGAGGGTCCCTGAACTCGCCGGAGGACCTTGGAATGGAGACATGTCATCGTTCACTCGGCTGATCCCGTGGCCTTGCGAGAGTGGTGGGCCGAGGTCCTCGGCTGGGTGGCCCACTCCTCCGACGTGGAGTTCGCGATCCGCCCGGCGCCGGATCGCCTGCCGGAGCTGGAGTCCGTCCGGCTCGACGAGCCCAAGAAGACCAAGAGCCGACTGCATCTCGACTTCGTACCCGACGACCAGGACGCCGAGGTAGCTCGCCTAGTGGCTCTCGGCGCGCAGCGTGTCGACATCGGCCAGGGTGATCAGTCGTGGGTCGTCCTGGCCGACCCGAACACTCACAACTAGCGGTTCTGAGGATACCCCCAGCTCAGCGGGTGCGCGGCGGCTGAGCTCAACCCATCAACTCCCATATTGCAACGACTAGTTGGCGCCGTCCGTGACGAACGACCCGATGCCGTTCTCAGTGCGGATCAGGCCGCGCTCACGTAGATCAGCCAGCGCCTTCCGCGCAGTCACCTGGGCGACGCCGAACTCAGCGCACAACGCCAGGATGCCGGGCAGCTTCGACCCCACCGGGTACGCCCCAGCGGCAATGCGCCGTTCAATCTCAGCGCTGATCTGTGCCCACTTCGCGCGGGTTGGGTCTAGCTCCACAAGATCAATGCTCCGCGCTGCGGCGAAGTAGGGCTAGGGATAGCGAGCTATAGCAAGGTCGCGTAACGTAGGGGTTCCGGTACCCGCCGGAAACAGAACGGCCCGCTCCGCTGGATCTTGGCAGAGGCAGCGGAACGGGCCTGAGAGACGAAAGGACGTCTCCCAATGCGAACCCTACTTGCCGCGCTTCTCGCGCTCTTCCTGCCTGCCCGGGGGAAGCGCCGCGCTACGTCTGCACCCGTCGTCCGCCGCGTCACCCGTCCGCTGCCTGCCCCCGGGGCACCCCGTCCGGCCGACGCGATCGAAGCTGACGGGCTTCCCCTTGTCCGGCCCTATCTCGTCGCCTTCGAGCGGCAGCGGGAACGGGAACGGCAGCGCGACCGGCGGACGGCGGCAGCACTCGCAACGATGGGCGTTGACTTCCTGGGGGGGGCTCGGCATGACTGACCTTCGCCGTATGCCGCTGAGCGCCGACGGTCGCACGGGCTTCTGTCAGCCGGGCGGAGTCGTCGCCGCTATGAGCGACGCGATTGAGAACGACTTGATTGAGTCCGGCGCCGTCGTCCTGGGGCTTGTGCGCGCCATGCTCGACGGTCCCCAACTCACTGCCGACGAAGCCTGGTTCATGCTCCACCGCACAGCCGAGTGCCTGACGGACGCGCTGAACGTCGCTGAGCTACGCGGCGAACGACTCGGGGTAGCGGACGACTAAGCGACGGCTTCACCAGAGACACTCCGCTTCCGCTTCCCGCCGCCGTGCCTGCCGTTCCGTGCCGTCGTCGTCCACTTACGCGCGGCGACGTCATGAAGTTTCGGATCGACTGGTACGACCATGCTCGCCGCGCTGGCGTCGCTGTTCCGCCTTGCGGCGCCCTCTACGTCCTCGGGTGGACCGTCGCCACCGTCGTCTGCCTCGGAGTCGCCCTGAACGGCCGTGGGCGTTGTCCGGTGCTCCCAGGGGGTCGGCATGCCCTCGGCTGCACGTTCCATCGCCGCAGCGGACGCGGAGCGGGCAGGATCATCCGCGCTACCGATCATGGATTGCATGATCCGCTGGATCACCCGTACCGCGTCCTCGTCGGGCGCCAGCGCGCACCCGCCGGACGCCAGCCGCTTCCGTAGAGCCCCACCTCCCGGCCTCAGCTCGTAGCGCCCTCACGCTCCGTGGCCCGCCCCGCCCGGGCCTTGCGGGCGTAGTACCAGGTCATGTTGGACGAGATCCCGGCGAGCAGGATCCACACCGCCCCGAGCCAGCTCCCCCGCGCGAAGGACACGACGGCCGCGGCGGTGGCCAGGAGGCAGACGGCGAGGGTGTAGAGGGCGAGGCGGGGCATGGGGTCGGCTCCTGTCGGGTCCTGTCGGGGGTGCGGCACTCCCGGACATTGTCGCCCATGCCGGGACGCCGCCGCGCCGGCCGGGGGCCCAGGGGCCCTCGGCCGGACGTACGGGCGCCTGGACGTCCTAGACGTCCGTCACCCGCAGACCCGCGTGGGCCTTGTAGCGGCGGTTGACCGAGATCAGGTTGGCCACCAGGGACTCGACCTGGTGGGCGTTGCGGAGCCGGCCGGCGTAGACGCCGCGCATCCCGGGGATCCGCGCGGCCAGGGCTTGCACCATGTCGGTGTCGGCGCGGGTCTCGCCCAGGACCATCACATCGGTGTCGATCTGGTCGACCTCCGGATCCTGCAGCAGGACGGCCGACAGATGGTGGAAGGCGGCGGTGACCCGGGAGTCCGGGAGCAGGGCGGCGGCCTGCTCGGCGGCGCTGCCCTCCTCCGGGGTCAGGGCGTACGCGCCCTTCTTGTCGAAGCCGAGCGGGTTGACGCAGTCGACGACGAGCTTGCCGCGCAGCTCCTCGCGGATCGACTCCAGCAGCGTGCCGTGGCCCTCCCACGGAACGGCGACGATGACGATGTCGCTGCGCCGGGCGCACTCGGCGTTCTCCGCGCCCTCGATGCCGGTCTCGGCGCCGCCCAGCTCATCGGCCGCCGTCCGGGCGCGCTCGGCCTTGCGCGAGCCGATGATCACCTTCTGGCCCACCTTGGCCAGCCGGTAGGCGAGGCCGCGGCCCTGGTCGCCGGTGCCGCCGAGCACGCCGACGACCAGGCCGGACACATCGGGAAGGTCCCACGGGTCCTTGGCGGGGGCCTTCTTCGCGGGGGTTGTCGCGCCATCAGAAGTAGTCATGACAGCGATACTGTCACGCTCTCCCCGCGCCTTCACTGTGCCGTTTGTTACGCCTTAACGCTTCCCTCCGTCAGCCCTGTACGCCAGTACCGCTGCAAGACGCCCATCAGCACCATCAGCGGCAGGACGGACAGAAACGCCCCACCGACCGTGTACTGGTACAGCTCGGGCTGCCGGTCCGCGTACCCCTGCCAGGAGGTCAGGCCGAGCTGGATCGGATAGAGGTCGGAGTCCGAGAGCATGACCAGCGGCAGAAAGAAGTTGTTCCAGATGTGGACGAACTGGAAGAGGAAGACGGTCACCAGAGCCGGGGTCATGAGCCGCAGCCCCAGCGTGGAGAAGATCCGCGCCTCCCCCGCGCCGTCGATCCGCGCCGCCTCCAGCAGTGAGTCGGGCACGGCGGCGGCCGCGTAGATCCGGCAGAGATAGACGCCGAACGGGCTGACGACGCTGGGGATGAGCACGGCCCAGTAGGTGTTGGCGAGCCCGATCTTGCTGAAGAGGAGGTAGAGGGGGAGGGCCAGCGCCGTACCGGGGATGAGCACACCGGCCAGGATGACGTTGAAGATCCCCTCACGGCCGGGGAACCGGTACTTGGCCAGGGCGTAGCCGGCGGCGGCCGACAGCAGGGTGGCGGCGAGCGCGCCGATGCCCGCGTACATCAGGCTGTTGGCGAACCACCGGACGTAGATGCCGTCGTCGTACGTCAGCACCCGGTGCGGATAGTCGATCGGATGCGGATCGGAGAACCAGAAGCCGAAGGTGCCGAAGAGATCGCTGCTGGACTTGGTGGCGGAGACGATGAGCCAGTAGACGGGGGTGAGGAAGTAGAGGGCGGCGACGGCGAGCAGCGAGACGGTGATGATCCGGTAGCGCAGCGGTCCGCCGCCGCGCGGCGCGCGGCGCCGGCTCCGCCCGTCCTCGCCCGTCCGGGGTTCCGGTACGCCGTCGGCCGGGACCTCCTTGGTGGCCTGTGTACTCACCGGCCCTCGCCGTCCTTCCCCTGCCCCCGCTGTCCCACGAGCCTCAGGAAGCCGAAGGACAGCACGCACGCGACCAGGGCCAGCAGCACCGCCTCGGCCGCCGCAATGTGCTGGTTGTTGCTGGTGAACGCCTCGTTGTAGGCGGCCAGGTTGGGTGTGTAGCCGGAGTCGATGGAGTTGCTGAGCGGCTTGAGGACCTTGGGCTCGGCGAAGAGCTGGAGCGTCCCGATGAGGCTGAAGACGCAGGTGAGCACGAGCGCGGGCCGGATCAGCGGGAGCTTGATGTGGCGGGCGACCTGCCAGGCGTTCGCCCCGTCGATGCGCGCCGCCTCGTACAGCTCGCCCGGTACGGCCTTCAGCTGGGCGATCAGCACCAACATGTTGTAGCCGGTGAACTGCCAGGTGACGATGTTGGCGATGGACCACAGCACGGTGGAGCGGCCCAGGAAGTCGACGTCCCAGCCCGCCGAGTGGGCCATCTCCACGAGCGGGCTGATCCCCGGCACATACAGAAAACCCCACAGGATCGAGGCGATCACCCCGGGGATGCCGTACGGCAGGAAGAAGGCGGTACGGAAGAAACCGACCCAGCGCGCGGACGCCGCCTCCAGCAGCAGCGCGAGCCCGGTGGCGAGGGCGATCATGACCGGGATCTGTACGGCGCCGAAGAGCAGCACCCGGCCGAAGCCGGCGGTGAAGCGGTCGTCCTCCAGCGCGTGGACGTAGTTGGACAGGCCCGCCCACACCTGCTTCGTCTCGCCACCGAGGCCGAGCGGCCCGGTCCGTTCGACCTTCAGCAGACTCTCGTAGAGGGCGTAGCCGATGGGCGCGATGAAGCACAGGAGGAAGAGCGCGAGGAACGGCAGCAGGAATCCGGCCGCCGCCCGCGCGCCGCGGGCCTCGGTGCGGGTGGGCCGTCTCACCCGGTCCCGCACCCCGCCCCTCACCCCGCCCCTCACCCGGCCCCTCACCCGGTCCCGCACCCCGCCCCTCACCCGGCCTCCACCTTCAGGCCCTTTTCCTCGAGGTCGGTGAGGGTCTGGCCCTGCACCTTCTTCAGCACGGACCTGAAGCTGCCGCCGCTGCCGATGGCGGCGGTGAAGGCGTCGCCGAGCCGCTGATAGAGGGTGTCGGTGGCCGGGCCCCACTTCCAGCTGGTGTCCACGCCCTTGCTGGCCTCGTCGAACACCTTGCTGTACTCCTGGCCGCCGAAGAAGTCCTTGTGGACATCGAGTCGGGAGGTGGCGTAGCCCTTCTTGGCGCCGGGGGTGCCATAGCCGTTCTCGATCAGCAACTTGATCGACTCGGGGTTGGTGTTGAGCCAGATCGCGAAGTCCAGCGCGTCCTTGGGATAGTTGCTCTTGGCGAAGATGGCGGTGGTGGAGCCGCCCCAGTTGGCGTAGGCGCCGTCGCCCTTCTTCCACTGCGGCATGGGCACGACCCGCCACTTGCCGGAGGTCTTGGGCGCGTTGCCGACCAGCAGGGCGTCGCCCCAGCTGGCGCCGAGCCAGGAGGCCATCTTGCCGGTCTGGACGTCCTTGTACCAGGCGTTCTGCCGGTCCGGAATGGTCTTGATGAGCTTCCGCCGCACCAGGTTGTACCAGTAGTCGGCGACCTTACGGGTCGGCTCGTCGTCGATGGAGACGATCCAGGTGTCGCCCTCGGTGCCGAACCAGCGCGCCCCGGCCTGCCAGGCCAGACCGGCGAAGCGGTTGCCGTTGATGGCCGAGAAGGTCTCGATCCAGGCGCCCTCCTCGCGGATCGTCTCGGCCGCCGTCGCATATTCGTCCCAGGTGGCGGGCGGCTCCACGCCCCACTTGTCGAAGAGGTCCTGCCGGATGAACAAGCCCATCGGGCCGGATGCCTGCGGGACGGCGTAGACCGCCTTGCCGAAGACGGACTGCTGCCACTGCCAGCCGATGAAATCATTTTTGTGGTGGGCGATCCCGTACTTCGTCAGATCGAGCAGGCCGTTGTCGATGAGGAAGCTGGGCACGACCGGGTACTCGATCTGGCCGAGGTCCGGCGGGTTGCCCGCCTTGATCGCGGCGTGCATCTTGGCGTACTGAGCACCGTCGACTGCCGAGACCTTCTCGACCTTGACCTGTACGTCGGGGTTCTTGCTGTTCCACAGGTCGACAGGCTTGTCGATGCCCGGCACCCAGGACCAGAAGGTCAGGGTGATCTTCTCGCCCTTCTTGCGTCCCTCGGGCTCGTCGTTCTTGTCGTCGTCCGAGCCGCAGCCCGCGAGGGCGAACCCGGCGGTCACGGCGGCCGCACCACCGAGGACAGCTCGGCGCGGCGTTCCATACCACTGCGTTCCTGATGTGCTCGTTCCTGATGTGCTCATACCAGCTCCTCCGTCGGAATGCGCCGGAACGTGATGGTCGAGTAGGCGCTGAAGTCGCCGGTCTCGTAGAGCAGTCCGACCGTTTCGTCATCCAGCCGGACCAGATCCGAATAGGCGGCGGGCAGCCCGTCGACGGTGTGCACGGGCCGCCAGGTGACGCCGCCGTCGCGGCTGGCGCGTACGGTCATCAGCGCGCGGTAGTCGGGGTCGGCGGGGCCGGAGTACAGCAGTAGGTCCGGCTCCCCCAGATGCAGCACACAGCCTTCGACGACGGGCGTGACGAGACCGGCCTGCGGCCGGAAGGGGAGGTCCAGGGTGGCGCCGCCGTCCCGGGAGTAGGCGTCGGCGCGGGTGCCGGGCGCGGTCGAGTCCGTGCGGGTGTTGAAGTAGACGCGGCCGTCGGGGAGTTCGGCGGCGGTCGTCTCATTGGCGTTGACATAGCCGTCCGGGTTGTCGTCCACGTACCCGATCCGCCAGGTCTCGCCGTCGTCGTCGCTGAGCAGAGCGTGCCCGCCGTTGTAGACGCCCTCCGTACCGTCGTCGCCGGGGACGGACGGCGGCAGGGAGTGGTTGGCCGGTACGACGATCCGGCCCGCGTGCTCGCCGTGGCGCAGGCGGATGGCGTGGCCCGGGGTCGTGGCGTACCAGCGCCACTCGGGCCGCTTCGTCCGCCCGGTGATCTCCCGGGCCTCGCTCCAGGTCACCCCGTCGTCGTCGCTGCAGATCAGCCACACCCGCCGCCCGTCGGCCGCGGACACCTCACCGCGCCGGATCCGCTCCTCGGTCGCGGAGGCGGCGCTGCGCACGTGCACCAGGACGATCCGGCCGTCGCGGGCGCCGCCCTCCAGGACGACGGGGGCGGGGTTGCCCGCCGTACCTTTCCCATTGCGGGCGACGACCTGTAAGGCGCCCCAGGACCGCCCGCCGTCGGCCGATCGCTTGAGCACGAGGTCGATCCGCCCGTAGTCGGCGGAGGACGCCACCCGCCCCTCGGCGAAGGCGAGCAGCGTCCCGGCACGGGTCGCCACCACCGCCGGAATCCGGTAGCTCGCATACCCCTCGGTGCCTGCCCGGAAGGGGACGGACACGTCGTACGCGCGCGCCGCCGTACCGTCTGCCATCAGACCCTCCCGATGCCGCGTCGCAATCGAGTGATGCCGAGTCAGAAAAATGGGACGTAGGACGTCCCTTGTGTGCGGTGACCATAGGGTTACGCCTTTGGAGCGTCAAGGGACGGCGCAGTGAACTCTTGGAACGGCCGACGCAGTTGGAGACGCCGTCCGCGTTGGCCCCGCAAGGGTCCTGCCGCCGCCTCCACCCAGACCGTCTTGCCGACCGGGACAAACGACTGGGCCGCCACCCCTGGACAATCGAGCGCACCATGGCCTGGCTCGCCGGCTGCCGTCCACTCCACCGCCGCCGTCCGCGTTGGCCCCACAAGGGTCCTGCCGCCGCCTCCACCCAGACCGTCTTGCCGACCGGGAGACACGACTGGGCCGCCACCCCTGGACAATCGAGCGCACCGTGGCCTGGCTCGCCGGCTGCCGTCCACTCCACCGCCGCTACGAACGCGAAGCCGGACACTTCCTCGCCTTGACCGCCATCGCCCGCACCCTCATCTGCTACCGCCGGCTCACCAACTGAACCGAGAACAGCACCGTAGTACCGTCGCCGCTCCCCTCCTTGCCACAATCAAGGGCGCATCAGGCGACGGGGAGGACAGCAATGGTGGAAGCGTGGGATGTGGCTGAGACCGCGGGGACGGTGGCATCAGCCGCAGCGGCGGCTGTGGCCACAGGGCTGGTCGCCTGGCAAGCCCGGCTCGCGCGTCGCGCCAACGCCAGCGCCCACGCCGTTGTGATCGATTCAGCCAAGGCCCGGCTGGACGCGGAGGCACCGGACCTGGATGTCAGGGTCCTTGCCCCGGCGTGGCCCCCGCTGTGTGACGCAGATGACAGCACATCCCATCCGGCAGGCGGCACCGTCTGGCTCCTGCCCCGCGACGAGCAGCAGACGCTCGTCTGCACACTGCCGGTTGACCTCACCAACCGGGGAACGCGGGATGTCGAGGTGACGATCAGCGGCGACGTCCGTCCGGTTACCGGATTTACGGATCCCGCATGGCGCCCTGGCCAGCTGATCGAGGATTTCCTGACGCCTGGCAGAGAGCCGTACCGCTTCCACCTCCAGGGAACACTGACGTTGCGACAGTGCGCCGACAACCAGGCCGCACGCGAACAAGGCCGCCCGCTACCGCATCGAATAGCCGGTGTTGTGATCGCCACCGACCGGCGCGATGAAGGGATCACCGACCGGTGGGAGTTGATGATGACCGGCTGCCCGATCGAACCGGTCCCCGAGACGGAGAACCAATGGCGTCTCACCGCCGATTCCGCGGTGCCTCAGTGGAAGAACCTCACCGTGGAACCGGTCGCCCGGGAGCGCACCTACTGGATCTCCCGCCGCCGAGGACTGACGTATCCCTCGGTCGAGGACCTCCTCGACTGATCCGTCGCCCGCAACAATGCGTGGCGCTCTCCCGATGACGCCGATCACCTTGATTCGGGCGAAGCCATCGGCCGGGGCCACCTGCTCAACGATGAAGCCCGCCGAGGCGCCGGGGTGCGGCTTGTCCTGATAGACCTGGAACGCCGGAAGAACACCCGCGACGTGGACCGGGCCTGATCACTGTAGTAAAGGATCCGATGCGCCGACGCGCGCCCACATGTGGACAGGGCCGGTGGCCACGAGGTCGGGCACCGCATAGAGCGGCCCGCGGTCAAGACAATGCCTCCGGCGGGGGATCGGCCGGCACCGGGATGGAAGGGGCCCGTTCCCGACTGCGGGTCCGTAGGTGTGGCGTGCGCGGGGAGCTCCCATCCCGTCCACCGCCGACCCAGGCAGAGCCGAGCAGACGCGGCCCACGGCGTCCAGGTCGTTCTTACAGTGGCGCGCTCCACCTGGACGCCATGGACCACACCGCCCCACGGTGTGTGGGTCGACGGCGGACGGGTTGAACTCGTGGTGTCGTGGGGGCTGACGGCTGCTGATCTGTGCGGTATCACCGAGGGACCAGCAGACCCGCCTGAGCAATCGCACCGTTTAACCTCAGTAGGTGCCCGGACGGGGAGCTCGCAGCTGTTGACGCTGTGCCAGCTCTTCGTCGTCGACCAGGGTGAGCATGGGCTGACCCGGCGCACACATCATGGTGACGAGGAAGCGGCTCCAGGAGTCCGTCCGGTTGTTCCCGTCCTGGTAGTGGATGACATCGCCGCCCGGCTCCCAGAACGTCTCCCCGGCCTTGATCACACGCTCGGGCTCGCCTTCCAGCTCGAAGAGCATCTCCCCCTCCAGCATGTAGCCGAAAGCGGGTCCCGAGTGCCGGTGCGGAGGGGTACCGGGGTCGCCGGGAGGGAACTCGATGAGGACCGTCGTCGCCTCTGCCCCATCCGGAATGGACGGTGGTTTCACCGACTGCAGCTCAGTTAGCGCCGTTTTCCATGCTTCTGAGCGCGGTTGGCTCTCAGTGCTGTCTGCTGCCGGCTCATTGTTCGACATTGTGAGGCCTCCGGTGGTGGGCTGGGTGGTTCAGGAGAGCCAGTCGCTGTAGTGGGTGGGGGCGATGCGGGCGTCGCCCTTGGCGGTGAGGGCATCGCCGTGGACGGCGGCGAACATGCCGGCGGTGTCGTCGGTGACGACCGTGCGGCCGTTGGGGTGGGCGTTCAGGGTGATCCGGCCGAGTTCGTCGAGGGGGAAGACGTCGGGCCCGGCGATGTTGAGGGTGCCGTTCAAGGGGGGACCGGCGGCGACTTCGGCGACGGTGTCGGAGATGTCCTGGGCGGCCATCGGCTGGAGCGGGGTGGTGGACAGGCGGACGGTGTCGCCCTCGGTGGTCCAGGACATGACGGCGTCGATGAACTCCATGAACTGGGTGGCGCGGACGATCGAGTAGGGGACCGGCCCGGCCTTGAGGATGTCTTCCTGCAGGACCTTGGCCCGGTAGTAGACGAGGTCGGGCACCTGTTCCGCGCCGACGATCGAGAGAATGACGACGTGCCCCACCCCGCCTTTGTGGCTGGCGACCAGGAGGTTGTCCATCGAGGTCTGGAAGAACGCCGGGGACGCGTCGTCGAAGGTCGGGGAATTCGTCAGGTTGACGACCACGTCAGCGCCGGCCACCGCCTCCGCCAGGCCCCGGCCCGTGATCACGTCGACACCTGTGGACAGCGAGTGCGGCACGGCCTCGTGCCCGGCCGCGTTCAGCTTCTTCACGACCTGCGACCCGATCAGGCCGGTACCGCCGATGACTGCGATATTCATAGGGCACCTTTCGTCGCGCACCGATAGGTCATACGTCCAGATTGCGACTGTGCAGTGCGCGGCGCATGCGGTCCGTGCGCTCCTGGGCATCCTGGTCGCGCTGCGTGCTGACGGCAACGCTGACGGCAATGGGTGCATATAGGCGACTGCGAAGTCGGTAAATCGAGCGGCCCATGCGGGGGGCTCCAGAGGTACAGCAACGAAGTACAGCAACCCCGCCGACCGCAGACATCCTGTACCGGCTCCAGAACCATGTGCCAAGGCCTGTATGGCCCCCGATGACCGATCCGCACAGAGCTACGGATCAAGGTTGCACTACGACGAGGCGGCTCGGCGCAGGCCGGGCCGTCTCAGTTTCCGTCTCATTCACGGCCGTTCGGAGCCGTCCACGACGATACGCCGATGCTGATCGACCACGGGTGACGACCCGGCATGTACGCAGATGAACGGGCCGGACGACCCGCCGCAGGCCCCAACACACTGAGCGGACGTGTGGGTCCTTACGCGAGGGGGCGGGGCACGGCCAGGGGCCGACCGGAACTCCTGCGTTTGCCCACCTGGAAGAACCAGCGCGCGTTCGCCGCCAAGATCGGCGTCAGCCGGCGCACGGTCCCCGAGTGGGAGAAGCGAGGCGTGGGCAGCGTGCTGCGCACGATGAACCCCGGCGTCCCCACCTCGCGGGGGCACCGCCGGGGACCGGGGACGCAACAGGTACGTCGCGCCGCGTCCCAGGTACGTCGCGCCGCGTCCCCCGCCCGTGCCCCGAAGGGGTGAGCCGGGGCCGAGTCGGCCACGGTGAGGCTTGGGGCCCGGGAGGATGCGGGGCATGGACGCCGTACGGGTCGCGCTGTTGCGCGAAGTGCTCGCCGGAACCGAGTGGTTGCAGGCCACGCGCCGTTTCGCGGGGTCCTTGCGGGGCTCGGTCGGGCCTCGTGGGGGTGGGCTGCTGCTGGTGGGGAGCGAGGAGTACGAGCCCTGGCATCTGGCCGCTCATCTCGATGACGAGGCCGCCTGGTCGGGTCTGCCCGAGCTGTCCCCCACCCTGGTGCGCCACCGGGTACCGGAGGGGACCGTCCCCGCGCATCTGTCGGTGGGGCTCGGGCGGCTGGCGGGGGCGGGGCGGGGGGAGACGCTGCTCGTCGTGGCCCCGGGCGACCCCGGGGCCGGGCTTCTGGAGCGGGTGAACGACGCGCGCCGGGGCGGTGCGACCGTTCTCGCCCTCGACGGCGGCCACCTTGAACTGCACTCGCTGGCCCATGACGCCCTGTCCGCCCCCGAGGGGTCCGACCTCGACCTCGACACCGTCCAGCACCTGGTGAGCGCCGCCGCCGGTGAGAACACCCTGCCCACCCACTCCGGCCACCGCCGCTTCCGCGACCGCCTCGCGCGGCTGGCCGAGCAACTGACAGCGCCACCGCCCGCGCGGTGGTGACCGCCGCCGCCGGTGAGAACGGGCGTGTCCTCAGTCGCCGGACGGTCTGGAGGCGCCCCCGCCTGCCGGGTCATCCCGCCAGCGCTCGTCGTTCTCCCACTGCAGGTTCCGCTCCGCGGCCAGCTCCATCGCCCGCTCCGCTTCGCCGCGCGTCGCATACGGCCCCATCCGGTCCGCCGCGCGGCACTCCGGGCCCTCCTCGACCTTGTGGTGCTTGATGCAGTAGTACCACTCGCCCGGCTTGCCGGCGGCCCTCTTCCTGAACAGCGCCATCCCGCTCTCCGTCCTCCCCGTCGCACTCCCTTGCGGCCATGCTGCCCGATGCGCCGCCGATACACTCGCTGATATGTCTGGCCAGTCTCTTCTTGTCCCGGGGAAGCTCTCCCCCACGCGCCCCGTCCCCGCCTCGATCCCGCGCCCCGAGTACGTCGGGAAGGAGGGGCCCTCGCCGTACGAGGGTCCCGAGGTCCAGGACGCCGAAACGATCGAGCGGATGCGGATCGCCGGGCGGATCGCCGCACGGGCGATGGAGGAGGCCGCCAAGCTGATCGCGCCGGGGGTGACCACGGACGAGCTGGACCGGGTGGCGCACGAGTACATGTGCGACCACGGTGCCTACCCCTCCACGCTGGGCTATCGCGGCTTCCCCAAGTCGCTGTGCTCGTCCGTCAACGAGGTCATCTGCCACGGCATCCCCGACTCCACCGTCCTCAAGGACGGCGACATCGTGAACCTGGATGTGACGGCGTACATCCACGGGGTCCACGGCGACAACAACGCCACCTATCTGTGCGGCGAGGTGGACGAGGAGTCGCGGCTGCTGGTCGAGCGGACCCGGGAGTCGCTCAACCGCGCGATCAAGGCGGTCAAGCCGGGCCGCAGGATCAACATCATCGGCCGGGTCATCGAGTCGTACGCCAAGCGCTTCGGCTATGGCGTCGTCCGCGACTTCACGGGCCACGGCATCAATTCGTCCTTCCACTCCGGTCTGATCGTGCCGCACTACGACAGCCCGCATCACACGGCCGAGATCAAGCCGGGGATGACCTTCACCATCGAGCCGATGCTGACCTTGGGCACGTACGAGTACGACATGTGGGAGGACGGCTGGACGGTTGTCACCAAGGACCGTAGGCGGACGGCCCAGTTCGAGCACACGCTGGTGGTGACGGAGACGGGCGCGGAGATCCTTACTCTGCCGTAGGGCCGGTGTGCCGCCCGCCGTGTCCAGCAGCGCTGACGGCGGCAGACGCCTCGCATGACCAAATCTTTACCTTTTGACAAGGGCTTTATAAGACCCCGGTGGAACCGCACAGGCAAGGCTCAGTTAAGTTAGGGCAGCCTTATCGAGCAACGCCCTACTTGCACCCGTCCCACCCCTGAGCCTGCCTGGAGCCCTTTTATGCGAGCCGCTCGCACTTCTGTCGTCGCCGCCATATCGGCCCTGACGACGATCACCGCCGTCGCCGGCTGCGCCGCGAAGTCCGACGCCAAGGACTCCGACGCCGTCCAGGTCACCGCCTCCGACGAGAAGTGCGAGGTCTCGAAGACCTCCTTCCCGGCCGGGCATGTGAAGCTCGCCGTGGAGAACAAGGGCTCCAAGACCACCGAGGTGTATGTGTACGCCCCGGGCGACCGGATCGTCACCGAGCGGGAGAACATCGGCCCGGGGACCCACGCCTCGATCAACGCCGAGATCAAGCCGGGCTCGTACGAGATCGCCTGCAAGCCCGGGATGAAGGGCCACGGCATCCGCCAGAAGGTGTCCGCCACCGGCAAGGGCACGGCCGTCAAGCGCAACCCGCAGCTGGACAAGGCCGTCGCCGCGTACCGCACCTACGTCCAGGCGCAGGCCGACGAGACGCTGCCTCTGGCCCAGAAGTTCGCCGACGCCGTCAAGAAGGACGACCTGGAGGCCGCGAAGAAGGCGTACGCGCCCTCGCGCGTCGGCTGGGAGCGCACCGAGCCGGTCGCCGAGTCCTTCGGCGACATCGACCCGAAGGTCGATGTGCGCGAGGACGGCCTGGAGAAGGGCCAGGAGTGGACCGGCTGGCACCGGCTGGAGAAGTCGCTCTGGAAGACGAAGAAGATCACCAAGGCCGACCACGACCTCGCCGACCAGCTCATCAAGGACCTCAAGGACTGGCAGAAGCGCGTCGGCACCGCGGACATCACCCCCACCGGCATGGCCAACGGCGCCAAGGAGCTGCTGGACGAGGTGCAGACCGGCAAGGTCACCGGTGAGGAGGAGCGCTACAGCCACACCGACCTGGTCGACTTCGAGGGGAACGTCGAGGGCGCCGAGAAGTCGTACACGCTGCTCAAGCCGGTGGCGTCCAAGAACGACCCGGCGCTGACCAAGGAGCTGGACAAGCAGTTCTCGACGGTGAAGAAGCTGCTCGACAAGTACCGCGAGGGCGACGGCTTCGTGTCGTACGACACCGTCTCGGAGTCGAAGCGCAAGGAGCTGTCGGACGCGGTCAACGCCCTGGCCGAGCCGCTGTCCAAGCTCGCCGCCGCCGTCGTCGTCAAGTAGCCGACGCCGACGTCAGAGCCACTCAAGCCAACGCCAAGCGACAGGGAGAGCCGGGCATGACCGACGAGGCCACGACGAGCCCCTCACGCCGCGCGCTGATCGGCTGGGGCGGTGCCGGGCTGGCGCTCGGCGCCGCGGCCGCCGGCGGCACGGCGGCCGCCATGGGCGCCACCGGGGACGACCCGCATCCGGTGGCCGAAAGCGGCGCCGCGGTGCCGTTCTACGGCGCCCACCAGGCGGGCATCGCCACCCCCGTACAGGACCGGCTGCACTTCGCGGCCTTCGACGTCACCACCGACGACCGCGACGAGCTGATCGCGCTGCTGAAGGAGTGGACGAAGGCGGCGGCCCGGATGACGCAGGGGCGCGCGGTCGGCGGCGGCGCGGTCAGCGATCTGGTGGAGGCGCCGCCGGACGACACCGGTGAGGCGCTCGGGCTCAAGGCGTCCCGGCTCACCCTCACCTTCGGCGTCGGGCCGACCCTCTTCAAGGACAAGAAGGGCAAGGACCGGTTCGGCCTCGCGGCGCGCCGCCCCAAGGCCCTGACCGACCTGCCCGTCTTCCCCGGCGACGACCTCGACCCGAGGCGCAGCGACGGCGATCTGTGCGTCCAGGCGTGCGCCGACGATCCGCAGGTGGCCGTGCACGCGATCCGCAACCTCGCCCGGATCGGCATGGGCAAGGTAGCGATCCGCTGGTCGCAGCTGGGCTTCGGCAAGACGTCCTCGACCACGCCGGACGCGCAGACGCCGCGCAACATGATGGGCTTCAAGGACGGCACCCGGAACATCGCGGGCACCGACACCGCCGCCCTGAAGAAGCATGTGTGGGTGAGCGAGAAGGCGGGCCCGGAGTGGATGGCCGGCGGCTCGTACCTGGTGGCGCGCCGCATCCGGATGCACATCGAGACCTGGGACCGCACCTCCCTCAAGGAGCAGGAGGACATCTTCGGGCGGGACAAGGGCGAGGGCGCCCCGTACGGCAAGCAGCGCGAGCACGATGCGCCCAATCTGAAGGCGATGCTGCCCGACGCGCATGTCCGTCTGGCCCACCCGGACTCCAACGGCGGCGTGCGGATCCTGCGCCGCGGCTACTCCTTCACCGACGGTACGGACGGTCTGGGGCGGCTGGACGCGGGGCTGTTCTTCCTCGCCTACCAGCACGACGTACGGGACGGTTTCGTCCCCCTCCAGCAGCGGCTGGCACGCAGCGACGCGCTCAACGAGTACATCCAGCACGTGGGTTCGGCGCTCTTCGCCGTCCCGCCGGGCGTCCGGAACGCGGACGACTGGTGGGGCCGGGCGCTGTTCTCCTGACGGACTCCTGAAGACCCCCGAGGGACCCCGACTCCTGAAGACCCCCGAGGGACCCCCGAGAGAAAGGCGAACCTCGTGTTCGGCAACTACCTGATCGGTCTGCGCGAAGGGCTCGAAGCCAGCCTGGTCGTCTGCATCCTGATCGCCTATCTGGTCAAGACGGGGCGCCGGGACGCGCTGCGGCCGGTGTGGCTGGGTATCGGCGCCGCGGTCGCGCTGTCCATGTCCTTCGGTGCGGCGCTGGAGTTCGGCTCGCAGGAGCTGACCTTCGAGGCGAAGGAGGCGCTGGGCGGCTCGCTGTCGATCCTCTCGGTGGGCCTGGTGACCTGGATGGTCTTCTGGATGCGGCGGACCGCCCGCCATCTGAAGGCCGAACTGCACGGAAAGCTGGACGCCGCCCTCGCGATGGGCACCGGTGCGCTGGTGGCCACGGCCTTCCTGGCGGTGGGCCGGGAGGGCCTGGAGACGGCGCTGTTCGTATGGGCCGCGGTGCGGGCGAGCAACAACGGCACGGCCGATCCGCTGATCGGGGTGGCGCTGGGGCTGCTGACCGCGGTGGCGCTGGGCTGGCTGTTCTACCGGGGCGCGCTGAAGATCAATCTGGCGAAGTTCTTCACCTGGACCGGCGGGATGCTGGTCGTGGTGGCCGCGGGTGTGCTCGCGTACGGCTTCCACGATCTGCAGGAGGCCGAGTTCCTGCCGGGGCTGCACACGCAGGCCTTCGACATCAGCGGGACGATATCGCCGGACACCTGGTACGGCACGCTGCTCAAGGGCGTCTTCAACTTCCAGCCGGACCCGACCGCGCTTCAGGTGTGGGCGTGGTCGTTGTATCTGGTCCCCACGCTCGCGGTGTTTCTGCTCCCCGGTAGGGTGTCGCCGTCCAAAGCCGCCCCGAAGGAGCCGCAGCCCCATGACGAGCAGGCCACGCAGGCCGTCCCGCCGGCAGATCGCAGTTCCGACGGCAGCAGCGGTGCTCACGCTGGGGATGACGCTGACGGGGTGCATGACGGTGCACGGCGAGCGGGAGAACATCCCGTCGGTGGACAAGGCTGAGGCCCCCAAGGCCCTCCAGCGGTTCGCCGACGGGTACAACAAGGCGTACCGCGAGCTGGATCCCTCTCTGGCGAGCAAGGTGGAGACGGGTCCGCTGGCGGCCATCAGCACGGCCGACCTCAAGGCCCAGCACGCCAACTCCCCCGGCGGGAACCCGAAGTTCTTCGCGCTGAAGCTGTCCGACGCCCACTACTCCATCCCCAGGCAGGTGGGCTGGCCGAAATTCTTCGTCGCGGACACCGACAGCAACCGGGACGACAACCGCTGGCTGTTCGTCTTCACCCGCGCCGGTGCGGATCAGCCGTGGAAGGCCGCGTATCTGTCGATCCTCAGCCAGGACGAGGTGCCGGACCTGGCGAAGGACAAGGAGGGCTGGGCCAAGCCGGTACAGGTCAAGGGGCCGACGCCGAAGCTGGCCACCCGGCCGGACAAGCTGAGCGCCCAGTACACCGACTACCTGATGACGGGCAAGGGCAAGATTTTCGCCGATGGACAGGCGACCTCGGGGCTGCGGGATTCCCGGAAGAAGTTCATGCGGACCCCGAAGTTCTGGACGGAGTACATCGACACCCCCGCCCAGGGCGCCGCGTACGCCCCGGTGGGGCTGCGCACCCAGGACGGCGGGGCGCTGGTGTTCTTCGCCTCGCACCACCGGCAGAAGCAGACCATGGCCAAGGGGTTCCGGCCCAACCCGGACGCGCAGATCAAGGCGCTGATGACGGGCGAGGCGAAGAAGGCGGTGACCCTCACCAGGGTGGCCGAGTCGGCGGTGCGGGTCCCCGCCAAGGACGCGGCGGACTCGCAGGTGGTCTTCCTCAACCGCCTGGAGGGCGTGACGGCGGCCAGGGGCGAATAGGCGCCCGGCGCCTGGTAGATCCCGGCGCCTGGTAGGTCCCGGCGCCTGGTAGGTCCCGGCGCCTACCGCCCTATCGGCCAGGCGGCCGACTCGTGGTCCTGGTTTTCGCCCGCGAACTGGGCGCAGGCGTCGGTCAGCGTCTCCAGCAGCGTCAGCGGATCCGGCAGTGGCCGCTCGGGGCCCAGCAGCCAGCCCACATGGCCGTCGCCCGGCAGCCGGGCCGGCGGTACGAGCACATAGCTGCCCCGGCAGTGCCAGCGCAGCCCCGGGTGCTCGTCCATCGTCTCGGGGTGGCAGTCCAGCTCGCACGGCCACCACTCGTCCTCGTCCTCGGGGGTGCCTCGGGTGGCGGTGAAGAACAGCATCCGGCCCTGCTGGAGGTCGGCGCTGCTGGTGGCGACGGGCCCCACCTCGACGCCGGCCGCGCCCAGCCGCTCCAGGGCTTGCCGCCCGGCGTCCGCGGGCACGTCGAGCACGTCGTGGACGAGGCCGGTGGCGGTGATGAAGTTGGCCTGCGGATCGGCGCGCAGCCACTGCGCGACCTTGTCCGGGTCGGTGCTCGCCTGGGTCTGCCAGGCGAACGAGACGGGGTGCCGGGCCGGGGTGGGACAGCCGATGCGGTCACAGGAACAGCCGTAGCCGGACGGATGGGCGGCCGGCGCGAGCGGGAATCCCGCGGCCGCGGCGGCCATCAGCAGGTCCTCGCGGACGCCCCCGGCGCCCGCTCCCGTGCCGGTATCGCCGCCCGAACCGCTCCTCGGCCGACGCAGCCACTGGGAGAACCTGCCTTTGCGTTCCATCTACCGCCTCGCTTCACCGCCGGCACCGGCGGTACGGCCGGTACGCGATCAATGCTGCCACCATCCTGCTCCCGAAGTGGCCGGTGTCCGCATCCGGGGTACGGGAGAGCCGCTGGAGAACTCCTCGAGCGGGTGCCTATATCAGGGCATAACGCAAGTCTCACCCCTAGCGTTCCTTTTATGATCACCAGGTACCTCCTGACCGGAGTCGCGGTTCTCACTCTTTCCATACCGGCGGCCCTCGCGGCCCACCCCACCGCGCGGCCGCACCAGCGGCGCCTCGCCCCCCTGACCGCCGAACAGTACGCGCGGCCCGCGGCCCCGGCGGTCACGGACCTGGCCGCCCCCGGCCCGGTGATCACCTACGTGGCACACCGCGGCGGCGCCCTTGAGGTACCCGAGAACAGCCTGTCCGGGCTGACAGCCGCCTTCAGCCGCCATGACGCCCAGGTCCTCGACTTCGACACCCGGATACTCCGCGACGGCACGCTCGTGGTGATGCACGACGCGACGCTCGACCGCACGACGGACCACACCGGGCCCGTACGGAATCTGACCGCCGCCCAGTGGCGGGCCGTACGCCTGCGCCCCGACCCCGCCCTGCCCGGCACCTGGCGGCCCGAGCGGCCCCCGACCGTCGCCGAGGTGCTGGACCGCTTCGGCGGCCGCGCCACGCTGATGGCCGAGGCGAAGGACTCCGAGAGCCTGCCCCGGCTGGGCCGGATGATCCGCGACCGCGGACTGACCCGCTCCGTCTACGTCAACACCAACAGCCCCGAGGTCGCCCGCGAGGCCCACGGAATGGGGCTGCTGGCGCAGCTGTGGCGGTCCGCCCGGCAGATGCGCACCGACCGGCCGCGCGAGTGGCGCGGCGTCATCGATCTGCTGGACGTCGACTACCGGGCGCGGGACGCGGACGTACGGCGGGCCGTCGGCTCCGGCGTCCGGCGGGTGTGGACGCACACCGTGGACACCCCGGCACAGCGCGACCGGATGCTGCGGCTGGGATGCGACGGCATCATCACGGACGCGCCGGGACGGCTGGTCGCGACTCCGCCGGTACGGGCATCCGCCGGGCGGCCGCTCAGCGCGGAGTGATCCCGCGCAGCGTCAGCTCGACCACGGCGTCCGCGTACTCATGGGTGAGCGGCAGCGTGCGCATCAGCCAGCGGTGGGCGATCGGGCCGACGAGCAGCTCCAGGGCGATCCGCGGGTCGGTCCCGGGCACGACCTGACCGGCGTCCTGCGCGGCCCGCAGCCGCTTCACGTACAGCTGCAGCTGCGGCTCCAGGATCCGGCTGACGAACTCCGCGCTCACCTCCGCGTTGATCAGGCCTTCGGCGGCCAGCGCCCGGGAGGGGATGGCGAATTCGGGCGAGTTGAGCTCGTCGACCGTCGCCCGCAGCACCGTCTTCAGGTCCGCCTCCAGATCGCCGGTGTCGGGGATCTCGTACGGCTCCTCCCCGCCCGCCTCCCGCGCGGCCCGCTCGCCCAGCGCGACGAAGGCGTCGAGCAGCACGGCGGCCTTGGAGGGCCACCAGCGGTAGATCGTCTGTTTGCCGACCCCGGCCCGGGCGGCCATGGCCTCGATGGTGAGTTTGGGATAGCCCACCTCGCCGATGAGTTCGAGGGCGGCGTCGAGGATCGCGCGGTGCGAGCGTTCACTGCGGCGGGTGGCGTCGGGGGCTGTCTTTTCGGCCATGGCTGCCAATGTAGCGAAGCGGATCAGTAGTGCGATGCGATACGTATCGTCTCGTGTTTGGGGGGCCTTCCCGGCCGGTAGAATCGCCCGAATGCACGCCCCCGAAGCCGCCCCCACCGAGGAGACGCTGCGCACCGCGCTCGCCGGACTGCTCGACGGCCTGCCACCCCGCCAGGCGGCCCAGGCGGTCGACCGGCTGATCATCAACTACCGGGGGCGCACCCCGACCGACGCGCCCGTGCTGCGCGACCGCTCCGATGTCGCCGCATACGCCGCCTACCGGATGCCCGCCACGTTCGAGGCCGTGCGCGCCGCGCTCACCGCCTTCCGCGAGCAGGCGCCCGACTGGACCCCGGCCACGCATGTCGACATCGGCGGCGGCACGGGCGCGGCCGGCTGGGCGGTCGCCGCCGCATGGCCCCAGGGCGCGCACACCACGACCGTCCTCGACTGGGCCGAGCCCGCCCTCGCCCTCGGCCGCGAGCTGGCCCGGCACGCGGCCTCCGGCGCGCTGCGCGGCGCACGCTGGCAGCGGCAGGCCATCGGCGACGGCCTCGCGCTGCCGGACGCGACCGACCTGGTCACCGTCTCGTATGTGCTCGGCGAGCTGACCGACGCCGACCGCCACGCCGTCGTAGCCGAGGCGGCGCGCGCGGCCCAGGCCGTCGTCCTGATCGAACCGGGCACCCCCGACGGTTATCTGCGGATCCGCGCGGCCCGCGAGCGACTGGTGGCGGCGGGCCTGCGGGTGCTCGCCCCCTGCCCGCACAGCGCCGCCTGCCCGATCGAACCCGGCTCCGACTGGTGCCACTTCGCCTCCCGGGTCAGCCGCTCGTCCCTGCACCGCCAGGTCAAGGGCGGCTCGCTGCCGTACGAGGACGAGAAGTTCGCCTATGTCGCGGCCGTCCGCTTCGACGCCGTCCCCGCACCAGCCCGGGTGGTCCGCCGCCCGCAGCTCCGCAAGGGTCAGGTCCTGCTGGACCTGTGCACCCCGGACGAGGCCCTGACCCGCCGCACGGTCACCAAGCGCCAGGGCCCCCTCTACCGCGCGGCCCGCGACACCACGTGGGGCGACGGCTGGCCCCCGCAAGAGCCGTAACGCCTCCGGCGGCGCCGGCCGGTCCGCCGAAGGCGTGGCCTCATGCGCCCTTCGGGGTGAACCGAGGACAAGGTCCCCGCCGGGTTGACGATGTTCAGGTGGTGTGGGCCGCACAAGGTGGCCCCGTCATGACAGGAGACCTGATGCGCATCCGGACCGCACTCGCCGCGCTCGCCCTGGCTGCCGCGGGCCTCGTCGGCGCCGCCGGCACCGCCACCGCCGACGACAATCGCTTCGACCTCGGCGACAGCACCGGGAACCATGTCCACGTGTCCAACTCCTGGTCATCAGGGTGGGGCGACACCTCCATGAGCGGCGGAGAGTTCACGATCGAGAGCGAGACCGTCGAATACACGATCGAGAGCGAGAGCGGCGAATAGTCGACATCCCGCAACGGAACTCGTTAGCGAACGGCAGGGCCCGGACGGCCATCCGTCCGGGCCCTGCCGTTCGCCGACGCTCTCCCCCGGCGCGAACACGTTCGTTACGCTCCTCCCGTGACCGCGCACCCCGCCCCCACCCCGCCGAGCCGTCGTGAGCGTCCCGCCAAGCCCGCTCTTACCCGGGCCGGGATCGTGGCGACCGCCGTCGAGCTGATGCGGACCGAGGGGCTGCAGCGCGTCACCATGCGCCGCCTCGCACAGGCCCTCGACACCGGACCGGCCTCGCTGTACGTCTACGTCCGCAACACCGCCGAGCTGCACGCGGAGATCCTCGACGAGCTGCTCGGCACGGTCGATCTCGGCCCGGCGAAGGCCGACGGAGACTGGCGGGAGCGGCTGGCCGAACTCCTCACCTCGTACACCCGGGTGCTCTTCGACCACCCCGGCCTCGCCCAGTCGGCGCTGGTGACCCGCCCGTCCGGGGAGCACTATCTGAACCTCGTGGAGGCGGTGCTGTCGCTGCTGAGCGAGGGCGGCTTGGAGCCCGGGCGGGCGGCCTGGTCACTCGACCTGCTGCTGCAGCTCGCCACCGCGACCGCGGCCGAGCACGCCACCCAGGACCCGACCGCCGGCCCCGCGGCCGATGCGAAGGACTGGAACGCCCTCACCACGGCCCTGCGCGGCGCCTCCGACCGGACCCACCCCCATATCGCCGCCCTCGGCACCGAGCTGCTCTCCGGGCCGCCCGAGGCCCGCCTCGTCTGGGGCTTCCACGTCCTGCTCAACGGCGCGCCGCACACGCCCCGGCCGGACGCCCCCGCGCCGCACACCGCCTAAGCGGATGCGGTGAAGTTCGCCGCTGATCCCTCGCCGTTCGGCCTGGCCGAGGGCTTGGACGCCGAGAAGGATCAGCACGTGACTTCGCCGTAACCGCTTAGCCCCAATGCTGGTGACTTATAGGGCTTGCGAGGCGCTGACCTGAAGCGATGCTCCCGATCGGCATGCCTTGGAAGCCTGTGAAGTCACCGGCATCGCGCCTGGCCCAGCGCCGCCGCCAGGGCCGTTCCGGCCGTCGCGCGGGGGGTGTTGTCGGCGAGGCGGCGGCGGGGGTGGACCGTGTTGGCGAGCAGCACCAGATACGCGTCCCGCGCCCGGTCCACGACCAGGCTCGTGCCGGTGAACCCGGTGTGGCCCGCCGCGCCGCGGCCCGCCAAGTCGCCCATGTACCAGGGCTGATCGACCTCGAAGCCCAGCCCTGGCGCGGTCAGCAGCAGCTCGACGGACGCGGGCGAGACGACGCCCCCGCCATCGCGCAGCAGCGCCCGGCACAGTGCCGCCAGATCACCCGCCGTCGAGAAGAGCCCCGCGTGCCCGGCGACGCCGCCCAGCGCCCAGGCGTTCTCGTCGTGCACCACGCCCCGCAGCATGCCCCGGTCGAGCTTGCCCCAGGGGCGCCGCTGGTCCTCGGTGGCCGCGATGCGCGGCAGCCAGGAGGAGGGCGGGCAGAAGCGGGTGTCGGCCATCCCGAGCGGGCCGGTGATCGTGTCGTGGACGAGGCGGTCGAGGGGACGGCCGCAGGCGCGCTCCAGTACGCGCTGCAGCAGCAGGAAGTTGAGATCGGAGTAGCGGCGGGCCGCCCCGGGCTGAGTGGTCGGCGGCTCGGCGGACAGCCGGGCCAGCCGCTGTTCCTCGTCGGCGTACTCGTACAGCGGCAGCTCCGGCAGCAGCCCCGAGGTGTGGGTGAGGAGCTGCCGCACCGTGATGCCGTGCTCGGCGGCGGCCGTGAACCCGGGCGCGTACGAGGCGACCCGGCCGTCCAGCGCGATGTCCCCGCGCTCGACCGCCCGCACCGCCAGGATCGTCGTGAACAGCTTGGTCAGCGAGGCGAGGTCGAAGACGGTGTCGCTCCGCGCGGGCACCCACTGCCCGCGCGGCAGCTCCACGCCCCGGTCGGCGCTCTCGTCGTACGACCCGTACCGCACCGCCCATCCGAAGGCGTCCTTGAGGAGTGGCCCCGACCCCGTGCCGGCGGCCACGGCCACCCCGGAGCACCAGGGGCGCTCCCCCTCGGGGAGCGCCCGCACGGTCTCCCGCAGCCGGGTCAGTCCGCGGTCGCGGTGTCGCTCTGCTCCGTACGTCGCTGCCACGGACGGCAGAGTGCCATGAAGCAGGTCATGGCCGCGAGCGCGCACACCAGCTGGACGACGGCCATCGGCACCGCCGTGGTCTCCCCCGCGATCCCGACCAGCGGCGAGGCCACCGCGCCGAGCAGGAAGGTGGAGGTGCCGAGCAGCGCGGAGGCGGATCCGGCGGCGTGCCGGGTGCGCATCAGTGCCTGGGCGTTGGTGTTCGGCATGGTCAGGCCCATCGCGGACATCAGCACGAACAGACACGCCGCCACCGGCACCAGGCCCGCCCTGCCGAAGACCCCGGAGGAGAGCGCGAGCAGCGTGCCCGCCGCCAGCGTGATGATCGTCAGCCCCGTGGCCAGCACCTTGTCCATGGCGACGCGGCCGACGAGCACCCTGCCGTTGAGCTGACCGGCGAGGACCAGGCCGATCGAGTTGAGCCCGAAGAGCAGGCTGAACGTCTGCGGCGAGGCGCCGTAGATCTCCTGGATGACGAAGGACGATCCGGATACGTACGCGAAGAGCGCGGCGAAGGCGAAGCCGCCCGCGAGCATGTAGCCGGTGAAGACGCGATCCGCGAGCAGTCCGCGCATGGTGCGCAGCGTCTGGCCGAGCCCGCCGTCATGGCGCCGCTCGGGCGGCAGGGTCTCGGCGAGCCAGTGCCGGACGACCAGGGTGAGCAGCGTGCCGACCACGGTGAGCACGATGAAGACACCGCGCCAGTCGGTGAAGCGCAGCACCTGGCCGCCGATGAGCGGGGCGACGATGGGCGCGACCCCGGCTATCAGCATCAGGGTGGAGAAGAAGCGGGCCATCGCGATGCCGTCGTACAGATCGCGGACGACGGCCCGCGCGATCACGATGCCGGCCGACCCGGCGAGCCCCTGGAGCAGCCGGAAGCCGATGAGCAGCCCGGCGGTGGGGGCGAGGGCACAGATGGCGGTGGCGACGACGTAGATCACCATGCCGACGAGCAGCGGCCGGCGCCGTCCCCACTTGTCGCTCATCGGGCCGACGACGAGCTGCCCGAGCGCCATGCCCGCCAGGCAGGCGGTCAGGGTGAGCTGGGCGGTGGCGGCCGAGCTGTGCAGGGCGTCGGTGACCTCCGGCAGGGCCGGGAGGTACATGTCCATCGAGAGGGCGGGGAGTGCGGTGAGCCCGCCGAGGACGAGGGTGACCAGAAGGCTCGTACGGCGCTGCGCGGTGAGCCGGGGAGCTGCGGCAGCGGAGGTGGGGGAGGCGGCGGAGGGGGATGCGGGGGGCTCGGTCGTGGGGTGGTCGGTTTCGGGTATGTGCACCCCGTCGGGAGCGGCGGCCGGCTGGCCGGGCTGCTGCATGCTTACCTTCCATGAGTCGCTGAATCGTTCTCCATGTTCTCAGCGACCTGGGAGGCGGGAAACCGATTTGAGCCGGGCCGGGGGCGCGGAGCCCCCGGACCCGGCCCGGCCGGATCTGTCAGGCCGGGTGCAGACCGGGGTTGCCGGCCTCACTCACGAACGACGCCGCCGTGGTCAGCGGTGCGCCCGGGGTCGTGACCGCGGGGACCGTCTTGTAGTCGGCCCGCGCCTGGTTCTCGTCCAGCGTGACCGTCACATAGCCGCGCCGGCCGTTGTAGAACTTCAGGTGCGGGTTGGCGGCCATATAGGTCGACCAGTTGGCCGGCTTGTCGGCCCCGTCCTTCCCGCTGGAGATGGACGTCCCGACGAACTCCACACCCAGCGTCCGGGAGTCCGGCTCGTCGAAGTCCTTCTTGATGTCGAAGGCGTAGTGGACATGGACGTCGCCGGTCAGCACCACGAAGTTCTCGACGCCCGCCTGCTCGACGCCCGCCAGGATCCGCTCGCGGGAGGCCGGATAGCCGTCCCAGGAGTCCATGGAGAGCTTGGAGCGCGCGGCGGTGGTGTTCTTCCGCTGGGAGAAGGTGACCTGCTGGGGGAGGACGTTCCAGGTCGCCGTCGAGCGCCGGAAGCCGTCGAGCAGCCACCGCTCCTGCGCGGCACCGGTGAGCGTGCGGGACGGGTCCTCCGACTCGGGGCCGGGGTACTGCCACCCGTCCCCGTACGCCTGGTCGGAGCGGTACTGGCGGGTGTCGAGGATGTCGAACTGGGCGAGGCGGCCGTAGTGGAAGCGCCGGTAGAGCCGCATATCGGGGCCGTCGGGGCGCTGCGGCATGCGCAGCGGCATGTTCTCCCAGTACGCCCGGTACGCGGCGGCCCGGCGGATCAGGAACTCCTGCGGCGGGTCCCCGTTCTCGTCGATGTCGCCCGCGTAGTTGTTCTCGGTCTCGTGGTCGTCCCAGGTGACGTACCAGGGGAAGGCGGCGTGGGCGGCCTGCAGATCCTCGTCGGACTTGTAGAGCGCGTAGCGCAGCCGGTAGTCGTCGAGGGTCATGGTCTCGGTGTTGAAGCGCGCGGGCAGGGCGCGGTCGGTGTAGTTGCGGGCGCCGCCCGCCGAGTTCACCGCGTACTCGTACTGGTAGTCGCCGACGTGGAAGACGGCGTCCAGGTCCTCGTCGGCCAGGTGGCGGAAGGCCGTGTAGTAGCCGTCGTGGTACGCCTGGCAGGACGCCAGACCGAAGCGGACGTCGCGCACCCGGGCGCCGGGGTAGGGGGTGCTGCGGGTGCGGCCGACCGGGCTGGTCCACTTGCCGGCCCGGAAGCGGTACCAGTAGACGCGGTCGGGGGCGAGCCCCTTGGCGTCGACGTGCACGGTGTAGTTGAACTCGGCGTGCGCGGACGCGGTCCCGCGGCGGGCGACGCGCTTGAAGCGCTCGTCCCGGGCGATCTCCCACTCCACCCGCACGGTGCCCTTCTCGGGCAGCCCGTTGCCCGGCTCGTACGGGCGGGGTGCGAGTCTGGTCCACAGCACCACGGCGTCCGGCAGCGGATCACCGGAGGCCACGCCGAGGGTGAAGGGGTCGTCGGTGAGCGCGTGCGAAGCCACCTGCGCGGCCTGGGCGCTGGGCAGGTTGGTGGTGAAAGCGAGTGCGGCGGCCGCTCCGGTGACGGTGAGGAAGCGGCGGCGTCCCAGACGTGCCGCCGCGGCTCGTATCGCCTGGTGGTGCGAGTCGTGTGCCATGTGCTCTCCCCTGGCTCGTGGCGTCAGAGGAATTGGAGTGTCAGGGAGAGACCACACGCTTGCCTATGCACAACACACAGATGACCGCTGGGTGAGGACCGTTTCCGGATAGCGCGTTTACCGCAATCCACCCTGTGCGGAGGGCAATCTGACGTCGCGTCGCGGGCGGTAGGGGCGCGGTCGCCGCCGTACGGATCATCAACAAGGGCTCGGTTCCGGCGCACGCACGGGCGATGGGTCGTCACCCGACCTAGATAACCGCCAAACTTGTGAAGATAGTGTGACGAAGCGGGTAATTCACCCCATTAGGTCAGCCGTCTCCGCCGCGGTTCACGATCGCTGTTCGGTCGCGATCGCGTTCGAACCCGGGGTGTTCGCCATCGGTCCCGTATGGCATCGTCATCCCTCACCGCGCCTCACCCTTCACGACCGCCACACGTCTCACCACCGAAGAGAGACCGCCGTGCGTTCTCTGCCGCTCACCCTGGCCGCCCGACTGCTGCCGGTCGCCGTCATCGTCGCCGTGGGCATGGCCATGCCGGCGACGGGTGGCTCGGACGCACCCGCCGAGCCGGCGGGCGCGTCGCCACCCCCCTCCACCGCCGCCACCGCCGCCGCGCCGTCCAGCGCCCCGCCGCGCTACCCCAAGCCGCCGTCGGACGCCTGCGCGGCCCTCCCGGCGAGCACGGTCAAGGAGCTGGTGCCGGGGGCGAAAACGGCCGGAAACGAGCTGAGGAGCAGCGATCTCTCCCGCCGCAGCGGATGCTCCTGGCATGCCCTGGACGGCTTCGACTACCGCTGGCTGGACATCAGCTACGACGTGACGAGCGGGGCGGCGGGGCGGGTCGACAAAGGCAGCGCCATATCGGGCCTCGGCGACAAGGCGTCCCTCAGCGAGGAGCTCACCACCGACGACGATCAGCAGATACGCGAGGCCGTGGTGACCGTCCACCAGGACAACGCGAGGATCACGGTGACGTACAACGGGGGCGACTTCAGCAGCAACAAGGCCGCGTCCGCGGAAACGATCCGCAAGGGCGCGCTCACCGCCGCCGAGAAGGCCCTCGCCGCACTCGACGGCTGAGCACGAGCCGAGCACGACCGCCGGCCTCACCGCCACGGCGGATTACTCAGTCGTTGATGAACAAGAGACGTACGGAAGTGGCTCCCCGAGTGAACGGCTACGATCGCGGGCATTCGCCATCGAGCTCTGGAGTCCCGCCGTGCCCGCCATGCCCGAACCACGCCTGGGTGTCGCCATCCTGACCATGGGCAACCGGCCCCGAGAGGTGGCGGCACTCTTGGAGTCGGTGGCCAAGCAGGACGTACCGCCCACCCGCATCGTGGTCGTCGGCAACGGCTCCCCGCTCCCCGACTTCCCCGACCATGTGACCACGGTCGAGCTGGAGGAGAACCTCGGCGTCTCGGGCGGCCGTAACGTCGCCTGGCGACGGCTGCGCGAGTTCGGCGACGTGGACGTCGTCATCGACCTCGACGACGACGGACTGCTCATCGACGCCGATGTCTTCCGTACGGTGCGCGATCTGTACGCGGACGATCCGCGCCTGGGCATCGTGAGCTTCCGTATCGCCGACGAGACCGGCGAGACCCAGCGCCGCCACGTCCCCCGGCTGCGCGCCTCCGACCCGATGCGCGGCGGCGAGGTGACCACCTTCCTCGGCGGCGGGCACGCCCTGTCCATGCCGATGCTGGAGCAGATCGGCGGCTGGCCGGACGAATTCTTCTTCACCCACGAGGAAACCGACCTCGCCTGGCGGGCGCTCGACGCGGGCTGGAAGGTGCTGTACGCCCCCGAGCTGCTGCTCCAGCACCCCAAGACGTCCCCCGCCCGGCACGCGGTCTACTACCGGATGACCGCCCGCAACCGGGTCTGGCTCGCCCGCCGCCATCTGCCGCTGCCCCTGATCCCCCTCTACCTGGGCACCTGGACCCTGCTCACCCTCGCCCGCACCCGCGCCCTGGCCGGACTGCGAGCCTGGGCGGGCGGCTTCCTGGAGGGCCTGCGCACCCCCTGCGGGCAACGCCGACCGATGCGCTGGCGCACGGTGTGGCGCATGACCCGACTCGGCCGCCCCCCGGTGATCTAAGACTCGGGCCACCCTTAAGGGGCCAGACCCAGAGCCGGATAAGGGGCCAGACAGGGCCGGAAAGACGGACGACTCCCAGGAAGCGACTCCGGGCACCTGGACCCTGCTCACCCTCGCCCGCACCCGCGCCCTGGCCGGACTGCGAGCCTGGGCGGGCGGCTTCCTGGAGGGCCTGCGCACCCCCTGCGGGCAACGCCGACCGATGCGCTGGCGCACGGTATGGCGCATGACCCGACTCGGCCGCCCCCCGGTGATCTAAGCCTCGGGCCCGCCCTTAAGGGGCCAGACCCAGAGCCGGAAAGACGGACGACTCCAGGAAGCGCTGAAGATACGCGCGGTCGGCGAGCCGACCCTCCAGCAGCGGGCGGACCCGCATCGCGCCGATCAGCTGGGTGGGGACGAACTCGATCGCCGGGTTGTCCTCGGCGACCTCGCCCCGCTCCACGCCCCTGCGGACCATCGCGCGGATCTCCTTCACCTCGTGCTCGATCAGCGCGGCGCGCAGCGCCTGGAGCAGATCGGGGTTCTGCAGGGCGGCATGGCCGACGGCGTAGACGAGGGCGGTGTCACCACCGCACCTGTCCCCCGCCGCCTCCGCCACGGCGCGCAGATCGCCCGCGAGGGAGCCGGTGTCGATGCCCTCCAGGGCGAGGCGGCGGTCGCAGTAGCGCAGCGCGGAGACGACGAGCTGCGGCTTGGTCTGCCACTGCCGGTAGAGCGTGGACCGGCTGGAGCGGGTGCGGGCGGCGACCGCCTCGATGGTGAGGGCCTCGTAACCGCCCTCCCGGAGCAGATCGAGAACCGCCTGGTAGAACTCCTGCTCCCGCTCGGGCGTGATCTTGGATCGACGCTGCGGTGTGGCGGTGGCCATGGCCTCCGACGGCATCAGCTCTCCTCCTTCGGTCCACCGGACTCCCCCACTCCCCCTGCTCCCCACCGCGCAGTCTACCGACACACCTACGTACCGATACATCCTCGCACCGATACGCTGCTGTACCGATACACTCGAGCACCGGTACACTGCCGTATCGGTACACTCGCGTATCGATAGCGACAGCAGCCCACGGGCAGGCGAAAGCGGAGGCAAGGCCCATGAATCCCACCGCCATGGCCGTCGTCCTCGCCCTCGCCTCGGCCGTCGCCTACGCGACCGCGGCCGTGACCCAGGAGCGGCTGGCCGCCGGCGGCCGTCAGGGCGGCCTCCCCCGACTGCTGCTGCGCGGCGCCTGGTGGGGAGCGGTCGGCCTCAATTGCGCCGGCGCCCTGCTGCACGTCGCCGCGCTCAACTACGGCCCGCTCACCCTGGTGCAGCCCCTCGGCGCCCTCACCCTTGTCGCGGCCGTCCCGCTGGGCGCGCGACTCGCGGGCCGGCGCGTGCTGAGGATCGAGTGGCGGGGCGTCGTCCTCGCCCTACTGGGCCTTGGCGCGCTGCTCCCGGTCACCGCCGGGGCCGTCCCGCACAACACCCTCAGCCTCCCCGAGGCACTCTCGGTCGCAGCCGTCGCACTGGCCCTGATCGCCCTGCTCATCCGGCAGGGCCACGGCGCTCGCGGCCACGGGATACGGCATGCCGCCGCCTCCGGCGTCACCTCCGGCATGGCGTCGGCCCTCACCCAGACCCTCACGGTCGCCCTCGCCGCACCCCGCACCGCGGCAGCCATCGCCTCCTGGCGGGTCCCGGTCGTCGCCTTCCTGATAGCGGCGTTCGCGGTCACGGGCCTGCTGCTCTCCCAGAGCGCCTACGCCAGCGGCCTCGGCGCCCCCTTGGCCACCTTGACCCTCGCCAATCCG
This sequence comes from Streptomyces sp. NPDC005266, assembly GCF_040607655.1. NCBI lineage: Bacteria > Bacillati > Actinomycetota > Actinomycetes > Kitasatosporales > Streptomycetaceae > Streptomyces > Streptomyces sp. NPDC005266. Next base: position 501,476 of record NZ_JBEXHC010000005.1, read on the forward strand.
GTCGCGGCGGCCGTCATCGGCCTCACCTTCCTCGGCGAACGTCTCCACGGCGGCCCGGCCGGCACCACTCTGGCCCTGGCGGGCGCCGCCGCGGCGGCCCGCGGCGTCGTCCTGCTGTCCCGGGCCGCCCACCGCTCCGAACCCCAGGCGCCGGTCGACTCCCCGCCGCCCCAGCTCACCACCACCCCGGTCGCGGCCGGTTCGCTGCGGCCCCTATGAGACCTATCCGCGCGAGGGCGCGGCGGCACGGCGCGGCGACTCGGGGCCGCCGGGCAGCGCGGGCAGCGCGGGCAGCGCGGGCAGCGCGGGCAGCGCGGGCAGCGCGGGCAGCGCGGGCAGCGCGGGCAGCGCGGGCAGCGGGCAGCGGGCAGCGCGGGCAGCGCGGGCAGCGCGGGCAGCGGGCAGCGCGGGCAGCGGGCAGCGCGGGCAGCGGGCAGCGCGGGCAGCGGGCAGCGCGGGCAGCGGGCAGCGCGGGC
>NZ_JBEXHC010000006.1:0-29121 GCF_040607655.1 Streptomyces sp. NPDC005266
CCTGCCAAGGGCATGGCTGGTTGGCTACGTTCGGGAGGGATAACCGCTGAAAGCATCTAAGCGGGAAGCCTGCTTCGAGATGAGGACTCCCACCCACTTGATGGGTTAAGGCTCCCAGTAGACGACTGGGTTGATAGGCCAGATATGGAAGCCGGGTGACCGGTGGAGTTGACTGGTACTAATAGGCCGAGGGCTTGTCCTCAGTTGCTCGCGTCCACTGTGTTGGTTCTGAAGTAACGAACCGTGTCCATCTCCGGTTCAACTTCATAGTGTTTCGGTGGTCATTGCGTCAGGGAAACGCCCGGTTACATTTCGAACCCGGAAGCTAAGCCTTTCAGCGCCGATGGTACTGCAGGGGGGACCCTGTGGGAGAGTAGGACGCCGCCGAACAAATCTTATAGAAAGCCCGGTTGGGAGCTCAGCTCCCAACCGGGCTTTTTTGTTTGCCGGTTAGGCTGGCGCCATGCGCTACGACCTGGTCGTCTTCGACAACGATGGAGTGCTCGTCGACAGCGAGCCCCTCTCCAATCGGCTGCTCGCCGCCTATCTCACCGAGTTGGGCCACCCCACCAGCTACGAGGACTCCATACGCGACTACATGGGATCCGCCATGCACCGCATCCATGACCTGGTCCATAAGCGCTCGGGGCAGCGGCTTCCGGAGGACTTCGACGCGACCTTCCACAATCGGGTCTTCGACGCCTTCCGCCGTGAGCTGGAGCCGGTCGTCGGCGTCTCGGCGGTCCTGGAGAAGCTGCGGGCGGACGGTGTTCCGTACTGCGTCGCCTCTTCCGGCAGCCATGACCGGATCAGGGTCGCCCTCCGCAAGACCGGGCTCTACGGCCATTTCGGTGAGGACCGCATCTTCAGCTCCGAGGATGTGGGGCGCGGTAAGCCCGCCCCGGATCTCTTCCTGTACGCGGCCGCCCGGATGGGGGTGGAGCCCCGGCGCTGTGCGGTGGTCGAGGACAGCCCGCTCGGAGTCCAGGCCGCCGTCGCCGCCCGGATGGATGTGTACGGCTACACGGCCATGACGCCCGCCGCCGAACTGTCGGCGGCGCAGGCGCTGTTCGCGGACATGGTCGAGCTGCCGCCCCTGCTCGCATCTACCCCCGCGTAGCGCGGGGCCGTACGCTCGTCGGCCATGACGGATACGCGTCCCGGCCCGCGGCTGCGGCACGGCCGGGCCTCGCTGACCATCAGCTTCTTCGTCCAGGGCGCGATCTTCGCTCTGCTGGTGACGCGTATACCCGCGCTGCAGGACCGGTACGGGATATCCGACGGCCTGTTACCTCTCTTCCTCGCGGCTGTCCCCGTGCTCGCCGGCCTGGGCAGCGTCGGCACCGAGCATCTCGTCAAGCGGGTGCGGCCGGGGCGTGTCCTCCGCTTGGTGCAGCCCGTGGTCTCCGTCGCGCTGCTCGCGGCGGGGTCGGGCTCGACGGTGTGGCAGCTGGCCGTCGCGCTCGGGGTCTTCGGCCTGACGGTCGGTGTGCTCGACGCGTCGATGAACATGCTCGGGGTGAGCCTGCAGCGCGCGTACGGGCGGAGCGTCATGCTCGGCTTCCACGCCGCGTACAGCCTGGGCGGCATCACCGGCGCCTCGCTCTCCTGGGTGGGAGCGCACGCGGATCTGCCGCTGCCCGCGCTCTACGCTCCACTGGTCGCGACCCTCGTCCCCGTCGCGTTCATCGCCGGCCGCTGGTACGCGGACCAGCCCGGCCAGGACGGCCCGGCGAGCGAGAAGGGGCAAGAACGCGACGACAGTAGTGCGGTGAGCATGAAGCCGCTGCTGCCGCTCTGCCTCGTCATGTCCTGCGCCTATATCGGTGACTCCACCGTCTCCAACTGGAGCGCCAAGTATCTGGAGGACGTACTGCACAGCTCCGAGCAGCTGGCCACCGTCCCCTACAACGTCTATATGGTCACCACGCTCCTCGGCCGCTCCTTCGGTGACCTGGGGGTGCGGCGCTTCGGCGCGGTCACCGTGGTCCGGGCCGGGGCCCTCCTTGCCGCCGGCGGCTTCGCCGTTGTCGCGGCGGCGTCCGGCGCCTGGGTGGGGATGCTCGGGTTCACCCTGCTGGGGCTGGGGCTGTGTGTGCTGGTGCCGCAGACCTTCGCGGCGGCCGGGCGGCTCTTCCCCGGGGCCTCCGGCGCCGCCATCGCACGCCTGAACACCTTCAACTACGTCGGCTTTCTGGTCGGCTCACCGCTCGTCGGCGCGCTGGGCGGGGCGTGGGGCTACCGCGAGGCGATGCTGGTGCCGATGACGCTCGTGCTGGTGACGATCCTGTATGCAAGGTCGTTCAGCCCTGTACCAGACGGATACGGTGACGGTCATGAGCGGCCGCGCACAGTTGATGTGGGATGAGGAAGTAACCGGATACGACTTCGGCGCCGGGCATCCGATGGACCCGGTGCGGCTCGCGCTGACCATGCGGTTGGTGGAGGCGTTCGGGCTGGACCGGGCGGTCGAGGTCGTGGCCGCCAAACTGGCGGGGCAGTCGACCCTGCGCCTGGTCCACCGGCCGGACTACATCGAGGCGGTACGGCGGGCCTCGGCCGACCCGGAGGCGGCAGAGGGTTCGTACGGTCTCGGGACGATGGACGACCCGGCCTTCGCCGGGATGCACGAGGCATCGGCCCTGATCGCCGGGCAGTCGGTCGGCGCGGCGGAGAGCGTCTGGCGCGGGGAGGCGCTGCACGCGGTGAACTTCGCGGGCGGGCTGCACCACGCCATGCCCGGCGGCGCGTCCGGGTTCTGTATCTACAACGACGCGGCGCTGGCGGTCGCCCGGCTGCTGGAGCTGGGGGCCGAGCGGGTCGCCTATGTGGATGTGGACGTTCATCACGGGGACGGCGTACAGGCCGCCTTCTGGGACGATCCGCGGGTACTGACCATCTCCCTGCACGAGCACCCCCGCACGCTGTTCCCGCAGACCGGCTGGCCCGAGGAGACGGGTGGGGAGGGCGCCGAGGGATCGGCCGTCAATCTGGCTCTGCCGGCCGGGACCGGGGACGCCGGCTGGCTGCGGGCCTTCCACGCGGTGGTGCCGGAGCTGTTGGCCGCCTTCGATCCCCAGGTGCTGGTGACCCAGCATGGTGCGGACACCCATATCGAGGATCCGCTGGCCCACTTGGGGGTGACCGTGGACGCGCAGCGGGCGGTCGCCGAGAGCTGCCATCGGCTGGCGCACGACCACGCGGACGGGCGCTGGGTCGCGCTCGGGGGCGGCGGCTACGCGGTGGTGGACGTGGTGCCGCGATCCTGGACACATCTGGTCGCGATCGCGGCGGGGCGGCCGGTGGCGGCGCGGACGCCGGTGCCGGAGGAGTGGCGGCAGGAGGTGTACCGGCGGACCCGCCAGGACGCGCCGCGACGGATGACGGACGGGCGGGAACCGCGCTGGCAGGACTTCGCCGAATCCGGGTACGACCCGGCGGACCGGCTGGACCAGGCGATCCTGGCGACGCGCCGGGCGGTGTTCCCCTACCACGGGCTGCTTCCGTAGCCTCCATGGGCTGCTTCCGTAGCGGCCGCGGCGCTGTCCATGGCCGGGTCCGGGCGGCGTCCGGAGCGGCTCGGGGGCGGGGGCCGTTAGGCCAACCGTGGGGTCCGGTGCCGTTCCACGGCGGGCGGCGGTGGTGATCCGCGAGCATCGACGGTGTGTTGAGTACCGCCGCGCTGCGCGCGCATCTGCTGGCGGCGAGGCTCGCCGGGCCCGTGACGACGAGCCGGGAGGAGAGCCTGCGCCGCTACCGGCTCTTCGCCGCCCGGGACCCCCGGGTGCTGCTCGGGCTGGAGCCCGAATGCGACTGGTCTTTCCTTGAATTACTTCGCCTGATGGGTGACAAATGCGGGGTTTCGGCCAACCCGGCGCACATCTGTGGTCAGGATGTGATCGATCCGGAGCGGACGATCACCGCGCTGCATGGATTCGCGGATCGGCTCCAGGTCGCCGCCCGGGCGCGGCTCCCGGTGCTCATCGGGACCGGCCATCCCCACCGTCTCCTTGGCTTCTACGCCTCGTTGGCGTCGGCGCTCTCGGCGGCCGGCTGCCGTGTCCTCACCCCCGCGCAGGGTAGATGTATCGACATAACGACCCGATTCGGCGTACGTACCCACCAGCTCGCCTACGTACGAGGAGTTGCGATGGTGCGGGAACCCGGCGCTCGTGCCGGCGCGAGTGAGCCGGGCGTCCACAGTCATTCCCCGCTCCCGGTTCGGGTCGCGCTCGGCTGTGCCGCCGATTCCGGCGGCCCCCTGCCGGGGTTGGTCATCGGGGACCACGGATGGGTCTGCGGGGCAGGTCAGCTGGGCTTTGAGGCCATCGGGCTGGGTGACACGGACGACCCCGCGCTGTTCGTCGGGGAGGCCGAGGGGCAGGTGTCCGTCGCCGTTCCGCTTGATGACGCTGTGCGGTCTGTTTACTACCGGCCGATTACTCGCTATGTACTCAATCGAGCGTGTCTGTCACAGTAGGCGTCCGGTCGCTACTCCTCTTCCCCACTTGCATCACCCGCCCCTAATCTGGGGAGGAGCGCGCATGCGAGCAGGAGTCACCGGAGGGGAAGCCGGTGCCCGACATGTGCGGAAGGTTCAGGTGTGTCATGGCTGCTGGCGAAAGGCCTCTGAACGAGGTTCAGTTTTTGACCGTGGCGGAAGTCGCCGCGGTGATGCGAGTGTCCAAGATGACCGTGTACCGCTTGGTGCACAGCGGTCATCTGCCGGCGATCCGGGTGGGCAGGTCCTTCCGGGTGCCGGAGCAAGCGGTTCATGAGTACCTCCGCGAGTCCTATGTGGGGGTGGAGTCCGCTTAGGTCCGGTCCGTCCGGGCCTGGGGAGGACCCTCGGATTACGTGGTTCGCTCGGTGCCGGGTAGGCTGGCCCGATGTAGGTCGTGTGGGCTCGGACGCCCCGCACCGAGTGATTCGAAGTGAGCGAGGGTAGTCGTGGGCTCTGTTATCAAAAAGCGGCGCAAGCGGATGGCGAAGAAGAAGCACCGCAAGCTGCTCAAGCGCACGCGCGTCCAGCGTCGCAACAAGAAGTAAACAAGCGACGCTGTGTTCGTCCCGCAGCCCTTCCACCCACGGTGGAAGGGCTGCGGTGCGTGCGCGGCCCGGGCCCCGCTCCCGGCCCGCCCCTGGCCTCGGCTTAAAACGTCGCTCCGTGCGGCGAGTGGTCATCACAGCGCAACTTTGAGCGGTTACGGTGTTCGCCACAGCCCAGCTCGGACGAGGGTGGGAAGGAAGGCGCTGATCTTGGGGAAGGTCGTGCTCGTCACCGGAGTCGCTCGTCGGCTGGGAGGCCGGTTCGTCCGGCGGATACAGCGCGAGCCCGATGTCGACCGGGTGATCGGTGTGGACGCGGTCACACCCGAACACCATCTCGGCGGCGCCGACTTCGTCCGGGCCGACATCCGCCATCCCACGATCGGGAAGCTGCTCGCCGAATTCGGCGTCGACACCGTCGTCCACATGGACATCAACGGCACCCCGCTCGGGGCGCGCGGCAATCGCGCCTCGATCAAGGAGAACAACGTCATCGGCACCCTGCAGCTGCTCGGTGCCTGCCAGAAGGCGCCCTCGGTCCAGCGGCTCGTGGTCAAGTCCAGCACCAATGTGTACGGCTCCGCGCCCCGCGACCCCGCCGTCTTCACCGAGACCACCACGCCCAAGTCGCTGCCGAGTGGCGGCTTCGCGAAAGACACCGTCGAGGTCGAGGGATACGTACGGGGCTTCGCCCGGCGCCGCCCCGATGTCGCGGTATGTGTGCTGCGCTTCGCCAACATCCTGGGGCCGTGCGCGGACTCGCCGCTCGCCGAGTACTTCGCGCTGCCCGTGCTGCCCACCGTCATCGGGTATGACCCGCGGCTCCAGTTCGTCCATGAGAAGGACGCCATCGAGGTGCTGCGGATCGCCGCCTCGGAGCCCCGTCGAGCCACGCTCAACAGCGGCACGTTCAACATCGCCGGAGACGGTGTGCTGCTGCTCTCCCAGGCCGCCCGGCGGCTCGGCCGGCCGACGCTGCCGCTGCTGCTGCCCACCCTCAGGTGGGCCCGCACCGCCCTTCGGTCCCTCGGCATCACCGACTTCTCGCCCGAGCAGATCCGGCTGCTCACCCATGGCCGGGTCGTGGCCACCAACCAGATGCGCGAGACCCTGGGTTTTGAACCCGAGCACACCACCGCCGGCGCCTTCGCGGACTACGCGCACAGCCGCGGTCCCGGGCTGCTCCCGCCCGAGACCCTCGCCCGTACCGTGGACCGGCTCGCTGCGCTGCTGCCCGCCGGCGCCCAGAACTGAGGAGCGCAACCACCATGGCGGATGCCAAGGTCATTCCGTTCGGTGAGGAACCGCGGTCGCGGCGCAAGAGCGTTCGCGCGGGGCGTCCCGGCCGGTCACAGGGTTCGCTCAAACCCGTGCCGCAGCAGCGCGACGAGGAGCTGGGGCAGCCCGCCGAGACGGCCGCCGCGGCCGTCCCGCCCCTGCCGCCGTACCCGCCCAAGCGCGCCCCGGGCAGCGGCGACTGGGAGCGCAAACTCGCCCGTGGGCTGAGCTTTCTGCGCCGCCGGATCACCGGGGACTACGAGGTCGACGACTTCGGCTACGACCGCGATCTGACCGACCAGGTCCTGATGTCGCTGCTGCGCCCGATCCACGAGAAGTACTTCCGGGTCGAGGTGAAGGGCATCGAGAACATCCCGGACAGCGGCGGTGCGCTCGTCGTCGCCAACCACTCCGGGGTGCTGCCGCTGGACGGGCTGATGCTTCAGGTCGCCGTGCACGACAACCATCCGGCCCACCGCCATCTGCGGCTGCTCGCCGCAGATCTGGTCTTCATGCTGCCGGTCATCAACGAGCTGGCGCGCAAGGCGGGCCACACCCTCGCCTGCTCCGAGGACGCCCAGCTGCTGCTGGAGCGCGGCGAGGTCGTCGGGGTGATGCCGGAGGGCTTCAAGGGGATCGGAAAGCCGTTCTCGGAGCGGTACAAGCTGCAGCGCTTCGGGCGGGGCGGCTTCGTCTCGACGGCGCTGCGCGCGGGGGTGCCGATCGTGCCGTGCTCGATCGTGGGCGCCGAGGAGATCTACCCGATGGTGGGGAACGCGAAGACGCTCGCCCGGCTGCTCGGCATTCCGTACTTCCCGATCACTCCGACCTTCCCGCTGCTCGGGCCGCTGGGCGCGGTGCCGCTGCCGACGAAGTGGACGATCCAGTTCGGCGAGCCGATCCCGACCGACGGCCATCCGCCGGAGGCGGCGGATGACCCGATGCTGATGTTCAACCTGACGGACCAAGTAAGGGAAACGATCCAGCACACGCTTTACAAATTGCTGGTTCAGCGGCGCTCGGTGTTTTTCTGAGGTGTGGCGGACGTCATGGGCGCGGCCCATGGTCCGACGGACGGAGCCCGGCGCAGGCGGCCGAAGCTTGTGAGGGCCGCCAGGGCCGCGAGCAATACGAGGGCGGCCGGGAGGAGGGCCAAGTTGCTGGTGCGGCGGCGCTCGGTGTTCTTCTGACGGGTGGTGGTGTGCGCTACGGCACACCACCACCCACCACACTCATCTCGTGTCGTCCCCGTCGAGGGTCAGGCCCGGCAGCAGATCCGGCAGCAGCGGCGGGATGGTGATGTCCGGCTGGGACGGCTTGCCGCCGGTGTCGCCCTTGCCCGTGGGCGGGCTGGGGGTCGCGGCGCCGGTCGGCGGGTCCAGCAGACCGCCGGCTCCGCCCACCAGGCCGCCCTGGTCCTCGGCGCCCGCCGAGGACGACGGGTGCGGCCGGGGCGAGATGTCGCGGCCCGTGTGGCCTCCGTTCGGGATGGCCGAGGAGGGCGCCGAGCGGCCGTCCGGGTCCACGGCGCCGGGGCGCTCGGGGGCCTCGCCGCTCTGCTGGCCGGTCTGGCCCCGCTGGTCCTTCGTCGTCGGCAGCAGTGGCTCCAGCGGGCCCACTTCCTGGTCTATGGCGGCGAAGACGGAACTCACCTCGTCCCCGACGTCCATGAGCTGGACCGGCAGCCGGGTGCGCAGCCGGCTCCAGCCCTCGCGATGCGCCTGGGCGAAGGACGACAGCTCCCGCATGGGGCCGAGCGAGCCGTCCCGCTCGTACACCTGGTGCAGCAGCCGGTGGCCCTCCGAGGCGTCATGGCGCATACCGGCCAGCGCCCGGCGGATCTCGCCCAGCGAGTCATGGTCCAGCGCGCCCGAGCGCACCCGCTCCATGAGGCGGCGCGCCTCGCTCATCCGGGTCGACGCCTGGTCCAGGTAGATCCGGCCGCGGGCGGCGTCGCCGTCGGCCATCTCGAGCTTGAGATCCTCCATGCCGCGCTTGAACCCGTAGAGGGTGTCGCCCGGCAGGGCGTCCGAACTGGCCGCGGCGGCGCCGCCGAAGGCGCCCGCCGCGACGCCGACCGTGAGTCCCCCGGCCGCGAGCCCCTTGGACCAGCGGGAACGGGGGCGCAGTCTCGCCACGGGGGGCTTGGCCCGGTGGGCGCCGCCCGGGCGGCGGCGCTGCTCGGGCACGCGGGGCGTGCCCTCGGCGAAGGCCGCTTCCATGGCGGCGATGAGCTGTGCCCGCTGGGTGATCCTGACCTCAGGGTCCAACGTCGGTGCCGGCAGCTCGCCGAGCCCGCTCGCCAGGGCCACCAGCCGTCTCTGCTCGGCGCTGTCCGCCGAGGAGCCGGGTTGTTGGTGCGGCGTCTCGTCCCGGGGGGCCTGGTGCTTGCTCTCCAGGGCCTCCAGGGCCTCCAGGGCCTTGGCGAAGGCGTTCGCCCGCCGGTGTGCCGATACGTTCGCGATCACAGGCGGCACCTCCTCTCGTCGTGACGGTCGACTCCCCAGGACACCCGAAGGTTCCGTGCCATGCCCGCGTCCACCCGATCGAGTGAGTGGGTACGGGCAGGGCACGTCCACAAGGCGCCTGCATCCCCCACAACGAGCGGCGCAGCACCCGGGTTACGCCCTCCCGAGGAGCGGACGGACCGTGGCGGCTGCACCACCGACGGTCAGCGGACGTCGTCCGGCAGGAGCCGTGCCAGGGTGCGGACGGCCCGGTACTGAAGCGTTTTGATCGCGCCTTCGTTCTTCCCCATGACCCGGGCGGTCTCGGCGACCGAGAGGCCCTGGAGGAAGCGGAGCGTCACACACTCCTGCTGCTGCGGGTTGAGTTTTCGCACCGCTTGCAGCAGGGCCGCGTTGGAGAGCGATTCGAGGACGGAGTCCTCGGGGCTGCGCTCGACCTCGTTGGCGTCGAGCATCTCGCCGGTGGTGACCTCCAGCCGGAAGCGGCTGGACTTGAAGTGGTCGGCGACGAGGTTGCGGGCGATCGTCACCAGCCAGGCGCCGAAGTCACGGCCCTGCCAGGTGAAGGTGCCGATGCGGCGCAGGGCGCGCAGGAACGTCTCACTGGTGAGGTCCTCGGCCGTGGCCCGGCCGCCCACGCGGTAGTAGATATAGCGGTACACCGTGTCGGCGTACTGGTCGTAGAGCCGGCCGAAGGCTTCGGCCTCGCCCGACTGGGCGCGCTCGACGAGATCCATCATGCGGCGGCTGTCGCTGTCGGCGCTGGGCCGGCGGGTGGTGGAGGTGGAGCCGCGGGAGCGTCTGCCGACCGCCGCTCCGCCGTCGGCCAGGGCATAGCAGGAATTGGCCTGGCCGGACCGGTTGACGGCGCCGGTGGCAGGGCTGACGGGCACGGGCGCGGCGAGGGCGGGGACGGCATACGCGGTGGGGACGAAGCCGCGCAGACAGTCGAGGACCGTTGCGCGCAGCGTAGCCAGGCCCGAGGCGTCAACCCCGACGTGTGGGTACACGGGACTCCCAGAGGCAGAGCTTCCATCACGTGCAGTACGGGACCGTTCACCCGCCGTAGGGACGCGTGGGTACCGGTTTGCGTCTAAGGAGAATAACGCTTCGTATAGGCAGCGCTACACCCAGTTGCTCAAATCATCGTTTCCGTCTGCTCTGTTATGGATTGATGACACATCAAGTGCAGGATGCAGTGCAGAAGTTGATCGAAATCGCTCGCTGTTTGTGCGATTGTGTGGCGTGTTGTGACAAACCGACGGCAAGGGGACTGGCGGGGGCGTTGTGGGGTAGGAAGCGCGGAATGACCGAAACAGTACGGTCGCCGCCCGTTGGTGACGCTCTGTATCCATGGGTACGCCATCACGGAGCGCAATCATCGGTCAGGCCCGACCGCGCTCGGTCACGGTCGTGCGGACATGGTCAGCCGCACCGGTGACACCCCGTAACGGAATGTGAGGGGCGTACGCAGGCGGCGCCGGGGCCCGGGCGGGACGCGGGGCGCGAGGTGGGAGAGCGTCAGCGGGGCGCGAGGTGGGGGAGCGTCAGCGCGGCGCGAGGCGGGGGAGCGTCAGCGGCGCCGGCGGTGCAGCGCCACGGCGGCCGCCGTGCCGCCCGCCACCGCGCCCACGCCGGCCGCCGCCGGAATGCCGATCCGGGCCGCCTTGCGGCCCGTGCGGTAGTCGCGCAGCCGCCAGCCACGCTCGCGCGCGTGCTTGCGCAGCCGTGAGTCCGGGTTCACGGCGTACGGATGGCCGACGATCGACAGCATCGGGATGTCGTTGGAGGAATCGCTGTACGCCGCGCAGCGCGACAGGTCCAGCCCCTCCGCGACCGCCAGCGCCCGTACGGCCTCCGCCTTGGCCGGGCCGTGCAGCGGCTCGCCGACCAGTTTGCCCGTATAGATGCCGCCGACGGACTCGGCCACGGTGCCCAGCGCCCCGGTCAGCCCGAGCCGCCGGGCGATGATCGTCGCGGTCTCGACGGGAGCCGCCGTCACCAGCCACACCCGCTGCCCGGCGTCCAGGTGGGCCTGGGCGAGGGCGCGGGTGCCTGGCCAGATGCGGTCGGCCATGTACTCGTCGTAGATCTCCTCGCCGATCGACATCAGCTCGGCGACCCGGTGGCCCTTGACGATGGACAGCGCGCTGCTGCGCACGTCCTCCATGTGCGCTGGGTCCTCGACGCCGGCCATCCGGAACCAGGTCTGCTGCCAGGCGAAGCGGGCGAGCTCGCGCTTGCGGAAGAAGTGCCGCTTGTAGAGGCCCCGGCCGAAGTGGAAGAGCGCGGCGCCCTGCATGACCGTGTTGTCCAGGTCGAAGAAGGCGGCGGCCAGCTCGTCCCCGACCACCGGGAACTCCGGCTCGGCGGCGGGCGGCGGTGGGGCGGTCTCGGCCGACGACTTGCGCGCCGCCTCGGCCGATGCCTCTCCGGCGAGCACACTCCGCTCCGTGGCGGGTCGTCGACGGCGGGTGAACCATCCCAGTGCGGCCATGAAGTGAGCATAGCCAGCGCTCGGGCGCATCCCGTTACGCCCGGGTGTCCGGACGATTCAGGTTAGGCGAAAGGGGGCTGTTCAGGCCTTCGGTGCTGGTGGGCCGACCGGCGGCGGTGGTCAGCCGCCCAGCGCGGTGCGCAGCCGCCGCGGGTCCACCCGCCAGAAGTCGTGCTGCGCGCCGTCGACGAGGACCACCGGGATCTGCTCCCAGTACTTGCGGTGGAGCTCCTCGTCCTGGGTGATGTCCTTCTTCTCCCAGGGGGTGCCCAGCTCCTCGCAGACCTCCTTGATCACGGCCTCGGCGTCCTCGCAGAGGTGGCAGTCGGGCTTGCCGATCAGCGTCACCGTGCGCTCGGCGGGGTTCTTGCGGTGGGTGCGGCGCAGCAGCGGACTCATGCCGCCATTGTGCCCCGGTGCCGCCCCGGCCGGCCGGGGCGCCGGAGCCGACGAGTTCGGAAGTGGGGCCGCGGTGGATTACGATCGTGGGCGATTTGTTGGTGTCCGGGGGTAAAAAGGTGAGGAGTGGGGCCTGTGCTCCCGTTGGCACCCCAGTCGCACCGGTGCGCCCGGAGGGAACGGTGTGGCGCAGGTTGCGGTTCCGAGGCCGGCCCGATAGGGCGCGTGACACCGGTCACTTTGCTCGGACAAAGCGGACACCGTCTTTGTGCACGCGTTCACAAAGACATAGCCTGCTGTCGATGGGGCGGTCCTTCAACATTCGTCCGCCCGCAGCCCCGCTCTACCCGCAGGAGCACCGTGGCAACTGGCCGAACTCACCGACCGGCGACCCGAAGCCGAGGAATCCCCGAGGCCACCGTCGCCCGGCTACCGCTGTATCTGCGCGCCCTGACCGCGCTCTCCGAGCGCTCGGTGCCCACGGTGTCCTCCGAGGAGCTGGCGACCGCCGCCGGGGTCAATTCGGCCAAGCTGCGCAAGGACTTCTCGTACCTCGGTTCGTACGGCACCCGTGGCGTCGGCTACGACGTGGAGTACCTCGTCTACCAGATCTCGCGGGAGCTCGGCCTCACCCAGGACTGGCCGGTCGTGATCGTCGGTATCGGTAACCTCGGCGCCGCGCTCGCCAACTACGGCGGCTTCGCCTCCCGTGGTTTCCGGGTCGCCGCGCTGATCGACGCCGATCCGGCCATGGCCGGGCGCCCCGTCGCGGGCATCCCGGTGCAGCACACCGATGAGCTCGAGAAGATCATCACCGACAACGGGGTCTCCATCGGCGTCATCGCCACCCCGGCGGGCGCGGCCCAGCAGGTCTGCGACCGGCTCGTCGCCGCCGGTGTCACCTCGATCCTCAACTTCGCGCCCACCGTGCTGTCCGTTCCGGACGGGGTGGACGTGCGCAAGGTCGACCTCTCCATCGAGCTGCAGATCCTTGCCTTCCATGAGCAGCGCAAGGCGGGCGAAGAGGTGGCCTCCCCCGGCGAGGGCCCCGGCGTCGGCCCGGCTCCGGTGGCGCCCCACCGCCCGGCCGCCGGCGGCCCCGGCGCCGAGAGCGGCCGGCAAGGACCTGACGGGGATGTGCCCGCCGTGATGCCGGCATGAGTCTCCTCGTCGTCGGCCTGAGTCACCGCAGCGCGCCCGTGAGCGTACTGGAGCGCGCCGCCCTGGTGGGGGACGAGCAGGCGAAGCTGGTGCAGGACACGCTCGCCGCCGAGCCCGCCACCGAGGCCGCGGCGCTGGCCACCTGCAACCGCATCGAGCTCTACGCCGATGTGGACAAGTTCCACGCCGGGGTCGCCGAGCTGTCCACGCTGATCGCCCAGCACACCGGCGTCGGTCTGGACGAGCTCACCCCGTATCTCTACGTCCACTACGAGGACCGGGCCGTCCACCACCTCTTCTCGGTGGCCTGCGGGCTGGACTCGATGGTCGTCGGCGAGGGCCAGATCCTCGGCCAGATCAAGGACGCGCTCGCGCTGGGGCAGGAGCTGCACACCGCGGGCCGGCTGCTGAACGATCTCTTCCAGCAGGCGCTGCGGGTCGGCAAGCGGGCGCACAGCGAGACCGGTATCGACAAGGCCGGGCAGTCGCTCGTCACCTTCGGCCTGGAGCAGCTGGCCCAGGGTGCGACCGTGCCCGAGTGGGCGGCCGGGAAGCGTGCCCTGGTGATCGGCGCCGGGTCGATGTCCTCTCTGGCCGCGACGACGCTCGCACGGGCCGGTGTGGCGGAACTGGTGATCGCCAACAGGACGTTGGAGCGGGCCCTGCACCTGGCCGAGTCCCTGGCCCAGCAGCACGCCGCCACGCCGAGTGCCACCACCGCCCGCGCCGCCGAGGCCCGTGGCGACGCCACGCGTGACGGCGTCCGTGCCGCCATGGCCGGTGCCGCCGACGCCGGTGCCGCCGCGGCCCGCGGCCTCCGTGCCGCCGGCACCGGGCGCGAGGACGCTGCCCACGCCGGGGAGGGCGAGACGCGGCGCGATGGGCTCGTCGCCCGCGCCGTGCCGCGGGACCGGGTCGCGGCCGAGCTGCCGCACGCCGACATCGTCGTCTCCTGTACCGGCGCGACCGGCCTCGTGCTGACCGCCGACGATCTGCGCACCGCCCTCGCCCAGCGCGCGACCTGCCCCGCGGCGGGGCGGGACGACGCGGGCAGCGTGGTCTCGCTGCTGGACCTGGCGATGCCCCGCGACATAGACGCGGCGGCGCACCGGATCGAGGGGCTGCGGCTGGTCGACATCGAGTCGCTCGCCGAAGCCGCCGCCACGCCCTCCGACCAGTCGGGCCCGGCCGCCGGGGCGATGGCCGCCGACGTCGACAAGGTCCGTGCCATCGTCTCCGCCGAGGTGGCCGCCTTCGGGGCGGCCCAGCGGGCCGCGCACATCACGCCGACGGTGGTCGCGCTGCGTACCATGGCGGCAGACGTCGTCGCGAACGAGATCGCCCGTCTTGACGGCCGCCTTCCCGATCTGGACGACAAGCAGCGTTCCGAGATCACCCAGACCGTGCGCCGGGTCGTCGACAAGCTGCTCCACGCGCCGACCGTGCGCGTCAAGGAGCTGGCGAGCACACCGGGCGGCGCCGGTTACGCGGACGCGCTGCGTGAGCTCTTCGACCTCGATCCGCAGGCGGTCGTCGCCGTCAGCCGGGCCGACGCCGAGGGCTCGTCCGGCGCCGCCCAACCGAACGACCCGAAGGGAGGCCGGGCATGAACGTCACGCCAGCCACCCATGAGACCCCCAAGACCACCCCGCTGCGCCTGGGTACCCGCCGCAGCGCGCTCGCCAAGGCCCAGTCCGGGCTCATGGCGGACGCCGTGCGCGAGGTCACCGGCCGCCCCGTCGAGCTGGTCGAGATCACGACGTACGGCGACGTCTCGCGTGAGCAGCTCGCGCAGATCGGCGGCACCGGGGTCTTCGTCTCCGCGCTGCGCGAGGCGCTGCTGGGCGGCGAGATCGACTTCGCCGTGCACTCGCTGAAGGATCTGCCGACCGCCGAGCCCCAGGGTCTGACGCTGGCCGCGATCCCGCGGCGGGAGGATCCGCGCGACGCGCTCATCGCCCGCGACGGGCTCACCTTCGCCGAGCTCCCGCGCGGGGCCCGGATAGGCACCGGATCGCCGCGCCGCGCGGCCCAGCTCAACGCGTGGGCGCGCGGGTTGGGCCTGGACATCGAGACCGTGCCGATACGCGGCAATGTCGACACCCGCATCGGCTACGTCCGCTCGGGGGAGCTGGACGCCGTGGTGCTCGCCGCCGCCGGTCTGATCCGCATCGGGCGGATCGGCGAGGCGACCGAGCTCCTCGACGCCGACCACATTTTGCCCGCCCCCGGCCAGGGGGCACTGGCAGTCGAGTGCGCCGCGTCACACGCGGACCTCGCCGCCCGGCTCGCCGAGCTCGACGACCCGTACACCCGGGCCGCCGTGACCGCCGAGCGTTCCCTGCTCGCCGCCCTGGAGGCCGGCTGCAGCGCACCCGTGGGTGCCCTGGCCGACCTGTTGGGCGACGGTCAGGTTGTCACCGAAATGCGCCTGCGCGGCGTCGTCGGCACCACCGACGGCTCGACGCTGGTGCAGCTGTCCACCACCGGTCCCGTACCCGCGTCGCCTGCCCAGGCCGAGGACCTCGGTCGCGAACTCGCGGCCGAGATGCTCGCCAAGGGTGCGGCCGGTCTTATGGGGGAGCGAGCACTTTGAACCCCACCGCCCCGAACCACCCCGGCTGCGGGCACGTCACCTTCCTCGGTGCGGGCCCCGGAGATCCGGGCCTGCTGACGTTGCGTGCCGTGGAGGCACTCGCCGCCGCGGACGTACTGATCGCCGACCCGGACGTGCTCGACGTGGTGCGCACGCACGTCAGGCCGGGCGTGGCCGCGGACGCTCAGGGCACGGCACAGCAGGCAGACGCTGACGTCTCGTCAGCGGCCGCCGACGTCCCGGTAATCCGGGACAGGGCCAATCTTGTCATGGCGGCCGCGCGCGCCGGCAAGCGGGTCGTCCGCGCGGTCGCGGGCGACCCCGGCCTGGACGGTTACGCCGCCGAGGAGATGCTGGCGTGCGCCGCCGAGGGCATCGTCTTCGAGGTGGTGCCCGGTGTCGCCGCGGCGGTGGGCGTGCCCGCCTACGCGGGGGTGCCGCTGCGCGACGGGCAGAACGGCGACGTCCGGTTCGTCGACGCCCAGACCGCCGACGAGCGCTGCTGGAGCGAGGTCGGCTCGTCCGACGCGACCGCCGTCGTCTCCGCGACCCTGGAGACCGTCGGCGCCTGCGCGGGCGAGCTGGTGTCGGCCGGCCGCAAGCCGGACACCCCGCTCACCGTCACGATCGCCGGCACCACCACCCGCCAGCGGACCTGGACGGCGACGCTCGGGACCATCGCGCAGGTGCTGAAGTCCGCGAAGGCGCTGCCGTCGCCGCAGGGCTCGCAGCCCGTCATAGCGGTGGTCGGCGAGGGCAGCGCGGCCGAGCGGCGCGACCAGCTGTCCTGGTTCGAGTCCAAGCCGCTGTTCGGCTGGAAGGTCCTGGTCCCGCGGACCAAGGAGCAGGCCGCCTCGCTCTCGGACCAGCTGCGCTCGTACGGCGCGGTGCCCAGCGAGGTGCCGACGATCGCGGTCGAGCCGCCGCGTACCCCGCAGCAGATGGAGCGGGCGGTCAAGGGCCTGGTCACCGGGCGCTATGAGTGGATCGCCTTCACCTCCCTCAACGCGGTGAAGGCGGTGCGCGAGAAGTTCGAGGAGTACGGGCTCGACGCCCGGGCGTTCGCCGGGATCAAGGTGGCCGCGGTCGGTGAGCAGACCGCGAAGTCGCTGATCGACTTCGGTGTGAAGCCGGATCTGGTGCCCAGCGGTGAGCAGTCCGCGGCCGGGCTGCTGGAGGACTGGCCGCCCTATGACCCGGTCTTCGACCCGATCGACCGCGTCTTCCTGCCGCGCGCCGACATCGCCACCGAGACCCTGGTCGCCGGGCTGATCGAGCTCGGCTGGGAGGTCGACGACGTGACCGCGTACCGCACCGTGCGCGCCTCGCCGCCGCCGGCCGAGACCCGCGAGGCGATCAAGGGCGGCGGGTTCGACGCGGTGCTCTTCACCTCGTCGTCCACCGTGCGGAACCTCGTCGGCATCGCGGGCAAGCCGCACAATGTCACTGTCATCGCCTGTATCGGCCCGGCCACCGCGAAGACCGCGGAGGAGCACGGGCTGCGGGTGGACGTGCTGTCGCCCGAGCCCTCGGTGCTCAAGCTCGCCGAGGCGCTCGCGGACTTCGGGGCGGCGCGGCGCCAGGCCGCGATCGAGGCCGGGGACCCGGTCACCCGCCCGAGCGAGCGGCGGCCGGGATCGCGTAGGAGGGCACGCTCGTGAGCGCGAGGTACGGCGATTTTCCGGGCACGCGGCCGCGCCGGCTGCGCACGACGCCCGCGATGCGGCGCATGGTCGCCGAGACCCGGCTGCACCCGGCCGGGCTGATCCTCCCCGTCTTCGTGCGGGAGGGTCTGCAGGAGCCGGTGCCGCTCGAGGCGATGCCGGGCGTCGTCCAGCACACCCGCGACACCCTGCGGAAGACCGCGGTCGAGGCGGTCGAGGCCGGCCTTGGCGCGATCATGCTCTTCGGCGTCCCGGAGGAGTCCAAGAAGGACGCCATCGGCACGCCGGGCACCGACCCGGACGGCATCCTGCAGGTCGCCATCCGGGATGTCCGGGCCGAGGTCGGCGACGATCTTGTGATCATGTCGGACCTGTGTCTGGACGAGCACATCGACCACGGCCACTGCGGCGTCCTGGACGCCGAGGGCCGCGTGGACAACGACGCGACGCTGGAGCGCTACGCCGAGATGGCGCGGGTGCAGGCGGACGCGGGTGTCCATACGGTGGCCCCCAGCGGCATGATGGACGGCCAGGTCCGGGTCATCCGCGAGGCGCTGGACGACGCCGGGCACCAGGACGTCTCGATCCTCGCCTACACCGCCAAGTACGCCTCCGCCTTCTACGGCCCGTTCCGCGAGGCGGTCGGCTCGTCGCTGAAGGGCGACCGCAAGACGTACCAGCAGGATCCGCCCAACGCGCGGGAAGCGCTGCGGGAGCTGGAGCTGGACCTCGCCGAGGGCGCCGACATGGTCATGGTCAAGCCGGCCCTGCCGTACCTCGACATCCTTCGGCGGATCGCGGACGCGGTGGACGTGCCGGTCGCCGCTTACCAGATCTCGGGCGAGTACGCGATGGTCGAGGCCGCCGCCGCCAACGGCTGGATCGACCGGGACCGAGCGATCATGGAAACCCTGACCTCGGTACGGCGCGCGGGCGCGGGCATGATCCTCACCTACTGGGCCATGGAGGTCGCCCGGCGGCTCAACCGCGGCGAGTAGTTTCTCCACTGGTTTCTCCCCACCGAAGGGGCCGGATGCGCGTCGCGTGGATCCGGCCCCTTCGGCGCTGGTCACCGGCCCGCGACGACGAGATCGGCGCGCTCGCGCCCCGGGGCGACCAGCCGGGCGTTGGCCTCGTCGGATGCCAGGACAAAGCGCTCGGCCTCGGCGCGCGGCTTGCCGAACCGCTCATGGCGGTCGATCAGCCTGCGCACCCGCTCCTCGCTGTCCAGCTCCACCCACCAGGTCTCGTCCAGCAGCTCACGGACCGGACGCCAGGGCGCGTCGTCGAGCAGCAGATAGTTCCCCTCGGTGATCACCAGCGGGATCTCCGGCGGCACCGGGACGGAGCCAGCGACCGGCTGCTCGAGGTCACGGTCGAACGCGGGCGCGTACACCGTCTCCCCGGGGCGCGGCGCCCGCAGCCGCCGCAGCAGCGCGGTGTAGCCGTACGGGTCGAACGTCTCCGGCGCGCCCTTGCGGCCGATGAGGCCGAGCCTGCGCAGTTCCCCATCGGCGAGATGGAAGCCGTCCATCGGGACGAGGACCGCCCGGCCGGGGCCGAGCGCGGCGACCAGGTCCTCGGCCAGGGTGGTCTTGCCGGACCCGGGCGCTCCGGCGATGCCGAGCAACCGGCGACGGCCACTGCCGCCGGCGTCGGCGGCCAGGCGCTGTGCGCGCTCGAGGAGGTGTGGGGGAGTCATGGCGTGCCATTGTCGCGAATGAGCCCGCGGGGGCGCCGGGCCGGGTAAGGTCGCTGCGCGTATCCGGCATGCGCACGCCACCACACGTACGCCCGGGGGAATCCCGCAAGAAATCTGCGCGAGGCGCACATCCTTTGGCCCGTCTCACGCGTCTCATGATCAAGCGGCACTCTCATGTGTCCGCACGGCAGGGGCATTTGGAGTATACATTTTGAAAACCGGCATCAAGGGTCTACGTCGCGTGTCCGCGGTTGTCGTCACCGCGGGAGCCGTCCTGACGGCCGGGGCGTTCACCGCCTCGGCGCAGGCCGCCACCACGCTCGCAACGCCCACGATCACCGCCAAGGGCGGGTTCGTGATGAATAACGGCACGGGGGCCAAGCTCTACGGCAAGGCCGAGGACGGCAAGCTTTCCACCGGCTCCACCACCAAGATCATGACGGCGCGGGTGGTGCTGGCACAGCCGAACCTCAACCTGGACTCAAAGGTCACGGTCCAGAAGGCGTACAGCGACTACATCGTCGACAACAACTGGGCCTCCTCGGCCCGGCTGATCGTCGGCGACAAGGTCACCGTCCGTCAGCTGCTCTACGGCATGATGCTTCCGTCCGGATGCGACGCGGCATACGCGCTGGCCGACAAGTTCGGCACCGGGTCCACGCGGGACGCGCGGGTGAAGTCGTTCATCGGCAAGATGAACACCACCGCGAAGAACCTCGGGATGACGAAAACCCACTTCGACTCGTTCGACGGCATCGGGCACGGCGCGAACTACTCGACGCCGAAGGACCTGACGAAGCTCGCCAGCAGCGCGATGAAGTACTCCACGTTCCGCACGGTCGTGAAGACGAAGTCGACCACGCAGAAGGTCACCACCAAGAGCGGTGGCTACCGCGACATGTCGTGGACCAACACCAACCCGCTGCTGGGTACCTACTCGGGCGCCATCGGCGTCAAGACCGGCTCGGGTCCGGAGGCCAAGTACTGCCTGGTCTTCGCCGCCACCCGGAGCGGCAAGACCGTCATCGGCACGGTCCTCGCCTCCTCCTCGGTGGACAACCGCACGGCGGACGCGAAGAAGCTGCTGGACTACGGCTTCAAGAAGTAGCCGTCTCCGTGCCCTGACGGCAAGGGGCCTGTCCGCGACCATCCAGGTCGCGGGCAGGCCCCTTCGTCATGGGCAGGCCCGGCTCAGCGCACCGCGTTCCAGGAGTGCGCCACGTCCACCACGACGTCCCCGCCCGACTGGAACACCCGGAACGGCAGCCGGGCGCGCACACCCAGACCGACCTGGGCGTCGCCCTCGAAGCTGGCGCCGAACCGCGTGTCCCTGAAGGTCTTGTAGCCCGTGATGTCCACACCCGGCAGCGGCTTGCGCGCCCGCCCCGGGTACGACTCCCCGCCGGTCTCCGGGTCATAGCTGGGCGCGGCCACCCGTATCTCCAGAATGGCCCCGCCGCCGACCGGAATCGCCTCGCCCGAGCCGTCCTGGTACAGGGTGTCCACGTAGCTCACGCGGTAGCCGACGCGATCGGCGGCCGTTCCGCCCTTGACGTCGAAGACCATGCGGTCGAAGCACGCGTGCTGACCGGTCCTGATGTTCTCCAGCGGCTTGTGCCCCGCCGCCTGGGCCGTCTTCTCGCCGCTGCCCCAGCCCGTCTCGCAGGCCGCGGCCGCCTTCGCCGGCGACGCCGTCACGGCCCCGGCCGTCCCGGCCGTCACTGCCAGCCCGCCGGCCGCCATCACCATCGCCGCGAGCGCGGTCCCCCACCGTCGCATAGCCAACCCCCATGTCGTCGATAACAGCTGATGCATGGGGTTTGACGGGCAGCGGCGGCAAGAGGTTGTCCTGTCCCGGAATCTGTCGCAAAAGGTGCGTACCCGATGCGGTCCCGTTACCGGCACCCGGCCTGCCTTCCGAGCCGGCGGACGGCCGCGTCCAGCGCGCGGCCCCGGCTGGTGCCGATGTCCCCCGGCTCGACGAGGAACTCCTCCGGCGGGAGTGGCCCGTCGTACGCGCGCCCGGTGCGGTCCGACTCGGGGAGCACCGGGCCGCGCCGTCGGAGAGGCGGTGCACGGTGTACCGGTGCGGCGAGCCTGAGCCCGAGCCCGAGCCCGAGCCGGGGCCGGAGCGGGAGCGGGGGCCGGAGCGGGAGCCGGAGCCCGGGACGGAGCCGGAGCCCGGGACGGAGCCGGTGCCCGAGCCGGAGCCGGAGCCGGAGCCGGAGCGTGAGCCGGAGCGGGAGCCGGACGCGCGGCGGTCCCTATCGCGAGAGACCGGGGCCGCCGAGGGACCGTGCCGAAGGCGAGCTGGACGGCGTGCGCTGCCGAGCTTGTCGATGACCGAGCCGTGTCCCTTTGTCCGTCGATGTGGACAACCTGTACGGTCCGCCGGGCTCCACCTGTGGGTAACTCCGGAGGCCCCCCTTCCGTCTGGGACAATGGGCGGTGCCATGACCGCAAGGAAGGAAGTGCCGACCGTGGCTCAGAGCACCGAGACCGACTGGGTCTCCCGATTCGCCGACGAGGTCATTGCCGAGGCGGAGCGCCGCGCCCCCGGCAAACCGATCGTCTGCGCCTCGGGCCTCAGCCCGTCCGGCCCGATCCACCTCGGCAATCTGCGCGAGGTCATGACGCCGCACCTGGTCGCCGACGAGATCCGGCGCCGCGGATACGAGTGCGTCCACATCCTGTCCTGGGACGACTACGACCGGTATCGGAAGGTTCCGGCCGGGATCGACCCGTCCTGGTCCGAGCACATCGGCAAGCCGCTGACCTCGGTTCCCGCCCCGCCCGGGTCCCCGTACCCCAGCTGGGCCGAGCACTTCAAGGCGCCGATGATCGAGGCGCTGCGCGAGCTGGGGATCGAGTTCCACGGCATCAGCCAGACCGAGAAGTACACCTCGGGGGCGTACCGCGAGCAGATCCTGCACGCGATGCGCCACCGCCAGGAGATCGACGCGGTGCTGGACCGGTACCGGACCAAGGACAAGCCGGGCGCGAAGAAGCCCGCCCAGAAGCAGCAGAAGCCGGTCGACGAGGCCGAGCTGGAGGCCGTCGAGGGCTCGGGCGCCGCCGACGAGGACGACGGCAGCGCGGGCACCGCGGGCTACTACCCGTACAAGCCGTACTGCTCGGTCTGCGAGCGAGATCTGACCACGGTCACCTCGTACGACGACGAGACCACCGAGCTCAGCTACAGCTGCGCGTGCGGCCACAGCGAGACCGTCCTGCTCAGCGAGCACAACCGCGGCAAGCTGGTCTGGAAGGTCGACTGGCCGATGCGCTGGGCGTACGAGGGCGTGGTCTTCGAGCCGTCGGGCGTCGACCACTCCTCGCCCGGCTCCTCGTACGTGGTCGGCGGGCAGATCGTGCGCGAGGTCTTCGGCGGCGATCAGCCCATCGGCCCGATGTACGCCTTCGTCGGCATCAGCGGCATGGCCAAGATGTCCTCCTCGAAGGGCGGCGTGCCCACCCCGGCCGACGCCCTGGAGATCATGGAGGCCCCGCTGCTGCGCTGGCTGTACGCCCGGCGTCGGCCGAACCAGTCCTTCAAGATCGCCTTCGATCAGGAGATCCAGCGGACCTACGACGAGTGGGACGCGCTGAAGCGCAAGATCAGCGATGGCACGGCCCAGCCCGCGGACGCCGCCGCGTACCGCCGCGCGACCCGCACCGCCGCCGGTGAGCTGCCGCGCACCCCGCGCCCGCTGCCGTACCGCACGCTGGCCTCGGTGGTGGACATCACCACCGGGCACGACGAGCAGACCCTGCGCATCCTCAGCGATCTCGACCCGGACAACCCCGTGACGTCCCTGGACGAGACGCGGCCGCGGCTCGACAAGGCGGAGCGCTGGATCACCACCCAGGTCCCGGCCGACCAGCGCACCCGGGTGCGCGACGAGCCGGACAAGGAGCGGCTGGCGTCGCTCGACGAGACCGAGCGCGAGTCGATGCGGCTGCTGCTGGACGGGCTGGACGACCACTGGTCGCTCGACGGGCTGACCACGCTGGTCTACGGGGTGCCCAAGATCCAGGCGGGGATGGCGGCGGACGCCAAGCCGACGCCCGAGCTGAAGGTCGCGCAGCGGTCGTTCTTCGCCCTGCTCTACACCCTGCTGGTGGGGCGGGACACCGGCCCCCGGCTGCCCACGCTGCTGCTGGCGGTGGGGCAGGACCGGGTGCGTAAGCTGCTGGCGGTCTGACCTCCGCTCCTGGGCGCCGGGCGGCGGGCCTGATGGCCCGGCCCGGCGCCCTCGGCTTTCGCCGCCTTACGGGATGCCGCCCTACGGGATGCTCTCCGCTTCCCTCTCCAGGCGGGCGCGCTCCTTGAACTCCTCGATGTACGCGGCCAGCTCGGCATTGCTGAGGTCGGTCACGCCGTACGCCTCGCGCAGCCGCTGCCCGAACTGGTACGCCGAGGGATACCGGCTGTGGTCGGCGAGGAACTGGCGGAAGGTGGCGTAGAACACGTCTTCGCGCGGGATGTCGTCCGGCATCTGGTTCACCCGCGCCCCGGCCGCCTCCGCGTACTCGGCGGCGTACGGCTCCGGCTCGCGCTGCTCCGGTACGTACATGCTCTGGGTGGTCGTCCCCACGCCCTGCTTGCCGAGCTGACGCACCCGGCCACCGGGCCCCACCGGGACGGGGATGGTCACCTCTTGCCGCACGGGCTGCTGCGGCTGCTCCTGCGGCCCGGGGTGGGCGGCGGCCGGATCGAAGGCGGCGGCCGGATCGAAGGCGGCGGCCGGATCGAAGATCGCGGGGGCCCGTCCGTCGTGCTCCTGCCCGGCGGGCTGCGGACCCTCGGGGACGGGCAGCCCCTGAGGCTGCTGCCGCGCCTGCTGCCGGTCCCCGGCGGGAGCGGTGGCGTCTGCCCCGGCGGGGCCTCCGGGCGTCCCGTACGGGGCCTCCTGCGGCCCCTCGTACGCCGCGCCCTCCTGCGGCCCCTCGTACGCCGCGCCCGCTGCCATTCCGCTCGCGGTCCCGGCCGCCGCCCCGTTCGCGGCCTCGTCCCTCCTGCCCGCCGGAAGAGCGGCGGGCGACACCGCGATCGGCTCCAGCCCCGCCGCGGCCAGCCCCGCCGGCGCGGTCTCGGCCAGCGGCACCCCGAAGCGCGCCAGCCGCAGCGGCATCAGCGCCTCGACGGGCGCCTTGCGGCGCCAGGCGCGCCCGTAGCGGGCCCGCAGCCGGGCGCGGTAGACCAGCCGGTCCTGCTCCAGCCTGATGACCTCGTCGTAACTGCGCAGCTCCCACAGCTTCATCCGGCGCCACAGCCGGAAGGTCGGCAGGGGCGCGAGCAGCCAGCGGGCGATGCGGACCGACTCCATGTGGCGGTCGGCGGTGATGTCGGCGATCCGGCCGACCGCGTGCCGGGCGGCCTCGACGGAGACGACGAAGAGGATCGGGATCACGGCGTGCATGCCGACGCCGAGCGGATCCGGCCAGGCGGCCGCTCCGTTGAAGGCGATGGTGGCGGCGGTCAGCAGCCAGGCGGTCTGGCGCAGCAGCGGGAAGGGGATACGGATCCACGTGAGCAGCAGATCCAGGGCGAGCAGCACCACGATCCCGGCGTCGATGCCGATGGGAAAGACGTTGGCGAAGGCGCCGAAGCCCTTGTCACGGGCGAGGTCGCGCACGGCCGTGTAGGAGCCGGCGAAACCGATCGCGGCGATCACCACCGCTCCGGCGACGACCACACCGATCAATATGCGGTGCGTACGTGTCAGCTGCATCGCGGCCACCCGCGATCCCTCCCCGTCCTCGGCAATGGGCGCGCACAGCGTCGCATACACGTCAAGCGCCGTGGACGGGAAGGGGGGCGTGGCGGGCGATTACGCGGTGCCCTGGGCGCCCTTCGCGACGGATTCGACGACCTCCTTGGCCGCGGCCTTGGCGTCCTTGAGCAGCTCGGCGGGGTCGGGGGTCTTCGCGGTCTCGTAGCCGGCGCCGTCGTACTCGACGGTCACCACGACATTGGCGGTGCGGGCCACGACCGTCTGGTTCCGGAAGTCGTCGCCGTCCTTCTTCTCCTTGGTGGTGACGGTGGTCGCCTCGTCACCGATGCCCCCGGCCTTCTCGGTCTTCGGGTCCTTCACCTTGCCGCTCGTGGCGGCCTTGGCCGCCTGCTGGGTGGCGTACTCCCCGGCGCGCTTGTCGCCGGAGCCGAGCCCCGCGTCGGAGTCGAAGAGCTTGAGGGAGACGGACAGCGACCGGTACTTGAATCCGTCGAGGCCGTTCCACAGGCAGCTGGCCGAGGAATTGGTGTCGGCGGAGGGCAGGGCCTTGCCCTTCTTGTTCTGCGCCTTGGGCACAAGCTCGCCGACCGTCTTCCCGGAGAGGGAGGAGCAGACATCGGGGAGTTTGCTGAACTTTGCGGCCGCGACGGTCGGGGAAGGGCTGTGCGAGGCCGGTCTCGATGAACTCTCCGACTCCTTCTTCTCCTTGTCGGAGCCGGAGGAGCAGCCGGCGACGAGCACTACCGGTACGGTCGCGCAGGCGAGTATTCGGGCGAGTCGCGGGGCTGTACGGTGCATGGGTCCTTCGCTCATTCTCTGTCGATGGGCGGACGGGCCGCCCGCGTCATTAGTCGGCACGGTACGCGGCCGACGCGCGGGCGTCCCAATCTTCGAGGTCCTCGCGGGATGTCCCAGCGGAATCCAGGAGTCCGCCGTCGGCGCGCTATTCGTTGAGCCGGCCGGTCAGCTCCTGTGCCAAGTCCTGCGCGTTTTCCTGCAGTTCTTCACTGTCGGGAATGTGCTTCTTGTTGGTCGTCCACTGGTCGTACTGAATGGTGGCAATCACATTCGAGGAGCGGAACACCACAGTGATGTCGCGGTGGATACCGGAGTCCTTGGTGATCAGCTGGTCATTGAGGAAGGCGTCGTCGGCGAGGTCGCCCAAGCGGCGCGGGGCGGTGAGGTCCGACGCGCTGTCGCTTTCGTCACTCCCGGCGCTCTCGTCGTCGCCAGGGCCGTCGGAGGCCGAGCCGGAGGCGGAGCCGGAGCCCGGGGTCTCGTCGCCACCCGGCGCCTTGCCGGCCGTGTCGCTGCTGGCGCCGCCCTTGCCGGCCGTGTCGCCGCCCTTGCCGCTCTCGCTGGAATCGGGGCTCGGGGAGTCGCTCCCGCCGCTCGCGCCCTCCTCCGGCGAGCCGGAGGAGGGGGCCGAGGGGGTGCTCGGAGCGTCCGGGATATGCGCGGCGACGGCCTTCTTCTCGTAGGTCTCCTGCGCCCGGTCCTCATCGCTGACCGTGGGGTCGTACGAGACCACGCGCTCGAAGTCGACCGTCAGATAGCGGGTCCCGCCCGCCGTGGCCAGTTTCCAGCGGCACCCGTCGCGCCGGTCTATGTCGTACGTCACGGCGGCCGTGCCCTCGTACGCCTTGTCGCTCTCCTCGCCGCCGGGCAGCAGGGTGCGGAGGGTTTTCTCGCCGACGGCGCCGCATGCCTCGGGCAGCGTGCGGTAGCGGCCGGGCTCGGCAGCTACCGCCGTCCCGGAGTCGTCGGAGGTGCCGCTGCCCTTGTCGGGCTTCGAGTCGGAGCCGGTGCATCCGCTGAGCCCGGCGGCGGCGAGCACGGTGATGAGCACGGCGACGGCCGGGGTGGCGCGCCGTCCGTACGCCCTTCGCTGCGCTTGCTGCACTGTCCGTGTCCCTTCGAGCGGGGGAAAACTGCTTGCCGCCCGTGGGCGGTGGCTGGACACAATGTCTACCGCACGCACTGATGTGCCTGCCGGTCGCCCGCCACCTATGGGGCATAGGCCCGGCTTTTGCGTTTTCTGTTCATTGCGGGGGAATGAGTAAATCATGTCGTACGTCGAGGTGTCCGGGGCGAAGGTGCCGATCCGCATGTGGACCGACCCCGCGACGGTCGAGGACGGCGCCATGCAGCAGCTGCGGAACGTCGCCACCCTGCCGTGGATCAAGGGCCTCGCCGTGATGCCGGATGTGCACTACGGAAAGGGCGCCACGGTCGGCTCGGTGATCGCGATGCAGGGCGCGGTATGCCCGGCGGCGGTCGGGGTCGACATCGGCTGCGGAATGTCGGCGGTCAAGACGTCGCTCACGGCGAACGATCTGCCGGGAGATCTCTCGCGGCTGCGATCCAAGATCGAGCAGGCGATTCCGGTCGGGCGCGGCATGCATGACCACGCCGTGGACCCCGGGCGAATGCACGCCTTTCCGACGGCGGGGTGGGACGACTTCTGGGCGCGGTTCGGGGGAGTCGCCGAAGCGGTCCGGTTCCGTCAGGAGCGGGCGGTGAAGCAGATGGGTTCGCTCGGGTCGGGCAACCACTTCATCGAGTTCTGTCTCGATGACACCGGCGCGGTCTGGCTCATGCTCCACTCCGGCTCCCGCAACATCGGCAAGGAGCTGGCCGAGTACCACATCGGCGAGGCCCGGAAGCTGCCGCACAACCAGGACCTGATCGACCGCGACCTGGCCGTCTTCATCGCGGACACCCCGCAGATGGCGGCGTACCGGCACGATCTCTTCTGGGCGCAGGAGTACGCCAAGTACAACCGCGCGATCATGATGGCGCTCTTCCAGGACGTCGTGCGCAAGGAGTTCAAGAAGGCGCGGCCGGTCTTCGAGCCCGTGATCTCCTGCCACCACAACTATGTCGCCGAGGAGCGCTACGAGGGCCTGGACCTCCTGGTCACCCGCAAGGGCGCGATCCGCGCGGGGAGCGGGGACTACGGCATCATCCCCGGTTCGATGGGCACCGGCTCGTACATCGTGCGGGGCCTGGGCAACGAGGCGTCGTTCAACTCGGCCTCCCACGGCGCGGGCAGGAGGATGAGCCGCAACGCGGCGAAGAGACGCTTCTCGGCCCGGGACCTGGAGGAGCAGACGCGGGGCGTGGAGTGCCGTAAGGACGCGGGTGTCGTGGATGAGATCCCGGGCGCGTACAAGCCGATCGAGCAGGTCATCGACCAGCAGCGGGACCTCGTCGAGGTGGTGGCGAGGCTCAAGCAGGTGGTGTGCGTCAAGGGCTGACGCCCGGCCCCGGACGGGGGTCGGGGCCGGGGACGTCAGCGCTCACCGGGCTCGGGGCCCGGGCCTGCGGGCCCGGGCCCCGAGATGTCCCCATCGGTGTCACTTCTCGCGGTGCACCTTGTGCTGGGCCGCCTGGGCACGGGGGCGGATGACCATCATGTCGACGTTCACATGGGAGGGGCGGGTGACCGCCCACTCGACGGCGTCGGCGACATCGTCCGCGGTCAGGGGCTCGGCCACGCCCTCGTACACGGCCGCGGCCTTGGACTCGTCGCCGCGGTAGCGGTTCACCGCGAACTCGTCCGTCTTCACCATGCCCGGGGCGATCTCGATGACCCGCACCGGATCGCCGCACAGCTCCAGCCGGAGCGTGGCGGCGATGGCGTGCGCACCGTGCTTGGCGGCCACATAACCGCCGCCGCCCTCATAGGCGATATGGCCGGCCGTGGACGACATCACGACGACCGTGCCGTCGCCGGAGGCGGTGAGGGCGGGCAGCAGCGCCTGGGTCACCTGGAGCACGCCCATGACATTGACCTCGTACATCGCCCGCCAGTCGGCCGGATCGGCCGTCGCGACGGTCTCGGCGCCGATCGCGCCGCCCGCGTTGTTGACGAGGACATCGCAGCGGTCGAGGCCGGCGGCGAAGTCGTCGACGGCGGTCCGGTCGGTGATGTCCAGGACGTACGCCTCGGCTTCCTGACCGGCCTCGGTGAGCTCCGCCGCGAGCGCCTCGACGCGGTCCTTACGGCGGGCGGTGAGCATGACCCGGAATCCGGCGGCGGCGAGCCGACGGGCGGTGGCGGCCCCGATCCCGCTGCTCGCGCCGGTGATGACTGCCGTACGGGTGGTCATCGGCCCTCCTTTGACGACGTGGTGATCGTGATCCATACGCAGGATATGACGGCCCTATAGGCCGCCAATCGGGGGACTGGAGATGGCAAACCGCTACGGGCTCATGACCCCGGGGAAGGGAGCACTGCGTCCGGCACGCCGCCGGTGAAGGAGCATCCCCATGCCCAAGGAGTGAATTCAGGTCATGACGCAGCAGAACAGATTCGTGCAGCGGTCCCGTCGGTCCTTCCGTCGCTGGGGCGTCGCCTCCGCAGGTGCCATCGCGGCGGCGGCGCTGGTGACCGGTACCCCGGGCACCGCGTGGGCCGCGAGCAGCACGCCGAGCCCCCAGGCGTCGAGCACCGAGTGCCACCAGGACCATGAGGATGCCCGTCAGCACGACGAGAACGGGCACGACGACCACGGCCAGCACGACAAGGGCCGCCACGACCAGAAGAGCCGCCACGACGACGAG
>NZ_JBEXHC010000006.1:29216-30515 GCF_040607655.1 Streptomyces sp. NPDC005266
ACGAGAGCCACAAGGGCGACTCCGGGCGTCAGGAAGACGAGAGCCACAAGGGCGACTCCGGGCGTCAGGAAGACGAGAGCCACAAGGGCGACTCCGGGCGTCAGGAAGACGAGAGCCACAAGGGCGACTCCGGGCAGCGTAAGGACCACGGGCAGCGTAAGGACCAGGGCCACCACGGCGACAACGGGCAGCACGGCAACGGCTACCAGCAGCGCGGCATGGCGCAGCCCGAGGAGGCCGCGCAGAGTGACCAGTCGGCCCAGGACGACGGCGTGGCGAGCAAGGGCGGCGAGTCGCAGAACCGCTCCGTCCGCCCCGTCGTCATCTTCAACCACGCCTCTCAGCAGGGTGAGTCCGCTCGCCAGGAGGAGTCCTCTCACCAGGGCGAGTCCGCCAAGCAGGAGGAGTCCGCCAAGCAGGGTGAGAAGTCGTCGTACCAGGGCGAGTCCGCCAAGCAGGAGGAGTCCTCTCACCAGGGCGAGTCCGCCAAGCAGGGCGAGTCCGCCAAGCAGGGCGAGTCCGCCAAGCAGGAGGAGTCCTCTCACCAGGGCGAGTCCGCCAAGGAGGGCGAGAAGTCCTCGTACCAGGGTGAGTCCGCTCGCAAGGAAGAGAAGTCCTCGTACCAGGGTGAGTCCGCTCGCAAGGAAGAGAAGTCCTCGTACCAGCGTGAGTCCGCTCGCCACGAAGAGAAGTCCTCGTACCAGGGTGAGTCCGCTCACCAGGAAGAGTCCTCTCAGCACGGTGAGAAGTCCTCCCATCAGGGCGGCTCCTCGTACCAGAAGGAGAAGTCCTCTCACCAGGGCCAGTCCGCCCGCCAGGTCGAGTCCGCGCACCAGGAGGAGTCCGCTCACCACGGTGATGAGCAGAAGCACAACGGCCCGGTGACGCTCAGCGAGGCCATTGAGATCGCCGAGTGCGAGACCGGCGGCAAGGCCATCAGCGCCAAGCTGGAGGAGGACTGCCCCGAGGAGGACCCCCACCACAAGGACGACAAGCGTAAGGGTGACCCCCGCGAGGACAAGCAGGGCAAGGACGACCAGCACAAGGACGACAAGCGTAAGGGTGACCCCCGCGAGGACAAGGAGGGCAAGGACGACCACCGCAAGGGCGACCACCGCAAGGGCGACCCGCGCAAGGACGAGCACAAGAAGGACGAGCACAAGAAGGACGAGAAGAAGGACGAGAAGAAGAAGCTGGTGTGGGTCGTGGAGATCGAGTGCGACCACACCCTCAAGGAGGTCCGGATCGACCCCGACACCGGCTGCGTGCTGAGCACGACCCCGGTGCAGGAGGACGACC